>CBDCAQ010000001.1:0-158787 GCA_965214005.1 Bryobacteraceae bacterium
ACTGAGTTCCCTCGCTCGGAAAAGCAGCGCAGCCATCGCCACGCCCCACTTCAGTTTTAGCTGTCCTAGTCGCTCGACACTAAGTGGTTGTTCCAAGTCAGCCTGTATCGCATCCGCCGGCATCAGGAGTTCCGCGGAAAAGGCGTTAGCATCGCTCTCCGCCTTTGCCCTCGCTGTCGGCGATTGATGCATGAGCAAATGGCCGATCTCATGAGCAACGCTGAAACGTAACCGATCACCATTCTGTGTGGGTCCGATAGCGACGATGGGCCTGTCTCCAGCCCACACGGCAAATGCTTCTCGCCCTTCCAGTTCTGGAAAAGGAAGTACCACTCCACCGGCCTTTTCGAAAGCTCTGATGAGATGAGGTATCGGTTTGTCGGGGCTCAAGCCCAAGAGCTTTCTAGCTGACCTAGCGGCATCTTGCGGCGAACCCGTTACCGGCCGTAGTTTCGCTGCTGGCAAGTGAAAATGCCCGCTCAATTTGAGAAACATTTCAAACGCGCGCTCCGCGATGCTGTGAGCCTGGAGCAGCTTCTTAGCGGACACGCTTTGCTTAGCGCGAAACAGAGACCCTTCAGGAAGTCCAACGTTCGAGGGCTGGCATAAAAAATCCATAGAAACTTTGGTTTCTGCCGAAATTGCTTCAGCGAGATCCATCGAAGGCTGCTTTAGGCCCTTCTCGAGATGAGCGATCATCGGTTGCGTAACGCCTACCGCGCGCGCAAGCTCCACCTGCGTCATACACGCCATTTCGCGAGCTTGAATGACGCGATCACCATTGACGAACCGAGCATTGTAGAAATCGAAAGTTTGGTTCATTTGCCCGTCTTCTCGTCTGTGCCGGTTGCTCGCTTTTCTGGCTCTCCTTCCACTCGAGTCATAGGAACGTCGGAGTTTTCAGCCTCAAAGGCTTCGCGGAAAGCTTGCGCGTGATCGGGTTCGTCCGCGTTTGCAACTGTTTCTAACAGGATTGCCCTGCGCCAGTGCCAGTGGATGCCATCTTCCTTCGGACACCCCAACCAAAACCGCTTGAACTGCTTCGCCTCATCCACATCCCAAAGCAGCATGAGGTTTAGGGGTGCCACCTCTCCGTCAACCGGCGCTGCCGAGAAAAGATTTGCTTGATAAAAGTCCATGAGGTTGCCGTCAGCCTTTGGCACCTCACCATCCTTACTCCGGCGAACTCTTAGATGGACGAACTTCAGTTTCAGCAGCAAGCCGCAGAGCGACATGCTCTCAACCTTCAGCGGGTCAGAGTCTTCCAGCTCGACGGCCAGGTTCTCCGACAACAGAGCTTCGAAGACCTCTTTCCGCACTTCGTAAGCGTAGAGATTTGGATCGAATCGCTTCCACCTACGTTTCTCCAGATGGTCTGCTGCTTGAGCGCAAGCATCAACGAACATCCGTTGCAGGCGGCCGACAGTTTCGCTCATGTAAGCAAACACCACATCAACTTCAGTGGCAGAAGTGTAGCCGGTTGAGATTGGGACTGCAGGCGTCTCGCTCATAGGTAATATTAGTACCATATATTTGTACGGAGCCTGTCTATAGCAGCCGCGATATCTCACTCAGGCGTCGCTCGATAAGCGGAACCCGCTGCTGGGAAATGGCGTCTCCGTAGATGAAGCCAGGCAGCACGTCCCGAAATCGCGGCTCCTGCAAGAGAATGCGCGCCGCCTCCCCAAGATATTGCCTAAGCTCCAAGGACGCGGCGGCGATCTCTTCGACTATCGCTTCTCGTCCGTCGATGACAGCTATGAAGTCTTCTATGTCGTGGCTTTCGATGAAGTCGTTCTTCCCTCTTCCTCTGAACGCCTCCATTTTGGTCCCGAGGAAGAACGGCGCTGTAATGACCTGAATGGACGTCCCACTTGGAAGTGTGACCTTCTGCGCAGTGGCGAGAGCGCTTCGATACCAGATGTTGGTGTAACCCAACACCTTCTCATCCAGCGGCAGCACATCCAAGATGAGACTGTTATGCCGCCACCTGCATGCAAGAGGCTTCTCACCCGAATCTTCTACAAAGCCAGCTTGAAGCAATCGTTCCGAAAACAGGATGTAGTCAGGATATGTAAGGATCTCCGCGACGACGTCCACATCATTTGTACCGCGAATACCGGCGCCTGCACTGTCCGTGATGAGCAGGCCGAGTGTTACGCCTCCCACGAAGACGATTTCGTCGAGAAGAGGCTTGAGCTTGGCAGCAGCTTCTTCCAGCAAAGGCAAGTTTGGGTCGGCTTTCACGAGCTGAGCGCCTCTTTCAACATGGTGCTGGCAAGATTGCGTTCGCGCGTTCGACCGTCGCGGATAGCATCGCAAAGTGCCAAGAGTTGATGAAGATCCTTGTCCAGTAGTGCGGCTTGGGGAGCTCCCTTGTACAACGGATGGAGTGACAGCCCTCGCGTCGTCCCCTCTGCGTACGGCCAAACAGAAGGTGGTTCTGTGTCGGCTGGAAAGGAGGCACTCAGCGGCTCTACCGATGCTCCTGTCGGCACCCCTCTTGTCAGGCCTCCCTTTTGTGGAGGAAAGACGTACCTCATGCCGTGAAGTAGCAGTTCTACCAATGCCGGTCGGTTGACACGTTTTTCGGTATCACTCAGGTAGATCAGACCGGCTTCCCGGCTTCTTTGCAGAGACTTTGAAATCTCTGACGGCGATAAGAAAAGCTCGCGTGCCAAGTCTTTGGAAAGGATTGGCTTTCCTTTCGCAAGAACCAGCTTCAGCAGAAGTACGATGTCCTGCCCTTGCATAAGGTTCATAGTACTACACGATTTCCAATTTGGAAACTGTGCATGTCCTTGCAATGAGAACACTCAGCTCCCTAAAGACTTCTCCTTCAAAAGGCTAGAACAATGGCCTCCTGGGGAAAAGCCCTCCCCTGTCTTCATAGCGTGCCGGCCACCGACGCCGGCACACTCTTTTGCCACACCTTCAAGCGGGAACACCCCGAAACGCCCAACTCCGACGAACGCCGGGGCTAGAACACACCTAAAGCGGCTCGATCAACTCCCGCGTGTGCCAATCCAGAGGCGGCAGCAGTAAGAACAGATAGCGATTGTCGCCTTTGAGCCTGCCAGACACCCACGCTTTGCTTTAAAAGCTCGGGACCACTATTCAATGCCGTGCGAAGTGAAGACGCCTTTTGACTAAACTCTTGGTCCAACGAGTGAATGTCTCGCGGATCAACCGGTTGGGCGGGCTCGAATCGGAAGAGGCGCTCTTTCTCTCTACGCCAGTCCACCAAAGCCTGCCGTTTTACTGGCCCGAATCCTTCGGGATGCTCGATCTTTTGCTCGTCAACATCCCAAGCATCTTCTATACCCCAAGCAGCCAAGATGACTTTGTTCTTGGGACCGATATTTGCAATCCGCTCGTCTTCTATACGGAAACGCTCCAGGAAGTGTTGTCGCTGTTTTCGCTCGCGGCTGGCATCGAGAATCTTCATGCGAGCAATCTTGTCTGCGCCGAGACCTTCATATTGCTTTCTCTGAACACCCAGGTTCTGCTTTCCTGCGTTGAAGCTGGCTGGAACCACGGCCGTTTGCTCAAATGCGTTTTCCGCCTGTTTGTAGGTCGTAGCAGCATCCGCGTACCTGTCATAGAACGGCTTTGCGACGCTCGCTCCCTTGCTCCAAATTTTCTTGCTCGCGAACAGTATCCCGACGATCACTAGAACAGCCGCGAGCGGCACAAGCGACGCTACCGCTGCAATAGAACCAAAAAGAAGAAGCGAGAGGCTTACGACTCGGAAAATGCGGCGGCGCTTTACGATGGTCTCGAGAGCCGGATCAGGTGAGAACTTTGTTTTCAACCGCTCAACATCTGGCTTTTCCAAGGCTTCAGGAACTGCCCTGATTGCTTCTATCTGTGCCCAGACGGCAATCAGATTGAAGTTCTCGTCTCGTATCGCCGTCACCTTGATCCCGAAGATCGCCGCTCCGATGACGCCCTCTACTCGGCACCAAGGACACCTACTCAGTCCTGAAAAATAGTGATGGTTGGGGTTCGTTCCACACACTTTGGTCGACTTGCTTAGAGAACTGAGGACACCAACCCAGTCGTGAGCCGTTGGCCGGCCGCGTTGCAGCGACTCTCGCGTGAAAGCTCGCTTAAACAACTCTCCAACGTTTACGGGGTAGTCGCTCAATCGCGGAGCGAATGGCGGTAAGCGCACCTCCGGAGATTGTTCATTCAGCGCATAAGGAAAAGCGTATTGAGCAATGGCTTGGTCCAACGAAAGCATGTCGTTAGCTTTCAGATCGTAAGCACCCATGAACGGATGCCGGCCAAGGAACAGAAGGTAGAAAATCAGAACTGAAAGACCAAACGCATCATGCTGAGGCGTCCTGCGTTGATTCGCGAAACTCCCGCCCTGAAGCTCAGGAGGGGTGAATTCCGGAACGCCGACCGGACAGAAAAAGGTCTTTCCAGCATCTGTAATCTGAAAACTGTCGCAATCGATCATTGCCACCGTTGCGGTGTGCGACACCATAAGGTTGCTGTGGTTTACGTCCCCTACCACTTGCCCGGCGTCATGGATCGTGGCAAAAGCGCGTGCCGTGTTGATTGCGCTATGAAGCAGGAAGGGGAACTGAGCCTCCGGAAAGCTCTTCAGCCGGCTCTTGATGCTGTAGAGCTGATTTACGGAGTGGAAGTTGGTGATCCTTCGCATCAGGAGGCCTTGGGGCTGCCCTGACTTAGTCTCCTTCAGCAGGGCTAAAGGCCATGCTGCCACTTGGGCCAAAGCGTCTGACTTCAGACGACACATGACATCGAGCTTTTTCAGGTCCTCGATAGAAATTCCGTTGTGATAGAACTTCGCCACGACATCCTGCTCACCGCTGAGCGACCAGACCGAACCCTGACCACCCTTCCCAATCTCTTGAAAAAGCTGGTGAGTAGACCCATCCGTTCCGTACAGCGTGGAGCCTGTCTTAGGTGGCATCGTTCACCCGGCTTGCGAGAAGCAATGTTTTGTCGTCGTCTGTCCTGGAGTTGACTCGCTCGGACGCGAGGAAAGATTGCACTTGACCTTCCAACTCCACAAGATGACCCTCTGGTCTCCTGTAAAGGTAAGGAAAAAGGGCCGTGAAAAAGGCTTCATGAACCTCCCCCGCTTTGAAGTCCAAAGCGAGCCTTTCGAGTCCATCGCTGAAGAGGGCTACATCCTGCAAAGCAAGATCGCCCGTATCGAAGTTCAGCTCCTCCGCTGCGTTCGCATCCGTCACGAACTCTGTAACGTTCGCGTACTCGCCTTTCGCAGGCCAGAAGGCATAGTTGAGGCCTACACCCACTGCTGTCCGAAAACAAATTGCGCCATCGCCAATCTGCCAAAAGGCTGCGCTCTCCTGGCCCACGATTGCCACCAGCAAGGTACACGCGTACTCGCGAACGCGTAGTTCGTTGCGCCGAGCTTCTTCCAACAGCGCGGCCTGCAGTTTAGCTAATGTTTCCAAAGCAAAATCGCGAGTCAGAGAGCTCGTAGCAGTCGCACCAGCAATCGAATCCGCGACGAACGAACAAGCAAGCTTGGACCCTTCCTGCGACCTGGAGGCTGAGCCGGCTCCGTCCGAGACAATACAGATTAAGAGTTCTAACCTGGAGTCATACAGGCATAGGTGTGAATCTTGACAAATGCCGTCGGGATTCTTCAGGTGGGATGTGCCAATAACGGATGCCGCCGCAAACTTCCACCCTCCTGTCATCCAACCGAACCCCAACCACCCGGAGCTGCTGGGTTGTCGAGAGCGACCGAAGTGCCGACTTTGGACTTCGAGACCGAGCCTAAGGAGTTGGAAAGCCAGCTAAATAGATCCCGGAACCGAAGCGCCTGCAGCTTCAACGGCTCGCGTGTTGTGATTTGCGCAAGGATGTCCATACGCGCACCTTCCACTCCTACCGAAAAGAAAGAAAAACTGTTCGCTGCCTCCCCGGCCTTCACCTTTTCGGCCGCTGCTTGCCAATAGTCCGTCGGGCCGCCGTCTGTGATCAGAAAAATCCAGGGTCTGTAGTAGGAAACACCATTGTTCTTGTACGACTGTTTACGTTGGTCGAGCAGCGCCAGGCCCGCTTCGATGGCCGCCCCGATCGGCGTATCGCCTGTCGCGGTAAGTGTCGGCGGCTCGAACACGTCGGGAGTCTGGAACTCCGATAAAACGCGCACGGGGCCAAAACCCACAATGGCAATCTCAACTCGTTTTTGCGCCATTTCGTCCGCAAAAAGCTCGTCCTTGAATTGGCGAATACCTGCATTCAGTTCATCGAGCGGTTTGCCGCGCATAGAACCGGACGTATCCAGGAGCAGCAAACAAGGGCAGCGAGGTTCTGTGTTCAACGCAAATTCTGCGCTTTCGCCAAAGGGAACTTGGTCCATCGACATCTGTGACTCTCCTAGAGCAGATGCAGCAGGAACGAGATCACGGCATAAAGCAGCAATGCCGCCAGCCCGTACACAAAAAGCTGACCTAATACACGACCGTTTACTCGAGATGGTGTGGCTTGAGTGTTCTGCTGGGTAGGGGAAGTATAGCTTCCCTGCCGCTTACTACCTACAGATTTCGTGTACGTCCGATTCGAGATCCCCGTGCCTGGTATGGACACGTTTGTGTAACTGCGGCCCTTGGCATCCTTGCCGATGCGTAAACCACGCCCGCCGACCGAATACCCGATTCCAGATTTTGAAGCATTGATGCGCAAAGGTCCTAGATTGAAGCTGCGTCGAAATCCCCATGCCATTCGCCAAGCTTACGAAGGCACGACATCGAGAGCAAGCATAATCGCAACATTCCAAGGGGGGAAGAAGTCTCTTCCCTGCTGCGGTCGTCCCGCCCTCCGTCCCCCATCTCAGCGGGGACGCCCCGCAACCACCCCGAAAAACGGCTTATTGAAGAGCTGCGGGACGGATGCCGCCGTGGTAACTGCATTGCCCTGAGCGCGAGTGGGCGAAGCTAAGCGAACCGTCGCGGCAGGTTGCTGTCGGCTGTTCGGTGCGCGGACCACGTTTGTAGATGCGGGGGCGCCGAACCCAGGTTCCCGTCTGCTGCCTTGTAGTGGGTCCGGAGAAAACGCAAGACAGGTTGCTGCGCCACGACCGTGTGGCCGGCAAAGCACAGGACCAGCAGCATGAGAATGGCTCGCACTTCGGCAGAAGTACGTCCTGGATGACCTGATTTCTACAAAACCTTGGTAACCCAGCCGACAGCTGAGTTCCATTCGGTTTAGCCGTTCCCCTTAGAACATCGGCACTGCCAAGACACAAAGCGATTTCTTCGGCTCGCAGGCGAGCTTAAAGCAAGGAAACCAAGCCTCCCTGATGGACTCCGTCCCTGGCGCGCGCAAGAGCCACCTTTATCTTCCGCGCTGCGCTTGTGCAGACCGGGCAAAGTGCACCCGCCCTTCGGGAAAGGAATCCGGCTCTTGCACTTGCCGCCCCTGCAGGCGTGGGCCTGGGCCAAGGCGTGAGTGTGAAACACCCACGACCGAACGATTCAAACCCAGGAGCCTTCACCATGAGCAGCAACCAGTCCAGCAACGCCACCCAGAACGCCGCCACCACCAACATCACGACCAGCAACGTCACCACCCTTCCCGCAGCCCCCAAGCCCCAAACCTCGAAAGAGGTCATCGCCGCCAACGTCCAGTTACTTATCGAGCAGTTGGAGGCCGGACACAGCGAAGGTCTCACCGCCTACCTCACCGCCATGGGCCGCTTCCATAACTACAGCTTTGGGAACATCCTCGAGATCGCACGGCAGAAGCCGGACGCGACCCGCGTCGCAGGCCTATATGCGTGGAACCAGCTTGGACGCAAGGTCATGAAGGGACAGAAGGGCATCCGCATTCTTGCCCCGATGATCGGCACCCGCAAGAAGAAGGACACCGAGGCCAACAAGGACATCACGAAGCAGAACCAGCCTGTACTGGTCGGATTCCGCGCCGTCTACGTGTTCGACGTATCGCAGACCGAAGGGGCCGAGCTTCCCGCATTCACCGAGCGCACCAGGGGAGAGGTTGGCGAGTTCCGCGAACGCCTCATCGACTTCACCATCGCCCAGGGTATCGAGCTGGAGTTCAACGAGAGCATTGCCCCCGCCATGGGGATGAGCTACGGCGGAAAGATTGCGATTCTTCCCGGCCAGGAACCAGCCGAGGAGTTCAGCACCCTTGTGCACGAGCTCGCGCACGAAATGCTCCACAAGGCCGAGCGCAGGACCGCCACTACCAAGACAGTACGCGAGACGGAAGCCGAGGCAATCGCCTTTGTGGTCTCGCAGACCATCGGCCTTGACGCAGGACGCGCCTCAGCCGACTACATCCAGCTTTACCACGGCAACGCCGCCCTGCTCACCGAATCGCTTGAAGTCATCCAGCGCACCGCAGCCCTGATTCTGTCTGCAATCGAGACCAAGCAGGAAGAAGCCGAACAGACCGAGCCAGAACCCGCAACGGAAGGCACTAACGCCACAAACAGTGGCACCGACGCAGCACTCGCGGAGGTGGCATAGTGCGAACCATTCTTGAAATCCTCAAAAAGGCCGGAGGTTGGCACCCCGGCCTGTACCTCAAGATCGACAACGCGCCTTATATGGACCTTGTTATTGAAGCCGTGGACGAGTCAGGCCCCCAGGGACTCCCCGCAATCTCAGTTGCGCACTACGGAGAGCAGAACGGCGACGCCATGCGCGACCCGGAGATGTGTTTCGAGCTTGGATTCCACGACGGCCCCGAGCTAAACCCCTACACCTACCGAAACGACTATGTAGGCGTGGAGCAGTGGAGCCGCAACATCGTCCGCAGCCACTACGTGCACTTGGTGCAGCTACACGAGCAGCACCAACGCTTTGCAAAGACGTGGGATAACAACCTGCGTTTGCAAGGCTACGCCGAGGCCTTCGACCCGCAAAAACACGTACGCGGCTAAAGCCCTTTCCGTCACGAGCGGATGCAGGGTACCGCGTCCGCTTCCCCCTTCACAGCACCACCACGACACCCCAGGAGAACCACCGTGCAGAACAGCAGCGAATTCCAGTACATCGCCATCGACACCATTACCGAATCGGCCAACAACCCTCGCCGCACCTTTGACGAGTGCAAGCTGAACGAACTGGCCGGGAGCATTCGCGCCAATGGCCTCATTCAGCCCATCACCGTGCGGCCCCATGGACAAGGTTTTGAGATCGTCGCAGGAGCCAGACGTTTCCGAGCCGCGCAGCTTGCCGAGTTGTTCAGCCTCCCCGCCCGCATCGTGGATATCAGCGATGCCGAATCCCTCGAATGGGCGCTAGTGGAAAATTCTCAGAGAATCGACGTCCACCCCTACGAGGAAGCACAGGGCTTCCAGCGGCTACTCGACATGCCCGGTTACGACGTGGCAACGCTGGTCGAGAAATCAGGCAAGAGCCCCGCACACGTCTACGCCCGCCTGTCTCTCCTGCAACTTGTTCCCGCGATCGCCGAGGCATTCAGCGCCGAGCGCATCACCGCATCCCACGCCAACCTGCTAGCCCGGCTCCCGCAGGACGCCCAGGCTAACGCTTACGAGCAGTGCTGGCGCAAGGACTGGCAGGACAAGGAACCGCACCTGCTACCCGCCAAGCACCTGTCCGCGTGGATACAGACCAACCTCTACCTGTCCCTTGCCAATGCCCCGTTCAGCAAGGAAGACTCAACGCTAAACCCCATCGCCGGAGCTTGCGTCACCTGCCCCCGCCGCAGTGGATTCAACACCGTACTTTTCGCCGACGTTGAAAGCCACGGGGACCAGTGCCTTGACGCCCCATGCTTCCATGCCAAGGTAAACGCACATTTAGACCGTGAGATTGCCGCCCGTCCCGAGCTGGTACAGATCGAAGACGCATGGCGCAAGCCCACCGAGAAGAGGACGGAAGCCGTCCAGCGCGGCCACTTCCGCGAGATCGACACCACCAACGACAACCCCGACGCCGAGCCCATCGCACCGTGCGAAGCAGCTAAACCCGCAATCGTGGTCTACGGCAAGCGCGTAGGCGCAATCCTTACCGTTTGCACCGACAACCATTGCCCGGTACACGACCCCCGCGCAGCCGCCCGAGCAGCGGAACATCCCGCCCCCATCATGGCACCCGCGCCCGCAGTCGAGACAGACGAACAGGCCGAGCAACGCCGCCAGCAGTACGAAGCACAACAGAAGGCCCACGCTGATGAGCAGCAACGCCGCGACGAAGAACGGCAGAAGCAGGAAGAGCGCGAGGAGCAGGAACGCGAGGCAGAGTTTGCCAGGCGCGACAAACTCCGCAAGCAGCGCGAGGAGACCTTCGAGCGCATCGTCGCCCAGGCCCCAGCCATGTTGACCGACGCACAGTTGCGCGTCCTCCTTCGCGCCATCGTGAACCTTGACCCCTACACCTTCGCCGACGACCTGGCCGAGGACACCGCCAACGAAAACGACAAGCGCAGCGCCGAAGAGGTATTGCTTGCCGCCATCGATGGCACCGCAGACGACAAGCTGACAGGCTTTGCCGTTCGGCTTGCCCTCTCAGGACACCGCGCCATTCCCCGCGAAGGCGAGCCCGACTTTCTCTCCGAAGCCGCCGCCGCTTTCCTCACCCCCAAGCCCAAGAAGAGCGCGGCTAAGAAGGCAGTGCCGGCCAGGAAGGAGCCGACACCCATCAAGCCAGCAAAGACCGCCACGAAGAAGGCACCAGCAGAGAAGGGCCCAGCGCAACCCGTCGAGAACGCCGTCGCAGCCTAACCCGGTTTGGGGGCTGGCAACAGCCCCCACCTTCCTCACCGCATAGCTGAAAGGAGCTTCCATGAACAACGCCGCCGCCATCAGCGCAGTCAACCGCGCACTTGCCCACTACCGCCGCCGTCAGGCCCACACACCCACCGACCATTCCGCACGCGAGATTGCCCAAATCTCCATGCTTGCCGAGTACCTGCACGAAATCAACACACCCGACGCGCAGCGTAGAGCCGAACCGCAGCCGGTTTCGACCTTCGACCTGGCCACCGTTCAGAAAGCAGCATAAACCAGAGGCGGGGGCCGCGAATGTTCCCCGCCCTACCCCACTACAGAGGTCCAGGATGGACAGAGCAGAAGCCACACTCCGCAAGCTACTCGCCGCACTTCCCGCACCCGGCTACGATCTCGGCATCCTGAGTGAACCAGGCATGTACCGCCTGGAGGCCGTTTCACATGGTCGCATCCTGCGCATGCTGCCTTATCTCAAATACCGCAACGCGCACGGCGCCCACATCTATATAAGGCCCACTGGAGAAAGTGCCTACACCCTGCTGGACGACCTCACCCCGGCCACTCTCACCCGCCTCGCCGCCGAAGGTTACACACCCGCCGCCTTGGTCGAAACGAGCCCCGGCAGCTTCCAGGCATGGCTTCGCCATGCACAGCCGCTTTCTAAAGAACTCGGAACCCTGGCCGCGAAGACGCTTGCCGAACAGTTCGGCGCAGACATCAGCGCTGCCGACTGGCGCAGGTTCGGACGAGCACCCGGCTTCACCAACCGAAAGCCACAGCACCGCAGCGCCCAGGGCCTCTACCCTTTCGCACGTCTCGTCAGTCACCCAGGCCAGCCGTTCCCCGCAGCAGAGCCATTCCGCCTGCAGCTTGACACCATCCAGAAGAAAGCCGAGCAGGAACGCAGCGCCGCTCGTCTGAGATTTGCTTCCCGGCCAGTGCGCACACCCGGTTTGGTCGCACTCTCACGCTTTCGCACTTCGCCCCGCTACGCCGGCCGGCCAGCCGCCGCGGATATGGCTTTCAGCATAGCCGCCTGTGCTCAGGGCTGGGCGAGTCCGAGATAGCCGCCACCCTCGCCAGGGATTATCTTTCCCGCGACACCAGCCGCACACGTCAGGCCGCCTACATACGACGAACTCTAAACAAAGCCCGAAAGTGGGCAGCATAATCAAACCGGCGCCGCGCGCTTGTCGCGCGGCAGGGAGAACCCCTGACGGTTTCTCCCTGCACCCTCATCCGCCCTGACCGGCCCCCGCTCGCCGGCTCCGCGCCAGAAGTCAAGTTCCTCCTTCTGGACTTTCCCCTTTTGTGAAGACACGGCTGGCGACGCCTGCTCTTCCCGGTACCCATGATTTCCGCCAAGTGACTTTCGCCTAATTGGACGAAACAGTTTGCAAGACAGACTGCTGCTCATCCCGCCACCTCTTATTGCGACTGTAATGGTTGGTTGAGCAGCCATCAAGACTGCAGGCACGACATTTCGCGCAGTAACACCAATTGCAAACGGGGCAATGGGGATTAGCTGGATCTCGATCGTCTACCTTAGCTGAGCAACTCCAGCAGTAATTGACGTACCATATGCAGCCACACGAGCAGACCTGCTTGCCCGGCGTGCCCTGAGATTCCTTACCGCATGAAAGGCACACGTAAGCAAGGAAGACTTCTTCTCGCAAGCCCGAGGGGTTTGCTTTATATTTTGCCAGCAAATCATCGAGCACCTTTTGCCGCATTGCTTGCCGCTCCTCTAGCCGTTTTTCTTCCTGCTCGGCTTTTATCCGCCGACGCTCTTGGGCAAGTTTCTCAACCTCGTGTTCACGCTTCACTTCTAAACCGTTGATGCTTGACGCGGAAAGCAGCAACTCCGAAATCCATCGAAGCTGCAACGGCATATCATTTCCAATCGCCAGCCACTGAGTTTCTAAATCCAATCCTTCAGCCAGTTCAAGCCCGAGCTCCGCAGGCAGCAGTGATGCAAAGCGGATTCGATTCGCCTTCTGACCGCCAAACGTAGTACTCGCAATTAGTTGAATCGTGACCCCTGTTAGGAGCGACGCTCGTTCAAGGAGCTGATGAAAGAACACCACGTCTTCGGCGGGCTGAACGCCAGGCCATGAAAGGAAATCTTTGATGAAGTGCATGGCCAGAGCTTTCACATGCGCTGCAGAGGTATCTCGAGAATAGACGTGAATGTCACTTGCACGTGTGCCCTGCCCTGCTTTATGAACTTGATATACCACACGCACCGTGTGATACGGTTTGCGCTGAGCGTGCGCACGCAGGAGCTGATTGCGAAGGTGTACGGAACAATCTTCGCGCCGGAAACTCGTGATTTCTCCATTAGAGAGGGAGCGAATACGGCCACGACCGCTTAGACATTCCATAACGTCGCCAACACGGACGTTCAACGCTACTTCGCCCAACTTGTCGTCAACTCCAGCTAGCACCATTTCTCCTCCAATTCGATGTACCTGACTTAAGCTGCCGTTGCCAAAACACGGTATCCACACTTCTGATATTCCGTGATCACGGTTCCAGAGCTGCAGACAATGTGAATGCCGGAGTACATGGTAAGATCGATTCCCATGGACGCAGCACGAGCGACATCCCCTTGTGTCACAACAAGCTCTTGCGCGCCCCGGATATTTCGAACCTCCCCAAAGTACATAGCAAGCTCCACCGAGAAAGGCGGTAGACCCCGTTCTTGGGAGCGAGCATTAGCGTGCTTAGAGACCTTAAACTTCTGTGCCGATCCGGCCATAATGGGTCTCCTCGGGGTTCAGAGCAACAAAAAGCCTCCTTTGTGGGGAGGCACGTTGAGCGATATGAAAGGACGCGTGTCCTTTGTTTGTCGGCGAATACGCCGGCTTACCTTGCAAGTAGGGTGAGACACTGAAGCGGCCTCTATACTGTGCGGTAAGTTCAGCGCAGAGGGCGCCGTGTTCTCGCCAGACGATAGTATGCCATGTCAAGATGATTCGCAACTTCTATTTCCGCCGTCGGCAACGTCTCTGAAGATGTCTTGCGCTTCTTCAGGCTGAGATAATTCGTTTGCTTCTATGTCGTCTGTGATTCTAAGGAGATCCTCTTGGGCCGCTGTCGGTATTGCCAACAGAGCGCGGGATTCTTTAGCAGCGAGCACGCCAACTGCTCAAAAGCTGCTGAGGCTGCGCGTAGTGACCTTCAGTCAATGCAGCGCGAGTTGGTTCGTGGCGAAATTACCATTGAACAGTTTGCGATGACAGGAGAACGAATCACCGCAAATAGTAGGCTGCCGGAGAGCGATGCGGACAAAATCTTGTGTGCATCGCTCGACGGCTTCGTGCGTGAGTTCGCCTTATACCAGCCACTCTCTGAACTGACGCTTGATCGCATCCTCGGGCTTTACGAAAAGTTTCATCCCGAATGGCGAACGCTCGGCCCTGAACAAAAAGCTCAATTGCCGGGCTATCTCACGCTGTTGCACAGTGGGACCTTGTACGACGTGCTCCACGGGACTGTCCCTACTAAACGACATCCAAGTATGGCCTCTGGTTTCCGTCTAGACGCTGACGAGTCGCCAATCGTCCGAAGGAACACGACTTTAGCTCAAAACCGTCCAAGCAACGGGTCAAGCTTTCAATCCATCAGCGTACCCGTCGGTCTGGGTCTCTACTACCGTTTTGGGATCTCACAGTCCAATGTTGGTCAAGTGAGGCTGACCCAAGTCGATCAGGGCCTGATGCTTTTGACCACCAAAGCCATCTACTTCAGCGGCAACTCTACTACTTTCAGAATTGATTACGCTTCGATTCTGCGATTAGCCCTTTGCGAAAACGGTTTTGAAGTTCACGGCAGCTTTGGGGACGGGAAGGTTTTCTTACCCTTTCGGATCGGAACTATCGAGGAGAACTGGTACTTCTACAACATCGTGGCAGCACTGACAGACGTTGGCTGAGACAAGGAGCGAACGAACCAGTCTCGATATGTCGCAAAAAGCCGAAGTAGTATCCGCCAGGCCGACGGGTTAACAGACACCGCCGCCCGTCTGAGCTTTGCTTCCCGGCCAGTGCGCACACCCGGTTGGGTCACACTCTCACGCTTCCGCAGTTCGCCCCGCTACGCCGGCCGGCCAGCCGCCGCGGATATGGCTTTCAGCATAGCCGCCTGCCCTCAGGGCTGGGCCGAGTCCGAGATAGCCGCCGCCCTCGCCAAGCATTATCCCCGCAACTCGGGGGCATGATACATTCGCGCCTGTCCACCGAGGGGCGGTCTGGGGATCTCGACAACAGTCTGCAGCTTACGCTTGTTGCTATTTTAAAAATCCAATGTTAAAATGCATCGTGCGCAGCAACCTATACCGGGGGTCTCGGATGCATCCCTCCTTTCGCAGTTTCGTCACACGCCTTCTGCGCCTGCGTCCCCCTTCTTCTGCTGTATTCCTCTCAGCATTCTTTGCCGTGTCCGGCAGACCCTGCGAGGCCACACCCTTTGTCGCAGTCGTTAAACTTGCTCGACTCGTAGGCTGTCCATCGCAATGGGCCGTCCATTTCGGCGGCACAGGTCAAGACGCAAAGGGAGAGGATGCATACGCGTGTCTCGAGCCGACAAAATTAGTTGATCTGGGCAGCCTTGAAGGCCAGACATTCAAAGGTCTATTTGACTGGCAATTCAAGAAGTCAAAATATAACGGACCCTCTTCTCCATTCGTTAAGCCCTACGGTGTGCTAAAGCTCGTAAAGCTAAATCCTCCTCAGAATCCAGGCACAAAGGTTCCAGGGCGTTTAGAAGCGCTGACAACGTTCGCCGCTGACATCGCAAATGCTGCTCCAAGCGGCGTTGTGAGTGGCCAGACGGATACGAAACGAGCTGGGGATGAGAATCAGCCAACCTCCAATCTTGGCATTTCAGGTGTTCAATCCAGCGCCACAGAACAGCCGGGAAATTCTTGCAGCCTTTCTATTGCCATGGGAAACGGGGAAACTCAGTTTGATACCACTTGCGGGCCGCAATGTTCGCAAATTCGGCTTTATCCAGAGGTCACTGAATCTTTACATACCGACCGCATTCGTGGCACGGAGTTTAAAGCCAGAATCGTTTATTACGACGGAACATTCTTGGACCAAGTTGGAACATCAGGAGGCGATATGCTCAGCGGGCAATCGACATTCAAGTCGAGAGCAAATTTCGATCGTCCTCACATGATCTTGGTTCAGAGCGGAAGCGCTAAAATCTGGCAACCGGTTCGGGTGCGCGAAGTCCAATTTAACAACGTGAGTTGTGTTTTGAAATGACTTTGAGCGGAACAGCCTTGTGTACGGTGTACTCATGGAGGCTACCTCCACTCTGATTGAGGTTTGGGAGTTTCTGATCCAGCTGTTCAACATCTAACCGGCCACCGTCTGCCCGCTCCTCGCCAGACCAACGCTACCGCCACCAACGACCAAAGATCTACGCCACATTACGGCCAAAGCTACACCGCACCGCTTCCCGCAGTACGCGCAGCGCTGTGGTTTTCAGCATTATTTGTCGTAGGCCTTTAGCGTTATTTATCGTAAGCCGAAGGCTTGCTGAACTTTAGAACAGGATTGTAAGCAAGTGGTCGACCTTTCGGCCCAAGATGAGGGACTCCGCACCGTCCAAGCGCTGCACAAGACAGCCTTTTAGCGGCCAAGCTTAACCGCCATGGCCCTATCCACGACAAATAGCGTTGAAAGCTTACGACAGACAGCTTTGAAACAACAACTTGACAAGCGAACAATACTGCTCTCTACTTGAGCGGTTGATAGGGTTCGCCAAGCTGGGGTTGAGCGACAGCTCTACCGGTTGCCTTTAGTAGCTGAACGGAGAGGTAGATACCATGCCACGCACAACAAGAATTCTCCTAGCAGTTTCTAACAAGCCTGCTGACACTGCCAAGGACTCGGCGAATATGTTGGCTCTCGTTCTCGCACCGGGAGCTACGTTGCTATCTGAGCCCAGCCTACTTGTGAGCAATCAAGGATCGGGGGTCTGGGCTCCTTTTTCGCCAATGCCATTCCCGAACCTCGTTCCGATGCGGTTGAATCCTGAACCGGTTAATGCAGATGGCTCACGAATTGTCGGGTACATGGTGAACAACCGTGATGAAAACTTAGCCCGTTTCATCGAAGCGACCTTCATTTGGGAAGGCAACGGCCCCGACGTGGCGCAAACAAGTGTTGAGAACAAGCACGGTAACAGTCCCGCGTATGGGGAAGGCGTCTCAGTGGCATTTTCGGTCTCTCAAGGAATGGCTCCGATTCCTATTACCGAGACTTTCGCAGATGGCTCCCCTACAGCACTTTTTGTCAGCAACATTCCAAGCAAACTAAGTGTGAGCCACGGGGTGCCTTTATCCTTTCCCCCCGGCTTCCAGGCCCAGACGCAGACGTTTGGCCTCATGAACGGGCATGGAGTCGCGCATCGATTCTTTCGCCTCACAGCTACGGTTACCGGATAGATCTGGCGTCGTTCGGAGCGTGATGCCAGCTAGGAAGCGCATCCAGTGACGCCCATTGATGACTTGGTCCCCGTACCTCACATTCGAGGTCGGTCGTGCCCGGGCATCTTTTCAGTTATGCCCCAATGGTCGGCCATTCGGAAGTTGAGCCGATGGGTCTCAAGCAGGCGCGACAGCGGAAGTAGCGATCCGTTACATCCACCCGGTCGACAGAGTCGCTCGTTCCTAACCCATGTCCAAACCGATCGCATCGTTCACCGCATGAGCGAGGGCCTGCTCCGTTCCAAGATAGCGCTCCGTCGTCTGGATGGAGGCATGTCCAAGCAGGAGCTGGATCTGTTCGAGATCGCCGCCTGCCTTCCTGCAAAGCTTCGCGCAGGTTCTCCGCAGATCATGTGGGGCCAGCTTTCCAAGGTCTGAGGCCTTGGCGTAGCGCATCACCAGCCGCCAGACCGCTTTCTCATCCCGGATTTCCGTCCCGGCGAGCTCGCCGGCTTTGCTGACCGGCCGGAAAAGGCGGTCTTGTGTGATTCCGGAAGCCTCGAGCCAGGCATCGATCCGCGTTTTGACGCCGGCAGGCACCGTGACAGTTCGGATCCGGTTTCCCTTCCCTGCCATATCGGGCAATACCCAGCGGCCTTCCCGCTGCTGCAGATCTTCGAAGTTAATGCGAAGCAGCTCGGCCCGGCGCAGCCCGCAGCCGAGCAGCAGGGCAAGGATGGCCCGGTCGCGCAGCCCGGTCAGCGTCCTAGGGTCAGGCGCATTGAGGAGGCTGTTGGCCTGTTCTTTCATCAGCCAGTTCCCTACCCGGTTGCCGCGCTTTTCTACCCCCGGGACTCGCTCGATCGCTGCCGCGATCGCCGGGTCGAGCATCTGGTTGTCAGCCATCTCGCGGGCGAGCTTGCGGATGGGCGAGAGCCGGAGGTTGACTGTCGAAGAGGAGAGCTCGTCGGCCAGGAGCGCCGAGCGGTACTGCTGAACCAAAGCCTTGGTAAACGCCGGCTGTGCACCCGACACCCTGATCCAGGTGAAGAACGCGGTCAGCCCAGTCCTGTACGACCGCCTGGAGTGCACGGAGGTGACACCATTGAGGACGAGGTCGATCATCCGGGCCTCGAACTCGGCGTTGGCGGCAGGTTGCGGCTGAATCTGCAGTTCTGAGATCACAGGCTTGAATGTAGCACGATAACCGGGATTATCGGGCACAAAGACAGGCGGTCGCCCTGAGCATAAATGCGCGATCACGCGGCCATACCGGACCTCCTGAATTGATCTAAACTTGCGTTTATCGCTGCTCTAAGGAGGTTCTCCCCGATGCCCCGCCCAATCTCCTGGCTGCCGCGCCTGCACGAGATCACCAGGATCGTCACGAACTCCGTCCGGTCTCACTACGACCGGCGCGACATCGAGAAACTCTTCGAGCTTCAGCCGCGGGCCGCCCAGGAACTGCTCAAGCTGCTGCCTTCGGTTCAGGTTGGTACATCACGGCTGCTCGACCGAGAGGTGCTGGCGGATTTTCTGGGTCGCGTCCGAGACACCGAGGACACGGCAGGTTTATTCGAAACGCTGCGAGAGGAGAAGGCGCTAGTTTCCAAGCGACGCCTCCGGTCGCTGGTCCGACGCGACCTCGATCCGATCTCAATCAGTTCCCTTCCCGATTCCATGACCCTCAGCCGGGGACGACTGGAAGTGAACTTTAAGACGGTTGAGCAGTTAGCCGAATGCATGCTCATGCTCGCCCGGGTGCTGGAGAGCGAGGAGGACGAATTTGAGACGAGGTTTGCAGTTATGGCTGACCGAAGCCGGGATTGAGCAGCTCCGGTGATAAGTGCTCATTGGTCTCCAGTCTGCGCGGTCAAAGTCGCGATTGACACCAGCCTTCTAGCAGATATCAAGGTATCTGATAGCTACCCGATAGCTATCAGCTTTCAATAAGAACCTGATATGCGTGCCGAAATCGATGTTCGGCGGCAGAAGCTAACGAAGTAGGAGCCGTTCCCGATCTATCCCGAGAAGTGCTTATAATAGGTATAGATACCAAATAGCTAGTGCCTAGATACCAAGTATATTTAGATATCGGCTAGTGCGTACCTACTTGGTAGCTATCATAAGGCTTTGTGCCGGGTATCCTGAGCTAGATAAAGTTGACTATAGCTACCCGATATCTAGTAGCTACCAGGAGTATCTATGCAGGTTGTTGTGTTTGCTTCCAGTAAGGGCGGGGTAGGGAAAACCACTTCCGCACTGTCGCTCGCCTGCGTTTTGACGCGTCATGGCGCCGCCACAACACTGATCGATGCGGATCCGAATGCGCCGCTGGCGTTGTGGGCGCAACGTTTCCCGGATGGGGTTCCGTCCAATCTCACAGTCAAGACTGCATTTCGCACCGACGTAGCCGAGATTATCGATTCGGCGACGGACCCTTTCGTGATCGTTGATCTGGAGGGGAGCCGGAACGAAGAGGTTTCCGTCGCAATCGGGCGCGCGGACCTGGTGCTGATCCCGATGAAGGGCAATCAGCTGGACGCGGATGAAGCGGTCAACGTGATCAAGGTGATCCGCAAGCAGGAGACGATCTTCCGGCGAAAGATTCCCTTTCGCGTGTTTCTGTCGCAGACCTCGCCTGTGATCATGGACAAAGGGATGCGGGACATCTGCGAGCAAATGCGGGAGAACTCGATTCCCATGATGCGCTCGGCAATGGTAGAGCGGTCCGCGTTCAAGGTCCCGTTCCGCCTGGGCGGCACTATTTACGAGCTGTCGGAGCGGGAAGCGAAGAATCCTGATACCGCGATTCGCAATGCGGAGACGTTCGCGCAGGAAATCCGCGACGTCTTGTTGGGCGTGACTGCGACCGAGGAGGTAGAAGCCAATGTCTGAGACTCGACCGAGTGTCAAACTTGACTTTACGAGCGGACTCGAAAAGCTTCCGGCAAAGCTTCGGGTGGATCCTGCCGCGACTACGCTTGCATCTGTCGCGGCCGGAAGGGAACTGGGCTTTTCCGCGCGGCAGGAGGCACCGCCGCCGCCGCCGCCGCCACTGAAGCTGGACGGCCGGCGCCTGCGCAGCCGCGGCGCAAACACGCAATTGAACCTGAAGGTTACAGAGGCAGAGAAGCAGGCGATTCTCGAGGAAGCAAGCCGCCACATTCAGGATCCGCTGAGCCCGGTAAGTAATATCGGGGAGTTTGTGGTCATGGCGATCGAACACTACAAACGGACCCGCTCCGCGTAAGTATCCTTTCCAGCCGACTGCGGAGATTAAGCCCTGATTTCCTACGAAAGTCTGCGTAGCATGAGGGGTGTTGAAGTCCGCAGTGGGCTGGAAGTTGATTGCTGGTCTTGTGTAAGGAAATTTCCGCAGCTGGCTGGAAATGTGGGAGACTCTTCCTCTACAAACGGGACCAAAGCTTCAACTTTTCCAATCAACTGCGGAGGATTGAGCCTTGTTCGGGGGAGATGCCCTGATCTTGGTGCAGTTTTTGCTCCTGCAAGGCCTTTAATGACCTCCCGCAGTAGGCTGGAAGCGAAGCTGCCCGGCTTGGGGCCTCCTTTCCGCAGCGGGCTGGAAACAAACCCGCAGTGGCGTGGAAGCTTTCCCGCAGACGATTGGAAGCAGCTCCGCAGTAGGCTGGATCGTTTCTCCGCAGTATGTTGGCAGTGGCTCCGCAGTGGACTGGAAATTTTCCCGCAGTGGGCTGGAAAAATGTGCCTGGTAAGTCGTTTGTATTGAATAGGATGAGCTGCGCTTAAGGTCTTAGATTGCTTTACAGTTCTGGTTAATCAAATCAATATTACAAACATCAGACGCTACTCTTGCACTCGGAGCAGAAATGCCAAAGCGAATCGAACACACGGAACCAGTAATGCTCAATCTGCCTGATGCTGTGGATTTGATTCGCTTTGAAAAGAACCTGCTACAGATCGGGTTCTTTGGCGCACATGAGCGACGTGGTAAGCAGGCTGTCTCAAGCCGTCGCATCGTGCAGTGGGTCAATCGCGACGGGAAGAAGATCAAGGTTTCGGCGGAGTTTCGCTCCTCGGACGCTCTGGGATTGCCATCCACCTCCGACCGCGATAAGTATATGGCATTCATGAAGCTGGCAATGGAAACCAGGCTCCGCAACGGGGTGATTACGAATCCAATACGCTTTTCCGGCTACAGCCTGCTGAACGCGCTGGGCCAGTGCGATTCCGGGGAGAACTACGAGGCGCTGAATAGCTGGGGGATGAGGATGGCGGACACGACCATCACGTCCGAGCAGGTGATCTATTCCTCGCTGCGCAAGCGCTACATGAACAAGACGGTTCACGTGTTCCGCAGCTTCACGCGGCTGGGTTCAAGCAACCTGGATGGAAGCAGCAAGGTAGACCTGTTCGAAGTGGAACTGGAAGACTGGCTGCTCGAGAACCTGAACGAGGCCTTCGTTGTTCCCGAAGACTTCAACATGTACCGAAAACTCGTGCGGCCAACGGCGAAGGGCATTTTCGTTTATCTGTACCTCTGGTTTTTCGCCAGCCAGGGCAAAGAAGTGGAGAAAGATTACACGGAGCTCTGCGCGCTGCTGAATGTGAGGGCTTATGACCACGTATCGAAGATTCGCGAAACGATGGGGCTTTCGCTGACAGACCTCGTGAATATCGGCTATTTAAAGAGCTGGGACATCAAGCCGATGTCTTCCAAGGTGGGATACAAGCTGGTTTTGACCCCGGGGCGTGCGTTGAAGGAGGTGCTGCTGCTCACGCAGCGTAAGCAGCTTGCGTTTGCGGCGGCGCACCTTGAGCCGGCGCTCTCCGCGACGCAGGAGACGGTGAAAGCGGCACTGGTTGAGAAGGGTGTTAGCCCGATCAAGGCTGCGGAACTGGTACAGAAGTTGGAGCCGGCGCTGGTGCAGGATCGACTGGAATATGCGGATGCGCAAGTGAATGCGGACAGGAAGGGAAGCATCAAGAATCCGGCGGGCTACCTGATCAGCTTCATCGAAGGCGGCCAGGCGATTCCTTCGGGCTTCCAGAGCGGGCGGCAGAAAGACTTAACCAAGCGGCGCAAGGCCGAAGAGGAAGCGGCACGGGACGAAGGACACTTGCGCAGCCTGGAGGCGATGCAGTTGCAGGAAGAGTACAAGCGCTGGTGCCTGAACGAGGCCGAAGGACATATTGCGCGGACGTTTGGGGATGACTTGCTCGTAAGGCGACTAAAGGCGATTTCCAGCCGGCTGCGGAAGGACAGCAACTGCGCTGAAGCTTTAGACCGGATGAGTCCAGAATTGCGGAAGGCTGAATTAAAGCGGGTATTGCGGAAGGAAGTCGCTCAGGAGCTTAGCCTGCCTTCACTGGAGGAGTGGGTTGCTGAGAATCCCCAAGGAGACTTGTTTGGGGCGGCTGGGGACTTCGAGTCGGCAGTGGCTTAGTTCATCTCGACGCTAGTCTCGAGTTTACCGTGCAAATCAAACAGCGTATATTCGAATTGCATGGCAATCAAGAGAGTAGACCGGAACCTTGTTGCAGCTGCTTTGAACCAGCAGGCAGCCGTGGCAATCATCGGGCCGCGCCAGGTGGGAAGACGACCTTGGCGCGGGACATCGCCGACGAGCATCCTGGTTCGCTCTACCTTGACCTGGAAGCCCGCGAGATCGCGAGAAGCTTACCGAGCCAGTGCTGTTCCTACGGGAGTACGAGAACGCTCTTGTCGTGCTGGACGAAATTCATCGCGTGCCTGAGCTTTTCAGCTCCTTGCGCGGACTCATCGACCAGGGCCGGCGAACGGGGCAGGGAGCTGGTAGATTTCTCATTCTCGGCTCAGCATCCATCGACCTTCTGCGGCAATCTGGTGAAAGCCTTGCCGGGCGCATCACGTACATCCACATGGGCCCATTCAACACTCAAGAGTTGCCGGCAGACGAGCCGACCTTGCTCAAACTCTGGGTGCGCGGCGGCTTTCCTGGGAGCTACCTCGCCGCGGATGACACCACCAGCCTTCGCTGGCGAACGGACTTTATCCGTACCTATCTCGAACGCGATGTGTCCGAATTTGGTCCCAGGATTCCGGCCGGTGTGCTGGAGCGGTTGTGGACGATGCTCGCGCACGGGCAGGGAACTCTGTTGAACAACGCCCGGCTCGCCTCTGGACTGCAAATCTCCGCGCCGACCGTCGGCCGCTACATCGACCTGCTGTCTGACCTGCTTCTAGTCCGCAGGCTGGCGCCATTTCACCGCAACGACGGCAAGCGGCTGGTGAAGTCGCCGAAAGTGTACGTGCGAGACAGCGGACTGGTGCACGCGCTGCTTGGCTTGAAGACTTATAACGATCTCGCCGGGCACCCTGTAGCTGGCTCATCGTGGGAAGGTTGCGTGATTGAGAACTTGCTGGCGGCAGCTCCGGAGAGGACGGTCGCCAGCTTCTATCGCACTGCCGCCGGAGCTGAGATCGATTTGCTTCTGGAGATCCCAGGTCACGGCATGTGGGCGATCGAGGTGAAGCGAAGCCTCTCCGGACGCCCGGAGAAGGGGTTCTACATCGCTTGTGACGACCTGCAGCCTGACCGCCGCTTCGTCGTCAATGCGGGCGTCGCGGAGTATCCCATCGGTCAGGAAACGACAGCCATCGGACTCGCCGGGTTGACCCAGGTACTCGCCGCGTTGGAATAGGAGGGCGACCGCAAGGGGTTTGAGTCTTCTACACTGGACGCGATGCTTCTGACGATCTCCACCACGCACCAACCCGCGACTAACCTGGGCTATTGCTCCACAAGCACCCTGCCCGTGTGCGGACGGAAGATTTGTCGTTTGGCAAGGCGCACGTCTTCTACCCGGAAGCCAGCTCTGAGCTTTGCACCGCTGCGCTCTTGGTCGAGATTGACCCGGTGGCGCTGGTGCGCGGACGAGGGCACAGTAACCCAAGGTTACCCCGCATCTCCCATTCTGGGGTGACGTGTCCCTATCCACCCGATGCGGAGCAGCGTGCTTCCGCTAGTGAGGAAGGCTGCTCTCAGGTCTCGCACCTGTGCGACGTTTCATTTCGAGGCGCTTAGCCGGCTGCTTGACGGACGAGTCTGCGGAGATGAAAGCAGATGCCATGGCTACCGAGAGGCAAGAGCAGGAAGGTGCACCGTCACTGCATCAGCAGCGACTTCAAACAGTCTCCAACGTGATTCGGGCCACGGGCGCGAAGCTAGGTCGACCTTGGCTGCGATCGTGCGGAAACGTTTGGCACGCGGGCATCTGACCGTGGTGGACGCTACCAACGTGCAGCCGGAGGCTCGCAAGACGCTGATCGCGCTTGCGAACGAGTTTCACCTTTTCGCCGAAGCGATCGTCTTCGACCTTTCGGACCGGCTATGCCAGGACCGCACCGTCGCTCGGCCGGACCGGCAGTTTGGGCCGCACGTTCTCCGCAACCAGTCGCAGCAACTGCGGCGTTCGCTGCGCGGCCTGGAGCGGGAAGGCTTCCGCCACGTCTTCAAGCTTTCCACAGCCGAGGAGGTGGACGCCGTCACGATTGAGCGGCAGCCGCTCTGGAACAATCGCAAGGCGGAGCATGGTCCGTTCGACATCATTGGCGACGTGCATGGCTGCTATGACGAGCTGATCGAGCTCATGGCGAATCTCGGGTACACGGTTGGGGAGCATCAGGCTTCGTCACCGGCAGGGCGCAAGCTGGTGTTTGTGGGCGACCTGGTGGACCGTGGGCCCGGCACAGTCCATGTACTGCGGCTGGTCAAGAGCATGGTGGCGTCCGGCCAGGCATTCTGCGTGGCCGGCAATCACGATATCAAGCTGGTCCGCGCGCTGCATGGCAAGGAGGTGAAGCGGACACACGGCCAGGCCGAGACGCTAGAGCAGCTTAGCCATGAGCCGGATACGTTCCGAGCTGAAGTTGCGAACTTCCTCGACGCGCTCGTCAGCCATCTTGTCTTCGATGACGGCAAGCTGGTCGTCGCGCATGCCGGCTTGAACGCGGCCATGCACGGCCGCGGCTCGGGAGCGGTGCGCGAGTTCGCGCTCTTCGGTGAAACCACTGGCGAGACGGACGACTTTGGTCTGCCCGTTCGCTACAACTGGGCTGGGGACTATCGCGGCAAGGCGCTCGTGGTGTACGGGCACACACCCGTCCCCGAGCCGCTGTTCCTGAACAAAACCGTCAATCTCGACACCGGGGCCGCGGCTGCAGTCAGCGGCACACACAAGCGGCCTGTGGGAGGAGCTTGGAACGGATTGGATCTGTCTGGATTGTGAGCTGATGCCGGTTGCTCCTCGCAACTCCATTGCAGATCGTCGACCGGAGCGATCATCAGAGCACCGCGAAGGCGACCGCATGGTGGACGGAGATGACGGGCCAGGGCAGGGAAGGCATGGTGGTCAAGCCGCTGAACTTCATCGCGGAAGGGAAGCGCGGCATCACGCAGCCAGCGATCAAGTGTCGCGGTGCGGAGTACCTCCGCATCATCTACGGGCCCGAGTACCTGCTACCCGAGATCCTCGAACGGCTGCGCTCGCGTGCTGTCGGTGAGAAGCGCTCGCTCGCAAGCCGCGAGTTTGCGCTGGGGATCGAAGCCCTTGAACGGTTCGTCCGCAGGGAACCATTGTGACTCACGCATGAGTGCGTGTTTGGAATGCTGGCGCTCGAGAGCGAACCGATCGATCCAAGGCTGTAGCGTGCTGGGGCTTCTACTGTGAGGCGATCGGTTCCATGTCCACTTCGACATTGAGGCTGTGGCCGCCGCCGCCGAGGATCAGGCCACGCAGCGGGCTAACGTCACCGTAGTCACGGCCCCAGGCTACGGTCACGTGGCCGTCGGTGGGCGCGACATCGTTGGTCGGGTCCAGGTCCAGCCAGCCGACGCCGCGGCAGTAGACGGACAGCCAGGCGTGCGAAGCGTCGGCACCGATCAGCCTGGGGCGGCCGGCTGGCGGGTAAGTGCGCAGGTAGCCGCTGACGTAGCGGGCGGCCAGGTGGAGGGACCGCAGGCAGGCGATCTGGACCTGGGCGAAGTCCTGGCAGACGCCTCCGCGTTTCGTGAAGACCTCCTCCGGCGTGGTGCGGACGGTCGTGACCTTGGAGTCGAAGCGGAAGTCGCGGTGGATGCGGGAGGTTAGTTCAAGGGCTGCTTCGCGCAGGTCGCGGCGCGGCGTGAAGGACTCCAGCGCGTAGGCGGCAAAGTCCGGCGCGATGCGTATGCGCGGCGACTCAAACTGATATTCGCTGGCTTCAAGCCCTTCGTCCGTATGGTCCTGGGAGAGGTCCACGGCGCAATCTTCCCAGGGCAGGGAAGCGTGGGGAGCTGGGCTCTCGCTGCCCGCTCTGAAGACTTCGCTGGTGGACTCGACGATGAGCTCCTGGTGCGGCTCCTGAATGGTGAAGAACCAGAGGGTATTGCCGAAGTAGTCGGTGCGCTCTGTCAGGGTGTGGGGCTCGGGGAAGATGCGGACTTGATTTTGGCGTAGCTGATTTTCTGCGTACGACCGCGGCTTAAGACACGCGACATGGTTGCCCACCGAGACGGGGTAGACGTACTTGTAGGTGGTGCGGTGGCTGATCCGGTAAACCATGACTACGTTGGATGCGCTCCGGTTGTGAAGCGGCGTTTTACTGTCCCATGGTGATGGGCAGCGTGCGCGCGTGGCTGAAGTAGCGGCTGGAAAGGTTGTTGGACCAGGAGGGAAGCAGGTTTTCGAGGTCGGCCAGGTAGCGGTCGAGCTTGCGCAAGGGGTGATCGCGGCGAAGCGTTTCACCGGGCGCGGGATAGAGGATTGCCTGCAGATCGATCGCGCGCAGCAGGTCGAGCGCTCCCTGCATGGTGCGCTGGTCGGCGGAGTCGTTGCGCGGGAGCTTCTCGTAGAGCTCGACCAGGTGCTCAAGCTGGAACTCGAGCGAGCGCGGGTTAGTCTCGTCGAGCATCAGCACATCGAGCACGGCCAGCGGCTGCAGCGTGGTGTAGTACCGGGTGCGGTAGGTGACGGAGCTATCGGCTACTTCGAGCAGGTATTCGAGATAGCCGAAGCTTTCCGGCGCGAGCGGCCGGGTGATGACTCGCATCTGCCGGGTGAGATAGATGGCGCGCTCGAGCCGGCGGCCGAGGCTCATAAACAGCCAGCCCGAGCCACGGATCAGGTTCTCCCGTTCCATGCCGGAAAAGGCGGAAAGGAGCTCCAGGCACTCTGTCAGCATGACGGAGTAGTCAGACAGTGGCAGGCCGGGGCGCGTGTCGAGCACGGTGCGAAGCTGGCCGATAAGCAGCATCATGTCAGTCGAGAGCCGCTCGCGGACGTTGCCGCCGATGCGGGCGATCTCGCCCAGGGTGGAAGGCAGGCTGTCGCCGCGCTTGGTGTCGGTCAGCATGGAGCGGACTTCGCGTTCGAGCGCGGCGAACGTCGGCGGATAACGCTTCGTCCTGGGCAGCTTGGACTTGTACGTGCCGAGCCCGCGATGCAGGCAGATTAAGCTGTCCATTTCTGCCTCCACGCCGCGGCGTACGCGGGGCACTATGGAGCGCAGGATGCGCGCCATGTTTTCCGCGCGTTCCACGTAGCGGCCGAGCCAGAAGGTGTTGTCCGCAACGCCGCTGGGGACGACCCGTGGAGCGCGGCGCAGCTCGAGCGGCTCGGTGACCGGCCGCATCATGCTGAAGGTATCAACGGGTTGATCGGAAAGGACCCAGGCGTCTTTGCTGTGGCCGCCGCGCTGCATGGAAACAACTGCGCCCTCAGAGTCGGACACGCGGACGAGGCCGCCCGGCAGCACGACCCAGCCCTGTGGCGTGTTCAGCGCGTAGGTCCGCAGCACCATGGAGCGCGAGTGCAGATGACCGTCTTCCCACACCGGCGCGGTGGAGAGTGCAACCTGTTCCTGTGCGACATACTCGTGCGGGAATGCACGTACGCGTGCGATCAGGGCTGCTTTCTCGTTCGGCGGCAGTTGCGAGCCGAAGACCGGTTCCATGCCGCGAGCTGGGAATGCAGGCTTCACGACGACGGATTCAAGATGGTTCAGCACCCAGTCCAGCGCGCTGGGCTGCCCGCACCACCAGGTGGCGACCGAGGGCAGCTTGAGCTCTTCGCCAAGCAGGTGTCTGGAAAGGCCGGGGAGGAAGGGCATGATGGCGGCCGATTCGATCAGCCCGCTGCCCAGCGCGTTGGCGACGGTGACGTTGCCGGCGACGATCGCGTCGACGAGGCCGGAAACGCCCAGCAGCGAATCGCTGCGCAGCTCGAGCGGGTCGCAGAAGCCGTCGTCGACGCGGCGCAGGATGACGTCGACCTGCTCCAGGCCATCGACGGTTTTGAGGTAGACCTTGCGCTCGCGGACGGTCATGTCGGCGCCGACGACGAGGGTGAAGTTCAGGTATTTGGCGAGGTACGAATGCTCGAAGTAGGTCTCGTTATGCGGTCCCGGCGTGTGCAGGACAATGCGCGGGTTTTCACGGCTGGACATTGCGACGAGCGCGGCACGCTGCGCGCGGAAGAAGGGTGCGAGCCGCTCCACGTTTGACTCACGGAACAGCTCAGGCAAAAGATCGGACACGATGGTGCGGTTTTCGAGCGCGTAGCCGCTGCCGGAAGGCGCCTGGGTTCGATCGGCGAGCACCCACCACTGGCCGTCGGGCGACCGCGCGAGGTCCACTGCAAGCATGTGCAAATAGCTGTGGGGCGGCACGGCGACGCCGACCATGGGACGCAGGAACGCGGGATTGCCAAAGAGCAGCGCGGCCGGGAAGTGTCCGTCTTTCAACAATTCCTGCGAGCCGTAAAGATCCTCGAGCAGACAGCTCAAAAGGCGCGCGCGCTGGGTGATGCCTGCTTCGAGCCCACGCCACTCCGCGTCCGAGATCAACAGCGGTACGATGTCCGTTCGCCAGGGCCGGTTGACGCCCAGGGGGTCGCCGTAGATGTTGTAGGTGATGCCATTGTCGCGGATGCGGCGCTCGGCAAGCGACCAGCGGTGAGCGAGTTCCTGCGGCCCGATCTCGCGGAGGTCGTCCATCAGTGGGACCCAGTGCGAACGCGGATTGACGCCGTCGGCTGAGGATTCCTCGTAGGGTGCGCCGTACCGGACGGCGGACTCGTAGCGCTCGCCGGGGATCACGCTCGGTTCTCCGAGGAGTGAGGGGCAGGGAAGCGCAGGTCGAGCGTCATGGGGAAGACCGGGTTCTTCTCGTCTGGTGGTGCGGCCGTGGGCTCCGTGGGTGGATCCGATACCTGGAAGCGCTGCAGCCGGCGGGCGGTGGCTTCAGCCGCATCGCGCGGGCGCGTGGTGTGGACGGTGCCGTCCGGTGGGCCGGCGAAGTAGGTGCAGCGGGCGACTGCGTGGCTGTCGGCAACGTCGATCAAATCGAAGACCAGCGGTGTATGCACCGGGATGCTGGGGTGGAGCGCGGCCGAGAGCTTGCGCGCGCGGTAGCGGATGCCGGCGACGGCTTCTCCTTCAAGGCCAGTGGCGACCAGAGGCACCTTGCGTCCGTTGCACGCGACGGCGAACAGCCGTCCCGGGACCATTCCGGTCACCTTGATCTGCATGCGCTCGAGTGACGAGTCCACGCTACGGCCAGTGCCACCGGCGTGCGTCTCTTCCGCGAGCACGTTCCAGGGCTCGAGCGCTTGCCGCAGCTCAACTTCGATACCTGTCGCGGCCATGGAGCCGATCTTCGGGAAGCGAAAGTCGAGCTGCGCGCGGAACCATGAGTCTTCAAAGGGGAAGCCTGCACCGCGAAGGAAGTCGAGGACCTTGTTGAAGTCGTCGGAGACAAAGTGGGGCAACATGAAGCGATCGTGCAGCGTAGCTTCCCACCGGAGGAGCGGCTCAGTGCAGGGCGCTTTCCAGAAAGCCGCAACAAAGGCTCGAACCAGGAGCATTTGCATGAGGCCCATACGGTAGTGCGGGGGCATCTCAAAGGCGCGCAGCTCGAGCAGGCCGGCGCGCAGGCCCTGACCCTCGGGCGGGTACATCTTGTCGATGCAGAACTCGGCGCGGTGCGTATTGCCGGTCACGTCGACGAGCAGATTTCGGAAAAGGCCGTCGAGGATGTACGGCGGGCAGGGCTCGCTGGTCAGCTGGCTGAAGGCGACTTCGAGCTCGTACAGGGCGTCCACGCGTGCCTCGTCCACGCGCGGGTATTGGCTGGTGGGCCCGACATACATGCCGCTGAACAGGTAGGAAAGCGAGGGGTGGCGCTGCCAGAACGTGATCATGGAGCGCAGCAGGTCGGGCCGGCGCAGGACAGGGCTGGCCAGGACCGAGGCCGCTCCGAGCACGATGTGGCTGCCGCCGCCGGTCGAGAGGTGGCTCCCGTCGTAGGCGAACTTGCCGGCGATCAGACGGTTGTCAAGGGCGAGCTGGTGCAGGGTGGCGTTGACTTCTTCAAGCTCGTCCCAGGCGGCGGAGGGAGGCAGATTGACCTCAAGGACACCGGGGTCCGGGGTGAGGCCGTAGAGGCGCAGACGCGGGTCATAGGGTGCGGCGTAGCCTTCTACCCAGACCGGCATGGCGAGGTGCCGACAGGTGTCTTCGACCGCGGCGACCAGGTCCAGGTAGTCCGCGAGCACCGGAGTATAGGGCAAAAAGACGTGCAGACGGCCCGCAACCGATTGTACGCAGAGCGCGGGACGGATGAGCTCCGGGGCGGTGTCGGCGGTGCTGGAAAGCGGGGGCAGGGGATCGGCGTCGGGCTCGAAGGCGAAGAGCTCCGGGTGGCGTGCGGGGTGATCCGGCAGTTTGCCATCGTCGTCGCGTGTGAGCTCGTCCGGGGCGACGAAGGGTATGGTGGCCGCGTCAATGCGATAGCCGATGGGCGAATCGCCGGGCAAGAGGATAAGGCGCTCGGGGCGGTCGAACCAGAGCTGGCTCGACCAAGCGAGCTCGCCGCCTGGCTGCCGGCGGCGCAGCGGCAGGATATAGCCCAGCGGCGCTTCTTCGCCCGGATCAAACGCGGCAAGGATGCTGCTGGAGCTGACCTGCAGACGCCGGCTCAGTGCCTGGAGGAACGCGTGGCTCTGCTCCAGGCCGTAGCCGAGATCCTGCTCTTCAGTAGCGATCAGGCTCGCATCATCCCACACGGGCACGCCGTCTTTGCGGGAGATGCATTGGAAGGCCCAGCGCGGCAGCGGCTCGCCGGGGTACCACTTGCCCTGGCCGAAGTGCAGCAGGCCACCGGGCGCGGTTCTTTCGCGCAGCAGGCGTAGCAGGGCCAGGCCGCGGGTGCGCTTGATGGGCCCAAGCGCTTCGAGGTTCCACTGTGGACTTTCGGGCTCGTCGATGCCGACGTAGGTGGGTTCGCCGCCCATCGTCAGTCCGACCCCCTGGGTATCGAGTTCGCGATCCACTGCGTGCGCGACATCACGCACGCGCGACCATTCCGCTTCGGTATAGGGCCTGGCGAGGGTTGGCGCTTCGCCAACGCGCTCGACCGACAAGGTGTAGCTGAAGTGCACGTCCGCCGGCTCCACTGTGCCGGAGATGGGCGCTGCCTGCGCCGGGCTCGGCGTGCAGACCAGCGGAATATGGCCTTCCGCCGCGAACAGGCCGGAGGTTGGGTCCAGGCCGATCCAGCCGGCGCCGGGCAGGAAGACCTCGGCCCACGCGTGGAGATCCGCGGTGTCTTCTTTAGGGCCTTCCTCGCCCTCCGAAACCGCAAGCTGCAGCAGGTATCCGGAAGCGAAGCGTGCCGCGAGTCCGAATGCGCGCAGCGTTTGCACCAACAGCCAGGCCGAATCGCGGCACGAGCCCGTGCGCTCCGTCAGCGTGAACTCGCAGGTCTGAACGCCGTGTTCCATGCGCGTTACATAGTCAACTTCCGTGCGCACGCGGGCGGTCACCGCACCGATGAAGGCGACCGTGCCCTGGTTGAGGGTCGAGATGCCGTTGAGAAAGGTTTGAAGGCGCGGCCCGACCGGCTCAACAAAGCGGTAGGGCTCAAGGATCTGTACCAGATCGGCAGGGTAGTGGAAGGGATAGGCTGCAAAGCCCGGCTCGAGCAGGAAATCGAATGGATTGATCGGGGTCAAGTCGGCGACGAAGCTCACTTCGACGATCAGTTCCGCGGTTTTTCCGGGGAAGATGGCGCGGGCGAGGTGGTTCGAGAGCGGGTCAAACTGCCATTTCAGCAGGTGCTCGGACGGGGTGAGCGCGAGCGAGTAGCCGCTGATGGGCGTGCGGGCGTGCGGCGCCGGGCGCAACTGGATGATCTGCGGGCCAAGCGAAATAGCCTTGTTGTAACGGTATTGAGTCCGGTGCAGCAACGCTAGTTGTATACCCATTGATTTTCCAATCCTAATACGCTTCCCGTTCTGCTTCTACAGCGGGCTCCGACCTGGGCTTTAGCCTTTGCTAGACTTAGGTTCCACCCGCGATGGAAACACCCTGAAAGGAGCCGTGCTTTGCTTATTCTGTCCGAGTTCGACATCCAGTTTCGCCTTCCCGTAACCACCGCCATGGTGGCGATGCTGCAGTTGCATCCCTCGCTCGAGCCAAAGCTGCGCTCCGGCAACGAGCTTGTGATTGAAACCATGGACAGTCCGTTGGAGCATGGGCCGGGGTCTACGGCTTACACCAAATCAATCGTCCCTTCGCGGGACTATCTTGACGCCTTCGGCAACCGCTGTGCTCGCTTTCTCGCCCCGGCTGGCTATCTGTGGCTTTCGGGCAAGTGCATCATCGACGCCGACGCTGACGCCGACCAGGGAGTTCCGGGCGCGCGGCAGGCGGATATCGACAATCTGCCCGCGGAGGTGCTGCAGTTTCTCCTGCCCAGCCGTTACTGCCAAGTGGATCAGTTTGGCGCCATCGCGCAGGATTTGTTCGGCTCGGTCCTACCCGGATGGGCGCGGGCCATCGCAATCCGCGACTGGGTACACCAAAAGGTGGCCTTCAACTACAACGCCGCACGGCCCACCAAGACCGCGATGGATGTTTACACGGAGCGCATCGGCGTGTGCCGCGACTTTCAGCACCTGGCCGTGACGCTGAGCCGCTGCCTGAACATTCCGGCGCGCTACGTCACCGGCTACATCGGCGACATTCGTCGGCCGTACAGCGGTCCCGGCGACTTCAGCGCCTGGTACCAGGTCTTCCTGGACGGCCAGTGGATCGACCTGGATGCACGCCACAACTACCGGCGGCTCGGGCGCATCCTGATGGCAACAGGTCGCGATGCGGCTGACGTGGCCATTACGACCAGTTTTGGCGCAGCCTACCTGACGAGCTTCTGGGTGGAGTCGAACGAAATTGATGCAGCGGGCAACAAGATCCCGCTCCCGGCGATCAGTCCGGAGGCCGCTGCCCTCGTTCAGTCTCAGCCTGCGAGCAACGGCCCCACCCAGAGCAACAATGCAGAGAGCAGTCCACGCCAGACGCAGTCGGCTACGTCCTAAGGCTCAGCCTAGTCGAGGTAGCGTACCCGGTAGGGGCGCAAGTCCGTTTAGAGAGCCTGCAGCTCCTTGCGAATTTGGAGCGACAAAGTATAATTACGATCCTCCCGCTCCCATCCTGCCAGGAAGCTGCGAGACGCATTTGCCGCATCCGCCTTCTTGCCCTCCTGGGCGAGGCACCCGTGCCAGCTGGATGACTGCCATGGGGCGCTCCCACGAGCCAGGCTCAGTCCGGGGTGATCGAGGTCCAGCGAATGCCGGTTCCTCATCTGGTAGCTATCCAAGCTCGAATTCCAGCGCCCTGCGCAGGACAATAACGCTCTGTTTCAGCGTCGCCCCTTCCGCGTGCGTAGGAAGCCACCCATGCCCGTGATCGTTACAGCCAGCTCCAAAGGCGGAGCCGGTAAGAGTACGCTGACCCTCGTCCTCGCGCAGGCGCTGGATGCGCTCGGCGCTGCTTGCACTGAATGTAGCAATAAGCCGATTTGGGAAGCATGGGCATCGTGCCGGCAAGGGCGCGGTAGCCGGTGTAGATCTCGTCGTAAGTTTTGCCGGGATAAGAAAAAAGGAGACCCGCTGGCCTACATCAGATTTGTAAGTGACCTGATCGTTGGAGCCGAAGCTGACAGTGGTGGCTGAGGGCTTATACCATATCAGCCCGTAGCCCTTGTTGGTGACGACGAATGGGACGCAAGCGGGCGCACGCGGCACGGATGCTCGCACGTGCCAAACGGCGACACAAGCAGCCTACCAGGCTGGTCGACAAGTGGAGCTTCGCGTTGCGGAATTGGGTTGCGGCGGAATCGCAGCGAAGCAGGCGACACTTTGGGTCGGCGAAGACCCGGGGAGCGAAGGGTGAACCGACGTCCCAACGACATCTGATGCTAACCAGACTGCTCTGCAGGTCGGGGTGCCACGAGACGACCGGTTCCCCGGTTTCCTTCTGGCATCCCGACGCAGGCGCCACCCGTGAAGCTCGACCGCAAGTTAGATCCGGACGAGCTCGCACTCGACCATGTACTGATGAGGGAGGCAGCCGCATCGCTGGGAGTTGGCGAAGCGGGCGCTTGCCGGTGGTTTGCCTGCAACAGGTCGGCACTCGGGTAGAGCTCATGACCGGTGCGGGATCCGCTACACCCTTCACTGCAAACCATCACACAGCTTCGTGAACGCCGTAACTCTGTCTACGAGTAGCGGCCAGCTGCATAAAGAGTAAGCTCAACACCTGCATCCTTTTCGGCGACCTTCTTGCTCGAGACAGTCGCATCTTCATCGCCTCGATGGGATTACCCCCAACACTTGAGTCGATGTGAGGGATCAGTTGGCTGGCATGAGCATACGCCACCATGATGCCGTGGCGACTGACGGGGAGACGGTGTTGCGCTAGGAGGTCCCGGATCTGGGGTGTGGCAATGGCGAGCAGATACGACTCTATTTGAAGTTGTTTTGCGGTTCGCAAGAATTTCCACACCTCCGCAAGCCACTGCTCCTGCCGAGTGATCTGCCCTGAAATCAACTGGATGAGTTCATCCAAACTCCCCATCCAGACCTGCGACCACTCCGTCATTCCGTGAGGTGGAGGCGAGTCTGGGATTAGGAACCGCCTGAAGCTAGCGAGGCGTGCCCTTTTAACCTCCAGGTATGCATATGCAGCGGAGACCTCCGGCCCTTCCATTGCGTTTTGAAAATGAGTGAACGCCGCAAATTGTTGGCCCTGATCAACAGCGAGGCTGAAGAGCTCCATCACTACGTTTACCGGAATCTCCATGATTGCCAACCGGTCGAGGCACCACGAAAAACGTTCAGCGAAAGCCGCTTCTGTTAGCCGCACCCCCTGGTTTTGTATCCCCGAACAGAAGTCCAGCAGGAGATTCGGAGCCTCCGCGCGCAGTGATTCTAACCAATCTTTCTGGTCTCGGTGCTCGAAACGAGAAACAGTTTGTGTGAGAACCTCCTCGCCTTCATGGCTCTCCACTTCTTCCACCCCAGTCGCCTTCGACTCTAGTCCACTCGCATCACTCATTTCACACCCCTTCTTAAGGCTAAGACAGAAAACGAATTCTTTGGGTAACGAGGAAACACCTAAGATGCCGCTATACAAACTGAAACTGCGTTACTAAACCAGTAACGCTGCAAGAAACTGATAAGCGGTCCCTAGAGAAGTTTATGAGCTTTCGCTAAGCCTTCTGCAATGAATGACCTACAAAGAAGACGCGACTTGAGGATGAACGTCGAGGTCTTTTAAATCAACAACTCGCGGAATAGGCTCTGGGATCGAACTCCGTTACCCACAAGAACTCAACTGGCCGAGATAATCATAAGAGCGAAGCAAGCAAGGCAGGAGGTGAGAAGTAACTGCAAGTGGCTCTCAAGTAGTTACCATCACCGCTCAACACCGATACGTATAGGAGGAACCCGCAACTACAAGGTACCGTCTTCGCAAGAACGTCACTGAGCGTTCCTGCAATGACCACTGGTCCACTTCTTAATATGTCTCGGACGACAGGAGTGTCTCGCTTGTAACGACATTAAGCGGAGGAGCATTCTCATCAACTATAACAAGAAACAGCAACTAGGAGTTATCAAACATGGCAAGAGAAGTGGTTGGTCTGATTATCGTGAAACTGAAGATTTCGTTGACAGAGAAATGGGTGGACCCCTTGTCGGTTTGGCGTACCTGCCCGTCGAACAACTACAAGACGTCCGAGTTCAGGTATCTTCCCGCGCGCACGCAATGACGTACGCAGAGATGAGCTTGACTGCCGTTACGGCTGTTGTAAGCAATGTCAAGAGGAAGGGCGCCCAAAATATACACAGGCTACGCTCTCCACTTCCTCGAGAGTACACCATCCTCCTCGCGTAAACACTTAGTCCACCTCGGCGCCGTACTTATCGATGGCGTGGTTAAGGACTTTTACGACAGGGCGGCGATAGCCTGGGTGGCCTGAGTTCGCGTTGCACACTGCGCGAGTCATTGGGATGTATGTTGGTCCCCGCGGACAATGATCCCGGCTTAAAAGGACCGACAACGTTTGAGCGAGATCCAAGCACAAAGTGGTACATAGGAGATATTGAAATGGGATACGACAGAATTTGGATTAAAACAGTTGACCTTGCAGATGCATGGTTAGAGCGGCGTCAGGCAGATGAGAAGGATTTGAGCAAAGAATTCGATCGCCACCACAAACGCCTTCGGGAGCAGGGTGACTTCATCGTATTAGTGGCTGGAAAAAATCTGGCTTTCGATGAACTGTTCTTATCAGATAACAGCTCTGTGCTGCTGTACTTGTACGAGCACGAATTTTCGCGCTGGCAGTCGTTTCTGGACGATGCCGAAGAAGGCTGCGGATTTCAGGAAGTCTCGCTGTACCAAGCTGGACGGCTCAAGGCTACTAAGGCAGTCGCGCCCTCGACGCGGAAAGGGTTATTACATGAGTAATTGGATCGACATGCAACTCGATGTCCTCTCTCCCAACCTCGCTGAGATTATTGAGATTGAGGCCGCCTTGCAGAGGCCCTGCCAGGATCTGCTGAATTGGGTGGCCGAACGGTGCAAGGCGAAAGCACCAGTGCTTGCCGCAGACGTGCGGAAGCTAGTGACGTTCAAGCCAGCGAAAAAGCTTGGCTCTACGGACCCTGCCCGGAATCGGGCGCGGCGCTTTGAGATTGACTTCAAGACTAGCTGTTGGGGAACTGTCTGGAGTCATGTGTATTTGACCTCCGCGGCCCATCCCGAATCCGTCTTCTTGCTTGAGTACTGGGACACAAGCATGAGCTACCCCGGCAAGTGTGTGATCAAGGCGGCCCGTGACATCCGGCAAATCCACGACGGTAATCAGCAGGCACAGGCTTACGAGTGGGTTCTTCCAAACATTTGTGCTCCGTTCCGGTCTGAGCACGAGACTGACGTACCGTTTGGACTTTACTGGGATGCGTGGTTGCTAGAGACAGAGAAAGCTTTTGCTCAACTGAAGGAGCGCTACGGAATTCCTACTTTGGGTACGACGTGCGAATCGGCACTTCTGGGGTGGGAGGGGAGGTTCGGAAAGGCTGCTTCTGCTGCTGACGAGGTTTGGACCACGCTGGCCAAGGAAGACGGAGAACTCGACCACTCGGCTCTCTCTGTGGAACTGGAGGTGTTGTGATGCGGATGGCCCTTATGGACTCAAAAAGGCTTTTTGGGAGAGAGGCTTCGATAGCCCTCTCCCAGCATGCCTCAACTTTGCCGTCCTTCGTTGTGAGGCGCTGTAGTCCGTGTATGGCTGCAGTTGCCTCTTGCCAAGATCAGAGGTCGGCGCGCATGAACTTGAAAGCCGAGTATGTTCGTGAAGCAGCTGCCTCTCTGATGGAGGGGGAACACAATGACGGGCAGGACACTTGCGACGGCCGACAATACGTTGATGAGCTGGAGCATTGTAGCTGCGCAGGGTCAAGCCTGAAGCTTAGCGCCCCGGGAGAAGGAAAACTTTAATATGGCTTGGAAGCATTTCAAAGCAGCTACGGAGTCGAACCTCTACGACGGCCAAGGTTCCTATAAGAACATCATGTATCGCATCTGCGCGCTGGCAAGGAAAGACGGTCACTTGCATGCAGGGTGGTGTACTGCCAGCGAAAATTTCCTCGCTCAAACCACCGGGTTCTCGCTGCGGCAGGTTCAGCGAGCCGTTGCCCAATTCAAACGAGACGGAGTGTTCACCATCCGCACCTACCGCAAGGGGGGCAAGGAATTCAATCACTATCGTCCGCAAGATGCGCTCTTTGCCGCGCGCAAACGGAAGTTAGAAGAGTTGGAGCTCGTATTTGAAACGCATCACTCAGATGTCGAGGATACGGACGATGAAGAGCCCGCCCGACAGAATGGCGGCCGGTCACCCGACACGGTGTCGCCAACTACCCGTCAGCTTGGCGGTGTAGTTTGTATATCCAGAGAAGTAGAAGGGGAGGAAGTAAATGCAGTTACATACAATTGCAGAGCGGAGCTTCGCTCCACTGACAAAGGTTATCCAGTAGCAGATATAAATCCCCTTACGGGGAAGAACCACGGGGGCGGCGCCCCCATACCCCCGCTGTGTTCCGTGCAGGTCTCGCGCGAAGAGACTCCTGTCCGTCTAGACTTGCCTGCTGTTTCCCTGTTGCAGTCCGCAGCTGGCGCTGCCGAAGTCAAGACTGGAATGCTCGCCGCGTTGGCTGCGAGGGTAACTATGCCTGCACCACCATCCAAGGAGTCCCTGGCCTTACCCCCCACTCCCGCCACCCCCCGCCCCACGACTCCATTCCAAGTTGCAAAGGCGCTGATCGAGAAGACGAAAGAATCCTCCTTCGACACCTACCTTAGGGCGTATTCTCTGGGCTTCCAGTTTGCGGGCTACTTGGAAGAGCGCGCTGCCAAAGGCGAAAAAGCCTATCCTTTCAGGAAATGGGAAGTCATGTACACAGCCGATTTCATTGATGCCTTCGACCGCGGCTGGAAGTTTAAGAACATTGAAGATGCGATAGACATCGCGCAGACAACGAAGTTCCGCTTCAGCTGCTGCACACCTCGCCTGCTGCTCGACCACGGTGAGAGTTTAATGAAGCAGGTCTGGGCGATGCGTCGCAACGGAACCACAGCCCGCCAGAAGTTGGGAGAGCGCTATCCGTCCTGGTACTTGGACAACGCTCACTCTCTCGAGGTGGAGGGGGGAAAGCCAAGCTTAGACTTCGATCTTCACTCCAAGCAGGCACAGCGCGAAGCGGAACTGCAAGTGGAGAAGGAACTCGACGAGGACGTTCCCATTCGCACTCTGAGTACGATGGGCAGGATTAGGTGCATCAACCAGGACTGTCCTTACAGGTTCGATACCTGGGAAATGGTGTGTCTCCATTTTGATGAGTGCTTCGCAAAGACTGTAGAGGAGATGCCAATCGATCCTCAAGATGCGCTTGATGAGGAGTTCGCGGACGTATTCGACGACGAGTGCGGTGTTCTTCCGCCCGCAATTTACGCGTGGCGTGATGAAGACGAAGCTGAAATACGGGGGGAGCGGTACGCTCCGCACAATCCAGGCGGTGGAATGATGTTCAATCCTTGGGCGGACGAGGACGCTGCAAGTATGGATGATGTGCCGGTGCAGTATGAACCCGAGAGTTTGCCTAGACGGGGCTAAGAATTCATCACTGCCCACTATGAGCTACTGGTGATTTTCCTTGGTCCTCCAACCCTAAGTGACAGAGAGGATGTTAACCACCCTTAAGGTAGAACGTGTGGCACCCCGGAGCGCACTTACTCCGGTCCGGGCTCAGTCTTGGTGCCCGGCCCGCCTTCTATAACTATTACTTCCCCATCCCCGGGTACTGACAGTTACCAAGGCGTACCCGAGAAGGATAAGTCGGCGAAGTTCAAGGCGCTTTGCCGCTGTCGCCGCTTTAATTAAGAAAAAACTTCGACGAAACGCGATGCTTTTTCCAGAAACACAGTATTAAGAACAAGCATACTGTGTAGTTCACACAACGAAGGTATGACATGCAAGGAGAACACAAGATGAGCTGCGACAAAGTTTGGAGTGTGGATGATCAGCTGCGGAATGACTTTATCGAACGGGAGGTCGCACACAGAGAAGGGAAGCGAGATAGGTTGGTGAATTGGCATCTATTCATTATCCCCTGCGGCAGCTACGTGACCTTGAAGCATAGTGAGAACTGTTTGATTGATGAGCTCTTCATATTTCCAGACTCTTGCTCTGCTCGAGATTCTTTGCTAGTGGCTACGCCTTTGAACACTTCTCGGGTGATGGATAAGGAGGACTGGGCTTCGATTCAATTTCAATTTATAACGCAGGTCACAAACTAACAACAAAGCAGCCTCCTGCAACGAGGTGTATTGCTACGAGCCTCCTACCTCTCTGGCGGCCGTCTCAAAAAGGATAGTCGTGCTAACGCTCATGGGGTCGGTGTATCGAGGTGGAGAGAACCCACCGCCGGGTAAGGGCCGCAGGAGAGCGGAGGCTTACGAGCAGGGTGACAAGATCCATTACAAGACCGGAAGCCCAGGCATCCACCACATTCCCCACGACAGCACCGCCACCGTCCTTTCCACGATGCCCAAACAGAACCTCATTACGGTGCAGATCGACAACACCCGGGAAAAGGTCACCTACAACCCGGCCCAGCTTAGCACCCAAACGCGCGAAAGCCGGTTGTTCCAGAAAGAAACGCGCGAAATCGCGGACGGTGAACGTGTCCGTTTCACCCGCTACGACAAAGAGCTGAGCGTTCATTCGGGCGACCTCGGAACAGTTACGCGCGTCGGCCCGGATCGTTCCATGACGGTGCAACTGGATTCAGGTAAGACCGCTGAAGTCTCACCGGAGAAGTCCAGGCACATCGACTATGGCTACGCCGTCGAGAGTTTAAGAGGAAATCACGCAGAGCGCGTCATCGCTACTGGCGACGGCCTAACCCAGCAGGTTTTCCAAGGCGCATCTCCGAAAGCCGACCAAACCCTTTATACCGGAACACCCGCAACCGCTCAGGAGTTCAGCGCCGCCAAGGAACTGACTTCGCCCGAAATCTCACAGCCTGCCAAACCTCAACAACATGACCTTGGAATCGGCTTTTGATCTTTCTACAATTCGTCGCCGCAGCGGTGCGAATGTGGAAGACGCCGGCAGTCGCGGCGTCTTCCAATGGGCTGTGCCAAGAGTGGGACAGATTTATCTTTCCACGCTTTGCATAGAGCGGCCATTCCTTCGGCTGGCTTCATGGCTCCTTCTGACGATGCGACGTGTGTGGACTAACTGTGAAGTGTGTCCTGACTGACGGGCGAAATCCCGCATGTGGGTTATAAGCAAGGTTGTCCGGTATCGACAGTGAGGGTGGCCAGGGAAGCAGGCTGGAAGTCGGCTATGTTTCCAGCGGGCCTGATCTGCAGGTCGTAGATTTTGCGCCACAGCATGCGGCTGGGCAATCCTTCCCGCCTGGCGTGGAAACAGACGATTGCTTGTTCGCCCAGCTCCGGAACGGCAACGTCTCCGCCCTTTGACATGGACTCCATTACCTTTGGCACCGGCAGGTCGATCAGCCTGGAGGAACCGCGCCGACGAAGAATGATCTGGAGAGAAGCATCTGTGAGCGAGTTGCCACCGCCTGCTACGATGACATGCCACGGCGCATTGGCACCCTGTGGGTGATACGCGTTGAACACAAGCATGACGAAGTGATCCGGATGGGCGAGAGCATCCTGCAGGAAAGGATCCTGCGCTTTTGCCGCAAGCATCGGGTCAGACGCAGTTGCCTGGGGCTCGGGCAGAGGCTTTGAGCTCTTTTCCGTCACCCCGTCGCAACTGTTTTCGTCGGCCGGAACCTGTATCGGATCGCCCGCCGGATTCAGCGGAGTCCGGTACCTGTCCTTCTCGCCGACAGAGAACCTGGTGACGACCTCCCGAGGGTGGCCTGTAGCGGGATCAAGCGCGGAAAAGCAGGCTGTGATCTGCTTTCCGAAAGGACCCGGCTTGATGCGCCAAAGTTCGGGCGCGGTCGTCTGCCTGTCGGTGACTTTCACCAACGAGGCGCGGCCGCGGTCGTCGCGGAGCACGATGCGGAGGGTGGGCCTGGAGTATGGAAGGACGGACGCAGTGCGTTGAGCCGCAACTCCGATATAGATAAGCAGCTCATGCTGGACGGCCTGCATGCTGATTACGGCGAAGGCATTCGGATCGTTGCTCGCCTGGCGAGCTGCCTGCGCGGCCTCCTCCTGCGTGAGCTGCCTTTGACGAGCTTCTTCCTCTTGGCTTTGATGCAGGGTTTTCTGGATGTCGGTCGTCTGCGCGTGCACGTCGTCCACTTTGCTGTTCAGCACGGTAAGTTGCGCCTGGATGCCGGCCAGCAGACTGTCAGCCTTGCCGATGTCGAGATGAGCGATGGCATCGCCGACGCCGCCCTGCAGAGCGTCGTGGGCTTTCTGGGCCGTGGCCTGGTCGCTCAGCTTCTGCAGCAGCAGGTCTTTCAAAGATTCAAGCTGATCGGCCAGCTCCGAGAGCTGATGGGTGAACTGATGCTGGTCTGGACTCCCGTCTGCCGAAAGCCTCGCTCCAAAGGTCTTGAGCAGCTCGGCCTGGCGAGGTTCGCCGATGTTGCGGCCCACGCTGTTGAGGTTTTTTAGCAGTCGCAGGAGCTCCTTCGACTGCTCCTGCTGACCGGACTGCACGGCAAGGATAGCGGCCAACTGGCGCTGCAAGGCAGGCACCTGCGCTGCGAGCGCCGGGCAGATGGTGACGCTTCCACTGACGCCAGAAGGCAGGCGGACGATACCCTGATCGCAGTTGCTTTGCGCTGCGGCTCGCAGACCGAAAGCAAGAACGGCCAGACCTGCAAAGGCCCGGAGGCGGAGTCTGATGGTTGAGGTGAGCGGCATTCGTCGATCTCCAGGTCAAGGCTGTTCCGGCTACTTCAAGGCGACACATCTGCTGCCGGGGGAAAGGTCTGAAACGAGCGGTTCGCCCACCGGCTCGAGCGTTGCAGTGGACGAGAGGTGGAAATGCTGCTCCACGCAAAAGGAAGCGCCGGCATCTTTTTGGGGGACGGACAGGAAGGTGGAAAGGGAATCGGCGTCTCGGGGCAGCGCAATGGTCAAGTCGCCTGCTCCGGTTCCCACGGAGCTGAGGGAGCGGGAAAGGTCCTGGACACCGGAAGCGTCCGATCCGGTGGCGACGAGCAGCCTGGTCTGGGAGAGAGGAAGATATGCGTCTCCAAGCCAGATGTGGGCTTCGACGGGCCTGCTGTTTCCCGGAGCGTCTGGCATGGTTTGAAGGGTGAGCCAGCCGACGCTGCGGTAATCGTGGGCGAGCTTTTGTTTCGTGCGGCTCCAAGCGTAGGCGCCCAGGCCGGCAAGGAGCGCAAGCACGAGGAGGAGGGCGACAAGCGAGCCTCCGAAGGCAGGCAGCGCGGACCGCAGCTTTCTGCCGAGCGTGGGGCCCGCGGCCACGGCCTCCCACGGCTTGACCCCGTGCATGACCTGCGCGAGTCGTTCGGCGACGGCGCCGAGGTCGGTGCCTTTAGCCTCAAGCCAGTGGAGGCGGGCGATGTAGTAGCCGAGTTCGTCCGACACCTTGGGCTGGTTGACCATGATCGTGTAAATCTGGCGGTCGTTGCGGTGCGCCTGCTCGAGCTCGTTGAGAACGTTTTTCGAGAGAACAGCCGTGGGGGTGGCCAGGAGCACAAACGCTTCGCAGCCATCGATGCCGCGTACGATTTCATCCGAATAGGGCCGGCCAGGTGTTACATCGCGAGGAGCGATCCAGCAGCGAACCCCTTCCGCTTCCAACTGCGCGCAAAGCTTCTGCGCAATGGCCGCGTCGGCTGAGGCGTGCGAAAGGAAAGCGGACGGTAAAGTTTTTTCCTGATTTTGAGAAGATGCCAAGATAGAATCTCCTACGAACAGTTCTGGATTTTCCATACTATAGTCCGCGATTCGAATCGAGCACGGTATGCATGAGAAAAGCAGAAAGATGGAGACGCCAAGCCCCGGGTGGCCCTCCCCCGTACTTCGGGTGGGCGTCAGTGGTCATCGTCCGAACCGTCTCCCGAAGGGTGCGCTGGATGAGCTTGCCAGCCAAATTCGGCTTGTACTCCGCACGATTCGCGCGGCCGCCCGCACGATGGAATTAAAGCATCCCGTGACGCTGCGCCTGCTTTCCTCGCTGGCGGAGGGCTCCGACCGGATCGTGGCCAGGCTGAGCGAAGAGCCGGAGTTCGCGTTCGAACTGGAGGTGCCACTGCCGATGCCGCCCGAAGAGTACGAAAAGGATTTCGAGACGGAGGCTTCCCGGGTCGAGTTCCGCGCGCTGCTTGCGGGTGCGAAGTCTGTCTACACCCTGCCGGCTCCGACCGGCGAACGCAGCTTGGGCTACCTGGCCGCGGGTGAGATCGTGCTTGCGCAATGCGACCTGCTGATCGGCATCTGGGACGGCAAGGCTTCCGCTGGAACGGGTGGAACAGCGGACATACTGGATCGAGCGAAGGCCGCGGGGATTCCCATCGCAATCGTTTCCGCAGACGCGCCGCATACTATTTCTTTTTCCAGAGCGGGAGATCCGTGGCCCCCCGCAAAGGACCCAAACGAGCCGCTGGCAGCCATGCACAAGCAGGTGCATTCGTTGCTGCATGCGCCGGCCGGTCTGGCGGAAACGATCAAACAGTATCGGGAGGAAGTCTGGCCGCGGCGGCACCCGGTGAGTGCGTATGTGACGCTGCGTCTCTTTGGGGACCATAAGCTCAAATTGCCGCCGCGGCCGGATTACGATCGCAAGGTGGACGAGATCGAAACGCCGTCGCTGCAATCCTACTTTTTGTGGGCGGACACGCTGGCCGTGTACTATGGCGAGCAAAGCCGCAGTGCGTCGTTGCGGCTGCAACTGCTGGCGACGCTGGCCGTGGCTTCGGCGCTTTTGAATATTCCCTTGTCCGTGCATCCGGTGGCAACCCGCCTGCTGTCGATCGTCGAGGTTTGCTCCACCCTTTCGCTCCTGCTCGGCGTGCATCTGTCGCAGCGTGGGCAATGGCATAGTCGCTGGCTGCGCTACCGGGCGATGGCGGAACAACTGCGCTGTGTGGACCTGCTGAAGCCGCTGTGCCTCTCGTTTCGTCCGACGCAATCGACGAATGACTTTGAGGAGCGGGGCAGGGAAGCGCTGTTTGTGCCCTGGTTTCTAGGCCAGATCGAGCGGGAACAGCCGCTTCAAACGGTTGTCATCGATCAGCATTCTCTTGCGCACCGTCGCGATCGGCTGCGCGCTGTTCTGGAATCGCAGATCGGCTTTCACCGGACCAGCGCCCGCCGATACAGGGCCGCCGAGGAGGCATTTCGAAGCTGCGGGCTAGCGCTGTTTGGGGTTGCGTTTCTGCTCGGCCTGTACGACGTCGCGCATGCTTTCGACCTGTTTCCTGCCGCGTTTGTGCATTTTCTTTCGCAGTACGGAGCCCTGAAGCCTGCGCTGGATACCGCGGCCGCGCTGCTTCCGGCGCTTGGCGCAGCCGCTGCGGCGATCGTGGCGCAAGGCGAGTACAAGCGTCTTTCCGAACGCTCGGCGGGCATGCAGCATACGCTGGAAACCCTGGAGCGCGAGCTGCCGGCGCAAAGAATTCCCACCTACGGCAACCTGTGTACGCTTTCGGTGCAGTTGTCCCAGGTGCTTTCAAGCGAGGTGCACGACTGGTCGATGCTGGTTGCGGCCAAACCGCCAACCCTACCGGTGTAAGGAGCTTTCCATGCCCGAGAAGATTGATTGGCTTGCGGCCATTAGCTACGCTCAACTGGTTTTGCTGGCCGAGCAGGTTGCTCCGCAGGCACAATGCGGGCAGCAGCTCGAAGTTACGCTCGGGGGAGGGGAGTCCCGGAGCTTTCACGTGTTGACAACGATCTTTGCCGACGATCTTGCCACCGATCGCCGACGGCACGATCCGCGGCTAACCGTCTCGATCGGATTTGTCGCGCAGGACGCCGAGGGTGAAGTCGTGATCGCGATTCGAGGGACCCACGGCATCTATGAACGGCTGGAGGATTGCCATTACCACGCCGTGGAATGCCCGATCCTGCCTGACTCGGGCGAAACGGAAGACGGCTTTACCGACGTATACCTGTCGCTGCGCACGACCGTGGGCCCAGACGGGCCCTCCCTGGTAGATGCACTTGAAGCGATCCGCTTTCCTTATCCCGTAAGCCGGGTGACGGTTTGCGGTCACAGCCTGGGCGCGGCGTTGGCCACGCTGGTGGCGCTGGATCTGACCGTAAGAGGGAAGTTTCCGGAGCTGACGCTCTACACCTTTGCCAGTCCAAGGCTGGGAAACGCTCGCTTCGTGGAAGTATTTCAGCCGCTTCTTCCGCGCGCATTTCGCATTGCCAACCGGGCGGATATCGTTACGGAACTGCCTCCCGCCCTGCTGAACCGCGACAATCCCTATACGCATGTCGAGAAAACATTCCTGCTTGTACCCCGGGGCGGCATGTCGTTTCACATTATCTGTATGCACCACCTTACGACCTACCTTTCCCTGATGATGATGGAGGCCGGCCTGCCGGATGGCGAGGACATGCTGCACCCGAAGTGCTGCCGCAGCGAGCCGGATCATGCAGAGCTGCTTCTGTAGACCCGTTTACCCCTCCGATGCTTGCCTCTCGCCGTCATCCTGAGCGTAGCGAAGGACCCCGCACTTGTTCAAAGCGCGTACGGGATAGAAGGGCGGTAACCGCCAGGATCCCTCGCGTTTTGCTGCAACTACACCCAAGGTAAGCGGATCCAATACTTCCGGCGCGGGAAAAAACTTTCAGGTGGCAGTCCCGCCACGCCAGGAGCAGAGGCGCTCAGGGCTTTTCCAACTGCTCCGGACGGATCATGGCGACGACCTCGCCCTTTCCATCCGCGATTTCTATCCGGTTTACCCGGGCATCCATGCCGTATTGCGATTCATCCTTGCCCGGCATATGGAACAGGTGTTCGGCGTTCACGAACAAGGTCACTGTGAGCTGGCCGCCGCTGCCCAGATGCAAAGCCTCCGCTCGGTGGCTGTCGAGCGGAACGGCGGGGAGCTTCAGCTGCCGATCGAGGAGCAGTTCGGTCACACTGGCGGGCAGGCCGAGCATGCTTCGCCAGCGTTCGAGCTCCGGCATCGACTTCCGGTAGCCACCCGGGGTGATCTGCCTGTCCCCTGGGAATTCCTGCAGCTTGATAAGGTTGTACCCCGCCGCGGCCTGCCCATCCGGACGCCTGGGGCTGTCGCTCATGCGCTCGGCGGGCTCGCCTCCGTCGAACACGAGCTGCTGGGCATGGAGGTCGTAGTGGAAGCGGGGGCTTGGGAACGGAAAGCTCAGGGAAGAGCTTTCCCGCTTGGCAGCGGCCAGCATCTGCACCTTCAGCAAGGGGGCCATGTCGTGCGCGGCAAAGACAGCATCGCGCTTGGTGGCGGAAGCGGGAAACACAAAGATGGCCACATAGGCTTTGGGATGGGTGGGGTCCCAGCCAGGGGTGCGCTTCAGAAAATCCCATGGGTCGCCGGGCTCCAGATACACATCGAGCGCTTCGCCGAAAGCCAGGGCAGGATTGCTTTTCTGCAGCTCCGACCAATCGTAAACGAAGGCGGGGTGAGCGGCGTTGAAGTCGGGCATTTGCGGCGGGTCCCCGTTGATCTGATCGATTACGTTGCGCTCGCCGCCCTCGCCATAAAGGTCCCACTCGGCCATCTTGTCGCCGTATCTGTCGAGCAGGTCGGGGTTGTCGCGGAGCATCAACAGCGACGTCCTGAAGCGGACGCCTGGGAGCGTGGCACTTCGCGCAGCTTTGGCCGTCTTGGCCGCCGCCTTGACGGGTTCACCTTTCAGACGAGAACCGTCAGACGAAGTGCTCGCGATCTCGGACCCGCCGGCTGGGCCGCGTCCGGCGGCGGCGGCCGTGCTCGTACAAGCATGTTGGGATAGCGTCCAGCTCTGGTGCCAGTTGCTCCATTGCATTTCGTTCGTGTTGCCGACGCGGTGCAGGTCCAACTGGCGCCAGCAGTATTTTGGCGCCACCGTGTCCTCCATCCGGCATCTTCCCATGGCGTAGTTCTCATCCATGTAGCGCAACACGGTCCAACTGGAGCTGTCTCGCGCAACCTTTACGAGCACATAATCCGAATAAGCGCTCTCATAACCCAGAAAGTAAGCCTGATCGTCTGCGATCTGCAGCAGGTAATCCAGCCGCACTTCGTAGATCAGCTTGTTCGTGCCATCCAGAGGCGGTATGATCCTTCTCGGCATCCTGGCGATCAGCGCGCACCAGTCTACGCCGGTGCGCCGGGTAGCCGCCTGACAGATTGGGTTGCTGGTCTGCTCGCAGAGACTGGGGGTTTCTTTCAGGTCCAGCCCAAGCGCTGGTCCGGCAGACTTGCGCAGATCGTCTGCCTCCGCCATCTCAGAGCTCAACCCCAGACCGTTTCCCGGATAGACCTTGGGGACCACGGCGCCCGCATCCAGAAAAGCCTGCGCAAGCTCTTTCTGCTGCGCCTGGGTGAACTGACTGTCTTTGACGATGCCCGACAGTGGCCACAGGAAGCGAGGTGCAGGGTACGGTGACAGAAAGAGGTCTTCAAAGGCATGCGGACTGGCGCCCCGCTTCAGCAGCAGCTTCACGGCCGCGACATTGCCCGCCCGCTGTGCCTCAGTGAGGATGCCGTCAGCGGGGTAATAGTCCGCGGGCACCGTCAGGTTGGGGTCAAGCCCACGCGCCAAGGTGCTGTCCAGCCATTGCAGCGCTTCCGGCGAACGCAACGAAGCGCCGAAAAACGACTTTGCGACACTTTGCTTGCCATCCGCCGTGCGCTGCGAAAATCCCTTGGCGATCACCTCCACGGGCGTGCCTCCGGTCAGGCTCAATACCGACATATCGGCGGCTTCGAGCGCTTCCCGGATATGCGCCGCACTGATGCGCTGCGCCTGCACCGTGGTCCTGATCTCCGCGGTGTTCTTCTCCACGCGGTCAAGCTTGGTATTGATCTCCTTGAGCTGATCGAGAATGCTTCCCAGCAAAGTCTGAGCCTGCGGAAGATCCAGCCGGGAGATCGCGTTTCCCAGGTTGCCGGCAAGTTCTGTCTGCGTGCGGGCCGCCGTTTCCGGGTTCGCCCTAACTTGTTCGAGCTCCTCACGAAGATCGTCCAGACCATAGGTCAGGTTGGCCACCGTGCGTTGGGTTGCGGCGGCATCGTTGGCGGACCTGGCGTCGAGCTTTCTGATAAAGCTCTGCACGAGCACGCCCTGCTGTTTCAGCTCGAGATCCTGACCGACGTTATTTACATTTTTGACCAGACGATTGATCTGAATCTGTTGCTTTGAAAGCAGGTCGAGCACCGCCGTAAGCTGTCCCGCGAGCTGCGGGTCGCGCTCGGCAACCGCGCGGCAGATGGTAATCTGGCCGTTGCCCGCGGCGGTTCGAAGAATCCCTTCGTCGCACTGCCGCTGTTGCCCCAGAGCCACTAAAGTGCAAGCAACAAATATCCAGCAAAAGCCTACGAGAACCGATCGGCGAAAATTCATTGGTGCTCTCATGAATTCTCCTGTTGAGGGAGGATGTGTCAGCGCGGGTCCAGAAACTTCTAAGATACGCGTCGCGGCGGAAGATGCGCGCACAGATTTCACCATCTACGGGAGTTTGCAAGCTCGCAAAGAGCGACTCTCGACGTCCGATAATGATAATTATGTATAGTTGACGTGTAGGCGCAAAGTAGAAGTGTCCGGTTTCTGCAAAGTTGAAATGTCCAAACTACCCTTCCGAGAGTTGGCGGAGGCGGAGATTGGGACTTTTGACGATGAGTGGAAGCGAGTTGCGGCGGGTCGAGGTGGTGGCGGAGGTTGTGGCGCGGCGACGGACGGAGGAGTCCGCGGCTGCGGTGCTGGGGTTGAGCACACGGCAGACGCGACGATTGGTGCGGGCTTATCGGGATAGCGGTGGCGGTGCGCTGATCCACAAGGCGCGGGGTAAGAACTCCAACAACCAGCTGATCGTCGGAGTTCGCGAGTACGTGGTCGAGCTGGTGAAGACCCGGTACGCCGACTTTGGGCCGACGCTGGCCGCTGAGGTCCTGTTCGAGAAGGATGGCGTGAAGGTCTCGCGCGAGACCGTGCGCAAGTGGATGATCGAGGATGGGCTGTGGCTGTCGCGCCGGCAGCGCAGGAGCTTTCATCAGCCGCGGCTCAGGCGCGAGAGTTACGGCGAGCTGATCCAGATCGACGGCAGCGATCATCGCTGGTTCGAGCGACGAGGCTCTGCCTGCTCGCTGCTGGTCTTCATCGACGACGCGACCGGCAGGCTGATGCAGCTGCGCTTCGTTCCGAGTGAGAGCACCACTTCCTACTTCGATTGCCTGCGCGGGTATCTTGACGCTCATGGCTGCCCGGTGGCGTTCTACTCGGACAAGCACTCGGTGTTCCGCATCAACCGTGAGGCCCAGGGTGGTGCGGGGATGACGCAGTTCGGCCGGGCGCTGGCAGAGCTGAACATCGAGATCATCTGCGCGAACTCCAGCCAGGCCAAAGGCCGCGTCGAGCGGGTAAACCGCACGCTGCAGGACCGCCTGGTGAAGGAACTCCGGCTCGCCAACGTGTGCGACATGGCTGCCGGGAACGTCTTCCTCGCGAAGTTCCTGGTGCGTTTCAACGAGAAGTTTGCGGTGCGAGCGGCACGACCAGAGGATTTGCACCGACCTGTTCCAGTCCAGGCGGATCGGCTGCGCGATATCCTCTGCCACCGCGAGCAGCGGCACGTCGGCCAGCAGCTTACCTTGGCGTACGATCGGAAGCAGTTGATCCTGGACCGAAGTTTGGTGTCGGAGGAGCTTGGCGGTCAGTACGTCGACCTCTACGACTTCTCCGATGGACAGCTGGAGGTGCGCTGGAAGGGACAGGTACTTCCCTATCGTGTCTTCGATAAGGACCAGCGGGTAAGCCATGCCGCGGTTGTCGAGAACAAGCGACTGGGCCATGCGCTTCGGATCATCAAGGCCGATCAGGAGGTGAAGTTTATTCCGAAGATCAAGACCAACAGTGAGAAGATCGGATATCGCAAGCGCGAACGAAAAACTGAAGCGGTGGAAATGACGGCCTGATGGAAAGCGTGGAACGATGAAGCCGTCCCACTCTTCCCACAGTCCTTGGAAATCGCCAGAGTACGGCGATTCCCACATTACACACCGCACTACGACTACCGGACATTTCTACTTTGTAACTGTCCGGACATCTGAACTTTGCAGCAACACGATTCTCGGATCATTATCAGACGCGGCTATGAAGCATCTTCGACAGATGAAGTTGAAACCCCTTCAGTTCTGAGCTTAAGTACCGGCGTCTCATCCAGAACGCGACGTTGCCCAAGCCGATCAGAGCCGGCACCTGGATCAGCGGGCCAAGCACATCGACAAACGCTTCCCCGGAGTTCGAACCGAAGACGGCAACTGCAACAGCTACCCCAGTTCTAAGTTGTTTCCCGCAGCCGTGAAGGAGAGTGTTGCCCGGATTGGGAGCGCAACCCGGCTTCGGCAGACCAGCCGGAGCTTCTTCCGCTCGACGAATTTAGTTTGCGCTCGTTTACGAGTTTTTGCATCAGCCGCAGACAAGCGCTCCAAAGCCCGCAAGACTGCGGGCTGTGCTGACCTTAGACAAGCTCTCTCAGCTTGAAGACTTCCTTCGATTGTTTGTAGTCGTCCATCGGCTTGCTGACCACTTCAAAAAACAGGCTGTGATGCAGTCAACCCTTTGACGGGCGAAAACCAGCCGTTCCGGACCATACAGAACGCAGCCGCGCACAACCAGAGAAGAAAGTTACCCTCCCCGACGAACTGCTTTGTAAGGATGAGAGGAACCAGCAGCAAGAGCGCTGATTGCCGCGGCGCTCTAGATTCATCCACGAGGAGTACCGTCAGTGGAAAGCAGGCTACAAGTCCCATGGCCCAAAGCAGGTGATTCGCAGTCAGGCTTATGACCAGAAATAGGAAGAAGCTGCGTTGGCAGTTCAAAGATCTTCCCTTCCTGGTCGCATACAACCAGAAGGTGAATCCAAGCAACAGAGTGGGACCCAGCACTCCGCCAACCTTACCGAGAAATCGTAGGGGATTCTGTGCGTATCCGCCTATGTCGTGCTGATAAGCATACAGACCGTCAGACGTGACGATCGTTCTGTCCTGAATGATTCTGACTGTCTGAAAGGTGTGCTCAAGTTGTGGCATCCCTTCCTTCGCATGCTGGACAAGGTGAATGAAAAACTCCTGATAGTAGCTGGCACCCCAAATGTGGAATGCCGCCAATGCGAGAACACCGCTGATACCCAGGCTCCACCCTGCAGTCTTCCAACGCTTCTGACTTACAAACCAGAGAATGGTCAGCAGTGGCGCAAACTTGATAGAGATCGCAAGTCCTAGACAGAATCCCGCGGCAAGACCGTCATCCAAATAAAACGCAGCCATCGTCAAAGCAAGAATGAGAATGTCCATGTTGCCGTTGTCGATGTTCATGAACATTGGCAAGGTCAGGAACAGGACCAGAAGTGTGAGGGTTTGCTTTGGAAATCGTCTGTGAAGCGAAGACAACAGCCCCGCCATAATGAGCGCCATGACGGTCCCGAATCCCGTCTTCGACCATTTATAAGAAATCTTTGAGAGAGGAGCGACGAAGAACAGTGCAGAGGGAGGGTAGATAAATCGGCTGTCCTCCCTTAGCCAAAGTGCATCAGCATACTTCTCATCAACCCCGACATTGTTGGAATACGGGTCAAGATGGTGAAGCGTTGCTGCGGACGCCACATAAAAAGCTCTGAAGTCGTCCATGTAAGAGTCGCGCGCAAGATTTGCATAAAAGCAGGTAATCGCCAACAGAATTGCCAGCAGAAGTGTATGGGTAGACACATCTCGCCTGCCGGCTAAAAAAGACGAAAATTGAATCTTTATGCGTTCTTGAGCGCTGGTGCTCTGTTGTTCGTTCTTCAGGGTGCTCTCCCGGATCTCTGGTGGCAGCTATTGAAAGCCATCTCTCGACTGTACAAGCGCTTTCCCAGCTCACCCGCGGGCCTGCGGTTTACCACCAACGGCGTTGAGCTCATGCGGCTCGCTCAGAAAGCATATACTCATGAGATGGTTAAGCGCCTGGCCAGCTTCGTGGCGATGCTGATCCTGCTCTTTGCAGCAGCTCCCTTGCTGGCCTGCATGACCGGAAAAGCAATGACGCAGGAAGAAAGTGCCTGCTGTCGTTCTATGCACCGCAACTGCGGTGGCATGGAAAAGATGGTTTGCTGCAAGACTGAAGTGAAGACAGACCAGAGTCCTCAGCTTGCGACGGTGACGCCTGGAACAGATATCCACCTCTCGGTCATCGCGTGGCTTGCACCTCTGCTTCATTCTCATCAGACCGCGCCGCCCTCTCAATTTCGAGCCCCAGACGAGCATTCCCCGCCAGGGTTGTTGACTGCTCAAATATCTGTGCTCCGGATCTGATTCGCTCCTGATCGAATGACCCCGCACGCCTCTGTGTGCCTGCGTTTCCTCTTATTCGAACAATGGAGCATTCATGAAATCTTCTATGGTTCTGGTCTGTGCTCTCGCACTGCCAGGAATTGCTTTTGCCTCTGACCACGGCCCTGTTTTCAGCTATGCAACACCCGTCAACTCCCAGGGAGAGGTAAGCTGCGATGCCGGCATCTTCGGTCGCAGCGGGTCAAAGGGCTCGCAGTTCTCTACCGGGACCGGGTGCGGGTATGGCATCACGCCTCACATCACCGCCAACGTCTTCCTTCCCGCGACGTTCGGCAGTGGGTCGCTTCCTGAAAGCCGCGTCTATCCAGGGGGTGAATGGTCTGCCGGAGCGTCATGGCGCTTCCTTCATTCGGTCACGAGTGTAGGTAAGCGGATTGAATCGACGGCTTCCCTTGGGCTCGTAGTGCCGGGACCACAGCAGGATTCCGGCATCCTCTCCGGCCTTCATCGGGCACCTGGCGTTGCGGGTTCTCTCGCTTCTGGTCTCGCTTCGAGGAGTCAGTATGTCTGGGTTGGTGCAGGCTATACACGCTTCGCCGAGGCATATCAGAGCCGCAGGCCCGACACGATCTCGTGGAGTGGTGTCTATGGCTATCGCCCAGCAAAGCTCAGACGAGGGTACGACCAGTGGGACTATCGGGGATTTGCGGAGTTGACCGGCGAACACACGGGCAACGTGCGAATCGCAGGTGCGGCCCTGCCCAGCAGCAGCGCAACCACGGTCTGGCTTGGCCCTTCCATCCTCGCCATCTTCAAAACCATCTCCATTTCGGCGGGAGTGCAGGCACCCGTTTACCGGGATGCTTCTGACAGTCTCTACGGACGAGAACACGTCCGCTTTGCCATCAACTTCAGCTACCTCAAATTCTCCGCACACAACAGTTCTCACTAAAGGATCGACGATGAAAAATAAACTCGCAGCAGCAGCTCTTTTTTGCTTCACTCTTGCCGCCCATGCGGAATACCAGCAGGTAAACCTCACCGTCTTCGGAATGGATTGTGCGCCGTGCGCCCATGCCATCCACGTTTCCATGAAGGGTATTCAGGGCGTAAATACGGTGGACGTGGACCTGAATACTGGCCTTGTGACCATCAAGCTTACGCCAGGCAGCAACGCATCCATGCACCAGTTCAATGAAGCGGTTGAGAAGAACGGCTTTACACATAAAGACGCAAACATCATTGCCAGAGGAAGGGTGACCGGGAGCGCCGCCGCGCCGTTCTTTGAGGTTGCAGGCACTCAAGACCGTTTCGCCCTGAAAGCGGCCGGGACGCCGGGTGACCTCGCCATGATGCTCGGTAAGACTGTGACGATTTCTGGCACTCTCCCCCAGGCGAGCAAGGGCAAAGTGCCCGATACGCTTCGCTACACGACGATTGCGGAGGCACAATGACGTCAACCACACTCTCACTTGCGCCGGAACGGAGGGCCAAAAGAGCGGCCCTGCTCAACTACTTCTCCCTGTTTAGCTCGTTCAGCACCCTCATCTGCTGTGCGTTGCCCTCCATCCTCGTTCTGCTCGGGCTGGGAACGACGGTCGCCTCCCTGCTTTCCGCAGCTCCGTGGCTGGTCAGTCTTTCTCGTCACAAAATCTGGACATTCAGCATCGCGGGGACACTGATAGCGGCAAGCTTTGTCGTGACTTACGTCATTGCTCCCAGACTGCAGCAGGGTGAAGTATGCGCAGCCGACGATCCAACGACGTGCGGCGAAGTGAGCAAACTGAGCCGTGTCATCCTTTGGGGCTCCGCCCTTATATGGAGCGGCGGGTTCTTCGTCGCCTATCTTCTGGGGCCGATTCTTGAACGCATGGATCGTTAAATCAAGCAGGCTCCGGTGTGAAAGGAGCCTGCTCCGCTCGTTTATCTCACCGAAGTCTTAGCATCGTTTGGTTCTTGAAAGCATCGATTGGAGCAAAATGGCATCCAAGCGATTGAGAGTGGATACTATCTATATGCGTTTCCGGGCGACATTGGCGAGCTTACTGGCAGTGATCTTACTGTCGCTCTCGCCCCTTTCCTCCGCTTGCCAGATCCACTGTGACCGAGCAGCGAGTCAGGGAGCGAGTTGCCATTCCGCAGCGACGCACGGCTCTCAACAAAGCACTGATTCCATGTCGACAATGCCCGGAATGGGCGAGAGTCAGGTGGGCGAAACCATTCCAAGCTTTCCAGTCGTCTCGGGAGTTGCACAGAGTTGTTTTCATCACATCTGCGCTCAGCAACCCGTCTTGTTGAAGTCCGACGCGCAGGCGTTTACCAGCCTTGACCTAAGCCATCAGGTTCCCCTCCTGTATTCGATACCGCAGGAGTATGCCGTACCAAGCGGCATCGTGCCGGTGAGAGGCCCCCCACCCATTCAAAAGGCTTCTCCGGTTTCTCTCCACACGACTCTCCGCACCTAATTCAGCGACCCTCCTCCCCGACCCTGTGTCGCTGGTAGGAGTGCGTCGCTTTGTTCCTTTTCTGTTTGGATCTCAGCACATCACTCCGTTACCCAGAGACGCCAGAACTCTACGCCTCACTGTGTTTCCGGAGCTTTTCCATGGCGAATCGCCGATCTTTTCTTCAAAGCACCTTCGGTCTAGGTGCGGGGCTCTTTGCAAGCCGCGCCGTAGCCCAAACAACTCATAACGAGTCTCATACTTCCAGCCAGGTTGCTGCTTCTGGAGGTTATCTAGGCACAAGCAGCGGCTCCCTCTCAAAGGTCGATACGCGCGGCGGCGCGGTGAGAACTACCCCGGTCGTGACGACAGACGTAGGCGATCTCCCCTTTGAGATGGATGGCGACGTAAAGGTTTTTCGCCTAACGGCTCATGTTTTCAAGCAGCAGATCGCGCCCGATAAAACGATCGATGTCTGGGGCTTCAATGGTTCCGCACCCGGCCCGACGATCCAGGTTACGCAGGGCGATAAGGTACGGGTCATCTTCAAGAACGAATTGCCCGAGGCCAGTTCTCTTCACTGGCATGGATTTGAAGATCAGATCGGATACGACGGTATGCCCGGCATCAGCCAGGAGCCCGTTCGTCCCGGCCAGAGTTTTACGTATAACTTCCTCATCAAGCAGGAAGGAACCTATTTCTACCATTCACATATGGCGATGCAGGAGCTTGCCGGAATGCTGGGCGCGTTCATCATGCACCCGCGAGTTCCCTACCGTCCTCATTGCGATAAGGATTTCGCGATCCATCTCCAGGAGTATGCGGTTCTCGCAAACTCGACCACACCCAACACGATGATGATGGAGTTCAACTGGCTTTTGCTGAACGGTAAAGCAGGTCCATTGGCCACGCCCCTCATCGTTCGTCAGGGCGACCGCGTCAGGATTCGTTTTGTAAATCTCGGCATGGATCATCATCCGATGCATATCCATGGCCACACCTTCTACACGACCGGTACGGAGGGAGGCCGCATTCCGGAGACGGCCTGGTGGCCAGGCAACACAGTGCTCGTTGGAGTGGCCCAGACTCGGAACGTCGAGTTCGTCGCAGACAATCCGGGCGATTGGATGCTCCACTGCCATCTGCCTCACCACATGATGAACCAGATGGCCTCGCAGGCGGGTCCGATGACACGCATGGCAGGGTATCCAGGCGGCAAAGGACTGCGCGGGGACGACAGCCATGGCCGGATTACCCCGCGCGGTGAGAACGGCGACGAGATGAAGGGCGACATGGCTGGAATGGACATGGGTGGGACGAAGGGCATGGACATGAGTGCCCCGAAGCCTACCGGAGATCCAGCCATTCCCGCTGCATCACTGGGTGCTGGCGCTCGAGCTACCGCTCCGGATGGTCCACTGGCGAACACTCATCTCGACGCCGGAATGATGGGCATGATGCAGGAGCAGAACAAGAAAAGCATCAAGCTCAGCCAGGAGCAGCAGCGCAATCTCGACGCCTTCGATATGGGTTCCGACAGCATGAAGGCCCAAATGGGCGAGACCTCTCCAAGTGCGAACAACGTCCCGAACTTCCCCCAGGACGCGTACATGGAAGGTCCGATGATGAACATGGACAAGCTGGTCGAGAAGCCTGAAAACCTTGGTCTTCGGCCCAACTGGTCGCGGTTTATGCAAGGCATGATGACGTTCATCCGCGTGCTTCCCCCGGAGCAGTACGACCAGGTTGTTTCCGCCATGCGCACTGCGAACCGGCCTAATGACCCCTATGTCTCCCTCTACGCCACTCCTCAAAAGGGTACGCGCGGCTAGACCCGAATCGAAGCACAACAAGCCAGACCTTCGGGTCCAGGAGAAGACATGAAAATTCAGAATCTGGCGCTTAGCTTCGCCATTGCAGCAAGCGCCTGCACGCTGCAGGCCCAACAGTCCATGCCGGATATGCCCGGCATGAAGATGGACCCACCGCCGACCAAACCTCAACAAGCTCCGGCTCCAAAACCGAACCGCACGAAGAATGTACCCGACCCAATGCCTGGCGATATGAAGAGCATGAGTCAGGACGCCGCAGACGCGAAAGCGAAAGCCGCGGCCGATAGCGTCACGCAGTCCTTCCAACAGCAAGCCAACCGGCCCCAGGGCAAACCCGGTCCGGGCAGCGACGCAAGCTCCACTAAGCTGCCTATCCAGGAGCTGCAGGAGCCCGAAGCGATCGATTTCCGTACAGGCAGTGACCTGCCCGCCCCGGAACTGCTGAGGGATGTCGTTAGCCGGGAACCGATGACGGTTGAGAACTTCCTCGCATTAGCCGATAGGACCAATCCAACGCTATCGCAAGCGCAAGAGAACGTTGACCGTTCCAGGCAACAGGCCCGCCAAATGGGTCTTCCGCCCGATCCAATCGTCGGTTATTCGGGAGATCACATCCGGGGAGGGGAGTATCACGGAGGCGAAGAAGGCGCGTTCTTCTCGCAAGAGTTCATCCTTGGAAGGAAGCTCGCTCTGCGGCGGGACATCTACCGAGCCGAAGGACGCTCGAATGAGTACGCCGTGGAAATCCAGAAGGCCCGCATTCATAACGATGTTGCGAGAGCATTCTTCGACACCCTTGCGGCCCAGCAGTCGGTCGTTGTCCATGACCGACTGCTCAAAGTGGCCCTTGACGCTCAAACCAACGCACACGAGTTGGAGAGGGTCGGTCAGGCCGATTCTTCCGAGGTGTTGAACGCTGAAATAGCCGCAGAACAAGCGAAAGTTGAGTTTGTGAACGCGCAGCGCATGTTCTTGGCTACCTTTACTCAGCTCGCAACCTACTCCGGTCAAAGCTACCTCGCACCGCAGCCTCTAACCGGCAGCCTCGTCGACCCTCCCGAGCTTGATCCCGAAGGGATGGTCGTCACCGACATGCAGGAAAGCCCCGCCGTGAAGCAGGCGCAAGCCAACGTCGTCGTTGCAGAGGCTCGTGTCAAATCTGCACAGCGAGAGAGAGTGCCAAATCTCAACCTCAAAGCGGGCGAGTGGTACTCCGGCGAGACTCTCGGATCGACGAACATCAAGGCAGGTTGGATGAGCTTCGCAGAGGCGGGCGTTCAACTTCCTCTCTGGAATCGCAATCAGGGCAACATTGAAGCGGCTAGGGTTGAATTGGATCGAGCACACCATGATGTGATTCGGACTCAGCTTCTCACTCGGAACCGCGCGGAACCTTACGCACAGCAGTATCAGACGGCCCGCTTCACCGCAGAGCGGTATCGCACTGAGATGTTGCCGCGTGCCCGGCGCGCTTACGAGTTGGAGGTCACGAAGTACCAACAGATGGCACAGGGATACCCTCATGTCCTTGCCGCCCAGCACATGCTCTTCACGCTGCAGCTTACCTACATCCAGGCTCTCAACGAAGAGTGGCGCGCCGCGATCGCTCTCCAGAACTACACGCTGATGAATGGGCTGGACGAGCCCATGAGCATCGGTCAGGATTCAACCACGATGAACCTGCCGACTGCGCCCGGACCGAACCAGTAATGAAACCGACAAGGAGGCAGCGAACTATGCAGCGAGTGATCAATGTTTGGGCCGCGATAGCTTTGGCAGGAGTAGTGGTGGTTTTCGTCGCCTTCGGAGTGCTCTGGCACGGAGGATTCAGCTCTCGGCCGGAGCCCTCAAACATCGAAGCAAGCATCGCAATGAAGGCGTACGACAGCTCGACTCCCGAGCGATACGAGAAGATGCAGAATCCTCTTTCCGCACATGGCATAGACCTGATCGAAGCCGGAGGGCATTACGAGGAACATTGTGCGGTTTGTCATGGCGACGACGGCAGCGGTAATCCGAAGTTCCACGGCATCATGTATCCCCGTCCCACCGACCTGCGCTCTGAAGAAACACAGGAGATGTCCGATGGCGAACTCTATTGGGTCATCAAGAACGGTGTTCGCTGGTCGGGGATGCCAGCATTCGGGAAGTCCGGTGATGACGATGAACACGCATGGAAGATGGTCGCTTACGTCCGACATCTTCCCAAACTCACCCCTGCCGAAGAGCAGAAGGTGCTAACTCACACGGAGGAGCCGATGGATCACGGCGAAGCTCCCCACGGCCAATCCCATTGAGGTGACCCATGTTCGAAACCATAGCTTGGATTTCGCTCGGAATCGCATTCCTTTGCTCCATTGTGATCGCAGTCGATGTCGTGCGGCATCCTTAAAAGATGAACGTGATGAACATTGTCTGGCCGGTGACTGCTCTCTATGGCAGCGTGTTCGCGCTCTGGGCCTACTTCCGCATAGGCCGCAAGAAGGCAAAGGACGCGCAGCAGGAGATGTCCGAAGAGCAGCACAAGAGGATGATGAAGGAGGCCAAAGAGCATCCGAAAGCCTCTCAGACCGGTGTAGCCGCCAGCCACTGCGGTGCAGGCTGCGCCCTCGGGGATGTTGTCGCCGACTTCGCCGTATTCGGCTTTGCCCTCACGCTGTGGGGTTCGGACCTCTGGGCCAGCTTCGTGATCGACTACATCCTGGCCTGGCTGCTCGGCATTGGCTTCCAATACTTCACCATCGCACCCATGCGCGGCATCTCAGGCTGGGAAGGCATCTGGGCCGCCATCAAAGCCGACACATTCTCCATCACCGCTTGGCAGCTCGGCATGTACGGCTGGATGCTGCTTACCTACTTCGTGATCTTTCCGCATCCGCACCTTCAGCCCAATCAGGCTGGCTATTGGTTCATGATGCAGTTCGCCATGATTGCCGGCTTCTTCACCGCGTACCCTATGAACTACATCCTCGTGAAAACAGGACTGAAAGAGGCGATGGCATGAAGGCTATCGAGATCGTCGCACACTCCGCGCCGGAACCGAGTGCTCTCCTCGCGGAGCTTCTGGAGCACCGGGCGGAGTTTCTGGGCTTCTTGACACGACGGGTAGGCGATCCCGCAGCTGCAGAAGACATTTTGCAAGCGGCCTACACGAAGGCGCTCGAAAAAGGCGAGCAGATTCAGAACACCGAGAGTGTGGTGGCATGGTTTTACCGCATGCTGCGCAATGCCCTTGTGGACCACTACCGCAGGAACGCTGCCCGTACCCGCGCGCACGACCAGTTTGTGGCGGAAGCTCCCCTGAGCTACGAAACCGAGGACGAGGCGAATCTGTGCGCCTGCGTAGGAGGCGTCGTCAAGACCCTCAAGCCGGAGTATCGCGCCGCCCTGGAGCGTATCGATCTTGGAGGCGAGTCGATTGCAGACTTCGCACAAGCCGAGGGCACAACGCCGAACAACGCTTCTGTCCGGTTGCATCGGGCTCGCCGCGCGGCGGCGAAGAAGCTCACCCAGGTCTGCGGTGCGTGCGCAGATCACAACTGCCTGGATTGCACCTGTAAACGCCAGGTGTAAGAGAAAGCGGGCACGTGCGTCTGCATGGGTAAGGAGAAAAGCCCATGTGTTGTTGCAGCGGAACCAAAACGAAGGAGACAAGCCAAATGGTGAAGGATGTCGTGTGCGGGATGCAGATCGACCCAAACGAAGCGGCGGGCAAGAGCGAGTATCAGGGCCAGACGTACTACTTCTGCGCCCCAGGATGCAAGCGCAAGTTCGACGCCAACCCCCAGCAGTTCGTGAAGTAAGAGGCCCGGGGCGGTGAACTGGCGAAGTGTTGCCAGTCTGCCGCATCCGCAGGTTTACAGGAGCAAGCCATGGCAGAGGTTCAAGAAGCTGAGTTAGTACGCGATCCCGTGTGCGGGATGATGATTGAACCGCAGGACGCTGTGAGCTCGCAGGAGGTTGAAGGAAAGACCTACCACTTCTGCAATCGTTCCTGTGCCACAAAGTTCGCGGCCGATCCCAAAAGCTATTTGCAACCGGTCGCAAAATCCGCAGATTTGCCGTCGAAAGGCCAGGAGAACGTCGAATACATCTGCCCCATGGACCCCGAAGTTCACAAAATGGGGCCGGGGGCCTGCCCCAAGTGCGGCATGGCGCTAGAACCCGCCACGATAAAAGCGCCGGTAACTCGGAGCGACTTCACCTGTCCCATGCACCCGCAGATCAGCCAGCAGGAGCCGGGCAACTGCCCCATCTGCGGTATGACGCTTGAACCACGGGAGACCACCGTGGAAGAGGCGAATCCCGAGCTGACGGACATGACGCGTCGCTTTTGGACCAGCGTCGCTTTGGCCGTGCCCCTGCTGGCGCTCATGGTCTCTGACCTCTTTCCTTCCATGCCGCTGCAGCACATGCTGTCAGCCCGAACCTGGGCCTGGATCGAGTTTGCGCTGGCATCGCCCGTCGTGCTTTGGTGTGGCTGGCCGTTCTTCGTGCGAGGTTGGCAATCGGTCGTGAACCGCCATCTCAATATGTTCACGCTGATTGCGCTTGGCACGGGGGCGTCCTTCCTTTACAGCGCCGTGGCTACGATAGCTCCCCAGATCTTTCCTCCATCGTTTCGTGCGGAAGGTGGCGAGATCGCGCTCTACTTCGAGCCTGCGGTCGTCATCATTGCGCTGGTCCTGCTGGGACAGGTGATGGAACTACGTGCCCGCAGTCAGACCGGCAGTGCTATTCGTGCGCTGTTGGGTTTGGCTCCGAAGACTGCCAGACGCCTGGACGAACAGGGCGGCGAAAGTGACGTGCTGCTCGATCACGTTCAGGTGGGCGACCGGCTGCGGGTCAGGCCGGGCGAGAAGGTTCCTGTCGATGGCGTGGTGCTGGAGGGACATAGTTCGATTGACGAGTCCATGGTCAGCGGCGAGCCAATTCCTGTCGAGAAAGATGTTGCGGCCAAGGTGACCGGAGGCACCGTGAACGGCACGGGTGGCTTTGTCATGCGGGCTGAGCGGATCGGAGCGGATACTCTTCTCTCCCAGATCGTCAAGATGGTCAGCCAGGCGCAGCGGTCCCGTGCGCCAATCCAGCGGCTTGCCGACCGCGTTGCATCGTTTTTCGTTCCAGCCGTGATCCTTGCAGCGGTGGCCACGTTCGTCGTCTGGTATCTAATTGGTCCTCAGCCCCGCTTCGCACACGCTCTCGTGAACGCCGTTGCGGTCCTGATCGTCGCTTGCCCGTTCGCCCTGGGGCTGGCTACTCCAATGGCCATCATGGTGGGTACGGGCCGGGGTGCCGGAGCCGGCATCCTCATTCGCGATGCCGAGTCCTTGGAGACCTTCGGTAAAGTGAACACGCTGATCGTCGATAAGACCGGAACCCTCACCGAAGGCAAGCCGACGCTTGCTTCGGTCCTTCCTCAACCCGGTACCAGCGAATCGGAACTTCTGCAGTTCGTCGCAAGCCTTGAACGTTCGAGCGAGCATCCTCTCGCAGCGGCCATCGTGAAGGGAGCCGAAGCGAAGAAGCTCACCCTTACGGATGTGCAGGGATTCAGCTCCACCACCGGAAAGGGCGTGAAAGGAACCATTTCCGGCAGGCAAATCGCTGCAGGCAACTCCGAGCTGTTCCGAGAGCTGGGTATCGACCCGGCACCACCGATGCTCACCCAAGCTGAAACTCTCAGAAAAGAAGGCCAGACCGTCATGATGGTTGCCATAGACGGTAAGCCCGCCGGCCTTGTCAGCGTCTCCGATCCGATCAAGGAATCCACTCCCGACGCTATCCGCGAACTGAAAGCGGCAGGCCTCAAGGTCATCATGGTCACAGGAGACAACCAGACCACGGCGCGGGCCGTTGCGGACAAACTCGGTATCGAGTTCGAAGCCGATGTTCTTCCTCAGCAGAAGGCTGAAGTCGTCAAAAAGTATCAGCAGCAGGGTGCGATTGTAGCCATGGCCGGTGATGGGGTGAACGACGCTCCGGCACTCGCACAGGCCAGTATCGGAATTGCCATGGGTACCGGCACCGACGTAGCGATGGAAGCTGGTGGCATTACGCTCCTAACCGGCGATCTTCGCGGCATTCTTAGAGCGCGACACCTCAGCCAGGCCACCATGAGCAACATCCGTCAGAACCTTTTCTTCGCTTTCATTTACAACGCGATTGGAGTGCCGCTGGCCGCCGGAGTGCTGTTCCCCTTCTTCGGCCTGTTACTCAATCCAATGATTGCGGCCGGAGCCATGAGCTTCAGTTCCGTCTCTGTCATTGCCAACTCTTTGCGGCTTCGTGCGGTGAAGTTGTAGATATTTCAGTTAGGGCGCTACTCGCGGAACAAGCGAGTCGGCTTCGCCGCAGGCTTCTTCCGGTCGAAGTCGAGTTGTGCCTGCTCATGTCCCATTGGGTGCAACTCTCGCCACAATTCCAATAAGAGGGGCGGCATCGCCGAGAGGACTGCTTTCGTGCGATGGATTTTCGCATGACAACCAGGACACAACGACAGCATCAGGTTCAAGACCGATTTTCCAGGAACCCGATGATGCACAATGATTGAACGCTTATCGCGGCCCGATGCATCGCAGACGCGGCAACGGTAGCCCTCCCGCTCCAAAACCGCTTCTCTTAGCTTGCGATCACACACGGCAAACCGCCTTGCGCCGAACGTCATCTGCTTTATGCGAGCTTTGTCGCCATTCGCGACGAAAAGCCGCATGGTCCGTCCAGAAAGAAGTCGAATCGACAGCAGCTAAACAAAAGGCTCCGCAGTGCAAAGATTTTGACAGCGACCGCAGCTGCGATGACTCTCTAAGTGTTTTGGAAGAGTAGCTTACATCTTATAAGTCACATTACGTATAGTCGCCGTGTAGGAGCAAATCGAAAGTGTTGTAGCTCTCACAGCAGCGCTATGCCGTTCGTTTCTCGATAACATCCTTGAAGACCGGAGCTGCTGAAAAGCAGGTAGGCCAGCCGGCGTAGAACGCCACGTGCGTAATGACCTCACCCGCCTCGATTGCCGTCAGGCCGTTGTCCATGGCCTTGTTCAGGTGATATGGAATCTGGGCGACCTGCCCGGAAGCGATTAGCGCGGTGACGGTGACTAGGCTGCGGTCGCGAGGAGCCAATGCCGGACGAAGCCAGAGATCGCGGAATAACAGGTCTGTCGTGTTCTTCACGAGGCCAGGGCTAGTGCTCCCGAGCATACCGCTCACCAACGCGGCGCGCTTGGATTCACCCTCTTCATCCAGGGGCAGCAGCTTGACTTTCGCTCGCGGCAAGTCCTTCTGTGACACTCCCCTTGCGCGGAAGATATCGCTCGCGGCCGAGACGGCCGCAGTGGCATTTGGCCAGCCTGCGTAGAACGCGAGATGCGTTATGAGTTCAGACAACTCGCTTGGCCCAAGCCCTTTGTCGAGGGCCAAACTGAAGTAGAACGGCATCTCGACGGTCTGCAGCCGCGCAATGAGAGCAGCGCATGTGACCAGACCTCGGTCACGGCCGGATAACCCAGGACGCACCCAGACACCATTCAGAACGGCATCATTCGTGTAGTGCTCAAGCGCAGGTGACACGGCGTGGAGCGCGGAAGCTTGGACCGTTCTCTTTTCTAAACTGCTTTTGTCAGACATCATTGTCTCCATTCCAGATGCGATCTTGCCGTCCCACAAGGCAGCGGCGAAGGCGATGAGACCTGCCTGAATCGCCTTTCTGCGTCCACCATCTATCTCGGCTTGAATATGAGCCTCATCATGTCAGTGAGTTTCGGGCACTGTTATCAGACGCACTCAACCGGCAATCGCCCTAACTGCGGATTAATCCAGGCATCTCCGCTTCCCCTCGTGACACCCAGCTTCAGCTACCCCATTCGGTCTGCGTTCAGTGGAGGAAGCTGGTCCAGGAGCTTGTCGAGCGTGATTGGGTACTGTCTCACGCGGATGCCGGTGGCGTTGTAGATGGCATTTGCAACGGCAGGAGCCGCTCCGGAGATGCCGAGTTCGCCGACACCCTTTGCTTTGAGAGGACCCATCGTAGGATCGATCTCTTCCAGGAAGACGACGTCCTGATGCGGAATGTCCATGTGCACCGGGACCTCGTAGCCGGCGAGATCATGGTTGACGAAGAAGCCTGCTTTCTTATCGACGACCATCTCTTCCATGAGTGCTGCACCCGCGCCCATGGTCATGCCACCGATTACCTGGCTGCGGGCGGTCTTTGGATTCAGGATGCGTCCGGCAGCGCAAACTGCAAGCATGCGCCGGATGCGTATTTCTCCAGTTGCGGCATGGACGCCCACCTCGACGAAATGCGCGCCGAAGGCTGTCTGGAGGTACTCCCTGTTGAGGGTGCCGTATTCCATTGCGTCTTCAGCGACTAAATCGCCTGCTTTCGCAGCGTCGGCCAAAGGCCAGCGTTTGCCGTCGACACGAACTTCGCCGTCGCTAAACTCTGCCTTCTCAGGATGGAAGCCCAACTGCTCCGCTACAGCCTCGCGCAACTTCATGCATGCGGCGTAGACCCCCGCGGTCGACGATGCGGCACCCCATTGGCCCCCGGAACCAGGCGATTCCGGGAAGCTTGAGTCGCCCAGGCGAACCACAACACGATCGAGCGAGATGCCCATGACCTCCGCGGCCGTCTGGGCAATGATGGTGTAGGTGCCCGTGCCGATGTCCGTCATATCCGTTTCTACGGTGACGAATCCTTGCCTGTCTAAACGGACGCGTGCCGCAGACTTCAACGCTGGTGCTCCGCGAATGGCAGAGGCAACGCCGATACCAAGCAACCATTGTCCGTCGCGAGTCATGCCGGGCTTCGCATTACGCTTGTTCCATCCAAAGCGCTCCGCACCGGTCTGCAGACATTTCACAAGTTGGCGCGTTGAAAAGGGTTTCTTCGGGTCTGCCGGGTCAACCTGTGTGTCGTTCTTGACCCGCAGCGCGACGGGGTCTATGCCGAGCTTCTCCGCAAGCTCGTCCATCGCGATCTCGAGCGCCATCATGCCGGACGCCTCGCCCGGTGCACGCATCGCGGCACCTTCCGACAAGTTCAGTTCCGTCAGACGGAGACGGGTAAAACGGTTGGGACCGGCATAAAGCGTCTTTGTCGGTAGGGTGCAGTTCTCGGAACTGCCACCAGGCAGGTTGCCGGACAGACTCTCATGGCCGATTGCTGTCAGCGTGCCGTCCTGCGTTGCACCAAGCCGCACCCTTTGCAGCGTGGCAGGACGATGGGTCAGGTTGTTAAACATAAGAGGTCTAGGCAGGGTGAGCTTCACAGGCCGTCCAATCATGCGAGCTGCGAGGGATGCGAGCACTGCATCGCAGAGGATGGTGCCTTTGCCTCCAAACCCGCCTCCGATATACGGCGAGATCATGCGGATGTCCGCTTTGTCGATGTGGAGTGTGTCCGCCAAATCACGCACGCCCCAGTTCATCTGTTGGATGGAGGTCCACAGCGTCAGCTTGCCATTCTTCCATGCTGCAATGGTTGCGTGCGGCTCCATCATGGCGTGGGCGTGGTCCGGCGTCGTGTAAGTCGCATCGATCGTTACCGGAGCTTTTACAAAGGCCCCCTCGAAGTCGCCCACCCGTGATTCGGCTGGCGGTGAGAACGGCCCCGGCTTCGGAGCGACCGCGCTGGACATTCCGGCCGCGAGGTCAAACTTTCCCGGCTCACGCTCATACTTCACTTCGATCAGGTTGGCGGCAGCTCGCGCCTGCTCGAAGGTCTCGGCCGCTACAACCGCAACAGCCTGATGGTAGTGAGCGACGTCAGGGCCGGCAAGCGTCCGGTCTACATAGAACTCTCCCACGCCGAGGCGCGGAATGTTCTGGTACGTCACGATGCCCAGCACGCCGGGTGACGCGTTCGCAATGCGGAGGTTGATAGAGCGTATCGTACCCTTCGCGATCGCCGCGCCAAGCACATAGCCATATGCGGCATTGGGCGCAGCTTCGTTCTGCTCATAGGCGTATTTGGCGGTGCCGGTCGTCTTCAATGGGCCTTCATATCGGCTGGTCGGCTTGCCCAGTACTTCGAGCCGGTCCGTAGGGTTTGCTCCGGCAGGAGTCTCAAACTTCATGCGCGTGTCTCCTTTGCTTCGAGCAACACAGAAGCCAGCGTGCGTTCCACCAGCTTCACCTTGAAGGCGTTTTCCCCGGTAGGGTTCGCTCCGGCAAGCAGCTTCGCCGCAACAGCCTTCGCACCGCGAGGCATCTCTGCCTCGGCATCTTCAAGACGCCAAGGCTTCGGCGCGATGCCGCCGACAGCGACCCTGCCAGAGCCATCAGACTGCACAACCGCAGCGATAGAGACCAATGCGAACGCATAGGAGGCGCGATCGCGAACCTTCTGGTAAATCTGCAGGCCTCCCAATGGTTTAGGTAGGGTTACAGCCGTGATCAGCTCACCATGCTGCAACACGTTTTCAAGATGCGGCGTTGTCCCCGGCAGCCGATGAAAGTCTGCGATCGGGATGCTGCGGGTCGAGCCATTCGGACGGATTGTCTCGACCACGGCATCCAGTAAACGCATGGCCACGGCCATGTCTCCGGGATAGGTCGCGATACAGGCCTCGCTTGCACCGATGACTGCAAGTTGCCGGCTGTACCCACCCAGGGCCGAGCAACCACTGCCGGGCTGCCGCTTGTTGCACGGCTGATTGGTGTCATAGAAATAAGAGCATCGGGTCCTCTGTAAGAGGTTCCCCGCCGTGGTCGCCATGTTTCGCAGTTGTCCCGAGGCACCCGCAACGATCGCCCGCGACAGCACGCCGTACTCCTTGCGTACGCGAGGGTCGGCCGCCAAGTCGGTGTTTCGAACTAGAGCACCGATGCGCAGACCGCCTTCGGGGCTCGCTTCGATCTTGTCGAAGCCAAGGCCGTTGACGTCGATCAAATGCGTTGGGGTCTCGATTTCAAGCTTCATCAGGTCGAGCAGGTTGGTGCCTCCCGCGATGAACTTCGCATGCGGATTGTGCGCAGCCGCAGCCGCAGCCGCCACGGGGGAGGTCGCTTTCTCATATGTGAAAGCCTTCATGCGGTCCTCCCTACGGCCATCACCGCTTGCACGATGTTGGGGTACGCCGCGCAACGGCAGATGTTTCCACTCATGCGCTCACGAATCTCGAATTCGGTCAGCCGCGTAGGTGCCATCAGGTCGGCGGTCACATGCGACGGAACGCCGGCCTTGATCTCAGCCAGGGTACCCACGGCGGAACAGATTTGACCCGGAGTGCAATAGCCGCACTGATATCCGTCATGCTCCACAAAGGAAGCCTGCATCGGGTGCAGGTGGCCCGGAGTACCGAGACCCTCGATGGTGGTGACCGGCTCGTTCTGGTGCATCACCGCCAGCGTGAGGCACGAGTTGATGCGTCGTCCGCCAATCAGCACGGTGCAAGCTCCGCACTGGCCGTGGTCACAGCCCTTCTTGGTGCCGGTGGCGTGCAGGTGTTCGCGTAATGCGTCGAGCAGCGAAGTGCGTGAGTCCAGTTGCAGGGAGTGTGATTGGCCGTTGATCTGAAGCGTAACCGGGATAAACGCAATCGGTTCTCCGGCCTTCCTCTCTGCTTGCGCCTCTGGGCTGACAAGCGTCACAGCAGCCGCAGCAGTTCCCGCAACCAGGAACTCGCGACGTGTTAGTTCAAGTCCTTCTTGCCTTTTCATTCATCCCTCTCATCCATGTGTTTCGTGAGAATTCCTTATCCGCAAGCGGCACTACCGCCAGTCGTCCCAAGCAGTTCTGATTGACCTTAGGAAACTGGGCGAAGTCGGTGCCCGTTCCCGACCACTAATGCAGACAAGAGCAGCAGAACAGACCCACCGATAAACGTGCCGATGATTGAGGTGTGGTCAAGAAGAATGCCTCCAAGAGCACCGCCACACATGATGGCGAGCTGGATCGAGCCCACGAGGAGTCCACCGCCGCTCTCTGGCTCATCGCTGACGATCCGCGAAAGCCAAGTGGACCAGCCGACCGGGATAGCGGAATTGATTGTCCCCCAGGCGATCATCGCGAAAGCGACGGACCAGACAAGATGCTGCGTCAGCAGCATCCAAAGCGTTGCACCGGCGAGTGCGACCGGAAGAATCCCAAGCAGGAGGTAGAGGTGCTTCTTTACAAGAACGCTTGCGCCGGAGGTTCCGGCAAATCCCGCCAACCCCAATCCGAGCAAGAGCATGGATAGCTGTGGAATGGTGGCGTGCGTTCGCGTCTCCAGAAAGGGCCGAAGATAAGTGAAAGTGGTGAAGGCTCCGCCAAAGGTGAGCATGACACCAACAATAGCGAATGCAACGTGCCGCCTTTTCAGAAGCCGAAAGAGCCGGCTGACCGGGGTAGCCGCTTCAGGCGGGATGTTCGGCAGACTCACCCATTGCCAGATCAGGGTCGCAAGGCCGATGGGGACGAGTGCCCAAAATACACCTCGCCAGCCGATGACGCTGCCAAGATAGCTACCAATGGGCGCGGCCAACGCTACTGCGACCGCGTTGCCCATGTAAACCGCCCCAAGAGCCTTCGGAACCGAATCAGGTGGAACGAGTCTCATGACCGTCGCAGTCGAAAGCGACCAAAAGCCTCCAACCACAACCCCGAGCAGAGCACGTGCCGCCATCAGGATGAGGAAGTTCGCCGCGACCGCGATCAACACGAGCGACAGGACCATAATTCCGGTAAGCCCGAGGAGGACTCGCTTCCGGTCATACCGTGAGGCGAAGGTAGCGATGTAAAGGCTCGTAACGACTGCGAACAGGCCAGAGATCGAGATGGCCTGTCCCGCCATGCCCGCGCTCGCATGAAGATCGCGCGCGATCGGCGTGAGCAGACTGACAGGCATGAATTCAGCCGCAATCAAAAGAGCAACGCAGAGGGCCATCGAGCCCACTGCGCCCCAGGCGTTGACCGGAGCCGCCGTGTCGTTGACTGTTTCTACAGTTTGTACCGCATGCATAGCGAGCTCCTATCAACACGGCAGCTTTGCCGTCATACATCCGTTATGGGCGGTATTGCTCGTCTGTCACATGCTCCATCCAATCCACGAGCTTGCCATCCTTCTTCTCTTGAATGGCGATGTGCGTCATGGCGGTGCTCGAAGTCGCTCCGTGCCAATGCTTCTCACCTGGGGAGAAGCAGATCACGTCGCCGGGATGAATCTCTTCAATTGATCCACCCTCACGCTGCGCCCAACCGCAACCTGCCGTGACGATCAAGGTCTGACCGAGCGGATGCGTATGCCAAGCGGTACGTGCGCCCGGCTCGAAAGTCACGCTTGCTCCGGCGACGAGCGCCGGATCGGGTGCGGTAAACAGCGGGTCGATCCGAACAGTCCCTGTAAACCAATCGGACGGTCCTTTGCCCGATGGCTGCGTTCCAACTTTCTTGATGTCCACTGTACCCCCCTTAGGTTTCTCGCCTGTATCGATGAAAAAGCGATAGCTGACTGGCTTCGCAATTACTTCAGCCAGGCTTGTTGATTGCAATCACTGCCTGTATCGCAGGTTCGTGTGGGCAAGAGTTCACATCGTGTATCCAGGCTTCTTATAGAGGTTTGCTTCGTTGCCGATGATATCGGTCTGGTAGACCCTGGAAGCCCATTCACTGGCTTTGATCTCCTCGAATGCGACGGACACGGACTCTTCTCCATAGCGCAGCGTGCTCATCACGCTTTTTGTGATTGCCTCTGCCAACTGCCTTTTCTGCTTCTCCGATTTGCCCGGCCAGAGCTTGACGATCACGTGAGGCATAGCTTTTTGTCCTTTAAGACCGAGAGGCTCTTATAACGTTGCGTGGCGGCTTCTCTACTCTTCTAGGGTGACTGAGAATGGAGGGAATGATAAGCCCTAATAATGAACACGCCCTTGTGAGTACAATTCACGAATGCTCCCTGCCGACCTGAACGCGTTAGCTACCTTCCTCGCTGTGGCGGAAAAGCGCAGCTTCACACAAGCCGCGAAGGGCTTGGGGGTGTCCCCTTCAGCAGTTAGCCACGCAATGCGTGCGCTGGAGGAGAATCTAGGTGTACGGTTGCTCGCCCGCACGACCCGCAGCGTAGCACTTACGGATGCAGGAGAACGTCTTATGCGACGCCTCGGACCAGCCTTCACGGAAGTCTCAGAGACGCTGGATGAGATTTCGGGCCGTCGCGATAAGGCCGCTGGACGAGTTCGTTTGCTCCTGCCTCGTCTTGCTGTAACGACAGTTCTTGCGCCCAAGCTCGGCCGGTTATGCCGCGAATATCCAGACATCGTGCTGGAGGTGACGACCGACAACAGCCGCAGAGATATCGTTGCCGACGGCTTCGACGCAGGCATTCATTTCGGTGAATACATCGAAAAAGACATGATTGCGGTACGAGTCTCTCCCGATCACATACCTGTAATCGTTGCCGCTCCTGCGTATTTAGCCGGTAATCCCCGGCCCAAAGCCCCGCGTGATCTTCTAAAGCATCGTTGTATCAACTTCAGCCACGGCTCTGCGGGCTTATATCGGTGGGAATTCGAGAAGGGGAAGAAGTCGCTCTCCGTCGCGGTTACCGGCCCCCTCATTGTCGACGATGTGGAGCTCGTTGTTCGAGCTGCAACCGACGGCGTCGGTGTGGCCTATCTTGCGGAGCGGGATGTCATGACCCAGCTTTCTGATGGGACCCTGGTACGGGTCCTGCAGGACTGGTGTCAGCCATACCCGGGTTATTTTCTCTACTATCCCAGCAAACGGCAGCAAACGGCAGCTCTACTGGCTGTTGTGGAGATTCTCCGGACCTGACGCCCTCGGCCTCATGCCAGGATGCAAAGGTTATCATTGCCATGCCGAATGATAACCACCGCAGTTGCCGCAGCTATGGCTTTTCGACCTCTGAGCCTTGCATCACGGAAGGCTGGTTCTGCTCAAACCCTCCTTTGCTTCCCTTCTGATCGAACAATGGAACAGGTACTGCCGAGGGCTTCTTGAACGCGAAGTTAAGGGCTGTCTGTTCGTGGCCTTTTGGATGCTGCTCCCTCCAGAGCTTCAGAAGTAGCGGGGGCATGGCGGAAAGAACAACCTTGGTCCGGTGGATCTTCGCATGGCATGGAGGACATAATGACAGCATCAGGTTTAGAACCGATTTGCCTGGCACCCGGTGATGCACGATGATGGACCGCTTATCCCGGCCCGAGGCGTCACAGACACGGCAACGGTAGCCGTCTCGCTCCAGGACAGCCTCTCGTAATCCACCGAAGTGTTCTTCATCCTGGCGTTTCAGCGTGTAACAGGTCGCACAGAGACCAAGCGCAAGCACCTTCGCGTTTCCGCAAGGACAGTGCAGGACGTGCTGATGGCCAATTTTCAATTCCCTTCCCCCGCGACATACCGATAGAGAGTCTGCCGGCTGATTCCAAATTCGTCGGCAAGCTTAGTCTTCGACTCTCCAAACGTGACCCGGCGACGAAGCTCCTTGGCTTGGACCGGGTTGAGGGAATGTTTCCTCCCAACATAGGCGCCCTCGCGCATTTTCGCGAGAGCGATCCCCTCGCGTTGACGCTCACGGATCAGGTCCCGTTCAAACTGAGCGAACGCTCCCATGACGCTCAGGAGCAGGTGCGACATGGGTGAATCCGCCCCCGTAAAGGTCAGATTCTCCTTTTCAAATCGGACATGTACACCACGCTCGGTTAGACCGAGCACGATCTTGCGAAGGTCATCCAGGTTGCGGGCCAGCCGGTCCATCGCATGGCACACAACAGTGTCGCCGTCGCGCACGTACTCCATAAGCAGCTGAAGTTGAGGACGATGCATGTCCTTACCCGAAGCCTTGTCGGTGAATCGCTTTTCGACCGTGATGCCGTCGAGCTGGCGAAGCTCTTTCTGATCCAAGGCGCTCACGCGGAGATAGCCGACCATTTGACCTGGCCGCCGCTTCCCTTTTGTCACGTTAGGTTCTCTAGCCTTCACCATCTTGTGTCACACTATCAGAAAAGCAATCCTTGTGAGACGTGTTTCTGTCACACAAGCAGCGTACCGTAGGGGTATACCTTAATGGGACGCTGAGCTTCGACCCAAGCGAATGCTCTGGGACTTAATCGCTCGAACACACAAAGATGCCCTGCGCGGAAAAGTTCTTTCCGGGAATAGCATCCATTACGCTTGAACATCATCAGTAGATGAATAAGTTGCCTCATTTTTTGCCGATATTGCCGACTAGCCCGGGATGGGCATTCTGGGCTATGTGGCCGAGCTTGGCATCCCGCTCCTGAGCTTCCTGATGGTGATCCAGCTGCTACCGTACTTTTTCTGCGTTTCCGCCGCACGCCCACATGGATGACCAACCTGGTGCTGATGTCGCCTCTGGCGCACTTGTTTGGTGCGCAATTGAACGTCACGTATCCATGGGTGGTGATTGCGTTCGCGCTCGGCCTGGGCTACGCCGGTACCGCTCCGGACGCACAATAGTTGCAGCCTGCACAGGAGCTTGTTCAGCTATCTTGGAAGTAGCCAGACCCGCAGCCGGACCCGCAGCCGGGCAGCTAGACTATCAACAGCACCGTTACAACCATGCCCTCTGAAAAGAAGGAACTCATGCACGAACCCAACTCGCAGGCCATTCTCGTTACTGGCGGCGCCGGTTTTATCGGCTCCAACTTTGTGCTTGAAACGCTGGAGAAGACTTCGCTCCACATCGTCAATCTGGACAAGCTGACCTACGCCGGCAACCCGGAAAACCTGGCGTCCGTGCAGCAGAACTCCGCGTACACCTTCGTGCACGGCGATATCAACGACGCCGCTCTGGTCGCGTCGCTGCTTGAAAAGCACCAGCCTGCGGCGATCGTGCACTTCGCCGCGGAGTCGCATGTGGACCGCTCGATCACGGGCCCGGAAGCATTTCTGAAGACCAACATCGACGGCACGTTTACTCTGCTGCAAGCCGCGCGCGCATACTATGAGACGCTGGCCGACAAGACAAAATTCCGCTTCCTGCATGTTTCCACTGACGAGGTCTACGGCACGCTCGCGCCGGACGACCCGGCCTTCCATGAAGAGACGCCGTACGCGCCCAACTCGCCTTACGCCGCGTCCAAAGCGGCCAGCGACCACCTGGTTCGCGCCTGGCACCACACCTACGGGCTGCCCACGCTGATCACCAACTGCAGCAACAATTACGGGCCGCTGCACTTTCCAGAAAAGCTGATTCCGCTCATGATTACGCACGCGCTCACGGGCAAGCCGCTTCCGGTTTATGGCGATGGCGCGCAGGTGCGCGACTGGCTGTTCGTGCGCGATCACTGCTCCGCCATCAACGCGGTGCTGGCTGGCGGCGTCCGGGCGAAACGTACAACGTGGGCGGCGGGAATCAGCGGACCAATTTGCAAGTGGTCAACACACTGTGCGCGCTGCTGGACGAGCTGGTTCCGGACTTTGCCTACAAGCCGCACAGCCAGCTCATCCGCTTTGTCACGGACCGGCCCGGCCACGACCGGCGCTACGCCATCGACGCGCGCAAGCTGGAGTCCGAGCTGGGCTGGCACGCCGCCGAAAGCTTCGAGACCGGCCTGCGCAAAACCGTCGAGTGGTACCTGGCGAACCCGGCCTGGGTCGACAACGTGACCAGCGGCGCGTACAAGCAGTGGATCGACAAGAATTATTCTGAACGCGAGGTAGTCGCATGAAGGGCATCATCCTCGCCGGCGGTTCCGGCACCAGGCTCCACCCAGTAACGCAGGCTGTGTCCAAGCAGTTGCTGCCGGTGTACGACAAGCCGATGATCTACTATCCGCTTTCCGCGCTGATGTTGGCCGGAATCCGCGAGATCCTGATCATCTCCACGCCGGACGACACGCCGCGCTTCGAGCAACTGCTGGGCGATGGCTCCAAGTGGGGCCTTTCGCTCACGTATAAAGTGCAGCCTTCGCCGGACGGGCTCGCGCAGGCGTTCCTGATTGGCAAGGAATTCCTGGCCGGCCAGGGCTGCTGCCTGGTGCTGGGCGACAACATCTTCTACGGGCACGATTTTGGTCGCATCTTACGCGAAGCCGCGACTTGCACCCAGGGCGCAACCGTTTTCGCCTATCGCGTGTCTGACCCTGAGCGCTACGGCGTGGTGGAGTTCGACGCGTCCGGCAAGGCGATTTCACTCGAAGAAAAACCGGCGAAGCCGAAGTCCCGCTATGCCGTGACGGGAATCTATTTCTACGATGCCAAGGTCGTCGAGATCGCCGAGAATCTGGCACCCAGCCCGCGCGGTGAGCTTGAGATTACGGACGTGAACCGCTGGTACCTGGAGCGTGGTGAGCTGCGCACGGAAGTGCTCGGACGAGGCATCGCGTGGCTCGATACGGGAACGCACGACTCGCTGCTGGAGGCGGGAAACTTTATCCATACGCTGGAGCACCGGCAGGGTTTGAAGGTCGCTTGTCCGGAAGAGATTGCTTTCCGGCTTGGGTATATCGATGCCGAGCAACTGCGCGCGCTGGCGCAGAAAATCGCCAAGAGCAGCTACGGCCAGTACCTGCTGCGGCTGCTTGAAGAGAACACGCTGTAGTCTTCCGCAAGCCTTTCCAGGGTAAGGGGTTGCACCTTTTTGGTTATCGTCCCCGAAAGGGATCTGCTTTTGCTTTGTTTTTGCGTTTGCTTCTTTGTGCCTGATCTCAGCCGCAGTACCAGAAAGTGCCCATGCCAACGATCCTCATCTCCGGAGCCGCGCCAGGTTAGCGCTGCGCTCGCAGCACTCTACCTGAACGCCTCACCCCACCGCGCGCCGAGCTCGACCTCGCCGGCGAGCTTTCCATCCGCGCCTACCTGCAACGCCACAAGCCGGCGATCATCCTGAACCCGGACGCCTATACCGCGATCGATAAAGCAGAGTCCGAGCCCGCGCTTGCCGCGGCGATCAATGCGCAAGCCCCGCGCATTCTCGGCGAAGAAGCCGTCAAGCTCACCGCTAGCGTCATCCACTTCTCCACCGACTATGTCTTCGATGGCTGGGCACGCGACCCTACACCGAGCAGGACCCCACGGGCCCCACCTCCGTCTACGGCAGCACCAAGCTGGCCGGTGAGCAGGCGCTCGACGCGACCGGTGTAGGCCACGTGACGCTGCGGACCTCCTGGATGTACGCGCCGCAGGGCAAAACTTTCTGCTGACAATCCTGCGCGTCGTGGCGGAGCGGCCTGAAATGAAGATTGTCGCGGACTAGCACGGCGCGCCGACAACCGCCGCCGAACTCGCGTGCCTGACCCAGCACATCCTGATGCAGGACCCCAAGCTTGCCCACGCCGGCCTCTACCACGCCAGCGGCGCGTGCGAGACCACCTGGTACGATTTTGCAGCAGAGATCGTGCGACTGGCAGCGGTCAGAAAGTCCGGCAAGCCTTACGCTACGTTGCTCCCCATCCCGACCACGGACTGCCCGACCCCGGCTCGCCCGGCCCGAAAACAGCCGCCTAGATTGCAGCAAACTGGCTCGGAGGGCGCCAGACCAGAAGTCTAGGCAACGCGCGTTATCGGCACGTTCTTAGGGTTGCCTGAGCTGATTTCGATTAGACAATCCAAGTTTGGCTATCAGGAAAAGGATTACAGAGTGTGCAACGCCTTAGCCGAACCTTTCACATCACTCTGATACCATTGCACCCATACATGAATAATTCCCGCCTTTCGCAGAGCCCCGTCGCGGCTGCTGAAACCCTCTCGAACGCGGCTCGAATCGCAGTTGTCGGCTCTGGATACGTGGGTCTGGTCGCTGCTGTCTGCTTCGCTGAGATGGGCCACCCGGTTATCTGCGTTGATAACGATGAGCGCAAAGTTAAGGCGCTGCAGGGCGGCGACACCTTGATCCACGAGGCCTATCTTCCCGAGCTGCTGAACCGCTACCGCAACACACGCGTGCGCTTCATGACCGATCTGGGCGAGGCCACCCGTGAATCAGACGCTATCTTCATCGCCGTCGGTACCCCACAGTCAGACTCTGGCGATGCGGACCTGTCTTATGTAGAGGCAGTTGCATCTGAGATTGCGCGCTCGATCACCTCTTATAAAGTGATCGTAGAAAAAAGCACGGTCCCGGTGTACACCAATGAGTGGATTCGCCGCGTCATTGAGCGCAACGGCGTCGCGGCCAACATGTTCGATGTCGTCTCGAATCCTGAATTTCTGCGCGAAGGTACTGCGATCATGGACTTCCTGCACCCGGATCGCATCGTCGTGGGCTCTAACACGCCGCGCGCGGCTGCGTTGCTCACCAGTATCTACGCGCCTCTCACCTCCGGAACCTACTACACGCAAGCAGGTGCTATCGCGGGGTCTTTCTCACAAGAAGCGCCGCCGCCCCTGCTGATCACTTCCACCAAATCGTCCGAGATCATCAAGCACGCATCGAACGCCTTTCTAGCGCTTAAGATCTCCTTCATCAACGCGGTCTCAAATCTCTGCGAAGCGACCGACGCCGATGTCGAACAGGTTGCGCGTGGCATGGGGCTTGATCGCCGTATTGGCTCGCGTTTCTTGCGACCCGGGATCGGATATGGCGGCTCCTGTTTCCCAAAGGATGTCGCCGCGTTCCGGTCCGTCGCGGAGCAGCTGGGGATCGACTTCTCGTTGCTGACGGAAGTCGAAAAGATCAATTCCGCTCAAAAGCGCCGCTTCGTCTCGAAGGTTCGCGCCGCTTTGTGGACGCTGCGCGGCAAGCGCCTTGCCGTGCTGGGACTGGCATTCAAAGGTGAAACGGACGATATTCGCGATTCACCTGCCATTGAAATTATAAAAATGTTGCTGGCGGAAGGCTGCTCGATTCGTGCTTTCGATCCCGCTGCTATGGCGCGAATGAATGAAGTTTTCCCCGCCACTGCAACCCTTTCCTACGCTACCGATAGCTACGACGCCGCAACGGACGCCGACGCGCTCTTAATCTTAACCGATTGGAAAGAGTTTGCCGAGCTTGATCTGCTGCGCTTGAACCAAACCTTGCGTTATCCGATTCTCGTCGACGGGCGCAACCTTTATGACCCCACTGTGATGCAGCAGCACGGCTTCACGTACGTCAGTGTTGGGCGCTCGGTCGTATCGCCTGTCCGTGATCTTGCCGCCGCTGCCCGCTAACCAATCGCCGATAGGAGAATGAAGTGAAGAATCAAAGAGCTCTCGTTACAGGGGCTGCGGGTTTTCTCGGATCACACCTTACGGATTCCTTGCTGCAACGTGGCTGGTCGGTCATCGGTGTGGACAATCTTTGCACCGGCAACCTGGCGAACCTAGAGCATCTGAATCACGAGCCATCATTCGAGCTTCAGCAACTCGACATAACCAGGCCGTTCGACGTGGGCTCCGTTGACTACGTCTTCAACTTCGCTTCGCCCGCCAGCCCGGACGACTACCATCGTCTCGGCATCGAGACGCTGCTCGTAGGTTCGGCCGGCACGATCAACACGCTGGACATCGCGCGAAAATATACGGCAGGCTACCTGCACGCCTCCACATCGGAGTGTTACGGCGATCCGGAAGTGCATCCGCAGGTTGAGAGCTATTGGGGCAACGTGAACCCGGTCGGACCGCGATCGGTTTATGACGAAGCCAAGCGTTTTTCAGAAGCTGCCGTGACGGCCTACCACCGCTATCATCAGGTCAATACTCATCTGGTTCGCATTTTCAACACTTACGGCCCTCGCCTGCAGGCGAATGACGGCCGCGTTATTTCAAACCTGATGACCCAGGCCCTGCGCGGCCTACCGCTGACGATTTATGGAACCGGCTCTCAGACGCGTTCGTTCTGTTACGTGTCAGATTTGATCGAAGGTATCCTGCGCCTTTCGCAGTCGCCGGAGCATACACCGGTGAACATCGGCAACGATGTGGAGTGGACGATTCTCGAGTGCGCGAAGGAAGTTCTCGCCGTCACCGGTGCCAATGTCGAGATACTGCACAAACCGCTTCCGGTTGACGACCCAATGCGCCGCCGCCCGGACCTTACCCGCGCTCGCGCCCTGCTCGACTGGCGACCTACGGTCATGCTCAACGAAGGGCTGAAACGCTCGCTGGCGTACTTCGCTCAGTGCTCAACCGGGATCGTCAAGTGATCTGCAACTAGATGGAATAATCTTGTAACGGCACGTCGATCGCGCCGAGATTATGCCGGAAAGATGCTGATAGCAAGCTGCACTGCGAAGCCCAACTTGTTGGCAGCACCAAGCGTGACACCTTGATTAAGAGATCACTCTTGCTCAAGGTGTCACGCCGGGTCAGCTCTTCACAGCTATCTGGACAGGCGAGCAAACTCTCCGCCTGGGGGCAGAGGGGCTCTATCAACGAGGCATGGTGGTCATCTTAAAGACACATCTTTACCAGAATACTTCCGTCGCAAAGAGCAACATACGAATGCTCACGTTAGCCATTCTTGTAAACAGTTTCGAATGGGATTTCTCAATTAACTCGCAAAAGCATGAGTTCTGAGAGTCAGTGGACCAATCCAGACTGATAGGCTCGCCCGCATCTCGACTCAGGATTAGGATTTCGGACTGCAGCCGAGGCCCTGAGAAAGCCTGCTGCAAAGATGTTCGAAGACAAGATCAGCTGCAGCCGGGCCGAGCGGCCAGATTTGACCAAAGCTTAGGAGCGCCGCGCGAAAGCGACACGCAGGCCGTTTTGAAGTAAGAACGCTTTGGCTTTAGCGTGCAAACCTCGTCAATCTGGTAGATTAATTTTACAAGCTTTGAGTGCGATTCTGCGATTCAAGAGCCTGACAAATTACTATCGACGGCCACAGACTCAGGCGCTTCGACCTCAACGTTATGACGAGCCAGGCTGAGATTGAGCGCGAGCTCACCATCGAACGACTGCTCCGGCCTTGATGTCGCACTCCAGCTCGGTCGCAAAGGGTGGTCGAAAACGGCGAATGAGCGGAAGCAAAAGAAAGTCATCCCAAAATGATTTCAAGCGGATACCCCACAAAACGTGGACATCAGTCTTGACGTCTCTGTCTCTACCCTCTACAGCTGAATTAACACTTGGAGCAAAGGTTAGCGAACTTTATTGACGGGACCCCAACTGCGGCGCGTACCCGTACGTTGGTACTGCCGCTACGCAAGCCGCTATTTAGATTTCAAGCAGATGATGAGCGAACGCGGCGTTTCCGTCGCAGAAGGATGAAACAACGTCACTTCAGATCTCTGATCATGCTAAAGTCGTTCTCAAACGCAACGGTGACCGCACGGCGTGCCTTCCACGACGACATGGCACCTCTCAGCATAGCGACAATAGCATCGACCCGTCCGCCAAGAAGAAATGGACCGGCACGACGAGCCAAATAGAGAGGGAAGAAGATTGCGACCGTTAGCTTCTGCGAGGAAGAAGCGTGTGTGAAAACGTTTATCAGCCTGTTCCTGATGATGTGAAATGCGTAAAAGCAAAGCCGTGGGTTAGTTGTGGCCCAAAAGTTTGATCGATCTTCTTCCTGTTCGCTTTTGCTTCCCCCTTGCGCACGATGAAGTATGAGAGCTTCCGCCTCATAGAGGATAGAGTAGCCAAGTTTGGTGGCTCGCAAGCACCATTCAACATCTTCTTCGTACATCAGGAAACGAGGATCGAATCCGCCGACATCGAGCAGACATTTTCGGCGGACAAACAGAGCACATCCAGAAGCAAATGTAACAAGCTTTGAACGCATCGCTTCAGGGGCTTCAGCGTGTTCGTTAAAGCCCGGAGTAAAAACGCTTGCTCGGCGCCAGTCCACGTGACCGCCGCCGTACCATAATTTATCTGGCCTATCTCGATAAACGATCCGTGGCGTCATGATGCTGATCTCTGGGTGGAGATCCATCGTGCTTTCAAGTTTGGCAATTGAGAGGGGAAGCACTGACGCATCATTATTGAGAATGAAAACGAACTCGCAGCGCGCATGTTCCAGCAACCAGCGCAGGCCAACGTTATTGCCCCGTCCAAACCCAAGATTTTCATTCGCTGCGATTAGAGGGACGTCAGGGAACTTAGTCATCACGCTCACAAGTTCCGGGTCGAATGGCGTGGTATCCACCACAACGACCTGCACAGGCGCGGTAGAAGCCTGCAAGGACTTCAGGCAAAACTCAGTATCGGCTGCACCCTTATAGCTGACGAGAACTACGCCGGTTCTGTTCACCGTGGAACATTCTCGATCAAGCTCAGCGAGGCACTACGCTGGTCCTCCTTTACCATCTCCGAAGCCATGTCAAATCCAGGCGCCTCATGGAAGCGGTCCAGGTGAAGTGCGAACGTTGGCATTGGGATCCATAAGCCGGCGCGGCGACCGAAGAGAATTTGGCCGAGACCGTGGCTCCAGGCTTTGAGAACGGCCCGCATCATGAAGTACTTACCCTCCGGATTATAAAGAAAGCTAGAGATTGGATTGAAGATCCTGCACTTTGTCAACGCAAGCCATACGCTTACATCGAAATTACCTTTTGAGTAGGAACGGAAAACGCCTTCGTACCGCGCGAGCTGCTCTTTCGTTGTGAGAAAGGTAAGACATGTAGACGCCGCAGTGCGCCAGTGTAGGCCCTTAAATATGCGAACCCGCTTTGGGAAGTTATGAAGCTTTAGAGTGTAATCGTCCGTATGGTCGAAGGGGGAGATAAAGTCGATGCCGTCTCCGGAACTGAGAAAGTCAATCATCAGCCCAAAGTCAGAGCTTACGAAGAGGTAGTCATCTTCTGCAAGAAAGACCATCTGGGAGGCATCCTGTTCAAGCAGGATTGCGATTTGCATCGCAAACGTTTGATGGTTGCCGGCCTTCTGCATGTGGACCGGAACGAAGTCTGGCCCGTCAAAATAGCGCCGAAACATCTGCTCGTACTCCGGCGGACAACTGTCCATCACTGCCCAGAGTTTTACGCGAAGACCCAAGGTTGCTCTGCGGAAAGAACGGAGACAGAGCTCTGCTTGGCGAAGTTTGTCGTCGTCAAACGGCAGACCACGTGACGGTTTTGAAACTCCGGGATAGATCCGATAAGCAACAGCAAGATCGTATGCCATGGCTCGCTCCTACAAATTTCACCGGCTGTACAGCGCCGCACTGGCGAGCGAGACGATGATTGCCGAACCCCCACCCTTGATGGCGGCCTTGAGTTGGTTACTTGGAATGAACAAGATATCTTCCGACTGAAGCGCGATATCCGGGTCCTTTCCTTTAAGTATTCTATTCGCATTTAGACTGATGATGGTGGTCTGATCTCCAGAACGCCGCACGATATGACTGTCCTTAAAATCGGCTTCGTAGCCCATACCGCCAGCCAAGGCGATAAGCTGCGAAACGGTGGTTTTATCTGTGTTTTTCAGTTGAAAGCTGCCCTGCGCTCTCAAAGCGCCAACGGCGTAGATCAAGCCGATCTTGTCTACGCGGATCTCGTCTCCGGCAAAGACCGGGATGCGCCCCCAATTTGCGTTTCCCGGCCTTGTTCCTAAAGGAATACGTACTGCACCTGACCCTGGTCTGATCAGCATCACGGAATAGTTGGCGGCGGAGCTGAATTGAGATCCAGAGACCGTTTCCACGAAGCCTTGAGCTTGACTAATGTAGTCCACTACGGTCAAGCGACCCGTAGCCGGGAATGTCCCTGGCCTCACTACGTCTCCGAGGACCGACACGATCTGGCTTGGTCTAGACTCGTTGATGATCGTAAGCTGCGGATGCATAATCAAGCCTTTTTGAGCCAGTTCGCGTTCCAGCTCCAGTTGGAGTTGCTCGGTTGTGAGGCCGGCTACGTGAACGGAGCCAAGCAACGAAAAGTAGATCGTCCCGTCCTCGGCTACGCGCTGCTTCATTGCATAATCCTGGATTCCAACGATCTGAACCGAAAGGACATCGTCGGTACGATAAACAACGGTGGGCGCCTCAGCTAGGAGCAGCCGTTGCAAAGATGCTTCGTCAACAGGAGCCTGCGCCTCGGACGACGAGATGGATGCGCCAGCTCTGACTGACTGCCCCATAAGAGTTGCAGGGGCCACACTCAGGGAAAGAAGAACAATTGCGCAGATCTTCATGCCTGAACTCCTCGCGTCTTTTGCTTTGAAGATGGTTGGTTAGGGCGATAGACATATGCTTCTCTGCCGGATCTGACTCCGTTCAAGATATAACCGGACACAATCAAGTTCGCATTCTCAAGCGCCTGCTCAGCCAACTCTAGATCCTGGCGTCGCGTCATCGAACTGCGCACAACCAGCACAATTGTGTCAGCAAGTTGCCCTATGTCGAGGACATCGGACAAACCGAGAACCGGCGGGCAGTTCAGGATGACATGGCTGTATTGTTGCCGCGCCGACTCGATCAAATCTCGGAATTGAGCGGAGCCCAAGAGGATCGTAGGCCTTTGCTTAGCGGCTTCTCCGCTTACGAGAATCGTTAGGTTCGGGAATGCAGGGGCAATTTGAGTTACCTCGTCAAGAGGCACTTGCCCTGTCAGCACAGAGCTCAACCCCTGTACGCCTGTCAAATGGAAATGTGAAGCCATCGTGTTGCTGCGCAGGTCGCAATCGATGAGTAGAGTTTTCATCGCATGCTGGGATATCACGATGGAAAGCGCGGCCGAGGTTAACGATTTTCCCTCACCGGAGACTGTACTAGTTAACAGAATCACCTTGGGCGGAACGGGCTCATTGAGCAGTGAGCTCCGCAGCGACTCCACGGCTTCGAGGTAAATGGAGTCTTGCTCTGAGGCTAGCTGCTCCAGCCCCGACTTAAGCTGCGGAAGCGCAGCAAGCAGGTTAAGAGAACTGGCCCTGCGAGCCTGGTCTGGGGTTATAATACGGCTATTGAATGCTTCCAGTAGCAAAGCTAAAATACATCCAAGGGCAAGGCCAGCGGCGGCCGCTCCGCCCAGGTAGGTAAGGCGCCCAGGAGGGGCCGGCAAGGTCGGAACGGTAGCGAGATCCAAGATGTCTACTTCGCCGCCGCCGAGACCGGCCGTGATTCCCGCCTCCTGCAAGCGAGAGATCAGGCTTTCATATAGGTTTCTATGTGACTCATAATCGTGCTGGAGAATCACATACTGAACCATCTCGTTTCGAAGATCGAACGCTTTGCCTTGAGTCGTATTGAGTTCCTGCTGCGTGAGCCGTTCATTATCAGCTGCGGCGGAGTATGACAGTTTCGCTTGATTCAGAATGCGCGCCTGCTCAGAGGTCACCTGCCGAGTCGTTTCGTCTAGTTGCGCCCTTTTCTGGAGCGTTTCCGGGAAGTTAGGACCGAACTCCGTCAACGAGCGCGCGTACTCGCTCGACTGGACGGCCTGCGCATTGCGTAGGGTCTGCAGCAGGTTGCCGGCCTGCGCACCAGTGCCACTCCCAAGGAGGCTGATCTCGCCCTCAATCAGCGACGGATCTGATTCGCTGAGAAAACGATACTTTGCCTCAGCAAGGATGCGGTCTACCGTAGCTGTGCTGGCGGCCTTCGAAAGCGAGCCAAGCGACTGCGCGACTAAATAATCAGGCTCCTTATCGCTGAGCCCTACTATGCCGAGTTTGGCTTGCAGCGACGTAAGCTTCACTTGATCGGACTCGACCTGGCGCTTGAGATCGTCAAGCTGTCCCACAAGCCAGTTTGATGAGCGTTTGGACGCACCATAATGAGATTCAACCAGCTCATCCACGAAGTCATTGACGAGCGTGTCAACGATCCTGGCGGACAGTATCGGTACTGTGGTCGAGCAGTTAACTCGAATAATCTCGTCTTTCGGCTTGTGACTGATCGTGATTCGGCCGTTCATCACCCGAAGTACATCATTCCGCACAGAGGGATCGTTCAAAGACTGATGTCCGGCAATTGGGTGGCTAAGAAAGGCGACGTTATTGGCAAGGTCAAGGTCCTGAGCGACGCGCAAATACAAGGTCCGGCTGCTCAGAATGTCAACATACGGAGAAAATTCATCAGCCGACACCGCCGAGGCTTGCGCTGCCGGCGAGGAACGATACTGACTCGCCGCGCCAAGTTGTACGCGTAAGAGACTATCCGCAACGTACTTTCTCGGCGCAAGGGAGAGAAAGATTCCAACGCAAAGGCATATCAAAAAACAGGCAAGAATGACCCAGATTCTTCGTCTCAGAACCTCTAAGAGATCGGGAAGAGCAACTTCGTCAGATTCAGATCGCACGTTGCTCCTCATCCTTCGACTCCCAATCTGTTTGGCCGTACGATTCGGGATAGCTAGAGTTTACACAAACCTTCCCTCCTCTACGAAAGTGTCGTGTAAAGCGCTGCTAGTTGTCTTCCAATCATCGACCAGCTATGTTGGTCGTGAACGTAGATGTAGCCTTTCAGAGCCATTGTTTCCCGCAGCTCGTCATCAGCCAATGATTGCCTGAGTCCTTCCGCTAGAGAGGAGACGGACCCGGTCTCGAACACAAAACCGTTTTCGAGATCACGCACCACCTCGGTCATTCCAGGCAGGTTTGATACCAGCACTGCCCGTCCATAACTCATTGCAAGCAACAGCACGCCGCTTTGATAGATTCGGTTGTAAGGCAGAACGACCAGATCTGCGCAAGCGTAAAAAGTAGGCACCTCATCGTCCGCAATGTACCGGATGTGCAGGATGCACCTCGACGCTATGCCCAAGTCCTCTATTTTGCGGGCGTAGCTGGCGAAGTCGGCCTTCCATGGCCGGCCGGCAATAACCAACGTCAGATCAGCAGAGATGTTGCTTTGCCTTGCAAAGGCTTCAAGCAATAGATCGATGCCCTTGACGGCCTTGATCTGCCCAAAGAACAGAACTACCTTACTGACCGAAGCGATCCCGAGCGCTTGCTTGGCCGCTTCCCGTGAAGGAACGATCCCGAGGGTTGCGAGGTAATTTCCATGCGCGATAACGGCTATTGCCTTAGGGCTCAAGAGCCGGCTTGCCAGCTCGTCAAGCGAGGTTTGATTGTGTACCACGAGCCTGTGTGCCAGTCCATACAGGCGCATCGCCAGCCGTGAGCGCAGTCCGGCCGAGCCTGCAAATGACTCCACGTCATGCACTGTCAGCACGAGCTTGCGCCCGAATAAGCGGCAAAGGATCAGAAGCATCAGCTCTTCTGGCGCCCCGTTGAAGAAGTGAAGATGGCAGACGCGTTCGTTCTTGCGCACTGCGGAGCGCAATGCGCGCAGGCTTCCGCGAAGGTAGCGGACCGCCCGCAACCATTGGCTCTCCCCACCCCAGATACCGGTGTAGACCGGGCAAAAAAAGATGCCTGGCATGTTGGGCGGTGCGGTCTCGCCACACGTGTACCAACTCACCTGCCAACCAGCCTCAACTAGCCCGCGACACATGCCGAGGTCGTATGGGGCCATTCCCCCGTGGCCTCCTACAGGCTCGATAAGCGCCAGTCTTCTCATTCAATCCATCATCCCTCGGTACCGTCAGGAAAGCAATTCACGGTCATGTGCAGCAGATCTACTTTTGCAAGGCGTGCTCGATATTTTTCTTGCAGCATTCGTAATGGCATGGTTTAGCTTGAAACGGAGGCGAGTCGCACGATGAGTGCAAATCCACCACCCTTCTACGGGCCCATCTCGCAGGCAAGCGGCCTTCGTCCGGCCGGGACGCGACATTGGCTCGCGCGCGGACTCAGGTCGGTCGCCCGTGAAATCACCTGGAAACGAGCCGCTCTGGTGATCATCTTCACCATGAATCTGCGGACGTTTGAGTTCTTCCCGGCCGGCCGTCCATTTGAAGAGCTTTGGTTTGTTCTGTGTGCGCTGGCATTTATCACGCTTCTGCCCATGTTCAAGATCCGCTCAAACTGGAAGTTCTCTCAGCTTGAGCTCTATCTGCTCCTCGCGATGGCGGTGCTGTCCGTCTCCCCTGCAATCAGTGCCGCGCGCGTCTTCGGACAGCCGGTGGTTTATGGTCTGCTGGCCAAAAGGTCCGTGATCCTGCTAGGAACCTGGATCTTGCTGATCAATGCCTGGCGCCGGAATTGGATCACGGAACAGGATCTGCAGGGCTCCCTCGTCTTCTTGGTCTGGTCCATCACGTTGCTCTACGCCTTCATGCGGATGTTTCTGAACCCAGCGAACTTTCCGGATGCACCGGTTGGATTCATCCTCGGGTTCGGACAAGAGCAGACCTTTTCGGTCCCAGGTTATTTGCTTCCTTTCGGGATACTGTATTACATGCTGCGTGCCTTACGGGAGGGCAAGATTGCCGGCTTCCTTCTTGGACTGCTCATCTATCTCGTCAGCACCGGCAGTTCGTGGCGTTCTCTCACAGTAAGCCTGGTCGCAACTTTGCTGATCTTTCTTTTCCGGTGGAAGCCTCTGGGTTCAGCTCTTTCCCTGCTTGCTCGCCTGTTGCTAGTCGGCGCGCTGGCGGCGGGCGCGGTTGAGGTTGCAAAGCCTGATGCTGTCGCATCCGTGGTCTCGCACTTCGGTGAAGCGCTGGGCGTTGTGGCGGGTAAAGGCCCAGGTCAGGACCCTTCTGCTAACGCTAGAATTGAGGAGACCGAGACCGCGCTGCCCTATGTTCGCGAGCACCCTATCACCGGCTCCGGTCTGCTGAGTGTGCAGTGGAGAGGTGGTGCTCTTGGGGTGCTCGGCGTCTATTTTTCGGATACCGACATCGGTCTTCTGGGTATCCTGTTTACGTATGGAGCGATTGGTCTAGCAGTCGGAGCCTACCAGTACAAGTTTGCCATCAAGGCCGCCATGCAGAGGGTGCAATCGCATGAGAGCGCCCTGCTCGATGGGTCGTGCGGATACCTCGTATTTACCTTTTTCTTTTCTCTTTCCACCGGCGTATTTGTCGTTTACATCGGTAGCACCGTCCTGTTTGTTGTTCTGGTGCATGAAATCATTCGCAGAAATAAGCTTCAAGCTTCAAGAACGTTGTCTTAAAACAGGTGCGATCTTCTTTGCGGAAAGGGAAAATGCGCATAGAACGCGTTAGCCAGGCAAACAATCTCGACTTCATGCGTCTTTGTTTTGCAGTACTCGTCATCGCGTCGCACAGCTTTCCCCTGACTCGGGGGAGCGATAGCGCGGAGCCTCTCTCCCGCTGGAGTCATGGCCAGATCAGCTTCGGCGGCGTGGCGGTCGATGCTTTTTTCATCATCAGCGGTTTCCTTATCACCAGCAGCGCGGAACGGTCGCCGGAGCTCGGCAGATTTGTGAGAAAACGGGTTGCTCGCATCTATCCAGCATTCCTATGTTGTGCTCTCTTAACCGCGCTCGTGGTCATGCCCATGGCATCGGCGACATTATCGAATCAATCCCCGGCGGCCCAGGTCGCGGATACAGTACTGCAAACTTTGAGGCTGCGCGAGTTCAAGTACGTAGGAGCGTTTCAGCATAATCCTTTTCCCGGCGAAATAAACGGATCTATCTGGTCCATTCAGTACGAGTTCTGGTGTTATCTCGGGGTTGCCCTCCTGATGGTCTCGAACCTTCTGCGCCGCCGTAGCCTCATTCTTGTTCTGTTTGTAGCCTCTGTCGCCGTCAGTTGTGCCTCATCCTTGATGCGGTGGCATCCCCGAGGCTCAGTGGTCTTCTCAATCTTTGGCCTACCCGACTTTTGGGCTCGCCTTATGCCCTTGTACCTGGCGGGCATGGTGTTTTATCTTTACCGCGATCGCATTGCTTACACCTGGCGAGGATTCCTTCTTGCTTCGGTGGCTTCGCTCTCGTCGCTTTTTCTTCCGGGTGCATGGGCATTGGTCTTTCCCATCGCAGGATGCTACGCCCTGTTTCACCTCGCGTACGTCCCTAAAGGCACCCTGAACCGCTTTGGGAGATTTGGTGACCTTTCGTATGGCACTTATTTGTTCGCGTTCCCCATTCAGCAGATTCTCGTTCAACGCCTTCACGGACTAAGCCCGCTGCTGCTCTTCTTTTACGCCACTCCGCTCACAATGCTCCTCGCGGCGTTGAGCTGGTATTGCATTGAGCGGCATTTCCTTCACCCTGGAAAGCTCGTAAGAGCGGGTTGAGGCTTGCATCTCTACAAGAAGACCAGATACGGCCCATTCTGCCCCTTTGACCGAGTTTCTGCGAAGCAGATGTAAGAAGGAATGACGGCCCCGGTACCCGCAACGCTTAGCGTAAACCTGCACCAGCTTGAGGTACGGACCTGTTGTCTTGACGCGTGCAGATTGAAACAATCGCGTCTTTGCCGGGCTTTTTGCGCGTAGCGCGTAGTCCTGCACTGAAGAAGGAGCATCGACACGACAGGGAAAACGAAACTACCGCGTGCAAGTACATAGCAAAGAGGGCGACGATTTCTAGACGCTCTCTTTCATCTCTGTCGACCGCACACCTGTGGCCCGGATCCCATGTAGGTTAGGGCCTCGCTCATCTTGTCAAGCTGAATCTTCGAGACTTCACGCTTTTTCCTCTGAATTGCCGGCGCGGCTTCGGCGTCGATTTCTTGGCACAGGGAGGGTCAAGGAAATGTTAACTCCGCTCCCGACGCAAGCTACCCTTGTGATCGATCAGCCACGTCAACGCCGGGCTGCCAAGCACATTGGCAAACGGCCCACCACCTTGGCTTCTTGCAAGGGATCTTGACAGAAACCTTCCTAACCAGCGCGAGCCAAACACCCAGTCGCAGGTTGTCTCGACGGTAAATGCGTTAGCGATCGGATGCGTTGTCCCTCGCTCGAACCTGAGCACCTCAACGCCTTGGCTAATCTCGTTTTCGATTATGAAGGAACGCATTGCAGTCGCCACCGAGATCGCGCCCAGTCCAGAGCAGTTCATCTGCCAATCCAAGCAGAGCATACCTGCCTCACGGTGCGCGCCCACCATGGAAAGCCATTTTCCGTTCTGTCCGCGAAGACCAAATAAGACCCCGAGCCGCAAATCCCTTGACAGGCGCAATCGTTCTTCTATAACCCATTGCGGGACTGTGAATGCGCAACTCTGATTCAGCTCTGAGAGTTCCTGCGACGTCGGACGAGCGTCGCGCACGTACACTGGACGACAACATTGATCCAATTGAAACCGAGCACGCCGAAAGTTGTGCCGCGTGTTCCGGCTTAGCCGAGATACCGTCCCTTCCAGCGTTTGCCCGAGCGGCAAGACTCGCCGCACGTTGCGAACCTGGGTTGCCAGTAAGCCCTTGTTCAGTGGAGCCGTACGCAAGAAACTTCGCTCCGACGCAACAGAAATGAGAACCAACTTCGCACCCTGCTGGAGCAGATGGGCACCAGCCTCAAGCGCAACCTCGTTCCGGCGCTGCTCTGGGGCTACAACGCAGCGGGAGCCGTCTTCCTCCATAGGAATGTAACAGCCGGTCGGGAGGCCATGCAGCTTGTACTCGAATAGGAGAACGGCTGCGCAGATCGTTTGACCTTCTTGTTGGACGAGGAGCACGGGGACGCGCGTTCGCTGACTCAGCAGCGATCGCGGGAGAAAGCGAGATGCCCCGAGCAGGCCTTCGGGAATCCCAAGATCGAAGTAGGGAGCAAGCAGAAAGTACTCGAGCGCATCCAGTGAGGCTCCTTGACCGCACCTCCTGGCCAAATCTCGAAGCTGTGGCTTCCAGGCAAGTACACGCACAGCACCTGAGAATCGTGACCAGCGACGTACTGGGGAAGAGAGCGCCATAGAGAGAAGAGTAAGGTCCTGTTGCGCCACACGTCCTGCAACCCTTAGGACGGCAAACATTGTAAAAAAGAGGCATCGAGATCGGAAATCCGAGTGTTGGGCATCTCGGTATTGGAAGAAACGGTTCGGGTTTAGAAGTGATTCTGACGATAAAGTAACGAAAGGGTCTCTAAAAAGAGGAGAGTCAGGGCCATCAGGAGTGATAGCATCAAGTTTCACCGGCATTTTCGAGCTTGCCGCGTACTTTGACGCTGAGCAGCCTCAGGCAGAGTCAAAGGGAGCTAATAAGTTTCAGCAGTATTGTTGATAAGTGTTTTGACCTGGACGATAAGTCTTTCCGAAAGTACTGAGATCCTTCCTCCTTCGCTCTCTCAACCAAAGGTTCATTCTGATGAGCGTTACTCGAGATACTGCTCACAATTTGCTGGGGTCACTTGTCCCCATGCTGATCGGCATTGTCAGCGTACCGTTCTATCTTCGCTTGATCGGGAACGATCGGTATGGCGTGCTAGCCATTGTCTGGCTCTTTCTAGGCTATTTTGGCCTTTTTGATCCCGGACTTACGCGCGCGGCGCTTTATCACATCGCCCGACTTGTCCGAGATGAAGATGCCCAAGAGCGTGAAAGCGTCTTTTGGACAGCCATGGGCGTTAATATGATTTTTGGCTTGGTCGGTGGATTGGTCCTTTTTTTCGCCGCCCGGCCCTTGTTCATGAGCACATTCAAAATGCCGGAGTCGATGCGGAATGAAGTCATGACAAGCCTACCTTGGCTTGCCGCTTCCATCCCGGTCTCTATCTTTACGGCGATCCTTGGCGGAGCGCTTCAAGCACGCGAGCGCTTTGTAGCCTACAACACCGTTTACGCAGGTAACGCCGTAGGAGCGCAGCTAGTTCCGCTGGCTGTTGCTTACTGGCACGGGCCAGATCTGGCGTGGTTGATTCCTGCCGTGATCATCTCTCGCATGCTCGGCACCATTCCCTCTTTCCTGCTTTTGCGCAAGGCACTCCCGTTTGGCGTTGGGGGGCGTTTTGAGCGGTCTCTGCTTAAGCCTCTATTTACCTATGGCGGCTGGGTGACCATTTCGAATTTGATCAATCCTATTCTTGGATCGATGGATCGGATGTTAATCGGCAGCATCCTGAGTGCGGAGGCCGTTGCCTTTTACACCGTTCCTTTCAATTTGGTTAGCCGTTTCTCCGTGCTGCCGGGAGCTCTTGCTACCAGTCTCTTTCCAAGACTCAGCCGCGGTGAAATGAGTGAGCGCTCACGACTTGCGGGTGACGCTGTGGTCACGCTGAGTGCGGTCATGACTCCGGCCATGATCTTTGGCATTGCAGCGCTCCCAATCTTCATGAAGGTCTGGGTCGGTCAAGATTTCGCATCTCATGCCGTGCCGGTGGGAACCGCACTGCTGGTCGGAGTCTGGATCAACAGCCTCGCCTATATTCCTGCCGCGCATCTCGGGTCCATCAATAGGCCTGATCTTCCGGCCAAGTTTCACGCCTACGAGGTGCTGCCCTTTTTGGGAGTGCTTTGGGCTGGCCTGCACCTCTTCGGCCTTCTAGGGGCAGCTTGGGCCTGGACGCTGCGAGTTGCGGTTGATGCCGTGCTGTTGTTCATCGTGGCTGGCAAGACCCCGGGCTGGGTGCGGGTTCTGCCGGGCGGCGCCATGGTCCTCGCCGCTACGCTCTACACTCCCAAAACCATTTTTTCCGCAGCGACCCTGTACGAGCTTATTCTCTTGGTGCTCGGTACCACATGGTCTTGGAAGGTCAGTCCGTCGTTACAAGGAGTGATTCGAAGCCGGCTCTCCTACTTTTTGAAACAGAGATTTGCGTGAAAGCGATCTAATCCATCTTTCAATGGGAGCTGTATGAGGATTGGTGTAATACAACGCGATGATACCCGCAGTGTCCTGACCTCCTCGGGAACACTGTTTCATATGACCCGTGCACTTGAACGACACGTTGGCGAGGTAGTTCAACTCGGACCGGACAGGTCTCAAGTCAGCAAGATCCTCCTGAACGGAGCAAAGGTCTTCAACCGGCTTTCCGCCACCATAACGGAAAAACGTATTTCGCCTGTACACCAGAAACTGCTAAGCCAACATGCGGCACGATTTTTTCACGCCCGCGTCGTCCACTCCGGGTGCGACGCCCTATACGCCCCATTCGCGTCGGTTGAGTTCGCCAGGCTTCAAACTACCCTTCCGGTGGTGTACCACACTGATATGACGTGGGCCGACGCGGTCGATTATTATCCGATCTACTCTTCCCTCTTTACATTCGCAAAACGGGAAGGGGAGAACATCGAGCGTCTCGCCATTGAGAAAGCAGCTGGGGTCATTGTTCCCACAGATTGGGCGGCACGTAGCATTCGCGGTCACTATGGCAAGCCGGAGGAAGACGTCACAGTCTGTCCTTACGGCGCGAACTTCGAACAAGAGCATCTTCCATCGCAAGCAGACGCATACACCAGTCATCAAACGACGCCGATATCTCTGCTCTGGATTGGCGTAGATTGGGCACGCAAGGGCGGTCCGATAGCTTATCAGTGCCTGCTGTCTCTTCTGGAACGTAATCTTGACGCGACGCTGACAGTCTGCGGTTGCTTCCCCTCCGCAGCGTTTAAGCACCCGCGCGTCAAGGTTATTCCTTTCCTCAGTAAAATTGATCCTAAACAACGCTGGCAATTGAGCAAACTTTTTCTTGAAGCGACGTTCTTTGTTTTTCCAACTCTGGGGGATGCCGCGGCAATTGTGCTGTGTGAAGCCAGCGCGCATGGTCTGCCTTCGCTAGTCCCACAGACGGGTGGCATCACCAGCGTAATCCGGCAGGGAGTCAACGGCTACGTTCTGCCCGCGAGCGCTACAGGCCAGGACTACGCCGAAAAGATCATCGAAGTTCTCGACAGTCCGGAGGTATATCAACGTCTGCTCCGCACCAGCCGGCAGGAATTCGAACAGCGTCTCAATTGGGACACGTGGGGCATTTGCGCTCGAGATGTCTTCGCGCGGGTCTTGAAGCAGACGAAAAGCGGCTCCAAAACGCTTCCATGAAACAGCTTGATCTAGCACCTTGAAACGAACTCTGGAGATTCTTATGCGCCTTTACATTTTGGGATGTCGTGGTGTTCCTGCCAGACACGGCGGTTTCGAAACCTTCGCAGAACAGTTTGCGCTATACGCCACCGCGCAGGGACACGAGGTCACGGTTGCCTGCCAGGCAGAGCCGGAGATACCGGATCGCGTTGATTATTGGAATGGGATTCGCCGCCTGACCTTTGCTGCGCCGAAAGGACCGATAGGCACCATCCTTTTTGATCTCCGCAGCGCGCTTGCCGCTTCCAGAGATCGCGATGCAACTATTCTGACGCTTGGATACAATACGGCCATCTTTTCAGTGGTTCACCGTCTCCGTGGTGTCCGCCACTTCATGAACATGGATGGCGTTGAATGGCGACGTCAGAAGTGGTCCGCTCCAGAGAGGCTTTGGTTGCGTCTGAATGAAGTGCTCGGCGCGTACCTCGCGAACCACCTTATCGCCGACCATCCGGTCATCAAAGAACATCTCAGCACGATCGCCAATCCAAACAAGATCACAGTCATTCCCTATGGTGCTGACGCAATTGAAGAGGCGTCATCTGAGTGTTTAGAAGCCATGAATCTTCGTACTGGACACTATGACCTGGTGATTGCCCGGCCCGAGCCGGAAAACTCTCTGCTCGAAATCGTCACGGCGTACGCCAAGGCGGACACAAAGGTTCTTCTGGTTGTTCTAGGCCGGTACATGCCTGATCAAAACCTTTATCACGCCAAAGTTCTTGAAGCTGCAAAGGGCAAAAACGTTCGCTTTGTAGGTGCCATTTACGATGCGGAGGCGGTGCGGCAACTTCGATTTCATTCGCGCGTATATGTGCACGGACATCAGGTGGGAGGCACAAATCCATCGCTCGTGGAAGCGCTAGCGGCCGGAAACGCTATCATCGCCCATAAGAACTCATATAACAAATGGGTCGCAGGAGAAGACACCCGATTCTTTGCTGCAGAAGATGAACTGCAGGAGGTTCTCAACGACCTCGAGAAGAACGGGGAGCAATTGGAATCCATGCGGCATAGCAGTAAACTGAGGCACCAATCATTGTTTAAGAAAGAAATGATTATGGAGGCATATGAGAATCTCCTTGAGGACTCTCCTGCGCTGTTTAGGAGATGGAGCAGCGCACCGCAGGACGCTTAGTGCTAAAGATATAATCTCGCCGTCAAATCTGAGTTAGAGCTCGGAGGCCTCGTGCTTACGGCTCTTGTCGATGGCCGTTAGTTGGCGTCGAGACTTCAGAAGGCGGCGCACGGGGAGGTCCCAGAAGTGAACTGCTAGAAAGCTGAGGAAAATGACGACCGGGATGAAAAGAAAGCCTGACCAAGGTGCATGGTCGGACGGCTTGGTCCTCAGCAAGAGACTCCACACACCGGTAAAAAGCGTGAAGATCGATGGATGCAATATGTAAATGGCGTATGAAATTACGCCAAGAAATCTCAGTGGAACACCAGCTCTCTTTGGCAATTCTGAGTTCGCACCACTTAGAATCACTAGCGGAAAACCAGCGTATACGGCAATTAGATCCACCAGACTGTTTCCGAGTGGAGGAAGCGGCGTCAGCAGAAAAGCCATGAGCAGACACGCCGAAAATAGCGAGTAGGCCGCATGGGTATACCTTTCCTTTTGCCAGAACTGGGAAAGCAATATCCCGGAGCAATAAGATGCGCTGACACGAATGAGCCCGAGAACAATCTGACCCTTCTGAAAACCAACCTCAATTCCTTGATAACGAAGAGAGATAGGTAAAAGCAGGATGTTGCATACAAGAACTATGCAGAATAACTGTTTTCGGGAACGTCTCCTTAAGAAAAGTGCGTGTCCGATATTTGCGATGCCTTCGAGAAAGAGCGACCAACTTGGTCCGTTGATCGGAAAAGCTGAGAGCTGTCCCGTCACGATTGACGATGGAAGTGGTAGGACAAGTGCCCCCATAATGAGGATGATCGGAAGCTCCCGAGCGACCAACGGAAGGTGTTCTTTGTGTGTCGAGACGATAAGGTGCAGCAAACCGAGCGGTAAAGAGAGAACGAACAAGGGATAGAGGCGGAATAGGCGTTCACGAAGAAAGACTCTTGTTGGCCATCCGTCCCGAAGACGGTTGCCATATGCGTACGCCATCACGAACCCACTAAGCATAAAAAAAAAGTCGACCGCTAGATAAGCGTGGGGGAACGGCATCTTCTTCGCAAAGAGGAAAGGCATGTGGATCTGCACTACCAGCAGCGCGGCGATGCCTCGCAGTGCGTCCAGAGTATCGAATCGGTGGCGCTCTTGCGTTTCGCGGGACATATCGATCATGCTACAACGCATTTCAGACACTATACGGATAAACTACCCGTAGTCGTCTCATCATTCCACATGCGCTGCTGCCCATCGATTATGGTGGACAACTATTACGCGATGTGAGGAGCCCCCATGTCAGCAGAAGTTGGTTTTGTGCTGGTCACCCATCAAAACCCGATGCAAATAGCCTTTCTCTGTCGACGGCTATCCACAATCTTTCCGGGTGCTTCGATTGCATTGCATCATGACTTCGGTCAGAGCGTCTTGGATCGCTCGTCACTGCCTGGACAGATTCAGGTAGTAGAGGATTGGATCCCCACGGCGTGGGGCAAATTCAGTCTTGTAGCGGCATATTTGAAAGCGCTCAGGCTGCTGCATCACCATGCATCTCCGAAGTGGAGCGTGAGCATAAGCGGAAGTGACTATCCGATCAAGTCTTCGGAGGAAATCCTCGCCGATCTTGCGGCCTCATCGGCAGACGCCTTCATCGATTTTCAAGATATTTCAGACGGAGTGGAAGCCCTACCATCTGCGTCGAACGAAATTAAGGCGTTTCACACTGAACAGTGGCTCCGATCCGCTCGGGAACGATACATTGGCTTTGATGTGCTTCCGCATAGACTTCGCAAACATGTTGGCTTGGCGAATAGGACCCTCTACGTAAAAAACAGTCTAACTACCCAACTGTTTACACCATTCCGTAGCACATATCGACCCCACGCTGGAGACGCTTGGCACACCATAAACAAACGAGCCGCCAAAGCGTTGCTACGACAGGATGAGGTTAGCATGAGGCTTCAACGATTTTACAAACGGCGGGCAATACCGGATGAAAGTTATTATCAAACCGTTTTGTTGAATGAGCCAGATTTGACTATTACCAATGACAACCGGAGATACAGCATTTGGCCACAAGGGGCCCGTTCTCCGAGGTGGCTTAATGCCGCTGATGTGGACGACATGGTCAACTCCCCGGCTCACTTTGCTCGCAAACTTCCTTTTGATACAGAACTTTACTCAGCAGTGGACAGCGCCGTACAGATACGTGCTGCGCAATTTCGCAGTTATCTGTGAAAGATCGCCAATCCCAGATACCCCCATTCACGCAACTCCAAGGGGATAACGCTTGCCTGATGCATCTTTCTTGTAGTTAGCCTGTGAAGAGAGCGGAAGTTGATTTGGGATGGTGAGGAAGTTCCGGACCACAGGGGCATTCTTCGCCGGAGCAAGCGAGAGACCGGCCAAAACATTTCTTGAGTTGAGCCAGATAGCAACAGCCTGTCCGCGTCCTAGGTAGGCATCAATCTTACCTAACGTGCACTCGCCCAGAACGTTCACAAAGTTTTCTACTTTTGAGAGGCAAAGCCAATCCAAGACCGACGTCTTCTGCACATTGCATTTTGGAAAGGACACCACCCAAAGCGAGATCAAGAATGAATCATGTTTTTCTGGTGCAATCACGAGGTTGAATGATCCATGCATGAGTCTTCCTCCCTCCCAGAGGATAACTCAATAGGGGTACACTTGGCAATTCCACAATCGACACGAACTTTGTTGTGTTAGTCACATTCTCATGCACGAAGGTATTGTGTAGGCTCCCTCTTGTGAACACAATTAGATTCGACACCAAAGTTAAATCGGCAGGTTTCCTTTTCGAGTCTCCCTCGTTCTGGTCAGCTTCATCTCTTGAATCGGGCTCGACGCAGTCGACCAACGCGGCCCTTCGCTCAGGCTCCAGGTTAGCTCCGCATAACCGGAACGCGAGCGGCGCACACCCCGGGGGCCTTCTCCGTCTTTTTCGTATTGTCCTTTACATCGTCTGGGGCGAAGGAAGCTGCAGGCCGTCGCTCTAGGCATCAGCGCCCGCGCGTCGTCCGGGTCGAGTGCGGCAAGATCGGCGACACTCTCGACTCCGATCTTGGCGAGCTTCGCCGCTGACCGGCGCTGATGCCCAGACTTCATCGACCGAAAAGGTAGACAGCAGCTCGGAAAGCACCTGGCTGGCAGGCAGATGGCACACCCGCGATCCTACGGACGCCTCTTTGTGATGAAGTTGGCGAATTGGCGAGCGTCTTCGAGCGGGCGATGCCGACGCATGTTGGGAGACCGACCCAATGTGGTCTCGCTCGCGAAGCTCCCGCGCAAGAGGCTCCACTCGCCTCTTACAGAACTCGCCCAGGTTAAAAAAGGTTTTATCTATCGAGGGGGACTCGATAGTGGGATCGTCGTAAGCAGGACCGCCGAGACTTTTGCTGACAAGCTCCCGTTTGTGTGGAATGGAAATGCAAGCGGAATCACCGGCCAGAGCCCAGGCTCGTGTCCGCTTCCAGAGCCAGACACTCGCGCGTGTATGCGTCGACCACGCTCAGGATGCGCACCATGCGCCCTGTTGCCAGGCCATCGACGATGAAATCCATCCACTCCTGGTTTGGACGCGTGAGCCGAGGCTCGAGCGCACGATCCCGCACCAGGCGCCGTCGCTTCTTCCTTCTCACAGACAGGCCTTCTTCGACGTACAGCTGGTACACCCGCTTCACGTTCACCTCCTGGCCCTTGCGGGCAAGCAGCGCATGCAGCCGCCGGTAGCCATAGCGAGGCTTCTGCCGCGCTAGCTTCAGCAACTCCGGCGCAGTTCCGCGTTCCGATCCGGCCTCGGCTCATAACGGTAGCTTCCACGTTCCAGGTCAAGCAGCTTGCAGGCCATGCGCTCGCTCAGGCCGTGTTCAGCCTGGACCAACGCCATATCTTCTCTCAGGCCGGCAAGCTCCAGCCGCTTTTCTTATGACCGCCTTCAGCGCTTCGCCATGCAGGCTCAGTTCCGCCACCAGCAGCTTCAGACGACGGTTCTCGCCCTCCATCTGCTTCAGCCGCTGCGCCTCGTTCAGCTCCATGCCGCCGTACTTTTGCTTCCACTGGTAGAACGTCGCCGCGCTGTTCCCGTGCTCGCGACACACATCCGCGGTCTTCACCCAGCCTCATGCTGCTTCAACATCCCGATAGTCTGCTCTTCTCTGAATCGGCTCTTCTTTATCAATCCGCTCCCTCGTTCAATTTACGAGAACTTCAGATGCAACTGTTTGAGTTTTCCGTGGGCAGGTCACTACGACGGGGATAATCTAGCGCCAGGATTCCAGAGGCCGCCACCGTCCGCTCCCGCGTCAGCGGGCTCTGGTCGGTCTCGGAACCTTCACGGCGTAGCACGATTGCAGACTGGGGAGGAGCCTTCACGACACTCCTGAAGTCGACATTCGCTTCAACCCACTCCTCACAGCGTAGTGCAAGCCAGCGCTAGGTCAGCTTGTTGCGTGTCGCCCGATCAGCATCGCCGCCGTACAAGCCTAGGTCTGCGGCTGGAGAGTCCTGAAGGATGAGCCGGCAGGCCCTTAGCTCATGCAGCAACTGCACGATTTCACCAAAAGCCGGAAGGGAGAACCCACGCGAGACTTAGTCGAGGGCGTTGTCCTTGCCAATATGTTGGCGGATTTCATCGACGACGCGTTCCGATCCACTGTTTTTGAGAAGCTTCATCGATTGTCTCGTTCAGGCGGGCTCTTCAAAAGTTAGCATGCCGGAGCCACCGATGTACTTCCTTATCTACTCGTCCGTGCTGAGTCCGGGATCTTCGGGTGCATTCTGGAGGTAGAACTCGTGGAGCTTCGCCTGCAACAATTCCTTGTCAGGCAACTGCGTTTTGTATTCAGCGATAACGCTCGAAGACAGGCTGCGGCTGAGGGCGAACTCAACGACTTCGTCGTTCTTTGTTGCGCAGAGGAGTACACCGATGCTGGGCTGTTCATGAGGCTTCCGAACGTTTCGGTCGAGTGCTTCCAGATAGAAGTCGAGCTTTCCAAGGTACTCGGGTTCGAAGCGGCCCACTTTGAGTTCGACCGCTACCAGGCAGTTCAGCCCACGATGAAAGAAGAGCAGATCTAAAGCAAAGTCTCTATCTCCGACCTGAAGCGGATACTCGGAACCCACGAAGCAGAAATCTCGGCCAAGTTCGATCAGGAAATCTTTCAATTTGTTGAGAAGACCTTGATGGAGGTCGGCCTCTGGATGCTCGTTCGGCAAGCCGAGGAACTCGATGGCATAAGCATCTTTGAAGATGTGAAGTGCTTCCGGGTACCTTTGTGCCACCAGTGGCGGCACTTTTGGAGGAGTGAGCACTGCTCGCTCAAAGAGCGCAGCCTTGAACTGACGTTCGAGTTCCCGTTTGCTCCAGCGCTCCCGAATCGAAAGCCTTATATAAAACTCCCGCTCCTCCATCCGTTTGCTTTGCCCAAGGATGATCAGGTGATGCGACCAAGGCAATTGTGTCACCAGTGGCGACACAATGGGATCACTTGCATATGCTTCGTAGAACTGCCTCATTCTAAACAGGTTGCGCCGAGTAAACCCTCTCAGGTTTGGATCTTGCCGGGCGATGAAGGCGGCAAGTTCATCAACCACTCTGTCACCCCAGTCCGCCGCCTGGAGCTTCCGGCTAATCATTGCACCGATGTCCCAATAGAGGGTGATGAGGGCCGAGTTTACAGCCTGGAACGCCCGCTCACGGGAAGCGGAAATCAGAGTCATGATCTCGGCAAAAGCCTTTTCATTTCCAAGCTCCGCAGACGTCTTATCGACGCTTGGGGCCCTGGCACTGGGAGTTGTCGAGTTGAGATCTTTGTTTGCCATGCTTCGCTATGATACCGACCACTGCTCGCCAAGCTCCTCAGTTCCGCTCCTGAAATCAGGATAAGACGTGGTTGCCCTTCTGCAGCGTGGCAAACTGCGGATACGAAAGGTCCAGGTGAAGTCCACCGCGCCCGAGTCGTATGGCATGCTCCAGGCCTTGCCGGTCAGCCAAACTCCTCACTGCGCCGCCACGTTCGGCCATTTCGGTTAGCTTCTCTTCCGATTGAAACAGCAGGGTTCGCGGCAGCACCTTGTCGCCGTCGAGGAAAGTGACCCGCCAGCCGGCCAGCCATTCGAAACGCATGTAGATCCGTGGCATCGCTTCCCTCCTCCTCTACTTCTTGTCGAGCGCTCTCGGCACTCGCCGGAAGACGCAGTTGTAGAGCTCGCAGGCGAGGTCAACCGATTCGCTGATCGCCGCTCCAGTCGGAAGCACCCGTACGTTTACCTGTTTCTCCCGCGCGAGACGCATCCCGGCAATCAGGCACGCTCCGAAGTAGATGAGCGAGCGATTCGGTTTCGGCAGGTTGGCGTCAGGATCGAACACAGGACTATTGTAGCGAAGAAAAAGCGAATTTCATCTGTGTAGAATTCCTCGTGCGCTTCGCACCAGCTAAGTACAGGCAGCGAAAGGGGAGACTGCCTCCTGCCACAACTGCGATGAATCCGCGGTCTTGCTGAACACAACCGTCGTCGAAGCGTCGGGAATGTGGGAATCCCAAAGGATTCCCAAGGAAAGTGGGAAGGGTGGAAGCAAGTCATATCGCTTCCATGCTTTCCACTCTCCGACATTTCCGATGCTTGCTTTAGGTGCCGGCTCCTGTAGAGGCACCCCGTAACAGCGCACCTAGGCTGCTCCGTAATTCGAAGGCTTTTCAATTAGGAAACAGCTTCCAGACTTGCGCATCTAGAAAGGTCATTCCCGGAGCTGAAGGGCTCAGAGTGGGAGGGCTCCATCCTCGGCCGCCGCAACCGCAGCTCGCATCAGCTCCTCACCATTGTTTCTAACATTCCCAACCTTCAGGTTGGCAGGGTGCATCTCCATCGCTGCCGCGTCGAATGGCCGCAGCAGATCAATCGGAACCCGTTCAGTCTCGCCTCGATCAAGCCAGCGATCGTAGTCTCGTGGCTCGAGGATGACCGGCATCCGTGGATGCATCCAGGCCAGGAGCTCGTTCGCCTCCGTCGTCACAATCGCAAATGACTGAAGCCAGTGCCCATCCTTATCTTTCCACGCGTCCCACAGGCCCGCAAAGGCCATCGGGTTTCCGTTTGACAGTTCAAAGATGTAGGGCTGTTTCGGAGGCTTTCCGTCTTTCGGCCACTCGTAAAAGCTCTGGGCAGGCACCAGACAGCGACGTTTCTTGAACGGTTCGCGCCAGGTTGGAGCTTTCGTGATCGTTTCGGCTCGGGCGTTGATCGTCGACAGCCCCTTAATGTCACTGAGCTCTTTCGTAAAGAACGGCACCAGTCCCCACCGGGCCAGCACCATCTCCCGTTCACCGGATTCCCTGCTCTCCCGGATGATCGGCTGGAAGGTCGTCGGAGCGATGTTGTAATCCGCCTCGGCCATCGGGAAGTCCACAGGGCTGAACTCAGCGCGGAACGCCTCAGCAATCTTCTGCTTGTCTCCCTTTCGAACGTAGCGACCGCACACAAAGCACCTCCACACTTCCTCTTCAAATCCTAGTTCAACCTTGCCTTCGTGGGGAACGCCTTCCCCCGTCTCCAGAGTGCGCCGGCCACCAACGCCGGCACATTCTTCCGCCACCCCTTCCAGCGGGGACACCCCGCAACGCCTGTACGCTGTTCAAGACTTCCCGGAAGCGGGTGAGTCTCACGTAGCTAGCCGTCAAGAGTGCCTCCGTAACGCAGTGACTTGATCACCAATCGGGGACTTGCGCCTTGACGGTTCAGCAGTGATGCAAACGTCCAGTGGGGAGTAGCACCGCCGCGTCAGGGGTGAGTGCCGGTACAGGCGTGACGAGAGCATCGCAAGCAATTCAGGAGGCATCATGGAGCAGTCATTTCTATACTTTGTCGGAATCGATTGGGGCACGCAAACTCACCGGGTTGCCGTGCTGGACGGTACTGGGCGACCCGTGGAGCAATATAACGCAGACCACAGCGGCGAGGGACTCGTCACCCTAGTCAACAAGCTGAAACAACGAACTGCGTGTGAGCCCGCCTTGGTCGCAATCGGCATCGAGGTCGCCTGGGGCTCACTGGTGGAAACGTTGGTTGAAAGTGGCTTTACCGTGTTCTCGATCAATCCCAAGCAGGTAGATCGTTTTCGTGATCGCTTCACCGTTGCCGGAGCCAAGGACGATGCGCGGGATGCTCTGGTACTGGCCAGTTCGCTGTACACAGACAGGCAAAGCTACAGGCGGGTAGAGATCGACTCCCCCGAGTTGATTCGAATGCGAGAGCTTTCGCGGTTACAGGACGAACTGAAGATCGAACTCAGGCGCGCCACCAACCGTCTATGGCAGCAGCTTCATCGGTACTACCCACAGATGCTGGCGATCAGCCCGGCTGCGGACGATCGACTCATGTGGGACCTGCTGGAGGCGGCACCTACGCCTGCAGAAGGGAGGAAGATGAGTTCCCTTCGCGTTCAGCGCATTCTTAAGGCGCATCGGATACGGAAGCTTTCGGTGGACGAGGTACACGCTGCTCTAAGGACCGCGCCGCTGGTCCTGGCTCCAGGTGCAGCCGAAGCGGCCTCCGAGCATGTTCAATTACTACTCCCTCAGGTAAAGCTGCTGGAGCAGCAACTGCGGGAGGTAAGCAATCGTATCAAGAACCTGCTAGCCGTGATGATCGAGGCGAACGCCGGAACAGATCAGCCGCTGTGTGATGCTGGTCTCGTCCTGTCTATCCCTGGCATCGGCCCTGCCGTCGCTGCAGCTCTTCTGACGGAAGCGTCCAGACCGATCCGGGAGCGAGATTATGACTCTTTGCGCTGTTACGCCGGCACGGCTCCGGTGACCAGGCAGAGCGGCAAGAGAAAAACTGTCGGCATGCGTCAGGCTTGCAGTCCTCGCTTGCGAAACGCGGTGTTCTACTGGGCGACAAGTAGCCTCCGTTGCGACAGCAGAAGCCGAAGGCACTACGATGCGCTGCGGGCAGCAGGCCACCAGCATCCACGCGCACTGCGCGGGTTAGCCGACCGACTGCTTGGCGTTCTGATCGCTTTGCTGAAGACGCAGAAGACCTTTGATCGAGCGAGACGAGACGGCACCTTTGCTAAGAATCCTCTGGCCGTCGCTTCAGCATAGGGGCGAGTGCATCGGCGATTTGTCGTCAAGCCACAAACACTCTTCAACGGAAATGCGTTTAGCAGGACCTAAAGACAACTAGCAATGGAGAGCAGCCGTTTGGCTCACTGTGAGATATCCAAGCCATAGATCTCGTCGAGCTCCCGCATGTGACCCCGAATGAGCGATAGGTAGACCTGACTTGCAAAGCTAGAGGCTCCCGTCCCGTTTAAGCAGGCAGCATGGGCCGCGTTCATAGCGCTGTCACGGTACGCTGCCCATCGCTTTTCTGAATCCTGGAGCGTTACTAATTGTTCTTGATCGTGACAGAGCATCTGAAGATTGTTGTAGAAGACTGCGAAATCGCTATCTGCTACAACACTTGCCTTGCCTATGCATACGTTGTAGGGCTGCTGCCCGGAGTCGGGCTGACAGTCTTTTCCGGCTTGTTCGATCTGACGCGCGTAAGCCGCCTGCAAGGGCTTCTTAAAGACTTGACGAGCGGCAACAGCTTTATCAAGCGGCAAGCCGTTAATCGATTCCAGCTCACTGAGTGAAACTGTCTTCACCGACGTCTGAGCGTGGCAGTTGCAACACATTATGAGCGCGAAGCAGAAAGACGCGGCGGTTTTCATGACGATAATCCTACACAAGTGCGGTCGGTACTGAGAAGTCGCAATAGCGGAAGTCTGACCCGATCGGACCGCTCCACTGACTGGTGTGAGCGGCGTGAGCCGGACCTACGTTCGCTCGCAGCTGGTTGATGAGCCGTATTGCCGACCCTGTTTCCTCGTTTCAGAGGCCAGAGCTGGATGTTGCTTTGCATGGATGAGCTGCGTCGTGAATGTATTGCCATACTTTGACCGGTTTCCCCCGTGGGTAGAATGAGAGCTTTTTTGTTCCAGCATCGGTTCCGACGCTTACACTCGCCATCTTGTCGGGATCGCTCACAACAGACCATCCTTTGAGCGTTTGGCCGTTCCGCACACCCGCCGCGTAAGCCGGGCCACCATCTGTTACGCCAGTCACCTCCATTTTTGCTTTGGAAGCATTCAGGTCAAATCCGAGATCGTACGCCGGCTTATCGACCGAAGCTGCTTGCTCACAAGCTCCTACCCAAGGTGCGAGTTGTGGCGCAGGAACCTCCCCCCTATTTTCCGCAGCACTCGCGAGCATGCGAGCGTCTTCAGCGGTGATGTAAGGTCTCACGGTTTCAAGCATTCGCTGCTGTGTCAGGGGCTGCTTCGAACCACGCACCATATCGACCATCACATCATCCAAGGAATGCTTGCCGCCTGATTCTTCTCGGATAGTGCCATCAAGCCACAAAGCAATCATCCGCCCGCGCACGTAAGCGTTGGCATTTGCATTGAAGCGAGCCAGATCGCGATTCAGAGAGTTGACGTAGGTGTCTGTGGGCTCGGCGCCAGAGCGGTAGACCAACAAGTGGCCGTAGTAATCGGTAAATCCCTCGTGGAACCACTCCGTCTCGCGGTCGGCCGTGCTGCTCATTGAGCCCATCCGCTTTGCATTCCACTCGTGAAACGCCTCGTGAGCCAGCTGCGGGAGCAGGTTGTTGAATGAGTCTTCTTTCGACAGATACATCCAGAACGCATGGGTGAATGCGCTTCCATCACTGCTGCCTCTGTCCTGATCGTAGGGCTTCAGGGTAACCAGGAAGTATGGAAAGTCATCGTCGTGCCAGAAGGTACGCACAGTGCCGATGACTTCCTGAAGACTCTTGATCGCCTGTGCATCCGTAAAATTCCATGTACCCCGCACAGCCAGCACCGCTGGTTTGCCATTGATCCCAAAACGATTAATCCTGTAATCTCCGGCGGCATAAAGCCCCTGGTCTACTTCTCGCCAAGGCCCTAGCACAGACTGGCACTTGGTCCTCAGATTCTCCGCCGCGGCACTTGCGCCAAAGCTTGTCGCCAGCGCCCACCCTTGAGGAAGCCCCTGCCAATCGAAGTGCGTCAGGACCTCCGCGGAGTCCGGCTGGTCGGGTTCGACCAATCCGTTGCTTCCCGTGAACTCCAGGTAGGTCGGCAGCAGAACCGGGTGGAACTGCTTGGGATGTACCAGTGCTCCGGTCCAGTCCTTCGTCAAATCAAAGGCGACGACAACGGGCCGCCCCGGGCGCGCGTGAAGGATCTTGCTGTTTGCATTCTCTCCATCAGTCAGAGTTGCCCCGGGCGTGACCGTTCGTAGATTCGAAACGGCGTGGAGCTGCTCCCCAGCCCACTGCGCAGGAACTTTTAGGAGCAGCTGGCCGCTCGGCTCGGTCTGTGTCTCAAGCGTGACGTGCAGAATTAGGCCATAAGGGGTCACCTCAGGATGAAATCTGTAGGTGATCTCCCGGTGGGCTCGGTCGGGTAAAAAGCGGCACTGTGCGTTGGCCAGCTCCGTACAGCAAAGCAAGGCCAACACCAGGCAAAAAGCGCGGGTAGCGATCTGTACGCGACTTGCATGTACACGACTTGCCGTTACCGGTTCTGCACGTCTGTTCTGGTTCTTCATCGCGGATTGCCTCTCATATCTGTGTCGCTCCCTTCGACCGATTGACGGGTTTAGCGACAAAGGGATAGGTAGCTGCCTTAAAAGAGAGAAGTGAATCGGCATATTTACCCAAGTCATTCAGACGGATCAAAGTTGCGGCACAGACCTACAATAGACCCTGCTTAGATCCTCATATGCCGCAGAGGCGGAAGTTGCTGCCCTGCCTGAGATTTCCGCGAGTCGGGGCCGCTGACTAGCGTGAGCGGCGTTTCTCGATACCTATCTGAGGGCGACCCGCAAGCGAGACTTCATGAGTCATGTTGGCGGGTCGCCTACTCCACATCTACTCCGCGGAGCGATCAAACTCCATTGCGCCTACGAAGTTGCCGCCTGGGTCTTCAAAGAACAAAAGGTGTCCGACATGCGGGATGGTGGAAGGTTCAAGCACAATTCTTGCGCCGTGCTGCTGTAGCAGTGCCTCCGTGAGCCTGAGGGAAGTCACAGCAATAGTGCACTCAAAACCCCGGGTCTCGATGCCAGCGATCAGTGTGCGCCTCTTCTGCAATCCGCCAATCATGGTGACTGGTTCGGAGCCGGTGTCGATCTGGTAGTAGCCCGGCGGGCCATAGGGGTTGAACTTCCATCCGAAGACCGCTTCGTAAAAGGCGCGAGTGGCTTCGACGTCGTCTGTGTTGATAGCGAAGTGTGCGAGATGATTCATTTCGTCAGCTTAGGCCGAATCGCAGTGGGCGTGAAGACGACAATCTGAAAGCAATGTCGACAAAGCGTCAACTTGAATTTGGCCTCAGATCTTTCGCGGTCACTACTCGCATGACATCCATGCTGCCGCCCCAGTCTGCGGAGTGGGCACAACTTACCTACGCCAAGCAGGGCTCGCTGACGGTGGAATCTCCCATCGGCGAACGGCTATGGTACGTGCCCGCGCGCCGAGCGCTCTGGGTTCCCGCAGGAGTGGCCAGCCATCTACGGCTACGCGGTACGGTGCGCCTTCGAATTGTTTACCTGCATAGAACGCTCTGCACGAAGGTACCGGAGACCCACGCAATCAATGTAGCGCCGCTGCTGCATGAATCCATTCTGGAGGCGGTTCGGCGAAGCGTTCTATCGCCGGATGAGCCGCTGACTCAGCTAATCCTCGAACTGCTCTTGGCTTCCTCGTCCGCACCCTTGATGCTACCGATGCCGCAAGACGCCAGGGCGCTGCGTGTAGCGAAGAGGTTGATTCACGATCCTGGCAAGCGTGAAACTCTGCATGAGCTGGCACACGAAGCGGGCGCAGGGATTCGAACGCTGGAGCGAATCTTTGCCCGGGAGGCTGGTATGGGGTTTGCAGCGTGGAGACAGCGCCTCCGCATATTGGAGAGCATGCGGCGTTTGCTCGACGGTGATTCAGTCTCAGGTGCAGCAGAGGCGGTCGGCTATGAAAGCGTCAGCGCGTTTGTCGTCGCATTCAAAGCCACCATAGGAGAGTCGCCGGGTAAATGGGTCCGGGGCTGAAGGACTCCAAACCAGCCTCGCGTCGTGCCCGGATCAGTAACGATATGTCGCATTAGCGGAACCTTGCCGTCCCAAACGCCATTGGAGCATGGGCGGGGCCGCTGACTGTATGAGCGGCGGTTATGAGAACCTATTCTGGCTTTTTGGCCAAGCTCGAAGAGTGCATTGGCCTGTTAGCGTCAACACAGAATCACGCCCTAGAAAGACCAGCGAACACTGCCGCCTGCACGGCACTGGCCTGACAAGTAACGAAGAGAGAAAGCGCAGCCTAGCTTTTGTAAAAGCCGCGACCAGTCCACTTCAATTCGTAGAGCGGGTCATATCCCCTCATAGTCCGCTTAAAGCGTTCGGCTACAGCCGGATTGCGCTGATCCGGTGGGATTTCGGCGATTTCAAGAATTTGATTTGGCATTGATTGAAAGCCGTACGCCAAGAGCTCTTCGATGGCCAGGCATACCACGTTATAAATTCCGTCTATGTATGCGGTCACTGGTTTGCCTTCCACCTGCGGCTCGGTCATTCTGACAACCTTATCCTGAGCCTCATACCGCACCGCTGGCAAGGTCCATGAACCAAATCTCTGCTTCTTAAACTGTTCGTCCAGATCGATCCAAACCGGTCGCAGCCTCCGCAAGTACGCTACAACCTCCGGCATCTTAGCTTCGTATTTCTCACAGCCAATAGCGAACCGTTTTTCGTTATCCGTAAGGAAATCGATGTTGATCGTGAAGAACTTCATCGTAACGGGGATGCCTTGAAATGCCTGATGAGCCATCTCCAAAAAGCGGTTGGTGCCGTTTCTCAATTGCGTGTCGATTGGCTCTGTCAACAGCGGTTCGGTACCAACGGCCTTCCGAACGATGCTCCGGCTGGCGAGTGCAGCGCTGTGGTCTTTGATCGTGTCCTTGAACTTCCGATAGGCATTCCTCATCTCAAGTGCGGGCTGTAGAGTCGCTGAGTAGCGTTTATCAAATTCTGTTCTTTCCGTCTGCGAGAGACCTTCGCCAGTTCCATAATTCCGATCATTTCAACTCTGGTCTCGACCCGGTTTGCGGGGCCTACCATACCTCAGATGCTACAACCTGGCTGCTTACCGCGTGAAAGTTAACCACCCTGATCTGTAGAACTAGTTGCAGATTCTTGGATTCCCATCCACTTGGAGCTACTTTGGTAAATACCTCGAAGGATTGTGGACTTGTGATGAAACACCCGGCTGCCAGGGTACCGTATTGGCCGATCCCGGCCACAGAAATAAACGAACTACCGCCATGATGGGAGAGTACACGGGTTACGATAGCGAAATCGGAGGTGTCATTTGCGTCTCCAGAGCGGGAGACCCTCCATTCTTTGGCAGGATCTTTTCGATCACCAATCGCTTTGTTCGACTTAAAGTAAAAGCGCAGATCTTTGGTAAATTCAAGGGTTTTAGGGTTATTAAGACCGCCAACGAGTACCGATGGCGACTCGCCAAGTTCGGCGAAGGAGATATCGGGGGGAAATCTCTCTTCGTAGGTCTTGGATTGAGTGGTGAGATAAGACGCCACGTGAGTAATAGCCTCCACGTCACCAAGGGCTACAAAGCTGTTTTTCGCGCGCGTAATATCTTTTTGATCGATGAGGTGGCCAGCAGGCCAACTCATGTAGAACTCCGGACCGTTCGGGTCAAGTCGATTCTCTTGCGCATAGGCCTCACGCGCTTCGTTTGTGAAGGAATAAACAGCGTTCGTTCCAACCGAGATCAGCACCGGACGATTTTCGTGAACCAACGGTTCCCAGAAAACCGAAAGTGCGAGATCGGCACTGGTATGCATTCGGTGGACGTACCAGGATAAGCACGCGAACGCAATTCCAACGGCAGCACAGACGGCCATCAACTTTCCGCGAGAAAGCTTCCGTTTTACAGGATTCGCTTCTTTAGGAATAGCCCGGTCCTCTAGGGGCAAGTCAGCTCCCTGTTCCGGGACTCTCGTTGCCGCGGGCTCCGAAGTGCGCTTTACCGTGGACTCGGTCAACTTTGCGCGATAGCTCCCGACAGGGATCTCGATTTTTAATCTGAGATCTGGTTGTGCCTGGTAATACAGCGCCAAGCGCTTCCGCACATCCGCCACACGAATGCGTACGACTGGGTCTTCTCCAGGCTCATAATCTGGAGCTCGACCAAACACTTCGCTTCCGATGACGCGTTCTCGAAGGAGTTCATCGTGCCCATTACAAGTCTGCTCAACGATGTACCGGAGAAGCGCCTGGCATTGAGCCGTGGTTCGAAAGGGTGGACTTTCCATGATCGCCTGGAGCGACGCGGCTAACACTTCCGGATCAAAGCTCCGGGCGGACACAGCGTCACCATCCCGAAGGATCGTGTTGGGCGATTGATTCACCCGCCTATTGTAGAGCGCAACTCTACGGTAGGTAAGGAGCGAAAGCAGGTCTGGAAGTGGTGGAAAGAACGGGGGGCACAGCGACACGCGTAGCAGATTTCTCGCGCTCAGCAGGTAGGCTACCCCTGTAAACGCCCAGTCTTTCTGAGATCAACGCAAAGAAACTGTATGTGACCTTGCAGAAGAGCTGGACGACCTTGTCTATTGGCTCCGTTCCGTATTCGTTCAGATGAAGGGGCCGAAGCAGCATGGCCCTCTTTGAGCTGAGGATTGTCCGGAAGAAAATAGGAGCCACATGAAGAAGCTCAACGCTTTGAAGAAGTACCTTCCTTTCCGGCCAGCACGAGGCATCCTGATTATTGGAGCCGTCGTTCTTGGAGGCAGCTCCACACAGCTAGGAGCACAGACTGACCGAGGCACCCTGACTGGTCTCGTCGTGGACCCTAGCGGAGCCTCAGTACCAGATACAAGCGTTGTCATGCGCAACCTAAATACTGGCGAGACGTACAAACAGGAAACGACGAAGACCGGATCTTACTCTGTCTCGGGTCTCCCGGCGGGGACATACGAACTGAGCGTCATCCACGCTGGTTTCAGGGATTATCTACAGAATGGAATTACGATCCAAGTGGCTGTAACGACGCGGCAGAATGTCGTTCTAGCAATCGGCGCTGCGTCTGAGACGGTCGTAGTGAACGCGGATGCATCACTCCTCAAGACTGAAAATGCTGAGATTTCTACGACCGTCAGCCGCAACGATCTGAACGAGCTCCCCGTGCCCTTCTCTGTTTCCGGCGGCATGCGAGATCCGCTGCTTTTCGCCAAACTGGCTCCGGGTGTGGAGACAAATGGCGTGACGGGAAACAACTTCCGCATCAACGGACTTCCAACCGACTCGTTCAAGATTACGGTGGACGGCCAGGATACGACCAACGGCAACCTGGCGGACCGGGAAGACGGGAACCACCCGGGCGTCGAGATGCTGGAGGAGTTCACGCTTCAGTCGTCCAATTTCAGTGCCGAATTTGGAAACGTAGGCGGTGGCCTCTTCAACTTCACCGCTCGATCCGGCACGAACAGTCTTCATGGCTCGATTTACGAGAACTTTGCTAACGAGGCGCTCGACTCAAATCAGCCGTTCAGCAATTTGACCAACGTTGCGGGCGGGTATATCGACAAGAAAAACCGCACGCGGCAAAACGATTACGGCTTTTCCGTCGGCGGCCCGATTCGCATCCCCTTCTTGTATGACGGGCGGAACAAAACGTTCTTTTTCGCAGGTTGGGAGCACTACGGTCAATCGAACGGCTCAATCGTCACCCAAACGGTCCCCACAGCACGCATGCGAATGGGCGATTTCGGTGAAACACTGACGGGGCGTTCGCTCGGCCTGGACATTGCTGGGCGAACAGTGTTTGAGGGCGCGATCTATGATCCCTCTACCGCGCGCTGCACCATCCCAGGAGCAACCGTCGCCGGTTGTGGCGCGGCTGGCGGCAGTGTCATAACGGATCCGTTTAGAAACAACGTGATCGATCAGAGCCGCTTGGACCCTGTCGCGCTGAAGCTGCAATCGTTCATTCCGGCTCCAACCGCGCCCGGCATTCTGAACAACTTTTCACCGACGGTTATCAGTCCGGTAACGAACGATCTTCCCGCCGTCAAAGTAGATCAGGTCATCACGCAAAAGTTCAAGACAAGCGTGTACTGGTCGCGCTTCGCAACCCTGAGTATCAACTCGAACGAAGGACTTCCGCTTCCCATCAGCTCACAGCGCCCCACCTCGAGTACAGTCGACACCTACCGGCTCAACAACGATTACACCGTGTCTCCCAACATCCTTGTACATTTCGGAGCGGGCTACATCCGCTACCCAAACTCGGACAGTTCGCCGCTGGTGGTGCAAAACTTCGACGCCAAGAGTCAGCTGGGCCTTCCCAACGCGGTTGCGCTTGGCTTCCCCCGCATCGGTGGTCTAAATTCCAACTTCGGCGGCGTGGTCAATGGAAACGGAAACGGCTTAGGACCCACGCAAAGGAACATTTATGAGATGGATAAAGCGACTGCCATCGCCAACGCGACTTGGACTCGTGGCAACCATACTTACAAGGGCGGGGCTGAATACAAGAACGACCAGTTTATCGTGACGAGTGCAGCGCTCGTCGCGGGCAGCTATGGCTTCTCGGCTGCTGAAACTTCTGAGCCCTACAAGAACAGCAGCACCTATGGCACCGGCACAGCCTCCGGTACGATCGGCCTTCCATATGCCAGCTTTCTGCTGGGTCAGGTCGATAACGGCCAGATCGGCAATGCGGTCAACAGTCAGTACCATCGCCCTTCCTACTCGTTGTTTGTTCAGGACACCTGGAAAGCTCGCCGAAACCTCACCATCGATTACGGTCTCCGCTGGGACTTCACTCAATCGCTGCATGAGCATGCTTACCGCACAAGCGGTTTCAATCCCTATGTAGCCAATCCGAACGCGAATGGACGCCTGGGGGCTCTTGCTTTTGAGGGGCCAAACGCAGGAGAATGCCACTGCACCTTCTCACCGAGCTACCCTTACGCTCTGGGTCCAAGACTGGGCGTGGCTTACTCGCCCGATGACAAAACCGTTTTTCGCGGCGGCTTTGCGGTCACCTACGGGCAGAATGCCTCCTTCGACTACGCCGGCAGCAACTTTTCCGTTGTTTCAGTCGGTTTCAACACGATCCCGTTCAGCTCACCGAGCTTCGGCATCGCTAATACGACACTCAGCAATGGGTTCCAGTATGCACCCTCCGCCATCACGTCGGCCAACCGCGATCCAGGCTATAACTGCTGCTCTACGATCAACGGCGCGGCCTCGCCCTACTTCAGCCCGAACGGTGGACGTCCGCCGCGCATCTTCAACATGACGTTATCCATGCAGCGGCAGTTTGGGAGCAACTTTGCCTTGGAGATCGCATACGTAGGCAATCGCGCATCCTGGCTTGTCTCGGGAGACCAGGGCAACCTTGGCCTCAATCAGCTCAATGCCCTGTCCTACGGTGCCCTCGCCGCATACGGCCTCGATCCTCACAATGCGACCGACGCTACTTTGCTATCCGGCACTTATGCGAATGCGGTAAAAGCATTTCCGGGACGTTTTCCCTTGCCTTACTCTACCTTTCCCACTTCACAGCCGCTGGCGCAAAGCCTTCGTCCTTTTCCTCAATACGGAACGATCTACACCGAATACGCAACCGACGCGAAAAGCTGGTATGACTCCCTCCAGGTCAAGCTAACTAAGCGCCTGGCCAATGGGCTGGAGTTCCTGAACTCCTTCACCTGGTCCAAGGAACTTGATGAAGGGACGGACACGGAACGCGGTCGTGGTGCTCAGATCAATGATGCGCTGAATCGCGCGAGCAACAAATTTCTATCCTCGTCCTATGTGCCATACATCAATTCGACAAGCATCGTTTATACGGCTCCTGCCCCGCATATCTTTGGTCTGGAGAACAATTACATCGCACGCGAACTGCTGGGTGGATGGACGATTGGCGCACTGTTGAAGTATCAGAATGGCCAATTGATCCGAGTCCCCGGATCCAATCCCAGCTATACGCCGCTAGGAAACCTGCTGGAACGTGGCACGTACGCTCAGCGCGTACCCGGCGTTCCGCTGTACGTTAAGAATCCAAACTGCCACTGCTTTAACGCAGGAGCGGGGCTCAGCAAGAACCCAGCCGTGGCCGGGGGCAAGCTAGACCCGGTACTTAACTACGCTGCATGGATTGAACCAGGCCTTGGAAATTTCTCCAATGGCGCAGCGTACTACAATGACTATCGCTGGCAGCGACAGCCGGATGAGGAAATCAGTATCGGCAAGAAGTTCCTCGTACCTGTGGGGCATAAAGAGCCCGCAACCCTGCAACTGCGTGCTGAGTTCTTCGATGTCTTCAACCGTGCTTATTATCCAATGCCAAGCGCGGGAGGCAACTTCGAAACAAATACCACCAACAACACCACAACATCCGCCTTCGGTGTCATCAATCCTGCGAACATCGGAACTCGCACAGGTCACCGGACCGGTCAGCTCGTAGCCCGATTCCAGTTCTAAAGGCTTCAGGCTACCTCTGTTCAAAAAGGGCAGAGGTAGCCTGAACGAACAGGCAATCAGTCGGTATAGTCATTCAACGAGCGGGAGTTCCGATGAAACTTGCATCATCGTCTGCACAAAAATTGAAGCTTTTAGCTGCTCTCATTCAAGTATCCCTGGTGATCCTTTCCGCCCATGCTGCGCTTGATGCAGGTGATGGCCGAGACATCGTTCCCTTGGTTTCGGACTGGCGCTTCCATCAAGGGCCGCTGAGCAGCCCCTTGCCCGCGCCGGGCGCTGATGCGGAGTGGGCTCCGGTCACCGTTCCCCACTCCTGGAGCAATGCCGAGGCGGTTCCCGGGAAAGGCTTTTACACCGGCGATAGCTGGTACAGCCGGCATATCAAGTTTGACCGCAAGTGGACCGGAAAGCGGGTCTTCCTCCGCTTCGACGCTGTCAGTCTGCTCGCGGAGCCATATCTGAATGGCAAGCGCCTGGGCGAGCATCATGGCGGATTCGCCGCTTTCACGTTTGAAATTACGAAGGAGCTGACGACCGGCGACAATCTACTTCAGGTACGAGTCAACAACGCTCGTCGTGACGACATTTCGCCGCTGGGCGGGGATTTTACGATCTTTGGCGGAGTCTATCGGCCGGTCTCTCTCATCGTGACAGATCCGGTAGACATCTCGCCGATGGATGCAGGCTCTCCCGGAGTCTTCCTCAAGCAGGTGATGGTCACCCGCGAGCTCGCCAAGGTGGAAGCCACCACCGAGGTCAACAACGGCACGACGACGGCCCGGTCCGTCAACGTTTCCTACCGCGTTGTCGATGCAAAGGGTCATGAAGTGATGACACGTAGCACAACAGGCAGCATCGCTCCCGGCGAGACGGGGCGCATCATGCAGACGCTCAACCTTTCGCAGCCTCACCTTTGGGATGGTGTGGCGGATCCTTATCTCTACCATGTGGAAGTTACGTTGCGTTCAGGGAACATCTTGCTGGACAAGGTGGTTCAGCCGCTTGGCCTTCGCTCCATGCGGATTGATCCTGCGCATGGCTTCATTCTGAACGATGCGGCTCCCCGGCAGATTCACGGTGTTTGTCTGCACCAGGAAATTGATAGCCACGGTTGGGCCGTGACTCCTGCCGAAGAAGCCAACGATATGCGCTTGATTCGCGAAATGGGCGCAAATGGTGTGCGGCTTGTGCATTACCAGCATAGCCAGAGCTTTCTGGACGCAGCGGACCGCGAGGGGATGCTGGTGTGGGCGGAATTGACCCAGGTGGATCATGTCAGCGGCTCAGACGCTTACCACGAAAATATCCGGCAACAATTGGTCGAGCTCATCCGCCAGAACTACAATCATCCGTCCATCTTTACCTGGAGCCTCTTCAACGAGTTGAACTCTCCCACAAAAGCTATTTCGACGCCCCTCATCGAGGAACTTAATGTCTTGGCACACCGGGAAGACCCAACCCGGCCGACCACCGGGGCAGCCAGTGGAGACACCATCGCAAACCTGCATCAGATGGTAGCCGCGCTTGATCTGATCTCCGTCAATCTGTACCCGGGTTGGTATGGAGAAGCGCCCGACGCGATGGAGGCCGGAATTCTGAAGTGGAACAAGGCTTACGGCGCTCGCGGTCTTTCGGTCAGTGAATACGGCGGCGGTGCCAGCGTCTCACAACATAAACAGGGTTTAGTAGCAGGGGATGTAAAACCTAACGGTCACTTCCACCCGGAAGAGTGGCAGGCTTTGGTTCACGAAGGCACATACAAGGCGATTTCCAGCCACCCTGAGGTCTGGGGATCCTTCCTGTGGGTTATGTTCGATTTCGCCAGTATCGGTCGCCACGAAGGAGATATCGATGGACAAAACGACAAGGGCCTGGTGACGCGGGATCGGCAGGTGCGCAAAGATGCCTACTTCTTCTACCAGGCTCAGTGGTCGGCAACACCCATGGTGTACCTCACCAGCAGGCGGGACAAAGCGCGAACCTCTGCGAGCACGGACGTAAAGGTCTACAGCAATCAGCCTAAAGTGACTGCGTCAATCAACGGACACGACCTTGGACCGGCTACTGAAGTTCAGCCACACGTCTTCCTCTGGAAGCATGCGACCTTGAACGTGGGTGAGAATCGGATCAGTACTCAGGCTGGCTCTGTTTCAGACGAAAGCATCTGGACCTTGCAACCATCCGTTACTACCACTAACTCAACAAAGTAAGCTTGGCCAAGGTAGGTAATCATGAGAATCATTCTAGTTTCCTGCGTTTTTCTGTTTGCCATCCCCTTGGCCGCGCAACAAGCACCTGGCACGGGAAAGGTTTTTGCGGATTATTCCCAACAGCAGCCTGGCCTGGCGCACAGGATTACCGTCGCCGATCTTCCGGAACCAAACTCGTCAGAATCCGTGGATAATGGCGCGCATGTTGTTGCACGTCCCGAAGGTATGTTGCCCCTGGCTCCCCCAGGCTTCAAAGTAAGTCTTTACGCCGGCGGCGATGGGGGTCCCACGCCGGCTCCGGATGGGCACTTTTCAGAGCGGCTCGGCAACGCGCCTCCCAAGGGAACCTTCCAGCAGCCGCGCATCATTCGCACCGCACCCAACGGTGACGTCTTTCTCTCCGACTCGTTCGCCGGGAACATCTTTGTGCTGCGCGGCGTCCGGCCTGATGGACAGGCGATGGTCGTAGCCAAATATGCGACGGGCCTGAAAAATGCCTTCGGCATCGCGTTCTATCCCGCGGTCAAGCCGGAGTTTGTCTATATCGCCACTACATTTACGGTCGTCCGCTTTCCTTACCGCGCTGGGGATCTGGTCGCTACCACAGCTCCTGAAACGGTCGTCTCCGATCTTCCCGGCTACGCGCAGCTCAGGGGCGGCGGGCACTGGACACGTGACGTCGTATTTACCCGGGATGGCAAACACATGCTCATCTCGGTAGGATCTGCGTCCAACGCAGACAACGCCGACGACCATCCCATCGAGTTCCATCGTGCTGATGTACTTGAGTACACCCCGGATGGCCAGTTCGAGGAGGTCTACGCGTCCGGCTTGCGCAATTGCGTAGGAGAAGCGATCAACCCGGTAACTGGCGCACTCTGGTGCTCGACTAACGAGCGGGATGAGCTCGGCAACATTCTGGTGCCGGACTACGTTACCTCGGTCAAAGAAGGCGGATTCTATGGTTGGCCGTGGTACTACATGGGCGGCCACCGAGATCCGAGGTTGCCGCTTCCTTGCGCGGAAGGGACGGGGCCAGACAGGACCTTGGTCAAGCCCCTGGATCCGCTACAGGCTAGAAACTGCAAAACGGTTGACCTAGCATCCCGTGTCTTGACCCCCGATGTGCTTGTGCAACCCCATATGGCCTCGCTGGGAATGATGTTCTACGCACTCGAAAAAAGCGCGTCTCTTCCCTTTCCTGCACAATTCAACAATGACGGCTTCGCTGCCGAACATGGCTCCTGGAACAGGGCAAAGCGAGGCGGGTATGAAGTGGTGCGCATACCTATGCGTAATGGTCAGGCAAATGGTTCCTATGAGGACTTCCTGACTGGCTCTGTCACGCCTGAAGGCCAGGTGTGGGGAAGGCCCGTGGATGTCGCGATGATGAAGGATGGTTCAATCCTGGTGACCGACGACGCATCGCGCACCGTCTGGCGAGTTGTGTACTCCGGCGACGAGAAGAAGGTTCACTCTTCGAGCCGGTAAATTCACCCCAGTTCAGGGTGCGCGAACAAGGTTCTAAGTCTTGGCTTGCGGGCGAACAAGCCGGAAACAGGACGACGATCGCACATGCCATGAGTATCTGGTCAAACTGCTTCGCTTCATCGCCCTCCCTCTGACCTCCTGCCTAGTGAGAACCAGGCAGGAGGTTGCCTGAGAGAACGGAGCACGTCGCGCCGCCCAGACCGCCGGAAGTCACTGGGTGGGTGGGACCGGAAGCGAAGTGGAGATACTTTCCCTGAGCTGGCTCGAAAACGCGGCCACACAGCTGGATGCGGAGCGGTTGTAGGCGCAGCGATGCTGGCGAAGGTCGTCCAGAACGTCTGCACCTCATTCGCTACGGTGTTATCGTCCACCAAAGGCCCGTGCGCAGATCCTGCTGCAGCGAAGCCAAAGACGAAGCGCAACTTGGATGAGTGCTGCGCCGGCTTCGCCGATCCGGCGGAGCGATCGAACTGGTACACGTAGGTCGGCAAGCCGTGGCTCGCATGCCATGCTGCGACCTGCCGCACCGCGCAGCAAAAGTCGCGATCGGTTTGGAACCGCGCTCCGGCATCGCCCTCGAGAGGATTGTTGGGCGGGTGCGCATTGAGTGTCTCGAGGCTCTGGGCGCGCTGCGGACCGGCAGCATAGGTGATCAGATGTTTGGTCTGCTCGGTCGTCTGTGCCCTGGGCACGATCTCCTGCACGTTCGATCCGATGAGGAGTGGCACGGGAGCTTCACGGCCTTCTGCGAAGACCTTCGCTGCGAGCACCGGCAGCACGTAGCCGTCGACGGACGCGATAGCCCCCAGAAGTTCTCCCTGGGCGGCTTGGGCGCGTCATGGTCCGCGGCGAGCACCTCTGCCGTGGACGCCCGGCGCATGGCCGCAGCGGTAGTCCCGAGCGCCTTCACTACGGGAGCCCAGGCATCTTCCGATTGCTGGCTGCTCGCCGTCGGCATCAAGCCGAGCACCTGGCCGCTCTCCTCGTTTGCCCGCTGAAATAATTCGCTTGCCAGTGGTGAAGTCATCAGCAGCCCGGTATCGACCGCGCCCGCGGACTGGCCGAACAGCGTCACCTTCGCCGGATCTCCACCGAAGGCAGCGATGTTGTCCCGCACCCAGTGCAGCGCGGCAATCTGGTCCCTCAGGCCATAATCGCCAGACACACCGTACTTGGTCTCAGCGTCAAGCTCGGCTGACCGCAGGAACCCGAAGATGCCGAGCCGGTGATAGAGCGTCACGAGCACTACTCCGCGCGGCACCAGCGCGAGCCCGTTCGAGAGCACCTCCGCGGCACTGCCGGCGACGTTTGAACCAACGTGAAGATAGACCATCACGGGATGTTTGCTGCCCGCAGCCGGTGCTCACACGTTCAGAAAGAGACAGTCCTCGGTACCATGCTGGGCGGAGCTGTCGTTCCAGCCGAACTTCTGCTGGGCGCAGGGCGCTCCATGCGCCACCGCCATCCGGGGTGCGTTTGAGGCCGGATTGAGGGCACCAAACGGCTGCGGCGGATGCCAGCGAAGGGCTCCCACTGGCGCTTGCGCATACGGAATGCCCAAATACGCTCGGACTCCGGGAACCGGCTCCGCACCCTGCAACTTGCCGCTTGCCAGCTTCACGATCGCCCCTTGGACTGGGATCGTAGGGGACCTGAGCCGCGACGATCGCAGGCAGAGTAAGCAGGAACATAAGAGGAAGGCACCTAAGCAGCATGGTTCTTTTCTCCCGTCCGAAATGAAGGTCTGTTGCGAAGGCGTATTTGCAGCAATCATGGGTTGGCGCTGTCGCCGACCTAGTCACCATTAAGTCTGAACCTGCAGTAGCGACCTGGTAGATACTTTCTGCACGGCCAGCTCGCGCGCTATGCGCATCCTGCGTTCAGTTCCCGACACTTAGCGGACGAAAAGCTTTGTGGTGGCAAGAATGTTCTTGTCCGAACTCATCCGCCGCGTAATTTACCGTCACCTGCGGACCGACGGCATCGCGTATCCCCTGCAACGGCGTCACCAGATGGGGCGCGGTGCCGCCGCACCAATCCCAGTGAATGCTATCCGCTAGCGGGCCAATCCCAGCGATCGACTTGATACCCTGCTTCCTTAGCGGTACAGCGCCGACTCTTCGGGGGCTGCGGCGTTCTTTAACAGCACTACGGATTTAAGCGCAATCTGCTCAGATACGGCAATATCTGGTGTCGCGGTCCAGGGCTCCGGATAGTCCTTGATGGAGCTGTATGGAACCATATCGGGCGGGTCAAGCAGCCCCAGACGAATAGTCGTGCGGAATTTGAGCTGCAGCAGATTGTCGATCTCTTTCTACGTCACCGACCCATTTTCACGTCTGCCGTTGCTTCCACCTTGACGTTGTCCAGAAAGTGATTGATTCCTGCGCTCGCGCTAGCAGCAACGGCGGTTTCTATATCTGGAACCGATGGTGTGCGGTGGAAAGCAGCTTGATGGCTCCTCCATCACCTGACAGTATTTCAACGCCCCACTTGTTTCCAGAATGTCTCTAAGCACAGGGTTCACGGCCATCGGCGTGCCGTTCCAGGAATTGTAGGACGCCATCACGCCCTTGGCGCCGCCCCCTAGAAATCCCATACGGAACGGATAGTACTCCCAGAACAGACGCTGGTCGAAGTGAGGAGCTACTGGTCTTAAAATTTTCGTTGCTGTTCGCAAGAAAGTGTTTGAGCAGTGCGGCGGATTGCCAGTATTTCGGATCATCGCCTCGTAGCCCCCTGACGAACGCAGTCACCATGGTTCCATTCAAGAACGGGTCTTCACCGTAAACTTCTTCGGAGCGTCCCCACTGCGGATCCCGCGCGAGGTCGGCTTGGGGTCCACAGAGTTGCAGATCTGCCGATTGTATTTGGCAGTTTGCGTGATAAAGAGAGCTTCTTAAGCTTCCACATGACCGGCTTGCTGGACCAGGGCCGGATCCCAGGTCTCACCGATGCCTGGTTGCTGAGGAAACTGCGTGGTCGTAATCGCGCTGCGCCGATAGCGCCCACTGCTGTTGCCGCGCTGCACTACTCCATGAATTCCTTCAGAGTTGCCAAAATTGGACACTCCGAGCCGCGGGACTCCAGTCCTCGTGGAGAGGCAGTCCATCTTTTCATCGAGGGTCATCAGCGAGAGCAGATTTGCAATACGTTGATTAATCGGCAGCGCAGGATCGCGAAACGGTGGCGAGGGCGTCTCGCCGGACCGCGGTAGCTGTTGAGCACTGACATTGACCGTCGCCGCAGCCCGAGTGCTGGTTTGCTGTGCAACTGGTGCTCCGGACGGCATCGTCATCAAGCAGCAGAACAGGGCGGTAATGGCGCAAGGATGGGTGGTCATCTCTCTCCTTGGTTCAGCCTGAAGTTTAGTGAGCGATCATTGATTTACCTAGCAAGCAGAGGTATTTCCTGCAGGAAGACCCTCACAACGGCTGTGTTAGTCGCGGGAAAGCGCAGGCCCCGATCGGTTTCGTCCCCATTGAGAACTCGGGTCGTTCGCCAGACTCCCTGAAGGTAGGTCCCCTCTTCGGCACGCAATAATTCCACCTGTCTGTTCCTGGCCGTGAGACTGCTCGAGCTATGAAAATTGATGCTCGCATCGAAGCCGGTCAGCAGGTATTCGTTCGGCCCAAGTTGCGCAACGAGCGCGCGACCTTGACGATCAGGCGTACCCGGGGGCTCAGTTCCATCGGCCTGCGGAAAGCCGAACGATAAGACCGCGTCAGTGTCGCCGAAATGCAAGGTTTGCCGCTCAGAGCCTTTCTCTTCAACTGCGGTCTGCAACTTACCTTGCAGATTCAACTGCGCTAATTGCTCCGCAATTGAACCGAGCAGTGCGAAGTTCAGCGCGCCGTTCGCGGTCCAGTTCGGACCTGGCCTAGTCGGCTGAGAGAGTGTGGACGACCCGCCCCCGTGGTCGATGCCGAACGGGGCAAAACCAATTGCGCCATGGCCCAGGGCCTCGAATAGAAATCGTCCAAAGTCAGGGCCCAGTCTGGTTTCCGGGATAAAGAGGGCGTTGTCACTACGGGTGTAATTTGTCAGCGTTCGATGAAAGAATGCGGGGTCGTCCGAGTAGACGTCGGGCGCGAGGAGGTCGATGGCCGGTGCGCCCGCTTTCCATATCTCAATGTTATCGGCTTGTGGACCGCCGCTGGGATACTCCTGGCCCGCGCTTGGCATGTCGCGATTCTCCAGTGCATGCACGGGGTAAGTCAACCAGACGTTACAGTACATCGGCAGCGGATACTCACGCTTCCCTGCCTCCGCTACTTCACCCACGTAATGGGCAGTGGACCACGCTGCAAATCGTTCGTCGGCATCAGCTCCGAAGGTCTTTACCCAACTCTGCTGCGGAACATTCAATGCATGCGCCAGAGACAGGGGAATCATAGCGTCAAAGCTTTTCTGCGCAACCATCGAGTAATCCCTGACGGTACCGATCGAACCAGATTCATTTTCAACCTGAATCATGATCACTGTATGTTGGCTGCCGTCGATCTCGCGTACGTGATGCATCAGCGCAGCGAAGGCTTTCTTGTCCGCCTCCATATTTACCGGCGAGTTTGGAGACATAACATCCAAAATCTTTCCGTGCGAAGACACCTCCCGCGGATAGGTCTGGAGGTCCGTCTTCATCCATTCCGGGACATAATGGTTTTGCCCATTCTTCCAGGTTCCAAACCATAGCAGTACGAGCCGTTGATGATGTTCCCTGGCCCCTTTCAGCAGCAGATCGACTCCGGAAAAATCGAAGTTGCCGTGGGTCGGCTCGAGTTGCTCCCAGTAAACAGGCGCTTCAACGGTGTTCGTATGTATCTCCTCCAAAGTCTGCCAGGCGTGCGGTAGGGTACTTTCCCAGGAACTGGAATTATTCAGCTGCGCGCCTAATATGAGGAAGGGCTTACCATCGACAACGAGCGCGAAACGGTTCTGCTGCTTCTCCAGCCGCGGCATATCCTGCGCCCCGCAAAGAGAACTCAGCAAGCTGAAGTATGACAAGGCAAGTAGATATCTCTTCACGCAGTGTTTCTCCAGATCGATCCTTAGGGACAAAGCTTATGCTTCGACAAGAGTCTTGAAGCAGCGACATCCATAAATCTATAAATCGTTTAGAATTCCAGAATTATCTTCCTTGACGCTGCTATGTTAACGGATTTACCGCTTGGCTGAGCTGAGGCTGTGCTGCTACTTATCTGCTCTTACTCCTTTACTGTTGTCTCCGCATCCACTCCGCATCTACCTGCAACGAATCTACCCACGGCATGTCGAACCCTTCCTGCTCCACGAACACATGCCGTATCTGCGCTTGGCGCGCCGCCGCAAGGATCGTGGCGTTATCAAGCGTCCCGCGTCCAAGCTCGGCAGCCACAGGGTCACGGATCTCGCCGAAGGGGTCGACCTTGTACTCTTTGAAATCCTTCAGGTGCAGCATGTGAATGCGCTTGCCATAGCGGCGCAGGATCTCCTGCGGGCTGCCGCCGCCGACGACGACCCACCCGCAGTCCAGCTCGAAGGAGACCGTCTCCGGATCCGTCTCATGCATCAGCAGATCGTAGATCGTGTTGCCCGAAGGCCCATGAAAGCCGGCCGTATGGTTGTGATAGGCAAAGTGCATCCCGGCCTGCTTCACCTTGGCGCCGATCTCGTTGAACTTCTCCGCGTTGTAGTGCCAATCCTCCGGCAGGAACGACCGGCTCACCGCAGCGTAGGAATGATCGGTCAGCCGCGCCGGATTCTTGATCGCCGGGAAGGAGCAGACGATGTACTCGAGCCCAAGCGCGCGCCCGTAATCGATGATCTCGTCTACATGCGGGTATAGCTGCTCGGATGGATAATGCGCACTCACGCAGGCGAGCCCCGCTTGCTGCATCGCCGTCTTCACCACGGCGGCTGTGTGATCGAAGAAACCCGCTGCCTCCACCTCCCGGTAGCCCAGCGCATAGAGCTGCTTCAGTGTTCCCACGTAATCCTTTGCCAGGTAGTCCTTTACCGAGTAGAGCTGCAGGCCCAGCGGCACTCCAAGGGCATCAGCGTGCAGCATACGCGGCAGCGCCATGGCAGCAGCCCCAGTGGCCAGAGACATCTGAAGAAAGGCACGGCGACTTCGCATACGGGCTCCCAGAACTCTGACGAACCTTGTCATAGTAACCCCGCAGCCGCAAGCCTGGCTGAATCCTTGCTGCTCCGGTTTTCTCATGTTATCGATAAAGCTCGTGCGAAACGTGCTTTATCGTGTAAGGTGACGCGAATGGCACATCAAGATGACGCGCGCTCCGGGGAACGCTTGGATAACGTTCGCTGGCACCGAATCTACCTGACTTTGCTCTGCGGAGGGCTGGTGCTGACCGCGGCAAATCTGCGCGCGCAGAACGCCGCGCCCTTGCAGGCAGACAGCAGCACGGTCACGCCGGATGGCACAGCACACGTGACACGCGTCGTGCCCGTGCCCACCACTGTAAGCCCACAGGCGCAACGCTCGCTAGCCCGGGCCTGGCCTGAAGATGGCACCCCGCAGTCTCTCGCCGAGCGCCGCAGCGGTACCGACACCTGGCAGGCCGGTGCCGGGAAGATTTTCGAAGCCATGTACCCCGTCGAAGTCCAGTCCTCGACCGTAGCCGGCGTGCCCGTCCGCCTCATCAACCCGCCCGATATACCCGCCGACCATCGCAGCCGAATCCTCATCAACCTGCATGGCGGCGGCTTCAACTCCGATTCCGGCTCGCTTACGGAGACCGTGCCTGTAGCCGCCCTCTCAAAAACCAAGGCGATCGCCGTCCTCTACCGCCTCGCGCCCGAACACCCCTACCCCGCCGCGCTCGAGGACGCGATTGCCGTCTACCGCGAGATCCTGAAGACGCACAAGCCCACCGACATCGCAATCTTCGGCACCTCCGCCGGTGCCATTCTCACCGGCGAGGTAGCCGTCCGCATCAAGCAACTCGGCCTGCCGGAACCTGGCGCGCTCGGCATCTTCTCCGGCTTCGGCGACTGGGCCAATCGTGGAGACTCCGAAGCCCTCTTCGCCCTGCGCGGCCTCGCCGGCCATCTTGACGTCCCCACTCCGCGCACTCACGACGACTATGCCACCACAAGCAATCTGCAGGATCCCACCCTCTCACCCCTCTACGCTGACCTTCACGGCATGCCGCCCACGCTCTTCATCACCAGCACCCGCGACCAGCTTCTCAGCGGCACCACCATTCTGCATCGTGCCTTTCTGCGCGCCGGCAACGACGCCCAGCTCGTCGTCTTCGAGGCCTTGCCGCACGCCTTCTGGAACGACTCCTCGCTGCCAGAGACCAAGGAAGCGGACGAGATCATGGCCCGTTTCTTCGCACGCAATCTCGGCCGTTAGCAACAACCCAGCTCCTGGAGTCGTTATCCTGAACGAAGCGAAATCATCCCCGCGTTGGTCTCACCTTCGCCGGTTCTAACGGCATCACCCCTGCACCTGGATAAAGGACGCATCCATGAACACCCAAACACTCCTCTACCGCGCCGCCGTACTTCTCTCGCTCGCGGCTCCCCTCTGCCCCGCCCACGCGCAGAAGCCGATTGGACAATTTCAGGCCCAGGGGGACATCGGCAGCGTGCTCCGTCCGGGCCTCGCCAGCTTCGACCCCGGCACCGCGACCTACACCGTCTCCGGCAGCGGAGCCAATATCTGGAGCACTCACGACGACTTCCATTATGTCTGGAAGCAGGTCTCAGGCGATGTTGCGCTTTCTGCCGACATCGACTTCGTCGGCGCCGCCGGCAACGCCCATCGTAAGGCCGTGCTCATGCTGCGCCAGTCGCTCGACCCCGGCTCCGCCTATGTCGACTCCGCCCTGCACGGCGACGGCCTGACATCGCTTCAGTACCGCGACCACACTGCCGACGACACCCATGAAATCGAAACGACCGCCCGCGCCCCCAAACGTATCCGCATCGAAAAGCGCGGTCGCTATGCCTACGTCTTTATTCCCGATGCCTCCGGCAAACTAGTTCCGTCCGGCGCGGCCATCGCGGTCGATTTCACCGGAACCTTCTACATCGGAATCGGCATCTCCGCGCACGATCCCGCCGTCACCGAAACAGCGCACTTCCGCAACGTAAACATCGAGCGCCTCACTCCCAGCACCGCCGCGCCGGTCCTCTACAGCACCCTCGAAACTGTTCTCATCGCCTCCACCGATCGCCGTGTCCGCTACGTCTCCCCCACGCACTTCGAGGCCCCCAACTGGACCCGCGACGGAGCCGCCCTTATCTTCAACCAGCAGGGCACGCTGCGCCGCTGGCGGCTGGATGACGGCATCCACCCTATCGACAGCACGCTCCCGCTCGCCACCGAGTCCACGCCCATCCCCACCGCACCTGAGGGCAATCTCAACAACGACCACGGCCTCTCTCCCGACGGCACCCAGATCGCCATCAGCGACGGGGGCGTCAACAACACCTCCCGCATCTACCTCACACCTGTCACCGGCGGCACGCCGCGCCTGCTCACCCCCACCGGTCCCTCCTACTGGCATGGCTGGTCGCCCGACGGCACGACTATCGCCTTCACCGGTCTCCGCGCCGGCAACTTCGACATCTACACGATCCCCGCAGCCGGCGGCCCGGAAACCCGCCTCACTACCGCAGAAGGCCTCGACGACGGCCCCGAGTACTCCCCCGACGGCGAGTGGATCTACTTCAACTCCGTCCGCTCCGGCCATATGCAGATCTGGCGCATGCACCCCGACGGCACCCAGCAGGAGCAGGTGCTCGAAGACGAGCGCAACGACTGGTTCCCGCATATCTCACCCAATGGCAAGCTGATGGCCTGGGTTTCCTTCGTCCCCGGCACTGACGGCCACCCCGCCAATCAGGACGGCGTCGAAATCCGCATGCGCGCCGTAGCGGGCGGAAAGGTCACGACCCTCGCCAAACTCTTCGGTGGCCAGGGCACCCTCAACGTGCCGTCCTGGTCGCCGGACAGCAGCATGGTCGCTTTCGTCAGCTACTCCATGCTGCAACCCAGATAGCCCAGATCTTTATTGGCACGTAACGCGCCTAAGGATCAATCTTGAGGTTACCTTCGCCGCGTTGACGACTCCGACGACGGCAGGCGCTTCGGCCATGCTGAGCGCGTACGCCAGCGATAATACCCTGTGGCCTTCTCCGTGACGAGCGGCACCGCGACCATCAGCACGACCACCAACAGTACGACCACCAACAGTACGACCAGCGGGGTGGCCACTATACGGCCTCCATCACCTACTCGAACACGGGCAGCGTAGTGGTCAAGGCGGACTCCGCAACCACCGCCAACGCGACCGACGCCAGTTCTTCGCAGACCGTCACCGTCCAGGCGCCGCCTGCCTCCTACACCGCCCCCACGACTGCGGTAGGTACGACAAGCGCTAAGCAAACCGCGTACACCACCTTCACCACGGCGGGGACTCCGGGCGCGATCAGCGTTACGACCTAGCGCTTTCTACACTGGAGACCCAAACACAAATGCATTTGTAGGCGCTGCGGTCGATCGTGCGGGTAATGTGTACCTTGCGGACCAGGGAAACACTCCTCAAGTGATCATGCTCAGCCCTTCCGGAACTTTGCTGCGGACTTTGCCCACGTCTAACGCCCCAGCCTACGTTTATCCCGGTGGCATGGTCTTCGGCACGGACGAAACGTTGTATGTGAACGATATTAACAACGGTGACATCGTAGCAATTCGCCCACAGGCGTCGCTCCGGTCGTCACTGTTTCTGGCTACAGTAATTTGTATGCGCAAGGCCTGGGGATTGACGGCGCTAACAACCTAAATATTTCCGATGGCAAGTCCAACCGCATCGTGAAGGTGCCGGGAAACAGCGGCGCAGGATGAACGGCGACAGTCGTAAGCACTACGGGGACACCAGTTTCCAACCCCAATGGAATCGCAGTCGACTCAGCCGGTGACCTTTACGTGGCGCAAATCACTTCTGTACTCTTCATCACGCCCGCAGGAGTTGCGTCAGCGGTGCCGCAATCAGGTATTCAAAATGTCTCTGGTGTCATCACAGACAATCGAGGACACGTCTACCTTGGCGACCAGAGTAAGGGTCTGTTTCAACTTACTCTCACGTCGCCGCCGGCCCTTGCCTTCGGTTTGACCGCTGTTGGCGCAACCAGCGCCCCGAAGACGGAAACGTTTTACAACTACGGCAACGCTGCGCTGACCACCACCTCTATTGCACCTTGGTCGCCTTCTATTCGGACAAGCACTCTGTCTTCCGGGTGAACCGGGCGGAGACCAAGGGCGGTGCCGGCATGACGCAGTTCGGCCGCGCGCTGGCGGAATTCAACATCGAGATCATCTGCGCCAACTCCAGCCAGGCCAAGAGCCGCGTGGGACGGGCCAACCGTACCCTGCAAGACTGGCTCGTGAAGGAGCTGCGACTGGAAAACGTATACGACATGGAAGCCGGCAACGCCTTCCTTCTCGGCTTCCTGGAACGCTTCAACAAGCTGTTCACACGCAAGCCGCGGCGACAGCCGACATCCCCCCAAAGCGACTGACCCCAGGCGACCTAACGACGTGCTGAGCTAACGTGAGCAACGCCATGTGAGTGAGCCACTTACCGTGAGCTGTGACCGAAAGCAGCTCATTCTGGAACGCAATGATGTAAGCGAAGAGTTGTGCGGCAAGTACGTCGAAATCTACACCTCCCCGGATGCTCGGCTGGAGGTGCGTTCGAATGATCATGTGCTTTCCTACCGTCTCTTCAATAGGGACTAGCGTGTGAGCCCTACGGCCTCCGTCGAGAGCAAACGCCTGAGTCATGCGCTCTCAATTCTCAAGGCAAAACAAGAAGCTACGCCTGTCAGAAGGCGCTTGCGAACAGCGAGAAGAACGGATGGCGCGAAAAAGGTCGGATGATCTACGGCGCCGTCGGCAACAGAGATTGCTATGAAGATTTGGCAATCGCCAGAGAACGTTAGAGATACCAGGGGATGTTGATTACGATGATGCGTTGATTGCCGCGTAGCAAGAGCAACAGCTTCAACATCTGCGCACGCTGGTTGTGCAATGGGGTCTGCCACCAGTACCTGACGACCAACTCGGGCACGAGAACGGCTATCTGCCGGTCGGGATGATCGTGTTCGAGCTTCAAGATGTATTCGACTAGCGGCATCAACACGAAGCGATAGGGAGAAGGCAGTGAAACCAGGTTTGGAGGCGTTTTTCCTGCCTGCGTAAAGGGGGCAACCACCTCCTTCGCCCAACTGGCCTCGACTTCGTGACAGAGATCTTCGGCGTCGACATGCACCGCCTGGACCTGGTCACTCAGTTTCATGGCGAAGCGTAGACCCTTTTCGGTGATCCTGGTCCAACGGTCTACGGGCACGACCACCAGAGGTTCCAGAAGATTATCGAGTCGCATGGGCCGGTCGACTGCGATCTCTCGCGCGATGCGGTCGTAGTGGCGTTTGACGGAACTCATGAGATAGATCAGCGCGGGCACCAGGATCGCGGTGATCCACGCGCCCTCCGTGAACTTGGCCACCAGAACGACGAGAAGTGTGATCCCGGTTGCAACTGCCCCTACGCCATTGACGATCATGCGGGACCTGGAGCCTTTGCCGCCTGCTCGCTTCCAATGCATCACCATGCCGGCCTGAGACAGGGTAAAGGCCAGGAATGCGCCGATTGCAAAGAGCGGAATAAGCCGGTCGGTCACACCTTGGAAGACGATCAGCAGCAAGGCGGTAAAACCCACGAGCGCGTAGATGCCGTGCGAGTAGAGGAGACGGCGTCCGCGGATCTTGAACACATGCGGCAGGTAATCGCGCTGAGAGATGGCACGGGTCAGCCGCGGAAAGTCGGCGTAGGAAGTGTTTGCAGAGAGTGCCAGCACTGCAAGGATCGAGCCGATGCTGACATAGTAGAACCATCCGCGTCCCATGACCGCAGAGATGAGGATTGACAGGACGCTCTGATATCCGGGACCGTTAGGATTGGTCGCAGCGATGCCATACGCTCGGCACAGGAGCGCGATGCCAGCCAGAAAGACTCCAAGCAGGACGATGATGATAGTCAGCGTTCGCTTGGCGTTTTTCTGGGTGGGCTCACGGAAGGCGTTGACTCCGTTTGAAACAGCCTCTACTCCCGTCATGGCGGTACAGCCGCTGGCAAATACCTTCAACAGCAGCCAGATCGGCAGAAGGCTCATGCCTGGCGGCAATGCAGGGGGAGCGACTATGGGAATGGGATGGCCATGAGCAGCGATTGCGCGGAACGTGCCAATACCGATTACCAGCAGCAACGAGCCGATGAAGAGGTAGGTCGGGATCAGGAAAGCGGAGCCGGTATCTTTTACGCCGCGCATGTTGACTACGGTAAGCACCGCCAGGATGAGCAGGCAGAGCGCGAGCGTATGTGGCTGCAGGCGAGGAAACGCGGACACCAACGCGCCAACACCTGCCGAGATCCCCACTGCGGCGTTAAGGATGTAGTCAATCATCAGAGCCGCCGCCGCGAACAGGCCGGCGCTCTCGCCAAGGTTCTCACTCGCGACGGTGTAGCTGCCGCCGCCGTTTGGGTAAGCGTCGATTGTTTGGAGATAAGAGAAGAAAACGATGGCGAGCAGCGCAATGATCGCCAGGCTAACCGGGACGATATGCGCGATGCCGGCCATGCCGAGCGGAATTAACAGAGTGAGCGCGGCTTCAGGGCCGTAGGCTGCGGAGCTAAGGGCATCCAGGCCGAAGACTGGAATACCTGAGACGGGGCCGATGTGCTCAGCGCGTTCTTCACTTGTTGCGATCGGCTTTCCCATTAAAACGTTGAACAGCGCCATCCATCCGCTCCAGCTTGCTTACTCCTACAAACTTTCAGCTTAGGGCAGAACCTGTGAGCGAGACATAAGGGGCGATCGCGCGCGATGACTCTCTGCGGCTGTAAGGATAACGAACCAGATAGACCGTACTGCAAGGAGCGCGGTCCGCCGCTGCCAGGATCTTAGTCAGATTGTGCGGGCTGGTCTTTGGAAGGATCATAAAAGACGTAGCCCAGGTAATTGACCGTGCGTATGTAGGCGGGGTTTGCGGGGTCGTCTTCCAGCTTGCGCCGAAGCTGAAGGATAAAAGTCCTGAGGTATTCTCGCTCGTCTCCGTACTCCGCACCCCATACCGAGCTAAGCAACTTATGGTGGAGGATGGGGTGTCCCGCGTGTGTCATAAGGTAGGCGAGGAGGTCGAATTCTGTTGGCGTCAGGCGGACCTCCTGGCCACGCTTTTTCAGCACTCGACGACCAGGGTGCAACTCGTAGATCCCAACCACGATAGGTTGATCCGCAGTGTTTTGCGGCGTTCGGCGGCGACGTACCGCTGCCCTGAGTCGCGCGGCTAATTCCTGCATATGGAAAGGCTTGGTGACATAGTCGTCCGCGCCCGCGTCCAGTGCCTCAATCTTGTCCTCCTCGCTGTCGCGCACGGTGACTACGATGATGGAGAGAAGGGGATACTCCTTTCTCACCCGTTTGCAGGCTTCCACACCACCCATGCCGGGCATGTTCAAGTCCATCAGCACGGCTTCGTAGTTCACCATCCGAAGACGCATCAATGCCTCTTCCCCTGTGGCCGCCTCACCTATGTCGAATCGCATCGCCGTCAGGGTCGCACGCAGTCCTCTCCGTATGGCGGAATCATCCTCGACGACCAAAATCGTTCCTTGCGTGTTGTCCATGCTTTAGCCCCTGTGCGGTACGGTGAAGGAGAAACTGCTTTGCCTGCCGTCGATGTGTACGGACACGCGCCCATCGTGAGCCGCGGCGGCTTTGCTGACGATGGAAAGGCCCAGGCCGGTGCCGGTGGGACCGCCGATTGTGTTCGAGCCACGGTAGAACCGCTCAAAGATCTTCTGCTCTTCCTGATGAAGAATCGGAGTCCCTACGCTTTCCACGGTAACGGTCGATTCTGCGGGGGTCTGCGTCAGCAACACCCGGACGACAGTGCCGATGTCGGAGTACTTCAGGGCGTTATCGACCAGTTGGCTAAGCGCCAGCGTGACCAACTCCGCGTCCACCCTGCAGCATGCTCCGCCGCTTTCCATGATCATCTGCAGCCGCGATTGGTTGAAGTGGTCGTACTGCTCGATGACGCGCTGTACCAGAACGCTTAGCGCTTCATCGGTCTTGCGTAGACGGACCTGCCGGCTTTCGAGAGACGCTGTTTTCAAGAGCTTTGTGGTGAGCGTGTTCAGCAGCGTGGCCTGCTCGTCCACGATGGTGATCAGCTCCATCTGGGTTGGATCGGCGCCCCCAATGGCGAGCAGCCCGGAGCTGGCGGTCTGAATGGCAGTCAGGGGGGTTTTATAGCCGTGAGCGAGGCCGTCCAGCACCGCGGCTCGAAGCTTTTCAGTGTCTCGTTCCCCTTCAGCGCGGCTTTCTTCCTGAACCGCCCTCGCCCGCTCGATGGCGATTGCCGCCAGGGATGCGACCGCATCGGCTAGGGAGGCTTCGTTCTCCCAACCGCTCAGAATCAGAGTTCCGATCGCTCTCGTGCCTATTCTCAGCGTGCGCCTGGCCACGTTTCCTACATAGTCCATCGAGTCATCCGGCAACGCCGGCTCCGGAGCAAACCCTCTGTCAACATTGAGCGAGCGCCGGGGGAACACAACTAACTGGACATCACGAACGTGAATCGTCTCGCGAATGAGAGAACAGAGCTGCTCGGGAATTTGCGATGTCCCATTGATCAGCAGGATCGCGCGGCTGAAGTCTGTGAGCTTATTGGAACGCAGCGTTTGCAGCTTTGCCTCAGCGGCAAAATTTCGGGCCTTCGAGGAAAGGCCGCTTACGATCAGCGAGGTTGCTTCAAAGGTTGCGAGGGAAATCCAGTTCTGTGGGTCGGCAACAGTGAGACCGAGTATTGGCGCGGCAAAGAGGTAGTTGAGGGCCACGACTGCACTGCAGGATACGATGGTCGCCTGAAGAAAACCAAGTTGCAGCGCCACCAGGACAACAAGCAGAAGTTCAATGGAGACCGCTGCCGATAGATTGAAATGGAGCTTGAATGCGGCACCCGTCGTTGCTGCTACCAGGCAGAGACAGGACAGGGTCTGCAAGACGAGCAGGCCGCGCGGAGGAAGTCCGGTACGTTCAAATAGCTTCACAGTGATGTCTGCCGATACAGCGCTCATCGAAATTAATCATAAAACGAGAGAATGGGAAGCGGGTCCGTTGAAGGACCCGCCTCCTCATCAGAATTTCACCAGGAAAGCGAGCGTCATGCGATTTTCGCTTTTGCGTAGATCTGGTGTCCATCCGGCAACCACCGATCCGGGTGCGCCGAACGTGTTGCCACCGGGGGGTGTAATGCCCCCGGGGCCCGTAAAGTACGGCACGTTGGCAGCCCGATGATTGTATTCAAGCCGGTAGGTGAAGTACTGGCTTGGCAGATAGTCGATCGTCGTTGAAGCGTCCCATGCCTTGTACGGATCGCCGGGATTCTCGGTAAAGTAGGGCGTTCCGGAAGCCGCCGTAGCACCATTGATGGGTGGCAACAGCACCAGGTAACGGCCTGGATTGTTGATGGCTCCGCCGCCCAGCGTGAGCGCGAAACGATCCCGATCGAACCAGAGACGGTTGTACACCATGTAGCCGACAAAGCTCTGCTTGGGGCTGTTTTTGCCGTTGCCGAAGCAACTGACGCCGCCGCCGGATTCGCAGCCAAAGTCCCCGGTCACAGAGAAAGCGCCCTTGCTGATCAGCGATGAAGGCCGGTCAAGATATTTGTACTCGACGCTGTCATCAGAGTGAAAACGCGTTCGGCCGGTTACGCCCAACGCATCGCGACCTACAGCGTACTGATTTCCCAGTATCGACAACTTGCCGGTGGGACGGTACAGGATTTGCCCACCAATCCCGGGCCGGTTGTTGTAGCGTCCGTAAGACTGCCAGCCATTGACGAACCACGGCTCAATCTTCAGTTTTGCTGTAGGAAAATACTGTACGCGCACACCATTGAAGAACCACGGCGTGTTAGATGAAACGTAGGAGGGCTGGTAGGCCCAGTTATCGAACTGGTAGTAAGAAAATAAACCGACGTAAGACATGAAGATGCCAGCATCGATATTGACTCCATGCTGCACGTTCAGGTGATACCCGCCATATGCTTCCGAAAGGTAACGGTAAGCGTCAGCCAGATTCCATTGGCCACGCGCCGGACTTGCGTCGTTACGCGGCGTGGTCTCCGAGTAGAGCCCGAACTGCGTCATTACACGAGCGCGCACGTTATCGAAGTGGAAGTCGCCTCCTACGCCAAGCTGCGTCACCTGCACTTCACTGGACCGGAAGACTTCGCTTGAGCCACCAATACTGTCATCCTGTGGGTGGCGAAAGTCGTAGGTGTAGTTGATGTCGGCACGAATTTCAGGCGAGAAAAATTTTGTTGCGTACGGGGTATCGCGCGTGCGTGCGTTGCCGTTTAACCAGGTAAAGTCAGCAAACGCGAACGGGTCGGAGTGCGGCGCGTGCGGGTCACTAGCGGCTGAATCGGTCGCCGGCATATCCATCGAGAGCGGCGAAACAGGCGCGGAAGCTTTCGCTGTGATGGGCTGATGCTCGGTCTGCGCGCTCAACGTGGAGTCCACGGGCGAACTGGCCGGCGCTGCGGGCACAGTCGCCGGTGCCTGGTTGGTCTTCAGCGCTTTGTCCAACTGGTCCTGAAGGCTCTGCATTTGCAATTGCAGTTGTTTGATTGCCTGCTTCTGCGCGTAGAGCTCGCTTTGTGCGGCATCCTGCGGTGCGGGATCTTTCGATTGCGCATGCAGAGTAGCGCTTCCAAGCAGAAGGCCGGTTGCGAGGGTCAAGGCAATGCGCCCCGATCCACCTTTATGGCTTGTAACGATTGCTTTCACTTCAAGTCTCCCTTTTCCTGTTACCGCCGGGCATCGTCGCGGATGCCTTTCGATAACGCTCAAGCGTAGTGGGCGAACCATGAGTGAGGCGTGAGGATCGCCGACTTGCCGGAACGGGAGATTGAGTCAAATGTCCACTCCAGGCCGTGAGGATTTCATCATAATTTTCTGGTTCCGGCTCGATGCCTCCCTTATGGATCCAGGCCTCTACTGACGGTAGCGCGACAAAGCGCCTCGAGGCTGAATCATGAACAACTTCCCCCGCACTCATCTCGCAGCTATCTGCGTCCTGATCTCCGCCGGCTCCATCCTGCACGCACAATCGACCTTTGGCAGCATCCGCGGGGCGGTGGTTGACGCGTCCGGCGCCGCACTCCCGGACACGAGTATCGTCCTGCATAGCGACGACGAGAACACCTATCGCACGGTCACAGCAGACCAGACAGGCACTTTCCTCTTCGAGAACATCAAGCCAGGACATTTCTCGCTTCGGGGTGCGCACTCCGGTTTCTCAACAACCAGCCTTAAAGGCGTTGCGCTCGATGCCCGTCAGGACCTTCGTCTTACGCTTACCCTGGCTGTCGCCACGGACGCGACCACCGTGGAGGTGATCGCAAGCGCCGACCAGCTCAATACGGAAAACGCCGCCATCGCCGACGTCAAGAGCAACGAACTCATTACCGAGCTCCCGCTCAACAATCGCGCCACCACCACCAGCCCTCTCGGCTCGCTGACGCTGTCGCCAAATGTCCAGCAAGATAGCTCCGGCAACATCGCGCTCGGCGGCAGCAGCGCGTCCGAAGTTAACTTCTCGGTCGACGGCATCTCCACCGTCAACGTTCGCCAGAATGGGCCACTGAACGACGCCTACCCGTCCCAGGAAGACATCGCCGCTGTCAAGATCACCGCCTTCAACAACAGTGCAGAGTTCTCGCAGGTAGGCGACGTCACCTTCACGACCAAAAGCGGCAGCAATAAATATCACGGCAGCCTGTTCGAGTACTTCCAGAACTCCGCACTCGACGCCAGCCCTTACGGCTTCAACGGGAAGGCCCCCAAGAACTTCAACACCTTCGGTGGCTCGTTCTCCGGGCCCGTCACCATCCCTCACTTCCACGACGGAAAAGACCGCAGCTTCTTCTTTTTCGACTACGAGGGCAATCGCCGCACTCTCTCTGTCAACGAGCAGTATGTGGTGCCTACCGCCGCCGAGCGCAGCGGCGACCTCACCGCCCTCGGCCTGCCCAGCGTGGCCGCCGCCGCGATCAACCCGACAGCCAAGGCTGTGCTCAGCTTCATCCCTTTGCCGAACGTCGCCAACGCGGCCGCAGGAACGTTTAACTACGAGAACTTCGCGCCCACACCTTCCAGCACGAACGGTGTGGATCTGCGCGTCGATCAGACCGTCAACGCCAAGCAGTCTTTTTACGTCCGCTTCAGCCGTAAGAATGTGCTGAACAATGTCGTCAATCCATTCCTGCCCAACGATACCGACAGCATCCACAATCGCAGCCTCATCGTGTCGTACCAATACACGATTAGCCCCAAGTTGCTGAATGAATTTCGCTTCGGCCTGACGAACGTTGTTACCGGCGTAGGCTTCCCTATCCAGGGTGCGGCCGCGTTGCAGCAGCTTGGCTTGCAAAACGTAGATATCAGTCAGCATCCGCTGACCAACGCCTTCCCGACCTTCAACTTCTCGGCAGGCACCAGCTTCCAGCAAATCGGCCGCGACAAGGCAGGCGTCACGCAGTCGAAGACTTTGCAGTTCGCCGATAACCTCACCTACACCTTCGGCAAGCACACCGTACGTGGCGGAGCGGACGTTCGTCGCGTGCGTTACTTCGATCTCGAGAGCTTCGCGCCGGTCTACAACTCGGACGACTTCGGTGACTTTAGCTTCAACGACTTCAGCCTCTTCCTCAAGGGCCAGCCCACCACCAGCTACTTTGCTGTCTCCAGCCCGGACGTAGGCGGCACCGCGTATGAGTACAGCGTCTTCGCTCAGGATGAGTGGCAGGTCAACTCAAAGCTCACCCTCAACTATGGTGTCCGCTACACGCTGCTCCCATCCTTCGTTGAGGATGGCGGCAACCTCGCCAATTTCGACGCCCGCACCAACTCCGTCGTGGTGCCGGATAACCTCGCCGGCTACCTTAACCAGCAGGGGATCCAGTCGTCGAACCTTGCCTTCCAGCAGTCTTTCAACTCCTGCGCCCTGCCGGTAAGCAGCCCGCAGCAAAAGGCCGTCCCCTGCACAAACTATGAGACCGCCTCGCAGGCCGGCCTGCCCCAGGGCTTGCGTCAGACCTACAAAGGCAACGTACAGCCGCGTTTCTCCTTCGCTTACCGCCCCTTCAACGACACCAAAACGGTACTACGCGGCGGTTTCGGCATTTACACCCTCACCAACCTCGGTCCGCTTTCGTTCAACAACAGCGGAAATCCGACATCCAACCTGCACACCTACACCGGAGTCCAGTTCCCCAACACGCAGCCACCCACCAGCACCGGCCCGCAATTTGGCGGCGGCAGTCTTGATCAGGGCGTGGATCCCAACTACCGCGACCCGCAGGCCAACCAGTACAACCTCACGCTGGAGCGCCAGCTCGATCGCGATGATTCACTGCGCATCAGCTACGTTGGCCAGCACACCTACCGGCTCAGCATTACAGAAGACCTAAACCAGATCCAGCCCAGCACCACACCCTACAGCACCGGTGCCACTGCCGGCGTGTATGTCGATACGCGCGCGCCCTACCAGAACTGGAACGAGCTCTACACCACCTTCAACCACGGCGAGGCCAACTACAACGCACTCGAAACCGACCTGTCCCGCCGCATGGCGCACGGGCTCTACTTCAACATCAACTACACCTACTCCAAGAATCTAGCCGATAACCAGGGCGATAACCCCAGCAGCTTTGCGGGCGAAGTCAATTACGGCGTCCCAATCACCAATCGCTTTAACACGCGGTCGGACTACGGCAACGTGGAAGGCACTCGCCGCAACCGGTTGCTGATCACCGGCATCGAGCAGCTCCCGTTTGGCCGCGGACGCGCGTACCTCAACGGCGGCGGACTCAGGGATATCTTCCTCGGCGGCTGGGATATTAACACCGTGACCCTGATCGAATCCGGACCTTGGCTCACGCCTAGCATCAGCCCTGGCGCGGACCAGTCGAACACCAACGTCGTCAATCGCGGAGCCTTCGCGCGGCCCGACCAGGTTTCAAACAATTTCACCGCAAACCGCAGCCGCGCCGCCTACTTCAACCTTGCTGCCTTCCAGCCCACGCCCGCCAACGCCGGACGCTTTGGCAACGCAGGCGTCGGGATCCTGCAAGGGCCCGGCACAAAGACCGTATCCTTTGGCGTCGCCAAGCAGTTCCGCGTCACGGAAAACTCGCACATACGCTTTGAGAGCACGTTTACAAACGTCCTCAATCACACGAACTTCGCCCCGCCCGTCACGGCCATTGACCAACCCACCTTCGGCCAGTTGACCGCTTCGACCACGGCAGAGAACGCCGGCAATCGCACTGGCCAGTTCGCCATCCGTTTTGACTTCTAGCCGCTTCTCTCTGGAGTGCTCCCATGTACCACGACGACAAAGCACAGAGCAATGACATACAACTTCATGGTCCCCGTATCCTGCTGCTTGATCATCGGTCCCGATTCATCAGAGTGCTCTACGAGGCGCTGATCCATCAGGGTTACAATCTGCGGCTTGCCTTCAACACTCCCGAGCTGCTGAACGGCTCTCAGAGATGGAAGCCCGACCTCATCGGAATTGTCTCGGGCATCCCTTTTCCGGGGCTGCCGGACGTCTGTCGCCGCTTGCACATTGCGTCAGGTGTACCCCTCCTAGTCCTTTCCACCCCGGTGCCTGAGAAGGTTCTCGTCGAATGTCTGGAGGCCGGTGCGAATGATTTCGTGACCATACCAGGCAGCGTGGCTGAAATCGCTGCACGGATCCGGTCTCAACTTCGTCGCAGTTGCCCTCATCCCGCCGCGAACCAGCATGCCGCATGAGCGCTCGATTCTTGCACCTCATGCGTACTTGATGCGCGCAAAAGCACGCTTGGTGAAGGTATAAATGATGGCTAAGCTTCTTAGTGACGCTGACACCCTGAGACGCAATCAGCAACGCCGGTACTTGCAAGCTCAAGAGGACCTGCGCAGACATCAGCGAGCCAACGCTTACAAGAGGCTGCTGCTGCTCGCTGCCATTATCGGACTGGTCGGGTCCGGGCTTAACTTCTTCCACCTCCTGCAAGCATGATGCGCCTACCTCTCAACCGCAGACCACGTCATAACGTGAACCTCTGGATCGTTCCGCTCAAGATGTCGTTGGGAGCTATGCTTCTCTTCGCCATCACGCTGGTTCCGGACATGCTGGCCGCCTACCATGTCATCCACCTGCCCGACTGGTTCACCATGGGTGGAATTGACGACGCGCGAGCAATCCTTGGAGCCATGCTGTCGTGCGTCAGCACGGTCTTGGCTCTCATCTTCTCGGTTACCCTGCTGGTTCTCTCGATGGTAGCCAACCTGTTCGGGCCCAGACTGCTTTATCGCTTTGTGCAGGATTGGGTCACCCAGGTTTGCATCGGCCTTTTCATGGCTACCTTCATCTATGTGTTCCTGGTATTCCTCGTCACACATTCGGACAATCACTCCACCTTTATTCCCCAGACGTGCCTTATTACCAGTTGGATCCTGGTGGTCGGAGCCTTTGGATTTCTGGTCTTTTACAGCCATCGCGTCGCCATCCTGATTCAGAACCCGGACGCGATCGGACGAATCGTCGACGACATGCGCCGTGCTGTCCTGGCTCCGAACGTCGCAGCGCCCGGTAGCGAGCATTCCGCCGCAACCCGTACTGAGCCACACTGGAAAGACCTGCAGCCTTCTCCCATCCTTAGCGTCCTCAGCGGATACATTCAGGAGATCGACGCGCCGGCAATCGTCAAGGCCGCTCAAAAGGTTGAAGCAATGGTGAAGCTGAACTTCCGGCCAGGGCAGTTCGTGCTAGCCGGTGAAGTTCTGGGAGAGCTATACGCGAGGCGGGACCAGGAGCAACTGCAGAAACTCATCCTCAGCGAGATTGCTCTTGGCCGCCACCGGGTGCTCGCGCAGGATATCGAGTTCGGACTGGCCCAGATCGTCGAAATTGCCATCCGGGCCCTCAGTCCGGCCATCAACGACACCTTCACGGGCATCGCATGCGTCGATCTGCTCGGAGAGGCGCTTAGCGTCATCGCAAATGCACCGCGAAACGATGAGCAATGGCACGACGCGCGGGGTGTCCTGCGCCTGCAGGGCCGCCCCGTCCTTCTGTCCCGGCTGATCAAGCAGGCCTTCGCTCAGATCCGGCAGGCGGCAAAGGACAATCCTGCTGTGCTCATCCGCATGCTCACGACGATTCCCCGCCTGGGACGTCTGCTCAGTGGCACCGAGGAGCTCATGGCTTTGCTCGAGGAAGCGCAGGCTGTCTGGGAGACCGCCCTTTCCGGCAAGCCGATAGAGTGGGACCTCAGGGATATCGAACGCGCCTGGCACGCTGCGGAGCAATCCCTGACCCAGCGCCAGCAGCTCTTAACCAATCCCGCAGGCGCTTAATCGAGCTCTACCACCGGCTAGTCCGCAAGGCGGAGGCATCGCTCTCCGCCCGCTCGCTTGTGCGGTGCTTACGATGGGTGTGGTTCAACGGAGGCTCGTTCTTCGATGTATCGCGCCATGTTTGTATACTTTACGGCTTTGTCTCTGTAATACGCCCGGTACGTTCTCGCATGATCCGCCGCCGACGGGAACTTGGAGCCTCCAACGTTATGCTCTAACGCATAGCTAAGCTCTGCGTCCTGCTCCCGAGCCAGTCTGTCAAAGCGCGTCGCTTGCGCACGCAGGTAGCACACCACCTCACTCCGTTCCTCTGGGGTTTTGCTCCTTTGCACCCATACGCGTAACTGCTTGCCTGACATCTCAGGACGTTTGCAATCCTTGTCCTGGGCCGCCGCCGCTCCCACCAGCCACAGCGCCAGGACTACTGAAAAAACTCTCATCGAACCCTCCAACGCAATCTTTACCGGAGGAACCTCAAGGAGGCATAAGCCCCGCCGGACCAGTTCACGCTCGCGGACCCCAAGGCTCTGTCCAGACCATTTCCGCTCAGGTGCAGTGCTCTCGCATCAGGGCCGTAGGCGCAACTTAGCTCAGCCTAGGCCGCACCAGCAGATTCACCGCCACTGCCGGCCATCGCTGGGAGTACTTTGAAGTCCAGCACACCCCAACCCTAACCAGAAGTCGAACTTCTTCCTGGGCGGCGGCACCACGCGCCGGCAACCTGCTGACCACGCCGAACAGCCCGATTGGTGGGCTGTACGGGAAGCAGTACCGCAATTCGCTCCGCGACTGGGCTTCGCCTACGACGTAGACGCTAACGGTGAGACCTCCTTTCAACTCTTCTATTTGCCCTCTCCAAACATTGGAAGATGTCTAGCCTCCAGTTTCTTGGCTGCAAAGTCGAGCCGTGATTGCTCATGACCTTTCGGATGCTGTTCCCGCCACAGTTCCAACAGCACGAGGCTGGAGACCGACACCGCTCTCAACGTCATAGAGGCAATGAAAGAAGCAGGAGTGCGGAGATTGAATCGTGCTTTCCACGATTGGCGAAGGTGAGAGCGCCAGCAATGTCCACTCCTACTACAAGCATCTGTTCATGACGACGCTTCTACGCGGTGTGATGAAGGACAAAGCCGGCCTGGAAGATGCAGTGAAGGACAGCGATCTCGACTGGATCGTCGTTCGTCCTGCAGGACTTTCGGTTGGTGAACCCAAAGGATTCGCATTGTGAAGCCGGAACTGGGGAGAAGGTTCGCTTTATCACGCGATCCGATGTTGCGCACTTCATGCTGCAGCAGGTGAACGGCGACGAATACCTGCATCAGGCGGTCGGGATTGCCAATCCCAAAGAGTGACAGGCAGAGACCAATCCCATCCGGATAGGTCGCGATAGGGTCTAGACCTTTACCCGCCTATGTTGAACAATGCGGGATTCGACTCTATTGTGACGCCTTTTAATCACTTTTGGCGTGTCGCGTTAGCGCATACCTCAGTGGGACTGTTCTCACCTGGCGTGCACGGCGTTAGAAAGCTTGTGTTCGGTAGACGTTGGATGCACGTTCATAGCAGCTCATCAATTCCTCATTTTCCGCGCAGTAGGCACTGCCGCCGAATCGGCTTGACTCGCCTTCCGTGCCAACTGTTCCGCATGCATACCGGCTTTCTTGAGCAGACTTTCCAACTGGCCTCTTTCCTCCGGGGAGAGCGCCGAGAAAGCCTGTTCCAAACGCCTGGTATGTTCACGGAACACACCGGAGATCAGAGTCCGGCCTTTGGGTGTCAACGCTACCGTGCGCACCCGCCTGTCGGCTGGGTTCTCCTCGCGGCTGACGAGTTCCTGGGTATACAGGCGGTCTACGGCAACGCTGATTGATCCCGCGGTCAGCTGAACCTTGGGTCCTATCGTGTTGACTGGCAAAGGTCCCTTATGCAGAAGAACCTCCAGCACCCTGAAGTCAGACTCGCCTAATCCTGAGCCCTGGAGGCTGGCGGACGCCACTCTCGCGATCGCCTGCAGTGCCTTCGTCATCACCAGCCAAACATGTACGACAGACGGATCCTGGTTTTGCACGATTTGCCTCTCGAATACGTGAGTCCTAGTCAGAGTACAGACATCAATTGTATCGGTATCAATAGAATTGAAATCAATAGGAGGCGAGATGGCTGAGGCTTTGGTAGTGAATGGTCATGAACGTAGTAAAGGTGCGGTCATCGCTTTGTGGGGACTGCGGATTATTGTGGGCCTGGCGTTCCTGGGCGCGGGCGGTTCGAAGCTGGCCGGAGTGCCTGCAATGGTGGAGATCTTTCAAAAGATCGGTCTGGGGCAGGGTTTTCGGATTCTTACTGGGGCTCTTGAGGTTCTAGGAGCGATCGGGCTGTTCATCCCTCGCTTCACGTTCTACGCAGCCTGCCTGCTTGGCGTGGTCATGATCGGTGCGGTTGGCTTCCATCTTATAAAGCTGGGTGGAAATCCAACTCCTCCCATTGTGCTTCTCTTGCTGGTCGGCGCGATCGCCTGGCTGACCCGGAATACGATCCGGGGTGCGTAAGGTCAGTAATGTGGCGCGATCTCTGGCATGAGGCCATGAGACTCGCGCCGCCCTTCAGGCTTCGGGTGAATGAAATGATTGAAATAGGAATTGACAGTTTCGTTGTGAAAACGCCGGGTGTTTCGGCAGCCGACTCTTTGACGCGCCTGATGGAGCGGATCGAGTGGGCCGATCAGGTAGGAATCGATGTGTTTGGCATCGGCGAACATCATAAGCGCGATTGGCTGGACTCGGCTCCTGCCATCCTGCTTGCCGCGGCTGCTACCCGTACGCAACGCATACGGCTGAGCAGTGCCGTTACGGTCCTCAGCGCAGACGATCCGGTGCGTGTCTTTCAGCAGTTTGCCACCCTGGATCTTCTGTCCAAGGGCCGCGCGGAGCTGGTTGTCGGAAGAGGCTCCAATGTAGAAGCGTACCCTTTGTTCGGCTACGCTCTTCAGGATTACGACGCCCTGTTTTCGGAGAAGCTCGGGCTTTTGCTCGAGCTTCGGGAGAACGAGAATCCGGTGTGGTCGGGTAAGTTCAGGCCTGCTCTCACTGGCCAGGGCGTGTACCCACGGCCGTTCCAACAGCAGCTTCCGATCTGGTTGGGAGTGGGCGGCACGCCACAGTCGTTTGCGCGCGCGGGAAGTCTCGGTCTGCCGCTGATGATCGCGATCATCGGCGGGGAGACCAGGAGCTTTCGGCCACTGGTGGACCTGTATCGAGAGTCGGGTCGCCGGGCAGGGTTCGGCGAAGATCAACTGAAAGTGGGGCTGCACTCGGTCGGTTATGTGGCAGAGAGCACGGAACAGGCAATAGAAGATTTTTTTCCCGGCTATGTGACCGCTATGACCACAGCGAGCAAGGAACGCGGCTGGCCGCTACCGACGCGACGAAGCTTCGATGCGCAACGAGGACCGCATGGTGCCTATCTGATTGGAGGGCCGGATGAGGTTGCCGCGAAGATCCGCAATCATAGCGAGGCTCTTGGCGGCGTATCGCGTGTCAGCTTCCAGATGGATTTTGCCGGATTGCCCCATGAAAAGCTGATGAGTTCCCTCGAACTGCTGGGGCGTCGAGTGAAGCCCTTGCTGGAACAAGCAAAGCTTCAGCCTGGCTAGGGAACATCTGATTGAGTGTACTTCGGATAGGGCGACCCTTCAGGTCGCCATAAAGCCTCTTAGACTGAGTGCGGCTTTAGCCGCCGGGACATGCTCTCGTGACTTGATCGGAGGTTCCCAGACCATCTGTTTTCATTCGCTTCGAGGTAAACGCCGCTATCCAATTACACTGATCCCGTCATGAACGTAAAGAAAAAGTTGAGGCTTACCTTGGAATTGAGTTCCGACCTATCTGCTTCGGTGTTGGCGTCACGTGCGAAGCGACGAGACCTAAGTAACCCGCTCCCGTGCAGGTATGTCTGGGCTTTGGCTCTCGCGTTCCTTATCCTAAATATTCCTGCGGTCCTTTTGGCGCAAGTCGATGAGGCCCTCGCCAAAGCCCAGCAAGTGATACTCCGGGGAGACGCAGGAGGCCGCCGCTTCGATGGGGTGGGCGTAGTAAACGGCGGTGGCGCAACCTCAGTGTTGTTGAAGGACTATCCCGAGCCGCAGCGTAGCCAGATACTGGATTTGCTCTACAAGCCTAAATTCGGCGCTTCCGTTGGCGCACTGCTGGTGGAAATACCTGGCGATGGCAACTCCACCCAAGGCTCCATGCCGAGCCACATGCATACGCCTGATGACCTGAACTACCAACGTGGTTACATGTGGTGGATCATTCAACAGGCGAAGTCCCGCAATCCACAGCTGACCCTTACCGCAACCCCCTGGGGTGCGCCCGGATGGGTTGGCAAAGGACAGTTCTGGTCGCAAGACACGGCCGATTACGACGTTAAGTGGCTGGAAGGATTGAAGAAGGTCTACGGCGTACAGGTCACCTCAATCGGGGTGAGGAATGAGAAGGGAGTGAACTTCGACTTCGCACGCATGTTGCGCGCCACCTTGGACCGGCATGGATTCAACAATGTAAAAGTGCAGGGCTTCGACAACTGGCCGGCCGATAAGCTCACCTTCATTCAGCAGATGCAGGCAGATCCGGCGAAGCGCGACGCAATCGACATTTTGAGTGCGCACACCCTGATTGACACGCCGCCGGACAACGCGGACCAGCTGCGGCATTGGTCTGATGAGCTCCACAAACCGGTTTGGAACAGCGAGGAGCACGTCTACAAGAAAGGCTTCGACGCCGAGATCAGTATTGTGCAGGCATTCAACCAGGACTACATCCGCTTTGGAGCCACGCTTACGGTGAACTGGTATGACATCGCCGCAGTTTACCCACTGGAGCCGTACTCCGAAACCCCCGCTGCGTTACTGGCCCGTTCGCCCTGGAGCGGCAATTACAAGGTGCGTGGAGCCTTGTGGGGCTATGCGCATTACGGGCAATTTGCGGAGCCGGGATGGCAGTACCTCAACGGTGGGTATGGAAACCTGGTTGGCGGCGGAAGCTACGTCACCTTGAAGTCGCCGGGAGACGAATACAGCGTCATCCTAGAGAGCAAGGACGCAAAGTCCCCACAGCAGGTCTCTTTCAGAATTGGCCAAGGTTTGTCCGGCAAACCGCTAAATGTCTGGCGCAGCAACGCCGAAGCACAATTTGTGCGGCAGGCGATGATCGACCCTGTCAACGGGCAGTTCACGGTCACCATAGAGCCGCAGTCGATCTATTCGATATCGACGACAGGGGGCCAGCAAAAGGGTAGCTTCGCGAACGTACCGGCAGATCGCCCCTTCCCGTTTCCGTACTACGAAACGTTCGAAAGTTACACCTCAGCACAGCAGTATGGCTACCTTCCGCGCTACACCGCTGACATTGACGACGCGTTCGAAATTACGGACTACCCCGCAAAAAACGGGCAAGTGTCTCCATCAGTCGGTACCCCGGCCACCACTTTCATGGGCGCCGGAGTGGAAGCCGTATACCATTTTAGGGGACGACCACTGGCATGATTACGAGGTGAGCGCGGACCTGTACCTAAAGCCCGGCGACTCCGGCGGCGTCCTCGGCCGTATCAACGATGTGGGCAGCGGGTACGGCACGGCCCCAAAAGGCTACCTGCTCGAGATGACCGACGCCGGACTCTGCCGTTTGATTGTCAGTCGCGGCAAGAAGGAAAAAGATCCGAACGCAGGCGATGCGGAGCAGCAGGCGCTGGCTCTGCGGCGCACCAACGCTAACCCTGGCGGAGAACTAGTGCTTGGCTCTGTGCAGTTGCAAGGTGTGCACGCCGGCACATGGCATCGACTTGCAATAATCTTTCAGGGCTCAGGCATTGCGGGCCTGGTTGATGGCAAGCAGGTTTTGAGCGCAAGCGATAGCCTCTATACCAAGGGGATGGCAGGGCTGATGGCCGAGGGAGGTGAGGGAAAACTGAGTATGCCGTATTACGATAACCTTCTTATCCGGAAGGATAAGGAGCCGATACCGGCTGCCTTTACTGGGGAAAAAGATCAGATCCCGATTTACAAACACTGAGTTCACACGCGAGTAGTGAACCCTTGGCAGGCGACCGATTCGGATTGTGAAATGTGCCGACCTTGTTATAAGTTCTATTTCTTATGACTAATGTTTGCTCCGTGCCTCGAATAGGATGCAGTGCTTAGATTGCTCTTCAAAGTGTACGAGTCGGAGGCGGCTACCCTGATGCTGCGGCGGAAGCACCAGGAGGGCGCTCCGGTTATGCAAGCAGCTTTTTAGCATTGGCAAGTGGGACTTCCAGCAGGCCCGCGAGAGGACCAAGGTGCTCACTGAGGAAGGGATTACGAACCGCTCTGAGGAGCAGACTGATGCCCGCAGCAGTCGTAAGACGTCCTAGAAGCGTGCCTTTCCGTTTCCGTCCGTAATAGAAAAGGACGCCGCCTATTCCCAGAGCGGCTAAGCCCCAGAATACCTTTGACGCTACGTTATTGGATTGAGCCATGTGCAAGTCCTTGGGGTAATTGTTATTGTTGCGTGAGAGTCCTTTAGTCAAGCAAGATGTACGTCCGGGATGAAGGCGGACAAGCATAAATCGAATGCAAGACAGCTCATCCCTGAGATTCTCTCTGTACGCCTGCATCTGCGCCGCAAGGATCGCTGGTGAGATTGTTAATTGTCTCAGGTCTGCTTCGGCGCCTCGCGTTCCACTCGAAGAGCCTCCCGACGAAGCGTAACTGTCTGGCCATCACGCCGTTCGGAAAGCTCATGACTCACGCGAATCTCCTCAATCAAAACAAGTTCCTTGGTCAGGATCAGGCGTTCCTCGATAAGGGGATAGATGGTGGTGCTCCCCTCCTGACGTGGTCCAGGAAGTTCTGTTATCACCTCGTTCCGGGGCACTCGCTCAACTTTCCAGGTGTTGACCGTAAGCGGTTCGTTGAGCGCCAGCTCAAAAGCTTCGCTTGACTTGTGCAGGTATACCTTGCCTGTCTCGACAGTGTGCTTCACAACCTGCATCTGCTCTTCCACGAGCGGAATCAGCAACGTTTCATCGACTGTCGGGCCGCTTGCCCGCACATTTGCAAGGGTCTGTTGCTGCTGCAGAAGGACTGTGGGAAGGCGCACGATCCGACCATCGGCGAAGCACAGTTCGGTCTCCGGCGTGTTCAGGTCCAGGTTTCCAACGACGGAAACCACATTGATTGAGCTGGAATTTTCGGTATTCATGGCGCTCCAAAGAAAGCAGGCCGACAAAAGTTGCCGGCCTGCTGGTTAGCTGTTGTGAAGACTAGTAGCGGTCTTTGGTCGTGGTCGTCGTGCCGGGAACCTGTTCAACTTCGACCTCAGTCTTCCGCACGGAGTCATGAATCACTTCGGTATGCGAGGTGCTGGCTTTCCCAACGAGAACCTCTTCAACCACGCGCGACGTCTTCCCCACCACTGCTTCTTCGCCGCTGGCAATCAGTTCGATGACCGAGCCCTGACCCATGTTGAAGTCTGAGGCGGACGCCGCGCGATTGACCGGGCGACGCTCGACCACAATCTTCTCATCATGCAGGGTCACGTCAGCCGTGACGGGCTCCTCAACCACATGCGAATAGACGCGTACACCACCGCGGTCTACCTCGCGCTTGCCAACGGCGAGTTGCTCCTCGACGATCGGAATGGCCGTCTGACCGGTGGTCTCGGCGGTGTCATAAGCTGCACGCTTGGAGTCAATACCGCCCGCGATCTTGCCTTCAACCTCTCGTGCTCCATGCTGCTTCAGCAGCGTGGCCACTTCGGAGGCCTCGTCGTCATCACAGGTCACGCCCACAAGTGCGCCGCCCGCGTTGACGCCCTCAGCATAGTGCTCATGAACATCTTCATCACCGCCAGTGAGACCGTGGAAGAAGTTGCTGATCTTCTGACCGATTCCTTCAGCGGCGGAAGAATCAGATTCGTTGTTGTTCATACCTAAACCGCTGTTGTTTGCGATGACGCTGGCCGAGTAGCCTTCGGCGGTAAGGGCCTGCTTCACTTCTTCGGCCTTCGCCATGGTTGAAAAAAGTCCTACGACTGTCTTAGACATTATGGTTCTCCTGAATTAAAGAATCGTTTACTGTTGCGAAAAAAGTTCGACGCGGCGGTTGTCTGCCTTGCCACTTGCGGTCGCGTTAGTATCCGCGGGATTACCAGGACCAAAACCACTGCCGGTCAGGCGGGAACCGTCAATCCCTTTCCCTTTCAGGTAGTTCGCAACCGCGTAGGCACGCTGCTGCGAAAGCGACAGGTTGTGCATGTCGGTGCCAGTGCTGTCCGTGTAGCCTTCAAGTCGCATGTGCGCGTTTGGGTTAGCCTTCATCGCATCAGCTGCCTTGTCGAGCGTCGCCTGGGTGGCCGGCGTCAATGTCGCCTGATCGGTATCAAAATGTACGGTTCCGAGATCTGGAAAGGTTGTAGCAGGGGCAACCTGGGAAACCGGGGCCTGTGTGATGGCCGGCTCCGCCTTGTGACGAGTCAGAAAGTAAGCGAGCAACGCGAGGAGCAGCAGGAGAGGAATTAGCCATGCCCAGATGGGCAGGCCGCCCTTCTTTTCTTCGTAAATCTTGACTTTCTCAGACATATGGGACTCCGGAAATAAGTTGGTTGAAAGGCTAAAAGAATTTGCTGCAATGAAGTCTTAGCGATCGCGCTTCGTGGAATCGAAGGCTTCGGTCGTAGGGATTTGCTCCACTTCCACCTCAGTCTTGCGCACTGTATCGCGGACCGTTTCGACATGCTCGGACGCCTGCTTGCCCACAAGCACCTCTTCCACGACACGTGCGTTCTTCGAAATAACAGCTTCTTCAGCAGTTTCGGTCAGTTCAATCGTGCGATTCCCGAACGCTTGATCACTGTCCGTAACGGCGCGATCGACCGGTCGGCGCTCCATCGTAACGTGTTCTTCCCGCAGGCTCACCGACTCTTCAACCGGGATTTCGACAACACGGCGGAAGACCCGCACTCCACCCTGATCGACTTTGCGCTTACCGACAACCAGCTCTTCTGCTACAACCGGAATCGCTGTTTCGGCTTCGATCGTCCCAGCTTGCGTCGATGCAGCCGCAAGCGGTAGGGCTGCCGTGTTCTCGGGTTCCATGGCCGTCTTCATCGCCTCGTCGATCTTCTTCGCGCTGTGCTTTGCAAAGATGTCCTCTACGAGGTCGGACTTAGATTCCTCCGTCGAGACTGCTACCACCATCCCGCCATCGCGAATGCCACCCTTCAGGTGGTCATAGTCTTTGTCGGGCATTCCGAGCGAAGCAAGCTCCGACTTCTCAAGAGCGTCTGCAGGCGCATCTGGGCCGCCAATTATCGTCATCGCAGATTGAGCTACACCTGCCTGACGAAGATCATCCATTGCGGCTTGTGCATTGTCCTGGTGATGAAACAGGCACACAAGCGTGGTCAAATTCTTCTGCATTGACATATTGTCCTTTCAGGATTCTTTAGGGGTTTTGAGGTTAACGACACACTGAAGAATGCCGAAGCGAGCTAAATGTGCAAAGAAGTGGGCGGCTCTTCAGTGTGTGCGGTTGAGGGTTAGTAGCCTTCGGTTCGATACCTGCAGCCCCGTATCCCACGCTCTAATATGCAAATTGCGAAATCAGGTTGGAGCCTAGAATGATTACTCTCAGGCGCGCTTAACTAGACGGATAAGGAATGTCAGGAGGACGGCACCAAGTACTGCCACGAGGATGGTGTAAAGCAATCCACCATCGCCCGCAAAGCCAAGAGCGCGCATGATGAACCCACCCACGATCGCACCAATGATGCCTACAACGATGTCGCCGATCGTACCAAAGCCACTGCCCTTCATCAGCTTGCCCGTAAGAAAGCCAGCGATGAGGCCTACAAGAATCCACCAAAGAATAAACATGATGCATCTCCCTTGTTACCGTGTTGTGCTGATCAGGTCTGAAGAAGCTCTGCCTGCTCGCTGTAATTGGTTCTGCAGGCCAGGATCGTGCCGGTAGGAACTCTTCGCTCCATTCGGGATGATCTCGAGATACCGTGCAGGGAGAAGTCGGAGGTGGTACCAAACCCCGAAAAGTCATCAGGGGTTTGGCACGCACTTCCACTTCTAGTAGGTGCGGGTTGGCGTGTGCACATCCGTGTTGCGATCAATAGTGTCCGCAGCAGTGTGCGTGCTTACGGCCTTCTCTCCTGAAGAAGCGATATCTTCTCCACCCGCAGCCTTCAAGACGTCCTTGGCGCGAGCGATCTCGTCTGAGTTTTCGCAGTGAACCGACACCAGGACGCGGCCGGCATTGACATGACCCTCATAGCGCTTCGCCTCGTACTCAGGGATGCCCATGCCCACGAGGGCACCAATCAGACCACCCACAGTGCCGCCAATCCCAAGACCGGCGAGTGCGCCCATAATCGGACCCGCAGCGATCAACGGACCGACACCGGGAATCGCAAGCGCACCGAGGCCGGCCAGCAGACCGAGAGTGCCGCCCAGTGCGCCGCCGCCGAGCACGCCGGTCGTGGTGCCTTCTGGAGCCTTGGTGTTCTTTTCCGCCGCGAAATCCTTTGAGCCCTCCTTGTCAGCCATCAACACCGAAACGTCATCATGGGAGAAGCCGGCTGCATGAAGGTGGTCGACGGCCGCTGATGCTGCGTCGCGAGTATGGAAGATGCCGAATGCTGCTGTGTTCTTGCCTGCCATAGGAGTGCTCCTTGAATGAAAGTTGTTGGTGCGGTTAGGGTTACTGTTTGACCGTGATTTGATTGTCGACCTTGCCTGCGCCGGCAATTTGTGTAGCCTTGTCTGCAACCGACTGCTTCTCGACCTCGGAATGTACCGGTCCCTTGAGCGTCACAGCGCCGCCTACGACGATGATTTTGACGTTGTGGGCGTACATCGACAGTGATTTGTCAGCCACAACAGCCCGGCGGATCTTCGCCGTCATCAGGCGATCCGATTTGTCGTTCTTACCTTGGTCGGAAGTTTGCGTCTGATTTTGAACGCGATTATTGGCGGAGTTGTCAGGGTTGGCCTGTGTCTGTGCGAAAGCAGGAAGAGCGCCTAAGCACAACATCAAGCCGCCAACCGATGCGAGTGAACCGAAAGAACGATGCTTTATTGTGAACATTGCAACCTCGTAAAGGATGTTTGTGACCCGCCCCGCGATTGCTTGCCAAAGGAACGCTTTGCACTTCGTAGGCGCACTGTGTCAGGTGCCTGATTGCCGCTGGGAGTTGCCCGGTTATGTCAAGTCTTTTACATAACCGGGCATGCGATCGGCAATTCTCTCCGGTACCTTTACGGGTCTGTAACATCCAATGAGTGAAACCTCTGCCTTCGAGCACGTTAAACGAGCAGAGTAGGAGAATATGGCCGACCCTCACCCAAACCGCTTGCTTGCTGCAATCCCCGCAAGGAGCAGGAAACACCTCTTGTCAAACGCGGTGGAAGTCCCCCTGGCCACTCAAACGGTTCTCCACGAAGCCAAGTCACACCCATCGCATGCGTTCTTCATCACCTCAGGCCTCGCATCCGTTCTCGCGGTCACAACGCTTGGCCTCTCCGCCGAGGTCGGCATGGTGGGCCGAGAGGGTTTTATCGGCAGTCTGCATCTGATCGGGCCGGTGGACACGCCGACCCACTGCCGTATGCAACTGGCGGGCGCCGCCATCCGTATACCGATGGATCATCTGCAAAAAGCGTTCCAGCAGGATGAAGCGATTCACCGTCGGGTACTAGAATTCGTCCAGGCCCAGACTCATGCGTTGGGTCAGGTCGCCGGTTGTCATCGCATCCACGGAGCCTCGCAGCGTTTGACCCGCTGGCTCTTGCACGCACAGGACCTAACTGAGTCTTCAACTATCGATATCACCCAGGAAACATTGAGTGAACTGCTGGGAACGAAACGGGTTACCATCGCCGCCGCGGCCGGCGAGTTGCAGAAGCAGAGGCTCATCGAGTATCGACGCGGACACATCCATCTCCTCAAGCGATCGGGCCTGGAAGCCCTAGCCTGTGATTGCTACTCCACCCTCAAAGAACTCCACAAGGGGCTCTATACCTCTTAGTCCAAAGACTCCTTTCTCTGAGCGATGCGCTCGGATGGAAGCTGGAAACTACCTGCCTCCTGCATGTTCTTGGAATTAAGGTTGTGAGAGTCTTGAGCAGTAGGCAGAACAGGCCTTTTCCCAACATGGTCTTAGGAATCTTCCTCTTTGTACGTTTCGCCATTGCACGGCCTCCCAGCCGTGCAAAAAGACGATCACGCCTGCTGCTCACCTGCACGGCGTTTCCCGTTAGTAACCCCTCGACCATGAACAATCGGTACACCACCTTTGTAGACTCTGGATATGGAGCCCATACTAGAAACAGCACGTCTACGTCTTGTCCCGCTCCAACTTGCGGATGCGGAGCAGGTTCAATCACTATCCGGGACTTGGGAAGTTGTGCAGTATCTGAGTGATCGCGTGCCGTGGCCCTACCCAGCGGGCGCAGCGCACGCCTACTTCAGGGATGTTGCGATACCAGCCATCGAACGTGGAGATGAGTGGCACTGGACACTTCGGCTGAAGGAAAGTCCGAAAGAGATCATCGGCGCAGTTGCTTTACACCGGAATGAGAGCAATAATCGCGGCTTCTGGATGGGTGCGCCCTGGCGTGGCCGTGGGCTCATGGCGGAAGCAGTCGAGGCGGCTACAGCCTTCTGGTTTGAGTCGCTTGGATTTCAGGAGCTACGCACTCTCAAGGCGAGCGAGAACAAAGGCTCTGTTCGGATCTCGGTGAAAACCGGAATGCGTTCGCTCTCAAAGCACAATCATCCTTTTGTTTCCGGCACATTACCGGCTGAAGTGTGGACCATCAGCCGTGAACAGTGGCTGAATTATAAAGCCCTCCAGACAAGTCAGTAACGCGAAGTCGCAAAGGTGGAAGCTTGTCCGCGCCGGACCCGTCCAGGGCGGGTGCGGCCCGCTGACTGGCGTGAGAGGCGTTTCCCGTTCCCAATTTATGCAGACGACATGATCGGTCGTGATCACTCCAACGGGCGCTCGCGTAGTTTTCGTATTCAACCCATATCACCGCTGTCCGCAAATAAATACTTCGGTATCGTGTAGAAATCGCTGGTGACCGTTCGTTGTCATATTGAAGGCCGGGGAAGTAGCGGCCTGAACGAAGTAAGAGGAGACAAAACCATGCCGCAATATCTCGTCGCCGTCCAGCACCCCGACACCTTCGACGCTGCCAAAGAAGGTCCGGAAATGATCCAGGACATTAAGGCTCTCAACGTCGAGATGGCCGCCGCCGGTGCGCGCTTCTTTGCGGGCGGTCTCGAGCCTGTCACCAAGGCTAAGTCCCTGCGCAAGAACGGCGACGCCATCTCCATCACCGACGGACCCTTCCTTGAAGCCAAGGAGCACATTGGCGGCTTCTGGATACTCGATTGCTCCAACATGGAGAAAGCCATCGCGTGGGGCAAGAAAGCGACCGTCGCCTGCCGCGTGCCGGTCGAGGTTCGGGCCTTCCTCGAAATCCCCACCTCCTCCAAGGCCACTCCGGACAAGCCTTTCGAGGCCAAGAAGCTCTAGCCCCGAAGCCATCTCAGTTCACGCGCAAGGCCGTCCAACCCGACGGTCCATGCCCCACCACGCTTTGCCAACAGGAGAAACATATGCGTATGCAGATAGCTGCCGCAAGAGTCCTCGCCAGCGTCCTCGTCCTCATCAGTGTCAGCACAAGCCACGCCCAGGACGCCGCGCCCTACGCAAAAAGAGCGCCGATCGAGCAGTACCTTATGGACCGCGACTTTGAAATCGCGATGGCCCGCAGCGCCGCTCCCGATGCGATCGCGAAAGACGCCACCATTCTCGTTCTCACGCGTCACGGCTTCGGCGCCGCCGTTAAAGGAAAAAATGGATGGACCTGCATCGTTGACCGGGGCTGGGGCGGAATGTTGGACTACCCCGAATTCTGGAACCCAAAGATTCGTGCCGCCGGGTGCCTCAACCCTGCGGCGTCCCGTTCCGTCCTTCCCTACGACCTCAAGCGCGCCGAACTCATCCTTGCGGGCCGCTCCAAGGAAGAGATCATCGTCGCGACGCAAGCAGCGATCGCGAAGAAAGAACTGCCGATGCTTGAGCCGGGAGCGATGTCCTACATGATGTCCAAGACGAACTACCTCTTCGACCAAGGCGATCACGCGATGTCGCACGTGATGTTCTACACGGCGGACGACGGTGCGTCGTTAGGAGCCAACCTTGCCAACTCTCCGGTCATGGGCGTCAATTACTGGTCTTTCTCCCCCGACACCTATCCGCAACTCAAGACCTTCCCTCGGGTCTTCGTCTCCCTCATCATGGCTGACAGATGGTCTGACGGCACACCTGCGATGCACATGTAAGCCCAACCTCACACACCATCCTCCGTCGCCCCGTCGACAAGGGCGTCCCCGGGTCACCACCGCACACAAAGGAAGAAAGGCGAACATCCCATGCGCAAGATCAAAATCTTCGAACACACTTCGCTGGACGGTGTCATCCAGCACACGGCAGATGAAACCAACTTCGCGTATACCGGCTGGACTGTCCCCTTTCGCAGTCCGGAAGGCCTCGCAAAACTCGGCATCCTTTACGGCGAAACGTATGACGTTCTGCTCGGACGCCGCACGTACGACATCCTTTCCAAGTTCTGGCCCACAGCGCCGGGCGGCCCCGTCGCCGACCGCCTGAACGCCGGCAAGAAGTATGTCGCGACCCATCGTCCGGAGGGTCTCACCTGGGGCCCAAGCGAGGTCGTCGGACCGGACCTTGGCGAAAGCCTTCGCCGCATCAAGTTTGAGCCGGGCCCGGACATCGTCGTCCTCGGCAGTTCCACGCTCATCAACCCGCTGGTCGAAGCTGGGCTTGTCGATGAACTCATATTGTCAGTCTTCCCCGTGGTCATCGGTACAGGCAAGCGCCTTTTTTCCGAAGGCACTCCCCAGACCTTCGCGTTCGTCTCCTCAGACACCACCCCCACCGGCGTCGTGATCAACCGCTACAAGTCCATCGGGCCGATGAAGACGAGCTAACGCTCAAGCCGGTATCCTCAGAAGCATGGACGGTGTACCCGAAGCGATCGAGGCTGTATGGAGGAACGAATCCATACGTCTCATCGCTGCCATCGCCCGCGTTACGCATGATATCGGCGTCGCCGAAGAGCTCGCCGGCGATGCACTCGTCGCCGCCCTCGAGCTTTGGCCCAGCGAAGGTGTTCCCGCCAACCCCGGTGCCTGGCTTATGACCGCAGCCAAACGCCGCGCAATCGACGGCTATCGCCGCAGCAAAATGCTTGAAGCCAAGCACGGCGAGATCACCTATGAACTTGAGGCCCGCCAGCAAAGACTCGGAGAAGAGATGGAACAGTCCTTCGATCAGGTCATCGACGACGATATCCTCCGCCTTCTCTTCACCGCCTGTCATCCGGTGCTTGCAGTGGAAGCCCGCATCGCGCTCACGCTGCGCGTTCTGGGTGGCCTCACCACGACCGAAATCGCGCGCGCCTTCCTCGTGCCGGAAAAGACGATGGGCCAGCGGATCACACGAGCGAAGAACACGCTCAGCGAAGCGGGTGTGCCGTTCGAAACACCACGCGGCCAGGAACTGCACGATCGAGTCGACTCAATCCTCCTCGTCATCTACCTCATCTTCAACGAGGGTCACACCGCAACTTCCGGCGCGGAGTGGTCACGCGGCGCGCTTGTCGACGAAGCGCTGCGTCTTGGCCGAACTCTTGTGCATCTTCTTCCCAACGAGTCCGAAGCGCACGGCCTCCTCGCGCTCATGGAGCTTAACGCTTCACGCTCCGCCGCCCGTCGCGGTCCTGACGGCGAAGCCGTGCTTCTTCCCGATCAGGACCGCACCCTCTGGAACCGAACGCAGATCCAACGCGGCCTGGCCGCGCTTGATCACGCGCAGAAGATCCAGGGCGGGGCGAAGCGCTACGCTCTGCAAGCCGCCATCACCGCCTGTCACGCATGCGCGCTGAAGGCGGAAGACACTGATTGGGCCCGTATCGTCAGCCTTTATGATGCGCTACTGGGGATCGAACCATCGCCTGTCGCAGCACTCAATCGTGCCGTCGCCGTCAGCGTGGCCAACGGCCCCGCAGCAGGGCTGATGGCCGTCGACAAGATCTCCGGCCTCGCCAACTACCATCTGCTCCCCAGCGTCCGGGGTCAACTGCTCACCCAACTCGGCCGCTACGACGAGGCCCGCACGGAACTCCTGCGTGCCATCGACATGACCGAAAACCAGCGCGAAAAGGCTCTCTTGAAAAACAGACTTGCTGCTATCGGTGGGTGAATAATCGCCAAAGCAGTTATTGAGGTTGGTTAGTAACGAGAAGTCGCAATATCGCCAGTAACGGGTGCGTGCGGACATGCCGCCAGGCCGCGAAAAAGGTTGCTCCTGCCAAACGAGCGCCGACGCATGGGAATGGCCGAACGGTTAGACGCCCACCGTAAGCGCCAACAACAACTCCACCCATCATTAACCCTAACCGGGATGTACAACGTCTTAGAAATCCTGCGTTCCGGTGAGACCTTTACCGAGGAAGACCGCCACATCTACGAAGCCGGCCTCGTCGGCATCCTGCGGATGTTGCATGACGAACTGGACGCCGCTGTGTTCACTGCCTACGGCTGGAGCCCTTTGCTCACCAGCGAGCAAATCCTCGAGAACCTCGTAGCCTTGAACGCCCAGCGCCACGCCGAGGAGGCCGGTGGTCTTGTGCGCTGGCTCCGTCCCGAGTTCCAGGCACCTAATGCCGCTCCCATGCAAGCCGCGCTTGGTGGCCTTTTACCCGCCGAGCCCGTCACAGCGACACGCCGCAAGCAGCCGTGGCCAGACACACTTACCGACCAAGTTCGCGCCATTAAGGATTCCCTACGCGCTCAGCCTCTGCAAACGCCTCAGCAGATCGCGACCGGCTTCAAACCCGCCAGCCGCACCCGAGTAGCCGAGATCCTTGAGACGCTTACTTCGCTTGGCCAGACTCGGCGAGCGACAGATGACCGCTACACGCTGTAATGCGACCGCAGGCCTCAGCTCTGGCTCTGCGGTTCGTGCCCGCCAGAGCTCGGTATCGATCCTAGCGCCCTCGCCGGATAGAAATGCAGCTATGCCTAACGCAATGTAATTACCCCGTCCTTGTAGACCGAGTCTGCACTCTGGAGCTGATGTTGACCACCTTGGACGGCCGATTCGATGCGACTTCAGTGGAAGAAGCATAGCGATCGATGACATCCCTGACGAAGGCAGACGGCAAGCAGAACTCCTTCGCAAGCGCTTCGCAGTCCATCTGTTCCCCGTAGAGGTTTTCGATCATCTGACGCATGGCTCTAGGTTTCTCGAGCGGAACGGAGTAGGCCTCCGGTTCCTTCGTCCTTAACGGCGCCATCTCCATAATCAGACGGTCATGCGTACGCCGCGAGACCGTA
>CBDCAQ010000002.1:0-22919 GCA_965214005.1 Bryobacteraceae bacterium
CGCTATGGAAGAGGTTCCGTTGTTGCTTCGAACGGCGCGAAGCTGGGATGATGTGCATTCCAATCTCGCAGCAAAAGGCATTCGCTTCGAGCAGAAAGGCAGCGGCGCTTTGATATGGCTTGGGAACACAGCTGTTAAGGCATCGGCTTTAGGCCGGGAGTTCAGCAGGAAACGCATGGAGGAACGCTTTGGCCCCTTTCAATCTGCGAAGAAGATGGGAGCGTTACCAGTAAAGGAACGTGTCTCGGAGCCGTTGCGTGAGGGTCAGGGTAACGCATGGGTCGTGTATCGAGCACACCTAGATAAGCAAACAACGGAAAGGGAAGCGGCCCAGAGAGGCTTACGAACTCTACATCGACGAGCACGAGCGGAGCAGCAAGCTAAATTTCGTCATGAGCGGGCCGAGCTTCATGGTGGTGGCACATGGACGGGTGTAACGCTCAATGTCGCCAGAAGCCTGATGGCGGCAGACCAGGCGAGGCGGAAAGTTGCTTTATCCTCCCAACACAGGACGGAGCGTGAGGCACTTCGGAAAGGTCTGGCGGTTCGGTCCACATACGAGGGATTTCTCCGAGCCGGAGGCCAAACACAGGCAGCCGACCTCTGGCGATACAGGAACACCTCGTCAGAGGTGGCTTGCGTGTCCGGCGAAGGAACCGAGGACCTGATATGTCGCGACATTCGGGATTTTACAACTCGAATCGAGCTGAGTGCTGGCAAGTGCGAGACGTTCATCGGCTACTACGCCCACATCGAACCAGAGACCCTCAGCTTTGCAGATCGAGGCAAGCGGATTGACATCTACCAGAACTCTGACCGTGCCGCCGTTCTAGCCGCGCTGCAATTAGGGTCACAGAAATGGGGCGTTCTCACGATTTCAGGACCTGCTGAGTTCCAAATCCTTTGCGCCGAACTCGCGAGGGAGCACGACTTTCAGATTCAAAATGTCTCGCCAGCCCCTAAGACTATAGGCACCAGTAATGTTGCTGGTGAACCCATCAATCCAATCTCGCCCTCTGCCTTCTTTGATCTGCATCGTCAGGACATCCTCGACAAGCTGACCATACGGAATCCCTCACAAATCGATTGGATGGTTGCAGTTCGGATGCGAGTGACCGGACACGACCAGGAAACTATTGCGGAAGCCCTCATCACGAACATAGGGCCGGAGCGATCCTCTGAGAACCGCGATTGGGCCCGCTACGCGCAACGTACTGCCGAGGCAGTGTTCGGGCCGAGAGGAGACCGTGAGATGACTTATAACGGCAACCGTAAAGCGGATTGGGAGCTGTTGGAAGGGCGGCAAATGAGCGACAAAGCTCCAGTCGCAAGACAGATCGCGCAGAAGCTCGGGCATAGAGGCGAACGCGAGAAGGACTTGGGCGAATGGGAACTGTGAGGCTGTCGCTCAGCCCAATAGCGTCTTCCTTCGTTGCCTTACGGGCGAGTGGGAAGTCTTCGTCGTTCTAGAGGCAACCTGCCAAAGAAGGCAGAGCCATCGACTTCGTGTTGAACACCGGCTTGTTGCGAGGTTCACACGAAACTTTCTGAGCCGCTAGACTGGAGGAGTCGAAAAGTGAAAAAGAGGCTGCATGGCAAAATCAAAGATTGAATGGACCGATGCAACCTGGAACCCGGTTCGGGGTTGCACCAAGATCAGCCCAGGGTGCCAGCACTGCTACGCTTCGGCCTTTGCCGAGCGTTTCAGGGGAGTACCAAACCATCCATATCAGCACGGGTTTGACTTGCGTCTCGTTCCGAGCAAAGTGATGGAGCCCCTTGTGTGGCCAGCAGCAAGCAGGGTGTTTGTCAACTCCATGAGCGACCTGTTCCATCCGCAAATTCCTGATTCATTCATCATCCAAATCGCCAGGGTGATGATGCAGGCGAATTGGCACACTTATCAGGTGCTCACTAAACGGTCCAAGCGACTCGCACAAATGTTATCTAGTTCGTTACTCTTTGCTGCCAGCTCTTCCCACATTTGGTGGGGGGTCAGCGTTGAAGATCGAGCATACGGGATTCCACGCATAGCCCATCTGCGCGAATCCCGTGCAGCGATCAAGTTCCTGTCCATAGAGCCACTTCTGGAAGACCTCGGCGATCTGGACGTCGGAGGATTGGATTGGGTAATTGTCGGAGGTGAGAGTGGTCGGGGAGCGCGGCCCATGGAAGAGCTGTGGGTCCACAACCTTATGGCATCATGCAACCGGGATTCGGTGCCCTTCTTCTTCAAACAGTGGGGGGGGGTCAACAAGAAGAAGCTCGGAAGGATGCTGAATGGGCGCACCTACGACGAGCTTCCGGCTGTAAGCACTCCGCCTATACCAAGCAAGCCCGTTCGACAGTCTATGATCGCTGCGATGGAGAAGAGGTTTGACACTGCCTATGAACTCATCCAGCTCGCGGTCTAACGCACAACGCTCCACCATGGAGCTCTTCCCGGACCTTCCGCCAGCGGGAAAGAAAATCCGGCGGTATAAACGTATTTCCCAGCCGATCTGGACTGAGCATAAGGCTAGGTTCATTCAGCAGTACCTCAAATACTTCGTTCAGATCACGAAGCATGGCGTTTACATTGACGGTTTTGCTGGTCCGCAAAACTTAGACAAGCTAGATGCATGGACAGCATCTCTCGTGTTGGCCAGTGAACCCAAATGGCTGCGCCGCTTTTTTCTGTGCGAACTTGAAGAACAGAGCCTTGTGGCCCTAGGTAAAATGGTCCGGGATCAACCCCCGCCGATAAGCAAGACGGGGCGAAAGCTACCCCGAACAGTTCAAGTGGTTCCAGGCGACTTCAATCTAACAGTTGACACCATTTTAGCCAGCGGAAAAATTACTCAAAAGGAGGCAACATTCTGCCTTCTTGATCAACGCACTTTTGAATGCCACTGGCAGACCATTGTAAAGCTCGCCCAGTACAAGACAGCATCGCACAATAAGATCGAGTTGCTCTACTTTCTGGGGGTTGGATGGTTACATAGGGCCTTTTCGGGCCTGAAAAACGAGGAAATTGCAGCCAAGTGGTGGGGCCGCTCGGACTGGGGGGCACTCCAATCGATGAACTGTTGGGACATTGCGGAACTCGTGAGAAGCCGGTTCAGCGTGGAATTGGGTTACGTCCACACCGCCGCATACCCAATCTACGATCGCGCGGAAGGAAACCGAATCATGTACTACATGGTTCATGCTTCTGACCACGAAGATGCACCCGCTCTCATGGTTCGAGCGCATGGTAAGGCGGTGCGCTCCCTTCCCAAAGAGACCCAGATGGACTTGATGGGATGTCCCTAGAGCAACCTCTACGAGAAATCAAAAGAGGGTAGCGTTTTCGTTGTCTTTAGTTCTCTTGTTGCTCTTCGACTTCGCGGAGGATTCACTTCCTTCTGATTTCTTTAGCTCGCTCGCCGCTATTAGAGGTCCAGAGCAAACGCGCTCCAACAGTTCAGCTTGCAGCGGCTCCAAGTCGATTAGTAGGCCAAGGACGTTGAGAACATTTAGCAGCTCGGTGGTGTACTCCGGTAGCCAGTGATCCGGTTGAATGTCTCCGAGTGCGGACGGCTTACGGCGATCACCAATGATGGGCCGCTCACGGGTTCGCTTTCGGTAGCTAAACCACTGCATCAGGACCTGCTTTCCTGAGACCTCATAGGTCCACATCGCCGGCGTCACATTGTCAATGAAGCCGTGACCGACCAGCAGGCGATGCTTGGCCGCGTCATAGCTGAGGGTGTCTGGCATTTCGCCGGGTTCCTGCGAAATCGAGCCTTCCTTTGGAACACTAGGTCTCCAGTCTGGAGGCAGACGCGGCGGCTGTAGCGGGCGACCCTGCTGTGAATCAGCCATGCGTTCACCAAACGTATACAGCCATAGTAGGTTGCGTCCCAGCTCAGCGACCTTTGCGAAGAGCATGGCGTCGCTTGTGAGGGGAATGCGAAGACCTGGAGTAGATAGATCGTTTTGAAAGCGTGCCGTATAGCTCGGACTTGCTCCTATCGCTGCGATGTAGGCCATAAGGTCTTCTGCGGAGATGCTTCGTGAGTACTGTTCGGATAAGAAGGCCAACACCGCAGGCCTCGTATTTGGTTCTGTGGCTCCACTGTCTCTCCAGAGCGGGAACACTCTCCCTCCAAAGGAGCCTTTGTAATGATGGAGGTCAGGAAGGAGGCCTGTAAACGTCAGAGCTGGCCCTGATGATGGCGACTCTTCTGTGAAGGCGGTGAGATAAAGCTGCTTGTCTGAACGCGATACCCACAGCTCAGGGTTCGGTTGATTTATTAGACGGTTATCCGGTATAAGCCATTGGCGATCCAGAAGCCTAAAACCATATCGGATAGCCGGAACTGCTGGACCCGTTTCCATTGCTACCGGTTGAGGATTAGGCGAGAACTGCGGCAGTCCTTTGTTCACGACCTTGTTGCTATGCTTGTCTCCCATCTTGCCTTTCCGCAGGTGCGGATGAAACAGTTCTTCCTTCATGTCTTTAGGGGCAGTGACGAGTTTCTTCCATCGTCTTTCCAGAGAGGCAGCATCAGGAGCAATTATCCAAACCCGGCCCGGCATGACGCCTGATCCGTTGTAAACAAACAAATCTTCAAGTTTAGGAAACTCACTCCACGCTCCTTTAGAAGCTGGCAAGAACGGCGCACGAGCTTCAGCGGGGCAGGCGGTCCAGGCTTTGGCTGAAAGTCGCATTGCAGCGAGCGCAGCAAACTTCTGCTCGCGCTTGCCCTTGGGAAGCGCCTGGAAATGTACCGCCCCGAGAGCTTCTGTCTTCTTTCCAGACCTTGAAGCCATGACGATGCAAACGGGCTGCTGAACCCCTTGAAAGATGCGGGTGTTGACCTCGGGTTGGTGGCCTTCCGGAGAGCAGTCTATCACCCATATATCGTCACAGGTTTCACGAAGATAGGAGCGCATCTTCTGAAAACCAGGTCCATTCAGAAATCCCGCGACCGTGATGAAGCACACTATTCCATCGTGAGGACCGGACTTCTTTCCATCGCCGATGTCGAATACCTTCCAAGTGGCCCATCGCCAAAAGTAGATATAGAGATTCCGCAGGTGTTTACTGTGCGCTCCAGCACCCCAGGCAGCCGGAGGCATCCAGGCTTGCAGGGGAGCGGGCACCCTGGAGTTCTTCGCCCCGCTCTCAACCCAGCTTCCCTTTCCTTTGGCCTTCTCTTTGTAGGGAGGATTGCCGATCACAACAGTGATGGCTTCATCGCGCATGATCTTGTTGGCATCTTTGCGCTGATTGGCGATGGGAGCCAGCATCGCAGGAATCCATCCGGATTCTTCTTCGGGATCGCTCAATGTGTTGGTGACATACATGCGCGGAGCAATCTTCGGCGTCGATCCTGTCAGCTCCACAACTTCAGCCAGGATGCGAAGCTGCGCCACTGCAAAGGGACCAAGTTGCATTTCGAATGCGATCAGGCGCTTCAAAGCGTCCTGAATGGCGGCAGGGACGGCCCCCTCCCCTTCGTCCGCACGCACCGTCTCAGCGATGCTGCGAAGAACTCCCAGAACAAAGGTGCCAGTCCCGGTCGCGGGATCGGCCAGGGTAACGGCTGACGAGCCCAGGCCGGCATGAAGACCGAACCGCGAAGACTTCAATGCCTCGTTTACCAGGCCAACCATTGCACCGACTACCTGTGGCGGCGTGTAGTACGAACCGGTCTGCTTCCGAAGATCGTTGTCGTACACCCCAAGGAAGTCTTCGTAGAAATAGAGCCAGGCGTCGGGATTGCCCTTGCTGATCTTGCCCCAGTCAACCGCATCGAGCACTCGGATGAGCGTTCCTAAAGCAGTTTTCAGGGTCTCCTGATTCGTCGCATTGTCCGTCAGGAGCCGGAGCGCGGCTCCAATGAGCGAGCTCGTCTTTGCCAGATCGCTGGCTACTTTCTGAAGGCCCGTTGACAGTTCAATGTTCTTGGCTCGCGCCATGAGCAAACCAAAGGTGACAGCCTGAGCGTACCCATCGGCAAAGCGCGCGTCCGTGGCTTCCGGAAAGAGAAGTTTGCGCCAGTCTTCGGCAAGGCTCGTTAAGGCTTCGCTTTTCAACGCGAGTTGTTCGGTAACCTCATCACGAAGCAGACGGCAGAGCCGCGCAGTCGTATGGGCGAGTTCCTTGGCACTGCGCGGGGGTACTGGCTGCCACCGAAGGAAGCTCGCAAAGAGCGCGGCAAAGCCTGGAGGGGACGCCAGCTTCTTGCCCGCGCTCTCGACATCCCCGATAAGCGTAAGAACAGGACTCGCCAGCTCTCCGTTTTGCCACAAGCTGAACGAGTTGCCATCTGTGTAAAGAAGGTTTGGCAAGGACCTGAGACGTTCCCACTGGTCTCGATCATGAGCATCCTTGAACTTACGGGGGTCGGCACCCTTGCCAGGGGCTTTTAGTTCAACGAAGCCGATCAGCGCGTTGTGAACAGTTACGGCATAGTCAGGACGTGTCTTGAGGCTGGCGATCGACGATTCGCCCACGGCTTCCACGCCGCTCGGAAGATTCGCGAGCGTGGCCATGTTCTTGAGCAATCCCTCAAACGGCGACCGAAGCTGATCTTCCGGCTGCCCCGAAGCACCCACATTCGCCAGCTTCCCCTTTGCCATTTCCCCAAAGAGAGATGTCGCACTTTCGACGGTGAGACTCATTTGATCTCTCCGCTTTCTATCTCCTCAGTCATCACGTCAGTAGATGGTTGAGATATGGATTTAGAGAGAAGAAGGAAGAAGCTTTCTGCCTCATCTCAGCGGCGGCGTGGTCCCAAAAAGCAACGCTGATATGGTAGCCTTCCGAAACTAGATCCTCCACCACGGGGATGAAGTCCTTATCCCCTGCAACAAGCGTTATCTCGGCATGGGCTTTATCGATTTTCGCCATGTCCTTGGCGATCTCGTAAGCGATTGCTACATCCACTTTCTTTTCTTTGCCGTGACTTCTTTCGTAGGTTTTCACCTTGAAACCTTTGGTTTCGACCATCTTCCAAAAGCTGTCAGTGGGAGGAGGCGAGCCCCAGAGCTTCGCCGTTCCGATCTGTTTCTTTTCCCCGCAGATCAGCTGGTGCAGCTTACCGTAATCAGGTCTCCAGGTGAAGTCAAAGACACGCCGGTCGATAGCATCGGCTATATCCAGCGCCATGCCGCGCGCCACCGCAGCCGTTCGCTGGCCCTCAATGAAGAAGTTGGAATTGTCGACATACGTGTACGTGAAAAGCTCGGCCATGGAATCAGCATAGCAACTCCGGCAGGCCAAAAGTGTGACAGGCGGCCCGTTCACTGCTTGCCGCTTCCGGGACGTTCGGCCCAGACTGGTTTGTCAGCGTTCAAGCGCCCGTCGCAGGGCGGATGTATCAACTCAATCGCCCAATCCGCCGGTGCTCCCCCGTTCCGTAAACGATGACCGGCACAGAGCCAGGCCGCCAAGGGCCTCCCTTTGCATTCCTTGCATCGCACCCGGCTCAGGACCTCCCCAAAGCTCCGGTTGCCGTGCCGCGCGGCCAGCAGCTTTGTCGGATAGAGCGTGACCATCCCGCAGCCGCAGCGCAATTCGATCTGGCACTCCGGCCAGTCGAGCATCCGCTGTTCCGGCGCGAAGCGCGGGGGATGCTTCCCGCAGCCGGGCAGATACCCCGCTTCCCTTCGTTCCTCCTCTTCCCGCGCCGCCAGTCGCTTCATGAAGCCCATGAGCTTAACGTAGGCGAAGAGGAAGCGAACGGCAATGTGAATCCCTTATTCTCTTCCCATGTGCGGTCGCTACTATCGACGTTCGGACAAGCAGCGTCTCGCCGAGCACTTCGCCGCCAGGCCCACGCCAGGGCTCACGGACCTTGTTTCCGACTACAACGTCGTCCGGACGACCCTCCAGCCCGTCATCCGCAACAGCCGGAACGGAGCCGTGCGGGAGCTGCTGATCATGCGGTGGGGCCTGGTTCCCTTCTTCGCGAAGAGCCTAGCCGACTTCAAAGGCTTTTCCACCTTCAACGCCAAGGCCGAGACCGTGGCTACACAACCGACATGGCGCGAGCCGTTCAACGAGGCCGTCGCTGTCTCATCCCGGCGGAAGGCTTCTTCGAGTGGAAGACCATTGGACCGAAGGAGAAACAGCCCTACGCCTCTACCGTGGGAGAGGGGAACCTCTTCGCCTTTGCCGGCCTTTGGGATGCGTGGCACGACAAGAAGACCAATCAGTGGCTCCAGAGCTTTGCCATCATCACCACAAAGCCCAATGAGCTGACCGGCACCGTCCATACCCGGATGCCCGTCATCCTCCATGAGCGCGATTATGACGAGTGGCTTCTCCGCAACGAGGGACCGCCCCCGATCCACCTCATGCAGCCCTTCCCCGCTTCCGAGATGCAGGCCCGCGAGGTATCCCGCGACGTGGGCAACGTCAGGAACAATTACCCCGAACTGCTGAACAGCAAGTAAACGGGGGACGGCTCCCCCTGTCTCCAGCCAGCGATGAGGCCGCCGTCTTCCGCCACCCCCACTGCGGGGACACACCCCGCAACGCCTGTACGCTGTTCAAGACTTCCCGTAAGCGGGCGAGTCTCACGTAGCTGGCCGTCACGAGCGCCTCCGTAACGCAGTGACTCGATCACCAATCGGGGACTTGCGCCTTGACGGTTAGCAGTGATGCAACGTCCAGTGGGGAGTAGCACCATCTCTCAGGGTGAGTGCCGGTACAGGCGTGACGGGAGCATCGCAAAGCAGTCTAGGAGATCTATCGTGGAGCAATCGTTTCAATACTTTGTCGGAATCGACTGGGGAACGCAGACTCACCGCGTTGCCATGCTGGATCATACAGGGCAACCCGTAGAGCAATACAACGCAGACCACAGCGGCGAGGGGCTTGTCACTTTGGTCAAGAAGCTCAAACAACGCACCGCATGTGAGCCAGCTCTGGTCGCCATCGGCATTGAGGTGGCCTGGGGCGCACTCGTGGAGACACTTGTCGAAAGTGGCTTCACCCTGTTCTCCATCAACCCTAAACAGGTAGACCGCTTTCGTGACCGGTTCACCGTTGCCGGAGCGAAGGACGATGCCCGGGATGCTCTGGTACTGGCCAGCTCACTGTATACCGACAGACAGAGCTACAGGCAGGTAAAGATCGACTCCCCTGACTTGATTCGGCTGCGCGAGCTTTCCCGATTCGAAGACGAGCTCAAAATTGAACTCAGGCGCGTTACCAACCGTTTATGGCAGCAGCTCCACCGGTACTACCCGCAGATGCTGGCGATCAGTCCGGCTGCGGATGACCGACTGGTATGGGATCTGCCGGAAGCAGCACCTACGCCCGCAGAAGGCGCAAAGATGACTTCTCTTCGCGTTCAGCGCATCCTCAAGGCAAACCGAATTCGCAAATTTTCAGCCGATGACGTGCTCGTTGCGTTGAAGACCATGTCGTTGGTCCTGGCTCCAGGTGGTGCCGAAGCAGCCAGTGAGCATGTCCAGTTCCTCCTTCCCCAGTTGAAGCTGTTGGAGGAGCAAGTCCGGGAGGTCGGCAACCGCATCAAGCGTCTTCTGAGCGCGATGATCGAGACGACTGCCGGAACAGATCAGCCGCCATGTGACGCCAGCCTGATTCTCTCTATCCCCGGCGTCGGCCCTGCTGTTGCGGCCGCTCTTTTAACTGAAGCCTCCAGGCCAATCCGGGAGCGAGACTACCAGTCCTTGCGCTGTTACGCCGGCACGGCCCCAGTGACCAGGCAGAGCGGCAAAAGAAAGACTGTCGGCATGCGTCAGGCTTGCAGCCCTCGCTTGCGAAACGCGGTGTACTACTGGGCGACAAGCAGCCTTTGCTGCGACAGCCGAAGCCGCAAGCACTATGACGCAATGCGGGCAGCGGGCCACCAGCATCCGCGGGCCTTACGCGGGTTAGCTGACCGGTTGCTTGGTGTGCTCATCGCTTTGTTAAAAACACAGAAAACCTTTGATCGTGCGCGTCGGGAAGGTCCTTTGCAGGCGCAATGGTCTGCTCTTGGGAGTGGCCCGAAGATAGGTGGGGACCTCTGCCTCACTATCTAAGATCTACCCTCTGAGGAACACCCGCCAAAGTAGATAAAGGAGGAATCCTGCAGAGACCACGACTCCAGTCCAGCGTGAACCGGTCTGATCGGGTTTTGTCCATTCCTCACGTAACATCCATATCCATAACATGCCGGACGCAGCACAACTTGAGACTTGAACAACCCGGGGCTCATGTGTGCCTATGGCGAAAGTGTAGAAAAACACACAAAGGCAAGATTTCCATTGATCCCTCCAATTGATCTGTCGACGTTGGCGCAGACGACTTGGAGGCAGAAGTCCGACACCGTGCTGCTTAATCTCAGCAATGCACGCCCGATAGTCGTCCAAGAAGCGAGGTATGACGAGATTCTTTTCTGCAGTGGTGGAGATAAGGGTTACACCACCATAAGGCATGGGAACAAAGCCTTCGATGTCTTGCCACGCAAGATTGAAAATATGAGAGCTGCCCTGTCGGGAGACTCCCTCATCGCTAACATTTACGGTTCCACGTGATTTGAGGGAAAGCATAATCGATCCTGCAGCAGCAAAACCCATGAGGAAAAAAGCCCCGCCGCCCAACCACACTAGACCCTGCAGGAACAGCTCATCAGATGCAGCACTGGGTCGAAACTCCCCAAGCCGGTGGTGCAGCGAAAGATATGACAGCAGACCGACAAACCCTATTGCCCCACCGGCAAGCGCAAAATTTCGCCCGGTGGGATTCCACCCGGCATAGTCATCAGGCATGACAAGATATGTCGCCATCGTGGCAATAATAACAGCGTCGGGTGGACGCCAAAAAAACCATAGCAGTTGTTGGTCTTTCCTTACGTGACCTCGTCGCAGTGGTTGTGGGAATGTGGGAGACGCGAGCTCCATCAGCGTTTTCCAAGCGGCTGTGCGAAGTGTGGGAAACGGCTTAATCGTTTTCCATGCTTTGCATAGCTGCGCCATTCCATGACCAACTTGCTTGCGTAAAGCGTGGGGAGTCCCCAGCCACCGGCTTACGGCCCCTTCCGAGCGGCTGACGCCTCGTAGAACAGGCAACCGCCCGGAGGAAGGAGAAAATGTATGAGCGAAGAACGGTACGAGCCTCATGCGCTCCAGTCGCGATTCCGTGGAAGCCTCCCAAGAACGCAGCTCCCAACACCCGAGATAGGCGGGCGAGCGGCCCGCTTTGGAAGGCCGCGCCAACAGGCCCTACCGACTCGCATCAGCGCAATGAAAACCGCTCAGCAACAGGTACAACAGCGGTACACCCGTCAGCTTATCCTCAGAGGGATTGTTTGCGCTAAATTACGGTCGCTCAGTTACTTACGGCTACACTGCGCTACGCTCATGTTCGCTTTGTTTTGTTACACTTGCGGTTTCAACGAACAACTCAAAATCCGCCGAGGGCAACCTCGTGGGGGTTCAAGTCCCCCTCCCGGCACCAAAGTACAACTTATACATAATAAGTGGTTTAGTTTCGCTGGGACGCTCGCGGAGACGCCCTGTTTCCGGCCTTTGTGAACTGTACCGGACACGCTTAGGTACAATTTCGGTACAGTGATGCCGCTGGACACTGTACCGGAGCATGATGGCGACCCTCGTAAAGACCGAATCGGGCACATGGAAAGCAGTCATCCGAAAGGCGGGATGGCCCACGACAGCGAAGACATTTCGCACGAAGCGTGATGCCGAGGATTGGTCTCGACGTAGCGAGGACGAGATGGTCCGTGGTGCTTATATACAGCGGGCGACGGCTGACCGCATGACGGTCGAAGCCGCGCTAGCTCGGTACCTAGCAGACGTTGTACCAACAAAACGCGCCACATCCCAACTTGCAGATGTGAAGCGCACACGAATCCTCATCAAGCATCTTGGCAAGTATTCGTTGGCAGCGCTCACCCCCGAGCTGATTGCGAAGTTCAGGGACGCGCGATTGGCGGGCGAGGATCGTCTCAATCCGGCTGGCAAGCCTCAACCAAGAGCAAACAACACGGTGCGCCTTGACCTCGCGCTACTAGGCCACCTGTACACAGTTGCGATCAAAGAGTGGGGCGTCGGGCTACCCTCGAATCCAGTCATGAACATCAGAAGGCCCGCGCCGGGGCCAGGACGCAATCGGCGTCTGACGCCAGACGAAGAAGTCGGCATCCTTGAAGCCGTCGACGGGCACTCCAATCCTATGCTCGGCTGGATCGTACGCATCGCTCTCGAAACAGGTATGCGAACCTCAGAAATCGTGACCTTGAGACGATCGCAGGTTGAGATTGACCGTCGCATTGTCCGATTGCTAAAGACCAAGAACACGCATCCGCGAACGGTACCGCTAACCGTAAGCGCAGCCGTGCTCTTCCGCAGCGCACTAGCTCATCCCTTTCGACCGCTCGGAACTGAGCTGATTTTCTTCGGAGAACCCGGTAGACAAGGCATCCGGGGGCCATACGCTTTTGATCGGGTGTGGCAGGAGATTAAGAAGAAACAGGGCTTGACAGACTTCCACTTTCACGATCTTCGTCACGAAGCAGTCAGCCGCTTCGTCGAGGCTGGCCTCTCTGACCAGGAAGTGTCCGCAATCAGCGGACACAAGAGTATGCAGATGCTGAAGCGGTACACCCATCTCAGAGCAGAGGATCTGGTGTCCCGCATGGATGCGGTCTCTGAATCAAGACGCGGAGTGCGACAGGCATGAGGCACGGTGATAAAACAAGCAGGCGACTAATTAAGGAGCAAGCTCCGTGGTTTGATCCAAGCAAATACGATCGTCTAGACGGAGCCCCCGAGGGACTGTGGCATCGCCAATTCGCTTTACGAATCGATCTTCATCGGATGCGCTCAATCCTAGGCCCATCTGGCCTTCAGTTAAGCGCTGAGTACCGGGCCGTTCTCGCAGGTCTAACCAACGTGATCCGAGAGAAAGGAGTGATTGAAGACACGGACTTAAAGCTGTTCAGACAGGGGGAAGAACTTCTCGCCCCAGAGAGCTTCTCAGTGCTGAATGCCGTCAGTATGGAGGGACTTCACGTGAGGTCAATGACTGTAGGCGACCATCTACGACTTCAGCTAAGCCTTAGGCACGATGCATGGATGCAAGCTCACTCCGATCACGCGAGGGATTCGTATGGGCTTCGGCACCGTTCAGAACCAACGATCCACCACAAGGACATACTCTCAACACCTCTGTTGCACCATGTTCACCCGTCTTCTATCGACGCCAGTGAAGCCTTCTTACGAATTGATCTTCGGCTTCCACGAACCCTCATCAAGAAGCAGGTGGAGGAGCTCGTGGACAGGTTGACAACACGCGCTGAGGGACATCTACCGACTATGAAACAAACAAAACTGCCAGCCAAAGATTCGTGGATGGCTTCGAGGGTGCTACCTTACATCGATCTCTGCCATTGGCTAGACGAACAACCAAACCATGCTCTGCGCAACAAAGTTTCAGACGTGGATAGGGCCGAAGCGCTAGGGATTGATCCGCATCGGTTTAAGGATACGACGCTTGGTCAGGCTCACGAATTAACCGATCCCCTGAGTTGGACTTTTCTGCATCTGGTTGAGGCAACAATCAGCTCTCGAAGGGGGCCTCTAACCCCTCTCCGAAACACGAAACGCAAGCGAACCGGCGAAGAGAGAAATTAGAATTAGTTCTTCGCTGTAATTTCTTCCGTGTCCTTCCTAGACTGACCCTAACGAACCGATTCCACCGTAATCGTTAGGTGACCTATGAGCATAGAAGATACGCTGGTTGGCCAATACGGCCCCCTCTTAACAACCTCGCAGCTAGCCAAGGTGTTGAACCGTTCCCCCGAGGGTCTGCGGATCAGCCTCCGCTCCAGCAGTGAATGGGTCAGCCTCGTCAACGCCTCACGCCTTCGACTGGGCCGACGGGTTTACTTCCGAACGTCCGAGATAGCTCAGATCCTTACTGGCGGCGCAGGAGGCCTGCAGTGATAAGGCTGACTATCTCTAACCAACGCGGCGGTGTCGCGAAGACAACCACAGCCCTGACATTGGCCCGATGTTTTGTTGATCGTGGACTTCGAGTTCTCTTGGTTGATGCGGACCCGCAGGGATCGATCGGCGCGCTACTTGCCCTTAAGCCAAACGCCTTTCTGCACGATCTGCTGATACGCCGTCTGGCCTTACGCGAGTGTCTGATGACCGTTCGGCCCGGTCTCGACATCATCTGCGGCAATCGCCATACGACCGAGGCGGAGACGACCACGATGGGTCTTCCCTTCCGAGAGTTCATCTTCAGGCATCTCTTGGGCGAATACGAAAAAAACTACGATGCCGTGCTGATTGACGTAGCTCCGTCGATCAGCCTGTTTCAGACTTGTGCAATGGTCTACACCCAGCAAGTGTTGATACCTGTCGATATGGACATCCTTAGTGTTCAGGGCGCGACCGCCAGCATACAGGCAGGCGAAATGCTGAACGGCATGCTGGCTGGCGGGCTGAACATTCGCATAACGGGTATGCTACCGGTCAAGTTGGACCGGCGGCTCGCAATGACCGATGTCGTGCTCAACACCCTTGCCTCCATTTCAGAAAAACGCCTGGTGCCCATCTACACAGGCGTACGCACCGATCAGTCGGTCGTGAAAGCGGCCCGCAGCAGACAATTCCTGGCCGACTTCGATCCTCGCTCGAAAGCACTTGAAGACTACGAAGCATTGGCGGATCGCCTGCTCAATCAGTTCGCTCCAGGTGAGGTCGTTAGCATCAATGAAAAGACGGCGTAATACTACTGATGTTCTGGACTGGGAGGAGCTTGAGGAAGCCCCGAATACGCGAGGGGCATTTTCATTTCTGCGGCCACAAAGCACCGTCATCAACATCCAGGAGCATCGTCAACAGGAGCCCGTTGATCCTTCGCGAACGGGGGACAAAACGTCCACGGTGGACAAACCGCCCACTGTGGACGTTACTCCAGTTACGACAACACTTCTCAATCGAGCACGACCTTACAAGATTCATCGTTGCTACACGGTCCAGGATGGGCACTCTGCGGGCGAGAATCAGCTCCATGCAGCCCTTTGGCGCGCCGGTACAGCTGATCCATCTATGGCCGAGGACCCAGACACAAAGCGAGTAACGGTGGGTTGGGTTCGGATGGCCAGGAAAGCTGGAATGAGTGACAAGGCCGCGAAGCGGAACCTCACCTACTTAATCGAAAAGTTAGCTGTAGAAGTGATCAGTCCAGAGAACAGCGCGACGAGAACCGGGCGGACCTACCGTATCTATTCATACGCAGCGATTCTGAAGCGGCGAAAGGATGCAGCAATGCTGTACGTGGTCCGCGACAAAGGCGTCCGATTTCTTAGCGAAGCTGAAGCGCTGCAATCCCGTCCAACGGAAGTACTGGTGGAATGTCACAAAACCTTTGGGCTGGACAAAACGTCCACCGTGGCCAAAACATCCACGGTGGACATACCGTCGCTGGTTTCCGTGGACAAAACATCCACGGATAGGGTGGACAAAACATCCCCAGATACCGTGGACAAAACGACCACCCCTTTAAGAAAGCCTTTAAGCATGAAAGAAAAAGAAACGACGACGACGGACGTGGAACTTAGTCCGATCGTTCAGGCGCTTTCGCAGTATGTGATCGCAGACGAGCCTGCGGCCAGGCAGATCGCACACGACACTTGGACTACGTGTGAAAGCGCAAGAGTAGAAGAGATCGTCACAGTCATTCACGAGAAGGCTCACAGAATTGTCCGTGATCGCTCCATAACCAACCCTTTAGGAATGTTGATCCGGGCTGTGCCAAAGTGCTTCGAGGGCGCTGGAATCACGATCCTCCGTAAGCAGTGGGCTGGGGAAAAAGAACGCAAGGCTCAACAAGAGCAGGAAAGCGAACGGCGACACCGGGAGTTTCTCGCGTGGGTCCGAAAGGATCAAGACAAATATGAGGCGATTCTGGCCGACCCCGATTCCACGGAACAAGAACGAGCTAGGGCTAGAAAAGAACTCGTAGACCTTAACGCAGCCGTGGCAGACGATTAGGTCCGATCCAGATTGCGCCATCGGCTTGGTAGTCGTAATAGATTTGAGCAGTCGTTCGGGTTCTAGACGTAGGGACGATCTAATCGACGTACAAACCACCAGCGGCGACCATTGTGGAGAGTTGCTCCAGACGATCATCAAGAACGTCCTGGCATCGCCGCAGGCGTGGCAGACTCATCCCACGGGTAGCCTCAATAACCTCTGAAAGCGTCCTGCCGCGCGCAGAGGAATCGAGGGAGGTCTCGAGGGAGTTGAACTCCCGTCCCGCCATGTTGACCGCTCGTACTGCCAAGTCTTTGGAAAGACCGAGAACGGTAACGGCTTCTTCAAACGTAAAAGCACCGTGCTGATAGGCATTCAACCAGAGGACGACAAGCGGAGGCCAATGTTTCCTCAATCGTTCAAACCCAGCCTTGCCGTCATCTAGCCGAGCGCGTGTCAACGGAACATGGAGCACCCATCGGCAGTCCTGATCGAGCTGATTGTCTTCGATGTACCGCAGAAAAGCGTAGTACCCCTCCGGTCCGCAGTCCAATATCGATAAACCTGGTGCCGGTTCAAAAACTGGATCGAAGTCGATCGCTTCACGACCGCTGAGATCAGCACTCCAGAGGCGCTTCACTTGAAGAGACGGATATTGGGACAAACCAGCCCAGGTTGACTCCGAGTCGAAGCAGCGAATAGGCAGGCCACGCCGTCGGCAGTGATCTGCAAACAAAGCCGCGCATAGGGTCTTGCCGGACCCGCCAAGATTACCGTGAAAGACATGGATTGAGTGCATCATCTCAGATACGATACTAACAGTACGTTTAGTATCGTTGTGTTCGGTCGCCATCCGGTAGATACCAGAAGGAATGACTGATGCAGGCAAGCGGACCGTTCAGGTGAACGTCAAAATGAGCGGGGAAGACTACGAGTTGTTGCAGGCGGCGGCGAAGACACTTTGGCCGGACGCGATCATTAGTAACTCCGGCATCTTGCTTGGACTCGCTCGTATTTCCGACAGAGACATCGTTGGAAGAAAGCAGAAGCCGGGAACAGCCAACGATAAGCAAGGGAATGAAGAGGATGGACAGGTATGCTGAGTAAGCACGCGACACGTGCCATCTTTCACCCGTACTGGCGAAAGCCTAGTACTGGCTCCCATGGCCAGCTCCTTCCGATTGCGCGTTCAACTGTTTGCGAATTGGATTTTGCAAGCGCCTCGATTAACCTCTGCGTCGTTCGGTCGAACACTCACCAGTATTCCAAGGAACAGAGTTTAGTATGAGAGCGACGTTCGTTCGGCATGGCCAGAGCACGGGTAATGCGGGTATTCCAGCCCATGATTTGGCGCTCCTTGAGCTGACGGAGTTAGGCTGGGCACAGAGTCGAGAGGTGGCGGCCGGGTGGACGGAATCTCCGACGCTGATTGTGACCTCTCCCTATCTCCGCACCCAACAAACGGCGGCGGCGACAATCACGCGATTTCCCCAGGTGGCGGTCGAGATTTGGCCGATTCAGGAGTTCACTTATCTTCAACCCAGCCGATGGAACGGGACCCGGAGCACTGAGAGGATGCCACACATCGAGCGGTATTGGGCAGAGGCAGACCCGGAGTTCATGGATGGTGAGGGTGCCGAGAGCTTCAATGCGTTGCTCTCTCGGGCGGAGGATGCTCTCAGACGCCTCAGTGAGATGCCGCGTGATGCCCTCGTCTACGTGTTCAGCCACGGACAGTTCATTCAGGCCGTTCGGTCGCTGGTCACCGAACCCGAGCTTACCGCCAGCGAGAAGATGCGTGGGTTTTGGGGGAAGGTAAGCCCCGCCGTTGCAAACGCCCAGCGGGTGGAGATGCAATGGTGCGGGGAGAGATGGATTACTCCTCCTGCTTCACTACCAGAAAGGCCGAGAGAACGGGCCTGAATCGAAAGGCCCTTTCTCTGTATGCGCGATCCTTATCGAGAGGGTTGAAACGTCTACTCTGCGGCGTGACCAATACTTAGACCGGCACCGGAGGCGATTGCTCCGTCGGACGGCAGGCTGCCATGTACTCCGCGGATGACCTCCTTCGCTTTGTCTAACGTGGAACGTGCATCAACTGCAGCAAGCGCGTGCGCGGGCGGTGGTGGCTGAAATATCCTTTCACCTGCCGGGGATAGGCTCGACTGTGACGACGTAGACGACGCTTTGCCTGTGTTGGAGGGCGGGGGCGGTTGAGCCGTGCTTCCGCCTCCAGAGGTCAGCGCAGAGCCTCCGCCTCCGCCACCCACTCCAGGTGAACTGAAACCCGAGGCAGATGCAAGAGTGCTACTGCCCGAAGCTGCTGTAGTACCCCCAGTCAACATGCCCGCTCCAGCGGCAGTCCCAGCGGCTCCAACGCTAGCGGCACCTGCTGCGTTCGCAGCTCCTGCCGCACTCGCCACACTCGAAACCGCAGAAGCACCACCAGCAGCCGCAGCAGGAGCTCCGACACCCGAGATCATCGCTGCACCCGAAAGTGCGGCTGTACCCGCAGCTACGCCAATAGCAATAGCATCTCCTGCACTGGCCGAAAGTGTTCCTCCAATCACATTGCTAACCAGCTTCGGCACCGTCCACGCGATCACGGCGTATATTGCAACCTGCGACGCCAAAGTCCAGGTTAGTGACACGTTGGACGTAGCTCCAACTGCAGCGATCTTAGCCGTGTCAAGCCATTGAGTAGCGAACTGCTGACCCAAACCGATGATGAGGTAGAGAACCATCAGTCGCGAACCAACACTGACGACCTGACTTACGTACCTCTCGGCATACGACGAGGTCCAGCGAGAACCGCCGAACCCTAGGAAGATGTATCCCGCGCCCACCAACAGGTACGACTCAACCATTGCCATCACAAAATGCACCGTGATCACGACGTAGGAGGCGAGGATGATTGCAGCCGCGAAGATCAGCGCCAGGCTGGACGAGAAGCTCATCAGCAAGGACGAGTTGGTAGCCGCAGCATCGAGAAGAGTGCCCGCGATTGTTGCGCCCATCTTGAAGACATCAGAGGGGTTGAGGGGTGTAGGGACGCCGGCAGCCGCTCCACCGAGTTGAACAAAACTTTGGATGATCTTCGGAAACCATGTCGGAGCAAACACCAGCAACGCATAGAACATTCCAATCGTCATTAGTTTCTTAATGATCGACGCGATCAGGGCTTGGATGTCCGACTTCTCAAGAGCGTTCGTGATGCAGGTCCAGGCGAAATCTGCCACCGCAAGGAGCTTGAAGAGGTTAACTGCATAGGGGAAGATCGTGTTCTGCCAGTTTACGGATGCATCGGCGAAGATCTGCAACATTCCCTGCGGGTCGGATTGAGCCACAGCAGACCTGACCAGAAAGAGAGATGCCATACCTGAGCCGATAGTCAGGACTTTACTGCGTAAGATTCTCATCGTCTATTTACCCTCGGCTTTCTCGATGCTTGCTGCCGCGCCTTGGTCCCCGTATTTCATGTCCATACGTTTCATCGCTTCCAGCGCTTCGAGGTACTTAACCCGGTCACGACTCGCCACGGCTTGGCACACCTTGCCTTCATTGCTGACCATCCAAGCCACATCATTAGGCCGCCGCTTGCCAACGCAAAGTGCCTCAATCCGTACCGCTAGGCGGGCATGAACGTCGAAAAACCTCATAAGATATTCGGTAGGCACCTCCGCCACGTCACCAGACCCAGCGACTTCCACTTGGCGCACGACTTCCGAGGAAGGATTGGAGCGACAGCCAACCAGCACCAAAAAAGAGAACAACCACAAAGATTTTGCTTTCATCTACTCAACTCCAATCTCGATCAGAAATAGTCCGTTTCCCCTTTGTTTCGGCGGTTAGGCTTCGACCGCCGCCCGTACCTCACCCTGTGAGCAGCGGTGCGAGTAAGCCGATCATGGAAGGCTCCATCCGAGTACATCGCCATCAGCACCAGGATGAACAAAGCAGGACTTCTCTCCGGTCCTGCTCCGCTGCACCTTCCACCCGGTCTCATCGCAACGTATCAAGTGAATGAGATCGCCGTTCCGATCCATTTGATACGCAGCTTGTCCGATAGGAGTTGCCGCCCAGGTCGAAGCCTCTTTCACATCCATTGCGAAGGCGTATCCGACGCTCTTACCGTCGCAATAGCCCCAGAAAAACGCGCCCGCCAGGATAGCCATGCCACCCACAGCCGCGCCTCCTAACCATTGCAACCAGCTTTTCGTAGCTACCGATCTGGCCACAGCCTGAGCAGATCGGGCTATTTCCCTATCCGCTGAAGCAATTACGCCGACCGTTACTTTCTCTTCTATTCGCGCTTTTACAGCGCGCAGTTCATTTTCAGCTACGTTGTTTCGTCTGCGAAGCGCTGCGTCGTACTGTGCCAGCGACTGTGCGGTTGTGGCACCAATCTGTTTGGGAAGTAATTCCGCCAATTCGATGTGATGCCCGAGAAGAAACACGATGCTCCACACCGCATCGTTTTCCCTGATGTCAAGTTCTTTCGCCAACCGGTTGAACCGGAAAGTTTCCTCTGGTTTTGGTTCCCGTCCATAGACAGTGGCAAACGCTATTTCGAGGTTCATGGCGTCACCTGGCTAAAGACCACGGCGCACTCCCTTACCCAACGATTTACCTCGGCACGATTCCCTAGAGGCGCGGTCGCGATTACATGATCAATCGTGAGACGTTCACTATGGAGCTGGTCTGAGATGCGATCCGCGACATCGGGGAAGTTCAAAGTCTTTCCTGTGACCTCGACAGCCTCCCGAATCTTCGAAGAGTTGTAAAGTTCAAACTTGCGTTCCGGTCCGTGATACAGATTTCGCAAGACATGGGTAGTGCCAGCTTGCATGGAGTCGAGGTACTCCCTCAACAATTGAAGACTGTCGCGTTGCGAGTTAATGATCCAGAGGGTTACCAGCTCTCTTTCCATCTCATTGAGAGTTTCCGTCAAGAGAGTTCCGTAGAGCCTTACGCCCTCGCCGCTTCGAGCTGGCGTGTTGATCACAGCCGACCGGCGAGGATTTTCTGCCAACCGGTTGGCAAGATCCATCCACCCTTCTTTCTCATCCAGGTTGAGATACGCCGTTTCTACAGTCTTCCCATACGCTTTACCAACATCCGGGTTTGCGGTGTCGGCTTCAATGAGCAAAATGTCATCATCACGCTTCAGCAAGTAGTGACTCAAGGCCATCGAGACGATGCTCTTCCCGACTCCCCCTTTCGATCCACTAACCATCCACACTGTACCTGCCATAAAGCCTCCTCAGATTTCCGCTTCATCTTCCGTCACAGCAAAAGTCCCACGGCTTTGAGTCCGTTCAGCGATTGCCGAAGTCGGTGCATTCCCCGGCTTCTCCTTTACTGTTTCAACCATTGGAGATTGAACTTGAGATCGTTTGATCTTTCGTCCCGGTTTCATGTATTGGCGTGCGGTTGAGATTGTCATTCCGATCCCTACCCCCTTGAGATCGTCCAGGATGGTTTCGAGAGAGTGGCCAGCAGCAAGCGCCTCCTTTGCCCGAGCTCTTAGCTTTAGAAATGCATCCTTACGGCTGTAGCTTCTGACGGATGGAGGCGGAGGTTCCGCGATGCGCTTGTGCAGTACCTTTAGGGCTTCCTCAACCATTTCTTCAGTTATCAGTTGACCTCTTGTCATTACTCTTCCTCACCGTTACAGCACGGCTTACAAGAGCAACGTAGCACAGAAGAGATGTGGCGCAAACTGGGAGAAAATGACCGTTTCTGTAACTGACTACAGTGTTGCGTAGCTAAGCATAAGTAGGCGTAAGCGGCCTTGCCAAAATAAATATTGCCTTTTACCTTGACTCACTGGGACGCTTACTCGTGGCACCCAAATACTGCTACGGAACGTGTACTCACAGAGCAGTACAGGATGCGGGTTGTCCGTACACATGCTGCGCATGCTCCCGGACAACCCGTCGTCTACCATGCTCCGCGCTTCGCTTGTCGCAGTGGAGACTCATCCTGAAGTGGACACGCTAAGCGTATGGAGGCTTATGCCGTTTCGTCAACGAAGCATCGAGAGGGCCGACCGTCGATTAGAGATCCGGCTGACCGTTGCCGAGCGTAGGCAACTTGACCGAGATGCGGATGAGGCTGGACTTAGCGTGAGCGAGTTGGTCCGCCGCAGGGCACTGGGCCGCATCGTCCAAGCCGCCTCTGATTTGACCACTATTCGAGAGCTACGGCGTTTGGGAGGGCTACAGAAGCACACGATGAACAAGCTCTTGGACAGGAGCGACGTGACCTCTGAGTGCATTGCCACCATTAGAGCGTTGCGGGAAGCAATTGAGAGACTCGCGCGATGATCGTGAAGAAGATTCCCAACCCGAGGACGCCTTCGCCGAAGGCGACACGTATTGGGAATCTCTTGGACTATATCGAAGGGCAGACCGAGCAGAAATTGGAGCTGCGATTCGCAGTAGGTGATTTCCTAACCGGGTCAAACCAAGGTCAACGCGCCGAGATGATTGCCTTGGCGAGTGAAACAAGGCGGAGCAGGGACCCGATCGATCACTGGCTTCTCAGTTGGAAGGCCGGCGAGCAGCCAAGCGAAACCGAATGCCGCGAAGCCGTCGCAATACTCAAACGCCACCTTGGTATGTCTGACGACCACCAGGCGATTTGTGCTCTTCATCGGAACACGGAGAATCTTCACCTTCATATTGTGGTCAACAGGACCGACCCGAGGACCTTTAGGGTCGCGGATAACGGGTGGAGCATTGATCGCGGACATCAAGCGTTGGCGGAAATCGTTAGACGCCAAGCGTGGGAGCCAGAGGTTCATGCGCTTTACGGAGCAGAGAAGAACGGCTTACGACGTGGCGAAGCAGTGTCGCAACCGTGTACCAAAGCTAGAGACTTCGAGAATGCAACAGGATCGAAGTCGGCTGAGCGGATCG
>CBDCAQ010000003.1:0-3071 GCA_965214005.1 Bryobacteraceae bacterium
TTTCTCATAGACGTTGACGGAAATACGAGTTCTTGGTCTGGACTTTTCGAGAAACTGCTAAGCGGAAGCGTTGTTCTAAAGGTGGATTCCCGCCCTGGTTGGCGCCAGTGGTACTACGATCGCCTAATACCATTCGAGAATTTCGTCCCTGTGTCACATGACTTTTCCGACTTGCTAGCAAAGATAAAGTATCTCACTTATAACAGGTCGGCATCTGAACGTATTGGTCAAGCAGGCCGGGAGCTTGCCCTATCTATGACCTATGGCAGCGAAGTCACACGTGTATTTGACGATATAGAGTCTGCCATGTTTTACCATCTTCGGTTAGAAGATCAATGAAGTGTGCCGACTTAACCATAACGGCTCTCCAGAGAATGTGGAGGGCGTCGTTGAACTGCTCGATCAACATGCGGGTCACTTTTAAGATTGAGGCGGCGTTCGGGCGCGATTAGCAGTAGCTGTGTTGAAGAGGATGTCGCGTCCGCGATGGGCGGCGATCTTCTGATGGAACTTCAGACTCATGGTAATCTTGTGACCACGGCGGTTCTAGCCTTATATCGCCTCCTACTCCCCACTCCCAGTCTCTTCATTTACTCTGAAAAATCGCCTCGAAAAGGCGTCTTTTTTGCGAGCGCTGCGACGGAGGCGGGGCCATGGCACATCGAGAAATGCACGTCGAAAGTAACAAGCGCTCTTAAGAACCTGAATGAGGCCAGCCTTTGAGTCCTGAAGCCCGGGATTTCAACGCGAACTCACCAGGCTATGAAATGGTGTTTTCGGCTCGGGCAAAAGTCTGGCACCTTCAAGAAGTCTATCTCCATCGTAATTGACAGGCGCCACGCAAGCACGCGCCCTGTGAACCAGTCCACCACGTAGGTCAGATAGACAAAGCCCGCGCCTTGGGAATGTAGGTGATGTCTGTTGCCCAAACCTGGTTCGGCCGGTCGATCAGCAATCCCCGAAGCAGTTATGGAAAGATCTTGTGCCCTGGCACGGGCTTGGACGTATAGGGCCGGCGGGAAATCGCCTCGATCGCCTCCGGCCCATCAGCGTGGGGTAACCAGTTTGCAGCCGGTCGCCACGCCATTGGCACGCAACATGTCCCGCAGCAGTGCGGCTGCTGACAAACGGATGAGCCAGGTGCAGCGCATCGACCTGCCGCATGATCGCAAGCTCGCCCGCCGGCACGGGCGCCGGCTCGTAATAGAGGCTGCTGCGGCTCAGAGCGAGCAAGTCGGCCAATCGCGTCAGCGCCAGCTCGTGGGCCCGGTCGATCATCGCCTTGCGCTCAGCAGGCCCGCTATGCGGCGCGCACCTGACAAAAGGTCGTTCTCAAGGGTCCAGTCCCCAATCTTGGTGTGCAGCCTGACCAGATAGACGACCTGACGGTGGATGTGGCCTTGACGCAGGCTACCGGCACGGCGGACCGCGAGGCCGCGTGCACGATGGTGGGGGCATTGACGGCGGCGCCTGGCATGACACTTGGCGCTGACAAGGGTTACGACACAGCCGATTTTGTGGCCGAGATGCGCCGCTTGGGCGTGACGCCGCATCCGGCACAGAACAACAAGAACCGCCGCTCGGCGGTTGATGGCCGCACAACGCCGCACGAGGGCTATGCCATCAGCCAGCGCAAGAGAAAACGGATCGAGGAGGTGTTCGGCTGGATGGAATTGGCTACGGGCTTTGGCAAGACGCGCCATCCGGCCGCGGCTTGCGTGGGATGTATGTTCACGCTGACTCCGACTGCCTACAATCTTGTCCGGCTGCCTAAGCTGCTGGCGGCTCCGGCTTGACCACACCCAGAGCCTGTACCTGCAGACGCGACGCCCGACTCCGTTGATGTTTGAGGCAAGAGCGTGCGAAAATCGGCCTAAAAAGCAAGGCTGGCCCTCGAGAAGCGAGGAAAACACCTTATAGCTCGATGACTTTCCGCAGCCTGTTAAGCAGGAATTCTACTTATAGCATTATCCAAATGTCGGCCGGCCACCTCTCTATCCGACAGGCTGCTTGACTGCGGATCTGTCATATACCCCTCGCCCTGCTTCCTTCTATCCCGCGACGTAATTCCAGCTCTCAGGCTAATGCCCCTCCTTTTGAAGAATTCAAAACCTGTCCCCTAACTTTGCTTATCAGCATCGATTCGGCGGATCGGACCCTCCACATCATTCCGCGGCACTTCAAGTAGCCGGCTCCCCCTGCGTGACACGCCGACGGATCGTAGCCATCGTTGTTCGTAGGATCTGATCGTCAGCATGAGTTGACTGTATGGGACCGGAACTGGGAACCGCGACGGCTTTTTGAGCTGCGGAACCGGTGAGCTCAACTGTCATCATACGCTGGTTCGTAGCCGAAATCAGAACGCGGCCTCGATGAATAGACATAACTACCCAGCCCTCTGATGAGTCGCCTTCCGTAAGGTCGCAAATGCGGCTTTCCTGGAACTCAAGGATAGCAATCTTTGAAGTCGGCGTTATCAACGTTCCCGTAAGATGCGGGGGTACGGGAGGGGACGGAGTAGTTTTGTCGGATAGCGCGATGTCGGTCATCGCCTTCCTGTCACGGGCTTCGTACAACAGTTTCTGAGAATGTGAGGGTTCGACTGGCGTATGACGAGCGAACGCCCTATCCGAGGGCGTGCCTTCGCCCGAGTCCGCTTCAGAAGCGGGTTTCTCCATTACGCTAAAGGCTCTTGTATACCGCATGTACATGGCAACCGGAAATGCGAGGACGCAGGCGCATAGTACAGAAAAGAGAAGATTTTCCACCGATCTAGAAGACCCGGGTGACATGGAAACTCCTCCGCGGGAAACTCGTTCCGGCGCTTCATAGAGGCTTATTTGGGTCTTACATCGCAGGGCAATCGTCATTTTCTCACTCCCTCCTGACCGCCGCAGGAGCACGGCCGCAACTACGGAGACGCACCTTCCGTGCCAAACGCCGCCACGCTGTGCAGCTCGCGCGGCTAAGGAGGTCTTGCATGTGAACCCGGAAGTATCTGCCGGGCAGGTTTTACCCCCCTGCACAGAAATCGGCACGTTTTCGCCTTGAGCCGGGCTGGCTCCGGAGGA
>CBDCAQ010000004.1:7500-10000 GCA_965214005.1 Bryobacteraceae bacterium
TAGATAAGCCTAGAGGCGTTCCCTACTAATAAGCGTAAGATTCGCTACACGATCTAGTATATAGCTAATACTACCTATAAAGATAGCTAGCGGGCTGTTACGAACTAGGCACGCTAGGCCTATTTAGATACATGCTTGTGCACGCGCATAAGCAGGGGTCTAAGTACGCGCTCGCAGCTCGACTGCGCGACGCGCGAGCGACTACATGCATAGCCGCTTAACACCCTACTTATCGAGCTCAACTCGACACTCAGCTAGTCGAGCATAGCTCGCTACTTAGCTAGTCGAGCACAGCTCGACCGTTCAGCTATCGACTTCGTTCGACACACTTAATAGTGAGTAGGGCTACTCAGAGCCCGCCCTCTTATATAAAGGATGCGGCCTCCTCCGTAGTTAGCTCGCTATATTTAATATAACTGTTACCTCTTAACTATTAATCAACCTACATTATGACAACTCTCTATTACTTACCTTGATCTGTAGAGCCACTTTAATTCATCTTCTAACTCCCTAAGAACTAACCGCGTCTTTATCATCTCCGTAGGGAAGGCCAAGTCGTAACACGGGCCTACTATAGGGAACTAGTATAGAATGACCTAGCTAAAATTACATAAGCTCACTTCCTTAACTACCTCCTGTATTAAATCTAGTCCCCGGCTAATCGCGAACTAACTATATATAATAGAGTACTCTCGACTTACTTAGCACGACTAGTCTATCACTAAGTTTACTAATACACTAGAACTATAAACTAACCTTCGAACGTCTATGCCAGGGGCCAGCGCTTCGCTGCTGATACTGCTAGGCTAGTGCTAGTTCTAGCTAGTGCTAGTTCTAGCTAGTAGTTTAGAATCCAGCTAGTAGCTTAGAATCTAGCTAATAGCTTAGTCATCCAGTTAGTACCTAGAATCTAGGTAGTAGCTTAGTAATCAGGCTAGTCGACTAGGTAGGGTAGTTAGCTAGGCTAGGTAGGCTAGCTAGTAGGGGCAGCAGCGAGGTGCTGCGTGGGTCTCGTGCAGAAGGTATAAGGATTTACGACCGCTGAAATCGGTCCCCGCCACTTTACGCACTAGGGCTCTAAGCAGGCTCAACCCACTAGGGAGGACATGTAAGGAACCCCCTCAGCGTGGTGCACGGCGGCCTCTGGATTACTAGGTGCGGCTACTGCTGCAGATCTAGATTACTGAGTAGGACGCTAGTGCAGTTCTAGATTACTGAGTGCGGCCACTACTGCAGTCCTGGATTACTGAGTAGGACGCTAGTGCAGTTCTTAACTACTGAGTAAGGCGCTAGTGCAGTTCTAGACTACTGAGTTCGGCTACTACGGCAGTTCAGGGTACTGAGTACGGCCACTGCTGCAGTTCTGGACTACTGAGTAGGGCGCTGGTGCAGTTCTAGATTACTATGTGCGGCCGCCAGTTCAGCGCTCACTAGTAGCGGTAGCAGCCTACACTAGTAGAAGTCGTTGCTATTCGCTAGCGCGGGACTTGAGGCGTTTTCAGCGAAATCGCCCTGCGTGGGTCTCGTGCATTTTGTATAGAGATTCGCGCTCGCTGAAATCGATCCCCGCTGCTATACGTACGGCGGCTCTTAGTAGGCATAACCCACTTGGGAGGATATATAAGGAGGTGGCTACTCCTGAATCGGCGCGGATGTACCAAAGTCCCGCGGCCGAGATCTTGCGTGGGTCTCGTGCAGATTGTGTGCAGATTCGCGCCCGCCGAGTGCGATCCCCGCCGCTCTGCGCGCGTGGGCTCCCAGCAGGCTCAACCCACTCGGGAGGATATATAAGGCACCACCTCGTGGTGCACGGCGGCCTTGCGCGGCCTGCACTTCGGCGTCGCAGCCCGGCGCTGCCCTACTGAGGGCGGCCGCTAGAGCAGCGCCAGCTAGTAAGGGCGGCAGCCTGCACTAGTGAGCGCCCTCGCTACTTCGTCCCTGCGCGGCGGCGTGGGACTTGGGCATATTTCGTTGAAATCGCCTTGCGTGGGTCTCGTGCAGATTGTGTGCAGATTCGCGCCCGCCGAGTGCGATCCCCGCCGCTCTGCGCGCGTGGGCTCCCAGCAGGCTCAACCCACTCGGGAGGATATATAAGGCACCACCTCGTGGTGCACGGCGGCCTTGCGCGGCCTGCACTTCGTAGCGGCGTCTCAGTTACCCGTCTACCGTCTCCTACTTGCAATCTGCCTCTGTGTTGCAGTCCGTTGGCAATGTTCACTCTGGTCAGCTGGGCCTGCATGCGAGGTGCTTACGCTCTCTGCGTAGCAACTGCTCTGCCTGAGCAGCGGTCTCGTTCACGTTGGATTAATGGCTATCGTTCTGCCCTAGCCACCACTATTCCCGTCGCACTAGCGGCCTGGTCTGGTACGTGTAGTTTCCTGCCTGTGGTCCCCCACAAGGCATGGCGCTGCCGTGTTGATTCGTGACGATTTGTTCGCGCGCACATTACTGTGCGCTAGTTTGGCCCACCGCGCTCTGTACGCAGGCGCGTGCCCTGCGT
>CBDCAQ010000004.1:17500-20000 GCA_965214005.1 Bryobacteraceae bacterium
AAGTAGGGGGAACGCGAGCTATAGGTACTCTAAGAGGTAGCTACCCGTTTAGTAGCTACGGCCTTCTAACCTAAGGTCTTAGTTAGCAGGTCTATAGGGCTACTAGCTAAGGTCTAGCTACTAGAAATAACGGGATCCCGCCCTACGGCCCCTAAAATAAAGAAGTTAGAACCGTACTACGGGAAGGACGTACGAGAATACGAGCGATTTAAATATACAGCTAAGAACTTATACTAGATAAGCCTAGAGGCGTTCCCTACTAATAAGCGTAAGATTCGCTACACGATCTAGTATATAGCTAATACTACCTATAAAGATAGCTAGCGGGCTGTTACGAACTAGGCACGCTAGGCCTATTTAGATACATGCTTGTGCACGCGCATAAGCAGGGGTCTAAGTACGCGCTCGCAGCTCGACTGCGCGACGCGCGAGCGACTACATGCATAGCCGCTTAACACCCTACTTATCGAGCTCAACTCGACACTCAGCTAGTCGAGCATAGCTCGCTACTTAGCTAGTCGAGCACAGCTCGACCGTTCAGCTATCGACTTCGTTCGACACACTTAATAGTGAGTAGGGCTACTCAGAGCCCGCCCTCTTATATAAAGGATGCGGCCTCCTCCGTAGTTAGCTCGCTATATTTAATATAACTGTTACCTCTTAACTATTAATCAACCTACATTATGACAACTCTCTATTACTTACCTTGATCTGTAGAGCCACTTTAATTCATCTTCTAACTCCCTAAGAACTAACCGCGTCTTTATCATCTCCGTAGGGAAGGCCAAGTCGTAACACGGGCCTACTATAGGGAACTAGTATAGAATGACCTAGCTAAAATTACATAAGCTCACTTCCTTAACTACCTCCTGTATTAAATCTAGTCCCCGGCTAATCGCGAACTAACTATATATAATAGAGTACTCTCGACTTACTTAGCACGACTAGTCTATCACTAAGTTTACTAATACACTAGAACTATAAACTAACCTTCGAACGTCTATGCCAGGGGCCAGCGCTTCGCTGCTGATACTGCTAGGCTAGTGCTAGTTCTAGCTAGTGCTAGTTCTAGCTAGTAGTTTAGAATCCAGCTAGTAGCTTAGAATCTAGCTAATAGCTTAGTCATCCAGTTAGTACCTAGAATCTAGGTAGTAGCTTAGTAATCAGGCTAGTCGACTAGGTAGGGTAGTTAGCTAGGCTAGGTAGGCTAGCTAGTAGGGGCAGCAGCGAGGTGCTGCGTGGGTCTCGTGCAGAAGGTATAAGGATTTACGACCGCTGAAATCGGTCCCCGCCACTTTACGCACTAGGGCTCTAAGCAGGCTCAACCCACTAGGGAGGACATGTAAGGAACCCCCTCAGCGTGGTGCACGGCGGCCTCTGGATTACTAGGTGCGGCTACTGCTGCAGATCTAGATTACTGAGTAGGACGCTAGTGCAGTTCTAGATTACTGAGTGCGGCCACTACTGCAGTCCTGGATTACTGAGTAGGACGCTAGTGCAGTTCTTAACTACTGAGTAAGGCGCTAGTGCAGTTCTAGACTACTGAGTTCGGCTACTACGGCAGTTCAGGGTACTGAGTACGGCCACTGCTGCAGTTCTGGACTACTGAGTAGGGCGCTGGTGCAGTTCTAGATTACTATGTGCGGCCGCCAGTTCAGCGCTCACTAGTAGCGGTAGCAGCCTACACTAGTAGAAGTCGTTGCTATTCGCTAGCGCGGGACTTGAGGCGTTTTCAGCGAAATCGCCCTGCGTGGGTCTCGTGCATTTTGTATAGAGATTCGCGCTCGCTGAAATCGATCCCCGCTGCTATACGTACGGCGGCTCTTAGTAGGCATAACCCACTTGGGAGGATATATAAGGAGGTGGCTACTCCTGAATCGGCGCGGATGTACCAAAGTCCCGCGGCCGAGATCTTGCGTGGGTCTCGTGCAGATTGTGTGCAGATTCGCGCCCGCCGAGTGCGATCCCCGCCGCTCTGCGCGCGTGGGCTCCCAGCAGGCTCAACCCACTCGGGAGGATATATAAGGCACCACCTCGTGGTGCACGGCGGCCTTGCGCGGCCTGCACTTCGGCGTCGCAGCCCGGCGCTGCCCTACTGAGGGCGGCCGCTAGAGCAGCGCCAGCTAGTAAGGGCGGCAGCCTGCACTAGTGAGCGCCCTCGCTACTTCGTCCCTGCGCGGCGGCGTGGGACTTGGGCATATTTCGTTGAAATCGCCTTGCGTGGGTCTCGTGCAGATTGTGTGCAGATTCGCGCCCGCCGAGTGCGATCCCCGCCGCTCTGCGCGCGTGGGCTCCCAGCAGGCTCAACCCACTCGGGAGGATATATAAGGCACCACCTCGTGGTGCACGGCGGCCTTGCGCGGCCTGCACTTCGTAGCGGCGTCTCAGTTACCCGTCTACCGTCTCCTACTTGCAATCTGCCTCTGTGTTGCAGTCCGTTGGCAATGTTCACTCTGGTCAGCTGGGCCTGCATGCGAGGTGCTTACGCTCTCTGCGTAGC
>CBDCAQ010000005.1:0-38617 GCA_965214005.1 Bryobacteraceae bacterium
GATCACATCGCGCGGTTGGCGATCATCTGCAACGACCAGTGGCAGGAGATTTCCGAGATGGTCCTGATCGCCGCGTCCTTCATGCAGGCGGAAACGGTCTATTGCGATCTCTCAGAGATTCACCACGCCTGGCATTGGGTCAGGATGAATGCGATGGAGGAGAGTATGCCAATTCGTGTCATGTACCCGGGGAAAGGTCTCTTTCAGGATTACACGCCCGAATACATAGGTCTTTAAGCGTTTAGGATTTCTGCCAGCCGTGATCGATGATTGGCCTAATAATGGATTACATTTGCCCTATGCACCCGGATGTTCACAGTGCTGTTCCAGGCACTTGTCCGAGATGCGGCATGTCGCTCGAAGCGGCGACTGTTAACGCACCATTTATTCCCACGCAATACACCTGTCCGATGCATCCGCAGATCGTGCGAAATGAGGGGGGCAGTTGCCCAATCTGTGGCATGACGCTCGAACCTAGGACCGTGCCGGTCAGCGAGGCAAATCCTGAGCTCGATGACATGACGCGCAGATTCTGGGTTTGCGCGGCATTGACCCTGCCGTTGCTTGCCATTATGGTCTCTGACATTCTGCCGGGCCATGCCTTGCAGCATCTCCTAAAAGGCGAACTGCTCGGATGGTTGGAGTTCGCCGTTGCGACTCCCGTCGTAATCTGGGGAGGGTGGCCGTTCTTTCAGCGAGGCTGGGCATCCATCATCAGCCGCAACCTCAATATGTTTACGCTGATCTCTATCGGCGCCGGGTCCGCTTACCTCTACAGCGTCGTGGCAGTGGCGCTCCCACAGCTTTTTCCCCCTTCATTTCGAGATATGTCCGGTCAACTCGCACTCTACTTCGAGGCGGCAGCTGTCATTACCGTGCTAGTTCTCCTCGGGCAAGTTCTCGAGTTGAAAGCCCGAAGTCAGACCAGCGGCGCAATCAAAGCACTCCTGGGGCTTGCACCGAAGACAGCACGCCGCATCGGTGCAGACGGTACGGAGCAGGACGTGGACTTGAATGCAATCCAGGTCGGCGACAGACTCCGAGTGCGTCCAGGCGAAAAGGTTCCAATCGACGGCGTGGTGGTCGAGGGCAACAGCTCCGTCGATGAATCCATGGTGAGCGGCGAGCCCATTCCAGTCGAAAAGACAGTCGACGACAAAGTTACGGGTGGAACGATCAACGGCACCGGCAGTTTCGTCATGAAGACCGAGCGCGTGGGGGCCAACACCTTGCTCGCGCAGATCGTAAAGACGGTTAGCGAGGCCCAACGCACCCGCGCTCCAATACAGCGACTCGCAGACGTGGTGGCGTCATACTTTGTTCCGACCGTTCTCCTATTGGCAATCATCACCTTTACCGTGTGGGCGATCTATGGACCGCAACCGCACTATGTGCACGCGCTGGTCAATGCAGTCGCAGTTCTAATCATCGCGTGCCCTTGCGCCCTTGGGCTGGCAACGCCCATGGCGATCATGGTCGGCACGGGAAGGGGAGCCCGGGAAGGCGTCCTCATCAGCAATGCCGAGGCGCTCGAGATCCTTGAGAAGGTGGACACGCTTGTCGTCGACAAGACCGGGACGTTGACCGAGGGCAAGCCCAAGCTCACGGATCTGATCCCGGTCGAAGGCGTGCAAGACAGCGAATTGTTGCAGGCCGCAGCCAGCCTGGAAAAGGCCAGCGAACATCCGCTCGCAGCAGCAATCCTTGCGGCAGCGAAGCAAAAGAAAATTACTCTAGTCGCGATCGAGGGTTTTCAGTCAGTCACAGGCAAAGGGGTCAAGGGCACTTTGAATGGCAAGTTGGTTGCCATAGGAAACGTGGCGCTGATGACCGACCTTGGCGCTTCTACTGAAACCTTGCGGATCAGAGCTGAAGCCCTCCAGAAAGAGGGCAATACCGTCATGTACATCGCGCTGTCAGGAAGGTTTGCTGGGCTGATTGCCGTTGCCGACCCAATCAAGGGCTCCACAGCAGAGGCCATCGAGAACTTGAAGCATGAAGGCATCAAGATCGTGATGGTGACAGGGGACAATCGCAACACGGCGGAGGCGGTCGCACGGAAGCTCGGCATCGACTTCCAGGCCGACGTACTCCCTGACAAGAAGGCGGAGGTTGTGAAGAAGCTACAAGATGCCGGCGCAACTGTCGCTATGGCGGGCGATGGTGTCAACGATGCCCCGGCATTGGCGCAAGCGCATGTCGGGATTGCGATGGGAACCGGGACAGATGTCGCAATGAAAACGGGCGGCATCACCCTTGTGAAGGGAGACCTGAGAGGAATCGTGAAGGCCCGGCGTTTGAGCCATCTTACGATGAACAACATTCGTGAGAATCTATTCTTCGCATTCTTCTACAACGCCCTCGGTGTCCCGTTGGCGGCGGGCGTGCTCTATCCAGCGTTTGGACTACTTCTAAACCCGATGTTCGCCGCTGCCGCCATGAGTTTCAGTTCAGTTTCAGTGATCGTCAATGCGTTGCGCCTAAAATCCGCAAAGCTTTAGTCTGGCAAACTAGATGTATTGCGATTTTTTGGGGCGGGGATCGGGAAGGCGTCGTTTACGCCGGTTGCATCTCAGCTTGCGTCTCACTCACGGCGGCTTGAGCGATGGCCAGAAAATCATCGGCTTTCAGGCTGGCGCCCCCGATGAGTACGCCGTCTATGCTGGGCTGACCCAGGAACGCCGCCGCATTCTCCGGCTCGACGCTACCGCCATACTGAACCGTCATCCTCTTAGCCCAGGTCTCTCCACAGATTTGGCTTAGCCTGCGTCGAATGAGCAAATGGGCATCATGCGCCTCTTTCGGCGTGGCATGATGTTCTTCATTCCCGATCGCCCAAACCGGTTCGTATGCGATGCTCAGATGGGAGAGAGCGTCGCCCGAAACGCCAGCTAATCCTGTGGAGAGTTGGCGGTCGAGTACCGCCTCCGTTTGTTTGGTTTTGCGCTGTTCGAGGGTCTCGCCAACGCAGAGAATGACTTGCAATCCTGCAGCGAGCGCACAGACGACCTTTTGGTTGATGAAGTGACCTGACTCACCTAACTTGTGCCGGCGCTCGCTGTGGCCGAGAATGACGTATTTGCAGCCGAGATCAAGCAGCATTGTTGGACTCACCTCGCCGGTGAAAGCGCCCTCGGCTTCTGGATACATGTTTTGTGCGCCGAGCGCGACCTGGCTACCCCTTAGCATGTCTCCAACAAGAGCGAGATAGGGGAATGGCGGACAGAGGATGACCGTGACATCGTCGGCGACGGCAAGACCATCGATGACACCCTTCGCCAACTGCTCCGCTCCAAAGGCAGTCATGTGCATCTTCCAATTTCCTACGACGAATTTCTGACGCATGTGCGTTTTCATTTGGCGCTCCCGGCATAGTCGTGTGTCATCTGATGTGTAGCGCTTTCAAGGTGATCGGCTTCAATGGCCGCAGTGTATTCGCCGCGGCGAGCAGCCCCATCACATTTGGCGCGATGGTAAAGAGCTCCTTGCGCCTGAATGACGTTCGCCCGTTCGCCATGCCAGATTTCCAAGGCCGGCTCCTGAATGGCGCGACCGAAGGAGAACGACAACTCCCATGGAAGGCGCGACTTGTACCGTACATTCATCGCATTGAGACGGGCCGAGGCAAGTTCGCCGGATTGACCACCTGATAGGAAGACAACTCCCGGAACGGCGGCGGGAACCGAGCGCAGCAGGCAGCCGACAGTTGCATCGGCTACTTCCTCAATGCAATTCTGCCGAGGGCAAAAGAGACCTGGAAGCACCATGTTCGGCTTCAGGATCATTCCCTCAAGCTTCACGCGTTGCGAGTAAAGCTCTCGGAAGACGGTTCGCAAGACTCTCTCGGTTACTTCGGAGCACGCGTCCAGAGTGTGCTCTCCCTCCATAAGGACCTCCGGCTCGACGACCGGAACAAGGCCGGCCTCTTGACATAAACCGGCATAGCGAGCCAGCGCATGAGCGTTCGCCTCGATGCACCCGCGACTTGGAGTGCCGTCGCCGATAGCGAAAACCGCTCTCCATTTAGCGAAGCGGGCGCCCATTTGCAAGTATTCCGCTAGTCGAGCCCGCAACCCATCCAAACCGTCAGTAACCTTTTCACCAGGGAAGCCCGCCATTTCCTTTGCACCAAGATCAACCTTGATGCCCGGAATGATTCTGACTGCGGCAAGAGCCTCGGCAAAGGGAGTGCCATCATCCATCTTCTGCCGAATGGTCTCATCGTAGAGAATAGCGCCACTGATGGACTCGTTGAGACCAGGGGTGTTGACAATTAGCTGCCGATATTGGCGGTGTGCTTCCGGGGTCAGAGGAATGTCCCATTTGGCGAAACGCTTATTGCACGTTCCAGTGCTTTCGTCGATCGCTATCAGGCCCTTACCATCGGCCACCATCATCTTGGCGGTTGCTTCAAGGGTCTGTGTGTTCACTTTGCAGCGCTCCATTTCCAGTTCTGGATCTCCGGCATATCCTGACCGTGCGCGTCAATGTAGTGCTTGTGCTCAATGAGCTTGTCCTGCATCTGCTGCTTCAGGTAGTCGCCCTTGGAACCTAAATTCGGAACACGATCGACCACGTCCATTACGAGGTGGAAGCGGTCCAGGTCATTCTGGACCCGCATGTCGAAGGGAGTCGTTATTGTTCCTTCTTCCTTATAGCCACGCACATGCAGGTTCCGGTTGGTCCGAGCGTACGTGAGCCGATGGATCAACCATGGATAGCCATGAAACCCGAATATAATGTGTTTATCTTTCGTAAAGAGGGAGTCGTAATCCCGCTCCGTCAAACCGTGAGGATGCTCGGTGCTGGGTTGCAGCTTCATCAGATCTACGACGTTGACGACACGAATCTTCAACGCAGGTAGATGTTCGCGAAGAATGGAAACTGCGGCGAGGACCTCCAGCGTAGGGGTGTCTCCGCAACACGCCATGACAACGTCTGGCTCGCAGTCCTGATCGTTGCTGGCCCATTGCCAGATGCCTACTCCCTCAGTGCAATGCACAACAGCCTGATCCATCGTCAACCATTGCGGAAGTGCATGTTTCCCAGCGACGACTACGTTCACGTAGTTCCGGCTGCGGAGGCAGTGATCGAACACAGACAAGAGACAGTTGGCATCAGCGGGCAGGTAACAGCGCACGATATCTGCCTTCTTGTTGATGACATGATCGAGGAAGCCTGGATCTTGATGAGTGAATCCGTTGTGGTCCTGCTGCCAGACATGGGAAGCTAGCAGATAGTTCAGCGACGAAATGTCGCGCCTCCAAGGCAGTTCCCGGCAGACTTTCAACCACTTCGCATGTTGGCTGAACATCGAGTCGACGATGCGGATAAAAGCCTCGTAGCTGTTGAACAGCCCATGTCTCCCAGTGAGGAGATATCCCTCCAACCAACCCTCGCACTGGTTCTCGCTCAACATCGAGTCCAACACGCGGCCCTCGGGAGCGAGAAACTCATCGTTGCTGAATTCACGCGCATCCCACTGGCGGTTGGTAACCTCAAAAACCGCCTGCAGAAGGTTCGAGACCGTCTCATCGGGACCAAACACCCGGAAGTTACGTTTCTCCAGATTCAGCTTGGCAACATCCCGCAGGAACGAACCCAGCACAAGCGTATCCTCAACCTCCACTGCGCCCGGAGAGTTCACGGTTACGGCGTGGTCGTGGAAGTCGGGCATGTCAAGATCGCGGAGCAGAATGCCGCCATTGGCATGCGGGTTCGCACCCATTCGGCGGTTACCCTCTGGTGCCAGCTCTGCCAGTTCTGCATTGAGCCGGCCATTTTCATCGAAAAGTTCCTCCGCCTTATAGCTCTTCATCCACGCTTCCAGGAGCGCTACGTGGTCGGGATGTTGAGGATCAACGAGAAGCGGCACCTGGTGCGCTCGAAATGTCCCCTCAATCTGCAAGCCGTCGACTACCTTCGGTCCCGTCCAGCCTTTAGGCGATTTCAATATGATCATTGGCCAGCGAGGCCGGGTGGTATCGTTGCCGGTACGCGCATTGTTCTGGAAGCGATGGATATCCTCAATCGCCACATCGATGGTAGTTGCCATGAGTTCATGCATCTTCTCAGGCTCGTCACCTTCTACGAAGTATGGAGTCCAGCCACAACCCCGCAGGAATTGATCCAGCTCCTCATGCTCAATGCGAGCCAGGACGGTTGGATTGCTGATCTTGTATCCGTTGAGGTGGAGGATTGGCAGGACAGCCCCGTCGGTTCTGGGGTCGAGAAACTTATTGGACTGCCATGAAGTCGCCAGAGAGCCTGTTTCCGCTTCGCCGTCTCCAATAACGCAGGCGACGATCAAGTCCGGATTGTCGAATGCCGCACCGAAGGCGTGACTCAGCGAATACCCCAGTTCGCCGCCCTCGTGAATTGATCCAGGAGTAGTCGGCGCAACGTGGCTGGATATCCCACCGGGGAACGAAAACTGCTTAAAAAGCTTCTTCAGCCCCGCTTCGTCCTGTGTGACGTTGGGATACACCTCGCTCCAGGTGCCTTCGAGATATACGTTGCCCACAATGGCAGGGCCGCCATGTCCTGGCCCTGCAACGTAGAACATGTTCAGGTCATACTTTTTGATGATCCGGTTCAGATGGACATAGATAAAGTTCTGCCCCGGCGTCGTTCCCCAGTGCGAGACCACCAGTGGCTTGACGTGTTCGAGCTTGAGCGGCTCTTTTAGCAGCGGATTTTCATAGAGGTAAATTTGTCCGACCGAGACGTAATTGGCGGCTCGCCAGTATGCGTTCATCCTGCGCAACAGATCTGGAGAGAGCGTTGCGCCACCCTTGAGCGACTCCTCTTTGGCGATTGCATCGGGCGTTTCATGAAGCAAATCCTCGGTCGTGAGCATGTCGGTCGGCATTCTGTATCTCCTTTTCGAACTGGTGTTCCGCTAGGTCGCGTCGTTCGTCTGCAACCCGAGTGAAATGAGCGATGCCCGGGTCGATTCATAGTCAACGTGATGAATGCTACGCATCCCCAAACGTTCCGCAATCTGAACGAACATCGGGGTGTTGTCAATGAAGACAGAGCGCTCTGGGGCCGTCTGCGCAATGTCAAGAGCGAGCCGGAAGATCTGAACATCCGGCTTTCGCATCCCAACGAAACAGGAAGAGATGAATGCGTCCGCCAATTGGTCTAGCCTGAAGGTGCGAATTCGATGGGCATTGACCTCGCGCGACTCATTACTGATGACCACAACCTTCAGGCCTTGCTGAGCCTTTAGTTGGGCAGCCAAGCCAAGCATCTTTGGGAAAGGCTTTGATTGAGCAAACATGAAGTTGCGGAACTGGTTCCGCGTAAACGACCGCTTCTCGTGGAACACCACCCAGGCTAGGTATTCCTCGAACGAGAGCTTGCCCTCCTCATGCGTTTCGAAGACGAGACGATGACGCTCATCCATCTCGGCCCAACCCAGCTTGAAGTGTTTAGCTGCCCGTTTGCGCGCCAGATGATCCCAACCGTTGGTGAGCAATACTCCGCCTACATCCACAAACAACGTCGTAATTGAGACCGGCTTCTTCACTTTGTGAAGATCGAATGAGATCCGTCATACTGTTGTTCGGTTCTTCCACCTTTTTTGGCCAGATCGTCCGCAACGCGGTCGAGTCGCGTCTGCGACGAGGCTGTTGTCTCTACGACACCCGCTTCGCGAGGAGCGCTCTCGGCAGTCTTCGGAACAAACGAGTCTTCCCAAACGTCGAGTGCGGGTTCTCCGTCAGCCGGTTTGTGCTGACCGGACTTGAGCAGAAGCAGAGTACAGCTCACCTGCTTAACCATTTCCTGGGCGATGGAACCGAAGATCAACGGATGCCAGCCCGACATGCCGTGGGTGGAGATCACGAGCAAGTCCGCTCGCTCACGCTCAATCACTCGCATCAGCGCCCCGACAATGTCGTTGCCTTCTTCTATGCTGAAGGATGTGGATACGCCTTCTAGCATCAATTGCTTCTTGTAGCGCTGAAGTTTCTCTTCTATCGTCTCTCTCCGTTCCTGAAGTACCGCGGTTTCAGGGAAGAAGTCGGAGCCGTTGAAGTCCGGGACTTCCGGGATAATGTGGACGAGGTGAATATCGGCGTGAAACTGCTGAGCGAGGCCGGTTGCCGCTTCCAGAGCAGCTTCCGACGACGGGCTGAAATCAATCGGCAATAGAATCTTCGTGGCGGCAAATGCAGCACTTTTGGTATTGGACACTCGGAACTCCTGATTCGGGTGCAACGTGAGTTCGATCTTGTAGTGAGTCAAACGTGGCCGTTTGGCCCAAGGCCATTTGGGGCGGCCGCCTCGGACGCGAGATTTGTCTGCGGCTGATTGTTGGTTGCACCCAGCGCCTTGTCTTGGCCAAGTCCCATCGTCAAGGCAGTAAGGCCCGCCAGTCCGCCGAGTTGCATCGTTTCGATCGCAGAGCTTGGAACAATGACAATGGTCGAGTTCTGCTTCAGTCCTTCGTAGAGCATGTTCATCGCCCGCAAATGCAGGGCAACCGGGTTGTTGGTGTATGTCTTTGCTGCTTCTCCGAAACTCAAAGCAACCTGCAGCTCTGACTCCCCAAGAATGACCCGCGCCTGTCGCTCTCGTTCTGCTTGTGCCTGCATCGACATCGCGTCTTCGAGCGAAGCGGGAATCAAGACATCTTTCACCTCCACAGACTGAACGCTGATGCCCCAAGGTTGGGTTCGTTCATCAATGATGGTTTGCAGGACGGCGCTAATCTTGTCTCGCCCTTCCAGCATCTCCGAAAGCATCGTCTTGCCGATCACATCCCGGAGAGCGGTCTGCGACGCCCACCCGATTGCGCTCTGGTAGTCCGCGACCGCAAGAGCCGCCTTTTCGGGGTCGAAGATCTTCCAAAACAGCACCGCATCGACATCCACAGGAACGGTGTCCTTCGTCAGAGTCTTCTCCGCTTTGAAGGAACTTGTGAGGACGCGGGTATCGATCCAGTACGGAATCGTATCGATGAGCGGAATGATGAAGAAGAGTCCAGGCCCCTCTAGAGCACGGAACTTGCCTAGCCTCAAAACGACGGCTTTGCTCCATTGGTCAGCCACTCGGATGGCGGACGAGGTGATCGCCGCAACGAAAACGGCTACGCCGAAGACAATGAATGCCAGATACTCGTGCCCACCCCCGTGCAGGCTGAAACCTAGAACAGCCCCGGCACCTGCAATCACGATGAATATCAAAGCCGGAAACGAACCATTCGTTCTCATTGGAACAACCCTTCTGCCCAACTGTGCGTCCCTGGAGCTCCGCTGCAGATGCAGAGCCCCAGAGGAATACATGTGCAATCGTCTTTCGCTCAGGCAGTGACTAGTTCGCCGTGCACGGTGTATGAGTGATGCTGCGTTCGTTCGATAATGTGCTTGGCGTGATCCACTGCGTCGGGGGTACCGTGCACGATGAGCAAGAACTTGTCAGTTTTCAGCGCTACCTCGTACTGAACGATACTGTCCTTGGGAACACCGATGCTGAAGAGACCTGCACCGATGGCACTGACTCCACCGACGACAGCCGCACCTTCAAGGCCAGCAACAATCCACGCAACCAATGGCCCGGCAACAAGGATGGGGCCAATTCCCGGAATCGCAAACATCCCAGCCCCAAACAAAAGGCCCCAGAACCCTCCCCAGAACGCCCCCATCTTGCCCCACCGCTTCATCCGATCTCCAGCGTTGTAGTAGCCCACAACGTGCTCATCGGTATGGGTATCTTTTGCGGCGATCGACAGACTTTTCATGTCAACGCCGTCCTCTTGCAGTTCCTTGATGGCTGCTTCGGCTTGTGCGTGCGTGTCGTATACAGCCACAACTGAGTTCATGGTGGACATTGCATTCTCCTTTGTTCTCGTGAAACTGCTTATCTGTGGAGTGCGCCCAGCGAGGCTTGCTGCACTCTCTGCGGACCCGAAGGCGGCTGCCTTTCTCTGGTCGAGCCGGCCCACCCATAGTCGCCGAAAGAAGGTTCAAGGCGGCGCGCCGTCAGGCTTTCGAGTATGCGAGCCGCTGAGGACTTGTGTGCGCCAGCACTACTACACCGGTCACTAATCCGAAAATTGGAAGACAGCACAAGATGATGAAATAGATGAGCATGAGCGCGACCCTCGGATGCACCGAGCGCCCTCTGAAACAGAAGGGCAGTTCGATAGCACTATCTACACTCTCGCACCACCCATAACTTCAGTCTGAGCACTCCAGCACACTACACTAGCGCCGCGAAGACGAGGATGTAGGTTTCTGCCCAGCTGGCACGAAGATCGGATGTTGTGGTATCCGACCACCAAGCGCTCTCGGACACGACCCAACGGCTCTCCTGTTCTTGCGAAGGCTTGTCTCCGTGTAGTTTTCGACGGAGAGATCCGCTGCCCTGACGTTCCGAGGAACAGCCAGTGCGCCATCGCGAACGGCGGTGCTTCTCCGCATCTTCTCCGCTTGGTGATGCGAGCGCGATGGAGCGGCGTCGGAATCATATAGATTAGCGTTTGACATCAAGGCCTCGTGAATTCTGTGCAATAGGAATAGGGATGTTTAGGACCCGACGATGGTCAGTTAGCCGACGTATCGAGTCATCTCGTCCGGTACAGGATGTCAGATGGTGTGCCCCAAAGGTTGCTGTTGTCAGATACCTCGGTGTTCCGAGCCTTCGTGGGATCACTCTCGGGTATCGGTGGGCGAGCCAAACAGGAGCACGAGCGGCCTCCCTTCCAGGCGATTGTGTTTGACCGCTGATTCCAAGAATCCTTGTAGAGCCGATCAATATGCTCGACAAGCTGCTTAGGTTCTACAGAATGCTCAACCTGTTCGTCGTATAGCTGATCTTCCAACATCGTTGCCGCGCGTCCGATGATCAGTATTCGAGCGAGTGGCCATTGACTCCTCACCGTCATTGCAACTGCGCCAAGCACAAGACTTCCAAGCGAATCACTGATAATTGCAAGCGCGACCGCCTCGATACTCCGTAAGACAAAAACTTCACCATGACTGAAGGCCGGGGTAACGCAATAGTTGGCGGCGTTGAGAAGACCGGTCTCAGCCGACAACAGCGAAATGTTCGGTTCAATCAGGAGGATCTTTCGTACCAGCGCTGGCTCAAAGGAAGAGTTCGCGAAGCGTACTGGCTCTGGACCTTGCGTGTGAGGTGATAGGGGGATCGCGAGAGTAGACATGATTAGATTGACCCAAGAATTGTTTCCTGATGTGAGCGGCGTTGGTCCGCTAAGGCAGCAACTTCCATGTCCTGCGCTATCCCCAAAAGATTGACGTTCGGAACTGGTTCGGCCATCGGAACGATCGCGTAGGTGATCGTGTTGTGGCAGTGAAGGCAGTCTGTCTCGCGTATCATTCTCGACCCGTCGCCCACTACCTCTAAAAAAGCTCTTAGGCACCGGGGGCAACCCATCAGGAGATAGACCTCCTTGGACGGAAGGCGTCCGGACGGTGTGATCCATATCGGTTCGAATTCACCCGATGGTCGACGAAGCGTCGAATCTGGGTTGGGGTTGCGCCGCACCAAATCGAGCAGATAACTTAAGCCCGATGCTTTCTCATAAAACCCATCGGCTGATACACCCGGCGGGACTGCCTTGCCATGAAATGCACCACTTGTCGCAACAACACGAATGTTCGGATGAATCCGGCGCACAACCGACAGCAGTTCAAAGCCTGACATGCCCGGCATCTGAAGATCGGAAAGAAGAACGTCCGGCATCGACTCATGAATCAACGCCAGGGCTGCAAAGCCATCAGACGCCGTGCGCACGGAGTAACCGAGTTCGTCAAAGATCAGCGTGAGCGTGTTGCGTATCGCAGCGTCATCATCGACAATCAGCAGCGTAGGCTTCGTGATGAGCATGTGTCACGTCCTTTTGGGATGCCGTCCTGAATCCCAGACGAGTATCCCATCGCGACGATCTTTATCGCTGTTCCACTTTGCTCACCACTCTGCTCCGTATCGCTCGCCGCGATGCACTGCGGGGTGGATCGAGGATTGTCGGCCTTGAGGAGCGTTGTTCCGGCAGTTGGTCGTGCAGAACCACATTGAGAAGCGACTTGTTCACGTGTATCCGACCGTTGTATTCGATGTAGCCGAGCTCCCGGAAGCGATTCATGAAATAGCTGACGCGGGATCGAGTCGTGCCAATCATTTCTGCCAGCGCTTCCTGCGTGATGGGGGGAATGAGCATCTCCGGTTCTCCCGGCTTCCCAAACTCAGCCATCAACAGTAGTGTTCGAGCGAGCCGCTTCTCGCTCGAATTAAAGAGCTGGTCTACCAAGTCTTCCTGGGTGCGAATGCCACGCAGCAACACGAACTTCAGAAACATCTCGGAGAATGCACTTTCGTCGTGCAAGACGCGAACCATCGCCGCTCGCTCAATTTTCATCGCGGTGCAGGCTGTGACCGCCGTCGCAGTGGAAATGCGTAGGCCGACAACGCCGGCGATCGCTTCCTCACCGATAAAGTCTCCGACTCTTAGGAGCATGATGGTGGCCTCCTTGCCGCGTTTTGAGATTACGGTCAGCTTAGCGCTTCCAACCTGAAGATAGAAGACGAAATGCGCCTCGTCACCTTGTGCGAAGAAAGGCTGCCCCGCCTTCAGGCGGATGATTTTCCTGCCCAGACCTGCGTCCGCCAGAAACCCCGCTATATCAAAACGCGCGCTATGTGTTGCGTTCATTGGAATACCCCGGTGTGATCCTGCCACTGGTATGTTCGACAGCGGGCGAATCGCGGATCGCTCTGGATCTTGTCGCTAAACTCAGGGTGCGGAGACGCTATGTTGCCTTGATAACAGTATCACCCTGAAGTTTCGCCTCAGCTGTGCTGTTTTGCTCACATCGGCGGAAGCGAGAATCTCCGCAACGCCGTGATCAGCTTCAGTTCGGTTTCAGTGGTTGGCAATCTTCTCTGACTCCGCAGGGCGAAGCTGTAAGGTTTCGCAGTAAGACGGCCGTCGGCAGATAAAGCAAGGCCCATAGACAGGCAAAGGCGGATGATCTCAGTACCTTGGGGATCTCGAGTTCTCTTTAGAAAACTCCTTCGCTTTGTGACGTGCCCCCTGAAAACTCGACCAGTTGAAGCTGGAGTTCTCTCGTAATCTGAGTGCGAGGGAGCGCAGCGATGAAGAAGAGTCGGTTCAGCGAAGAGCAGGTGATTGGGATCTTGAAGCAGCATGAGGCTGGGGTGAAGACGGCGGATCTGTGCCGCGAGCACGGGATCAGCGCGGCGACGTTCTACGGCTGGAAGCAGAAGTTCGGCGGGATGGACGTGAGCGAGGCGCAGCGGTTGAAGGCGCTGGAGGATGAGAACCGCCGGCTGAAGCTGCTGGTGGCGGAACTGAGTCTGCACGGCGAGGCGCTGAAGGGCGTGATCCGAAAAAACGGCTGGAGCTTGCCGGTCTAAGAGGAGACGTTGCGTTCGTTCAGGCCGAGCATGGTCTGAGCGAACGCACGGCCTGCAAGCTGCTGGACCTGGAGCGGTCGAGCTACCGGTATGAGCCGATGCCGGACCGCAACGTGGCGTTGCGAAGCGAACTTTTGAAGCTGGCGAGGCAGAAGCCGCGCTATGGCTATCGGCGGCTGCATGTGCTGCTGGAACGTCGAGGCCATGGGGTCAACGTGAAGCGTGTCTACCGGTTGTATCTGGAGGAGGGCTTGAGCGTGCGGAGGAAGAAGCGCAAGCGGCTGGTGCGGGATCGAGCGGTCGAGCCGCGGCTGACGGGCCCGAACCATGAGTGGGCGATGGACTTCGTCGTCGACGGTCTGGCGACGGGGCGGATGGTCCGCATCCTGACGGTGGTGGATGCGTACACGCGGGAGTGTCTGGCGCTGGAGGCCGACTTCAGCCTGGGTTCAGGACGTGTGACCCGCGTGCTGGAACGGGCGATCGCCGAGCGCGGAAGGCCGGAGCAGGTGCGTTCGGACAACGGGCCCGAGTTCACCTCGCGACGCATGATCGGCTGGGCCGAGGACTGGAAGGTCGGCCTGGTCAACATCCAGCCGGGCCGGCCGATGCAGAACGGACACGTCGAGAGTTTCAACGGCCGTCTGCGGGACGAGTGCCTCAACACGAGCTGGTTCCGCACCCTGAACGACGTGCGGAACACCCTGGCGGACTGGCGGCGGGAGTACAACTGCGAACGCCCGCACAGTTCGCTGGACTACAGAACGCCGGAGCAGTTCCGGCGCAGCATCGGCTATGCAAATGTGGAAAGCAAAGAACGCTTCCCACATTCGCACAGCCGCGACAACGGCGATGAGAATAAAATCTCAAAGCAAAACCAAAACCGGGAAACTCCAGTTATCAGTGGTTGAGAAAATGGGGGCACGTCATTGCAGCGTACGATTCGCCCGCTCCACCCGGCCTTTTGCCTGGCTTGAGTTCGCACAGAGGATCTCGATGTTGAGCTCTGCGAGCGCACGGCCGAACTGGGTCATGCCCGAACCGCCCTTCGCATCCGGCCGGTTTACTCGGAAGACGGTGTGCTTGTCGGAGTAGAAGGCAGTAGGGCAGCCGTGCGTCGTGAGATAGCCGTTCAGGGCCTGGAAGTAGGAGTCCGTGCTCTCGCTCGGCACGAAGCGGAGCTGCATCAGCTTGCTGGTCGCGTCGTCGACGAAAACCAGCAGCGTGCAAGGCTCGCCTCGCTGCTCGAACCAGCGGTGGTCGCTGCCATCGATCTGGATCAGTTCACCGTAGCTCTCGCGCCGCAGTCGGGGCTGGTGGAAGGTTCTTCGTTGCGTGCGCGACAGCCATAAGCCTTCGGCCATCATCCACCGCCGCAGCGTCTCCTTACCGATCCGGATCTGATGCTTGTCCAGCAGCACCTCGGTCGCTAGCGTTGGCCCGAAGTCCGCGTACTTGGTCTTCACCAACTCGACCGCGTACTTCCGGATGCCGTCGTTATGACTCCGGTTCGATGTGCGACCTCGCGCCTTGTGGATCATCCCCGACCCGCCATCCACTTCATACCTGGCCAGCAACCGGTACGCCTGGCGCTCGCTCACGGCCAACACGGCTGCTGCCGCAGCCACGGTTCGACGGCCAGCCCGCACGTCGCTCAACACTGCAATCCGTTTTAGATCGCGCTCGCTTCTGGATGGGCACCTTCCACTACTTCAAGCGCGAAGCTCGACCAGCCTTTCCTGCCGACTAACCGCATAAAAGCGCAATCCCTTACCGTACGGCTTTAGACGTTTGGGGCCGTGATCCCTAGAAGCCGATGCCGAAGTCATGCTGCTTGGCAGGCTGCGCAATCTCTGGCGAAGCCAGCTCCTTGGCAGCGCTGAACTCTTGCGCGGGGGCAGACGTTCCGGCGTACAGGTTGAGGTCGGCTTTCGCGGAAGCGCCTTGGAATGCCTGCTGGGTGAGCCCGTCACCGGTTGCTATGACCCGCTCGGCGCGAACGTTCTTCACGGCATCGACGGCGTAGCCATAGTCGAGGTGCCTGGTCTTCTCGGGCGAAAGTTCGGCGGTCTTCCCTGAATCGAGCTTCACGGTCATGGAGTTGTCCTGCCCCAGACGGGTTACGGTACCGAGGGTCGCCCGACTTGACGCCTAAATCCTTGTCGTAGCGGGTGAAGCAATCTCCCACCATGGCCCCGGCTTCGTCCCGGGCCATTTTCCTTTTGCGAACCAAGAACGACGCGGGGGAGGAACCTCTTTCGGTTCCTCCCTCAACCCCCTTCCCGCCAAATTTGCACGCTAGGAGCTCGCAGGACAGTCTGTCCATGCTGGTCGAATGCCGTCACTCATATGCTAAACAACAATTGCGAGGATCGGGCCGGATTCTCAGGTCGTGATGTAAACCATGTCCCAGTACTGCAATGTTGGAAGGGTGAATCGAATGTAGCTGCCGCCGCTATCGCTTCCAAACGAGAAGCTAATGGAGCTCATCCGGCCGCTGTTCACGTCCGGCGAAGCCCAGAAAAGCCCCGTTGGGGCGGCGCCGGACCCGTAATAATACTTGGTGACCAGATTCGTCTGAGTTGGGGGCTGGGGGTAGTTTGCGTTGTCATCCCGCCAATTCGTGTTGGACGCATTGAGCAGGTTGATGATGTTGAGCATGTGCGTATTCCCATCGGTCTTCGCGAAAGCCCAAATCTCGTTGTCTGCGGCAATGATCGAATGCGCTTGGGAGAACGTGATCGCATTCGAACTGTTCGGCAACGTACCTCTTAGGAGGTTTTCATACGCAACATCGAAATCGTAGTAGCTCTGAAGCGTACTCAGCAGAGAGGACGATGGAAGCAGGTTGGTGTTGGGAAAGTATGGACCATCAAGCATATCGAGCTGGTCATTGCCGCCGATGCCGGAGCCCAATTCGATATGCGACGCTCCCATCGCGAAGATGGCTGCGTCCGTGAGGAGAACACCGGGAGGGTTGAAGTAGCCGTTGCTTGTGGTGTTCGCGTAGGCAGAATCCATGTACGCGGCGAGAACGACACTTTTCCCAGAACTCGCCGATGCGATCGAATCCACGACCGATTTGAGATCGTTATAGTTGTTCTGTGTGCCGCCATTCGAGGAAGGCCAGCATTCCACATACGCGAAGGCCTCTTCAGGCAGAACACCAGGAAGGCCGAACCCGCCAACTGAGTTGAAGACCAGTGGCTTCCCAATCTGACTACCGACGGTATTTAGGAAATTTGGGAACGCAGCTCCATAGTCGACCTGAGCACCAGAGTACGAATACATCGTTCCCCAGTTTCCCAATTGATCAACCTGCCAGCCGTCAAAGTCATATGCGGCAAAAACGTCCTTCTCTTGCCCGGCGATGTAGTTTTGCCATTGATAATTGCTAGGGTCGAAGATATCCAGCGTTGAGGTCGCCCAGCCAGATGGGAGCGGATTGTTCCACTGGTTCGTCCCATTGCTTTGGGTGTACAGTCCCCACTGCGGGCTCACGCCGCTGCCATCTGAGGCGTAGTTGCTAAAGGCTCCATAGGCCAAGTTGTACTCCATGGTGGACATGCCGTAGTAATGTGCGGCACTGATATACGTATTCACCGCCGACGCATAGTTCGTGTCGCTGCCGTCAATGTTCTGCCACGATGCCGCAGGACTAGACACGGAACCTGCGAGAGGTACGTGCTGTTTCCATTGCCAGTCGTAGAATTGAACCCCATCAATATGGAAGTTCTTGAGCAGCCACAACTCATTGAAAGCCGTCGCGTTGGTCAAATTGGACGGATAGGTGCCGACATACCCGTAACGGGGGAACCGCGTCCAAGTCGAGGATACGTCGATCGCCGAATTCATGCTGTCGATGGCCGTGCCGCTGGAATTGGTTGCGTTGATCTCCACCGAGTACCCGGTGAGGTCTGAAGCGGGAGTCGTCCAGTAGAACGTGAGAGACGTACTCGCCCCGTTCGACAGTGAATACCCCTGGGTCGGAAGTGTTGCGGTCACACTGCCCAGATGCGTCAGAGTGACAGCGACGTTTCCGTTCTGGAAACTCCCAGAGGTGTTCGTCAGGTTGACGTAAATAGTCGCCAGGCTTCCAGGGCTGTAACGCGCTTGATCTGTATTGGCGCTAGAGATGAGGATTCCGCAGAATGCAGGCTGCACCGCGCATAGTGCCCCCGCTACAAGCAGTAAGAGTTTTTTCATTGCCCAACCTCCAAGACTTCCCTGATCCGAGGGGCAAAGCAGACCTCCTCGTTGGCGACAACAGAGCATGCCTGCTGACGGCCACCGGAACACTAGCCATCGCAACATGCGTCTGACTAGGGGGAAGAACGAAGGAACTGCCGAGGGTTTGCCGAGGCCAACTTGTTCGCGTTCGTTTACCTGCCTTTTTATCTTTTTTTGTCCTTCGCGAAGTGCCATTCGCCTCTTTGACACCGCCGCTACCCAGGTCGATCAAAACGCGGCGCGTCGCAGAACATGAATATTGGCCTCGTCGAGAGGGCCTTGAACTCACATTTGTCAACGAAGCGCTATTGCTGCCGACTCGTCCAAGGCTCTAACACAAAAGGAGTTGATGTCCACTGAGCCGCGCTGGTCAGTTCGTATAAAACGGTCCAATGACGAGCCGTTAGGGCATGGTGGCGGTGGTAAATGGTTCATTTTTCAGTTTCCGTGGGATATATGCGCCGAAAAAGGCGTCCTGCGACGAGGACAAACAGACGTTCGCATTTGGCCTGCCTGAGACTTCTTTGGTCAGACCTCTCGCGGTCACCTCGATACGCAGTGGCGTCATAGCACAAAGACTTGGATCGACTACATAGGCGGCAGCCACCGCATCGAACATGGTCGGAGTAATGTTTCCGGTGGTCGCGTACCACTGCTGATAGAGCACGGTAAAGATGTCCGTGAGCGCGGAGCCATGTGCAAATACGATTTTGCGTTTGACTTCATCGAATTTGTGCTGGCTGGAGTCTAAGGGGACATCGAAGAGCGGTTTACCCGACGTAAGCACCTTTTGTGCCGCTTCGGTATCCATAACGATGTTGTACTCAGCGCTTGGGCCATGGTCCGGAAGGTACCCAAGATCATCATAGCCCCGACAAACCGAACCTCCCATCATCACGATCCGCTTTAGCTTCGCATTGTCACTGGATCTCGATTGAGGGCAGCGGCAACCCTTGTTAAGGGTCCGATCGCCAGTAGAGTCACCTGACCAGGATGTTCACTCACCTGTCTGAGAATCTGATCGATAGCGGGTGGATGTTCGCTCTCCGGTTCTCTCTCCGCCCATCGGCGCTGTGAGAAAGTGGCTTCATCTGCGTGATGGCGAACGATCCCGGTGGCGACCGGGATGTTTGAGTGACCGCTTTCGCGCAGCAATCGATCCAAAAGTCGAGAGCGCATTGCTGTATCGCCCCATGCGCTGGTTATCCCAATCAACCGAATTTCTGGGCTTTGTAGCAAAAAGCCTGGAGCGAGCACATCATGGATATCGTCGCCGATGTTCGTATCGAGTATCACCAGAGCCGGCATTGTTGAACTATTAGCTGATTGGCAATGCAGCACAGGCGCAGCCAGCAGCCAGATGAACGTGATTAGCAACAGAACTGGCGATCTCATTTGCTTCAAGGTACACCTGCCACAGCTGTAATCGATTCCGAAGGCCGCGCGCTGAGAAAAAGCAAGACCAATATGCTTGAAAGGGGTCGTTAGGTTAATGCATTCTCATGTTGTCTGAATCACGATTGTGTCCCAGTAGGTCAACCTCGGGAGGCGAAAGTTGAGCACATATTTACCGTGTATCCAACTCTGCTGGAAGCGTATTCGGTGATAGCTTCCACTATCTTCGTCGGGAGACGCCCATCCAACCGACCGAACTGACTCGCTACCATGTAGGCGCACACGCAGATCCTTTATCAAGTGCGGCTTTGGACGGTCCCTTTGGATGTCTCTCCATCGAGAGTCATTCGAGCCGGTCAAGTTGATCAGATGAAGAATCCTCGTGTGTCCACGGGACCGGGAGATCGTGAAGATTGTGTTCGGCTCACCTGAGTCACTACAAGAATAACCATCGACTGAGACTTGGATTCGAGCGGGCCTGACGCCGTCGCGCAGGTATTGCTCGTAGCCGGTCATAAAGTCGTAATAATGCCGTAGGCTCCGATACAGAGCCGTACCGACACTTAGATCGCTGTCCGCAGGGAAGTACTCGCTCGAAAGCATTCTCCGACCGTCTCCCAGCTCGATGTGGGAGCCTCCTGCCGCAAACATCACGGCATCAGTCAGCAAGACTGCCGGCTCGTTAAACTTCCTATTTTTCGGCTCTACACGATTGAGGTCGCTCCCGCGGTGCACATATGCAGCCAGCACAACGGCCTTCGCACTGTTCGTCTTCCGAACCTCATCAAGCGTCTGAAGGATGCTTGCGAACGTCTCGTGGCCTTCCCATAGTTCGGAATAAACGAAATCGGCGTCTGAAGCTGCGACACCCGTCTGTCCCAAGGTATTGACCGCGTTGAAAACGATGGGCTTCTTGAGGGCGGCATGTGCGGCGTCGATAAACTGGGGGAAGCCGCTCACATAATCGACGAGCTCACCATCGTATGAATAAGCATCTCGTTCGCCGAAAGTGTCGATGTGCCATCCATCAAAGGCGTAAACGGCAAAAAGATCTCTCATACGGTGGAACAAATATTGCTGCCACTCGGGATCGTTTTGGTTCATGTAGAAGAGCTTGGACGTAGTCCAAGGGATATCTCCTCGTAGTGGGAGGCTCTTCGCGTTCGCGGCAGTGCGCGGCGATTTCGGGTCAGACCACACAGCCCATTTCAGCGGAAGTGGGGCAGTTCCGCGCGTGAAGACATCGTCATACCCACTATAGCTGGCGTTATAAGCCATAGCCATTATGTTTCGGGCGTGTGCGGCCTCTATGAACTGAATGACGGTTTGGCGGTCTATCTCTCGACCAGCAATATCCTTCCATTCCTCCGCGGGCTCGTTGATCGTGCCAGCCAGAGGCTGATCGTGTCGGTACTGAAAATCGTAGAACTGCAGGCCATTCACATGGAAGCGGTTCAATTGTTCGATCCACTCAGCAGGTTGCGCGCCTTCGGCCGCATTGTAGTGCGCCAAGAAGCCATAACGTGGGTACCTCGCCCAGTCGGATGAGACGTCAACTGCGGTCCATCGATGCGCTACCACGTGGCCGTGTACATCGCGGAGAAAAACCTGAACCATGTACCCCTTGAAGTCAACGGGAGGTACTTGGCACAACACCACGATCTCGCTAGGAATCTGGGTAAGGTTCGACCTACCACAATGTCCCACGTTGCGATCAAGGTCGTAGACCTCAGCAGAGACGTAACCTTTCCGAGTCTTCGTGCCCTCTGACTGGACGACAATCGAGATGAGGTCTCCAGGCGCATAGCGCGCCTCGGCGGGGTATGCGTCTGTCAGGCCGATATCCTGACACACTGAAGCCAAGGGAAGCAAGAGAGCAAAGAGGCACGCTGCAGAAAATCGCATTCTTGATCTTTGCCCGAGTTGCACTCGCCGAACGTGGCTTGGGGACGAAGCTTTCCCGAGGTTTCGCTGAACACATGCTGATGGATCAGTGGAACCGGTCAACCAACGTAAGGTGACTTCCAGCATGATTCATTTCAGACAGAATGAGGCGCTTGTCTCGTGGTTCTAGCGTCATGCCCGCAAAGAGGGTAGGAGAGTGCTGCAGCGCACTGATTTTCTCGAAACGGCCAGAATCTGGGTCCAGTAGCACAACATCGTACCCATGACCATTCGCTTTGATCGTGTAGATACCCTTTTCGCCGACGGTCCAATAGCCTTGTCGATCGGCAGGAGGTCCCTCCGATATTTTCGCCTCCGGACCGCCGGCGAGCGGCTGTCTGAATATTCCGGGCTCGACAAAGCGGGTGTAGTAAAGCCACTTACCATCCAGGCTCGACTTTGCAACCATGCCTTCCTTGGTCACTTGCACGGGACTGCCCGATCCGTCCGCAGATAGCTTCCAGATGGCCCAAGCCCCGGATCGATTGGAACCGAAGTACAGCCATTTGCCATCGGGGGACCAACTTGGAACGATGTCGTTGAACTTTCCATGTGTCAGAGCTTTCGGCGCGCCGCCAGTTGCGTCCATGATGAAGATGTGCGCGAAAGAATCTGGCCTAGCGTCGAAGGCTATCAACTTGCCGTCAGGCGACCAGTTTGGACTGCCAGCTGAAGCCCCGGCGCTCGTAAGTTGAATCGGATTCCTGCCGGAAATGTCAGAAGACCAAATCTCTTGCTCACCCGAGCGCCACGATTGTAAGACGAGTCGATCGCCTCCCGGAGAAGCCGACGGCGCCTCGTCTTGTTCTGTGGAGGAGAGGATGTCAGTCTCGACGGGTGTCTGCTTTGTTCCAAGGTCGAGACCAGAGATGCTCCAGTCGGCATATCCGCTCGCGAAAGCCATTCGATCTCCTTGACGGGAGATCGTCGGTCCATAAGCATCATCAGTTCCAACGGGTTCTCGAGCGGGCTCCCCTCCGGTGGAATCGATTTTCCAGAGCGCGAGTTGACCTCCACGATTGGATGAGAAAACGATGCTTTTGCTGTCCGCCGTCCATGTGATGCCCACGATGAGCTTGCCGTCTGTCGTGAGCGCCTTCGGACTTCCTCCATTCAGCGACATCGCATACAGGTCACGTACCGAGCGTTCCGAACTGCGAACGAAGGCTAGGGTCTTGCCGTCCGGTGACACAGAAGGCGTCCAGTCACCATCCCATCCGCCCGGAGCAGAGGTTAACTCATGTATGTCATGTGTGGCGAGATCCAGTTCGACCAGGTTGCTGGTGGCTCCCGCTTTCTCTTGTTGAGGGAATATCAAATTCTTACCGTCTGCCGACCAAGCTAAGCCCCCGTACTCCCAGGTTTGATTGACAGGAAATTCGTAGACTTCGCGCTCGGATCCGCCAACAGCCGGAATGAGTTGGATCGTGGCTCTCTCGCTGGACTGTTGAATGAGGCCGATCGTGCCACCGTCGGGCGACCACACTGGGCTGTATTCTTCATCTGCTGAGCCAGTCAGCCTGATCGGAACCTCCGATTTCAGAGAGAGCACATACACATGGCCTCTCTCGTTCTCTTTTCGCCATACGAAGGCGACGGCACTCCCATCAGGTGAGAACGACGGCTGGAGTTCCGATCCCGGATAGGTGGTCAGGGGCCGGCTGGTATAAGGGGTCAGCTTCGATCCAGCGGTTCGTACGTTCAGTATGACAAGCCCAATGATGGCGACCACGATCAGTGCGGAGAGACTGGTCAGGAGCCAAAAGGGTTGTAGACGCGAAACAGGAGGCGGCACTACGGTGCCTGGTTCAATAACTGGCGCGGAAACGACGTCATCAGAGTCAGAGTGCTTTGATGGCTCTGCCAACCGAGGTTTGGACGGTTCGATCGTGACAGGCGCGATCAGACGATAGCCGACTTTTGGCACCGTCTGCACGGTATGGGGATTTTTCGGATCATCACTGAACACGCGGCGGATTTCCGAGATAGCGCGGATCAGCACGTCCTCGCCGACGAAAACATCGGGCCACACCGCTTTGCGGAGGCTCTCTCTTGTGATCACCTCGCCCGGCTCGGCCGCTAGCACGACAAGAACCTGCATCACCTTCGGCTCTAGGTGGTGCAGCGTCCCTTCGTGCTGAACCGAATTGATGCGGGGCTGCACTACCCAGCTGCCGATGCGAAAATCGCCTTGCAAAGCGAGACCTCAAATCACTGCTGCTGACACTTTATAAAGATAACACTCGGTAGCGCGAGTCTCGCAAAATTATCAAAACAAATGCCTTACGAAGCCTCGGCAAAACCTCGGGTAAAGGTCGCGCTCATTCCCTCGTCAACGCACGCGTCGGGTACATACCTTTGCCGCCGAGGTTTGGTAAGAACACTCGCTGTATGCAAACTTTGGAGGCACCAAATGAATTTCCGTAAGCTAATCCTCGCTTTGTCGCTGTCGGCCTTGACCCAGGTGGCTGCTGCGCAGATCGATACTGGTTCGATCGTTGGTTCAGTGGCCGACGCGACGGGCGCCGCTATCGCCGGCGCCAAAATCACGTTGAAAAATCAGGCGACGGGGGTCTCGTTCGCCGCCACCGCCAACGCGCAGGGCCAATACCAATCACAACCGCTCCTGCCAGGCGTGTATTCGGTCACATCGGCAGCTCCCGGATTTGCAGCCCAAACGTTCACGAATATCCGGATCGATGTTCAGTCACGCGTGGCGATAAACTTCAAGCTTCCAGTTGGCCCTTCGGACCAAAACGTCACGGTATCCGACTCAAATGCGGGCCAGTTGCAAACGCAGATGGCCGATCTCGGCGGAGTGATCGATACGAAGACTATCAACGACCTCCCGCTCAACGGGCGCAACTACGCCCAATTGGCTCTGCTCCTTCCCGGCGTCGGCAAGTACTACTCAGGTCCGAACGAGGTTGCGGACGGTTTCAGCGTCAACGGGAACTCGGAACTGCAAAACTACTTCACCCTTGACGGCGTGGACAACAATTCAAACTCTGCGAATTTGATCGAGGGCTCGGTACAAGCTGTTCAACCTTCCCCCGACTCACTGGGCGAGGTCCGTATTCAGACCAGGACATACAACGCCGAGTTCGGCAACGCTGCGGGCGGCGTCGTGGTAGCTGCGACAAAGAGCGGAACCAGTCAGTTTCATGGCGACGCTTTTGATTACTGGCGCAACGCCATGTTCAATGCCAATTACTTCTTCAACAGCCCTTCACGCAACAATATTCCGATTCAGCCCTACAACCAGAATCAGTTTGGAGGTACGATCGGCGGCCCGATTCGTCATAATCGCACCTTCTTTTTCGCAGATTACCAGCAGGTCATTATCGCGCAGAACGTCACGCAACTCTCGACCGTGCCTACCCTTCTGATGAAGGGAACCTCTCCGTTGGAGCCTGGAGTCTTCGACTTCAAAGAGGCTCAAGGCGTCACTTTCAGAACGGCCGCGCCTTCTCAGGCCGGCTGTATTGTCGGCACCATCGTTCAGGCCAGCTGCCTAGACCCAGTGGGTGTGAAGTTGTTGCAGGGCTACCCCGACCCCAACATACCGCCATCGTCTCCAGCAGGAACGCCCGGGAGTGACAACCTCGGTGTGGCCAATTACAAGTTCATCACGCCCTTGCCCAATAACACTTGGTCAGCAGACGTGAAGATCGATCAAAATATAAACGATAGAAACCATATATTCGGTCGCTACAGCATCTTCCATTCAGACGGCGTGGATCCTCAATGGACAGGTAACCCGATCTACGGCGGAGAAAACTTTGCAGCCAACACGGCAAATCATGGCCAAAGCTTCGTTCTCTCGTACATCCGAACGATCGGGAAGTCTGCGGTGAACGAAGCCAGAGTAGGCTACACGCGGAATCTCGGAGCGAACAACCCTCCGGGAGGCCTTCCGCTCGGACAGTCCGCTGAGGGGCAGTTCGGACTGACCGGCGTCCCAATTACACCTTCCACTTTTGGTCTACCCAACACTTCAGTGAGTGGCTTCCACAGCTTCGGCGACTCAACCTACCGTCCCCAACACTACACCTCGCAGGTCTACCAGTTCTTCGACGACTACAGCTACCTGCACGGTCGCCACAGCTTCAAATTCGGTTACCAATACCACCGTTTCACAAGCAATTTCCTCGATCTGCAGAATGTGAACGGCGCCATGGGATTTTCGGGACAGTACTCCACCACCGGGACCAATTTTGGCGCTGCAGATCTTCTGCTCGGCGATGCGAACTCAGCATCGTTCGAGAGCGTCGTGACTCCCCACGAGTATCAACCCGGACATAACTTCTATGGTCAGGACACATGGCGCATCACCGACAAACTGGTCCTGAACTATGGCTTCCGATACGAGCTGTACTCTCCTCTATTGGAACGCAACAACAGAGTCGCGTCCTTCAGCCCAGCGAACGGAGGTGAGATCGTCACAGCCAATCCCGGGGATAACAGCTGGTACGGAAAGTCCTTCGTACATCCAGACAAGCTGAATTTCGCCCCGCGTATCGGATTCATATATCAGTTGTTACCGCGGGTCGTGTTCCGCGGCGGCTACGGCTTCTTTTACCAGCACCTGGATCGCTATGGTTCGGAAGCGGTCCCAAGCTTGAATGCTCCCTTCCTCGTCCAGAGCTCCATCGGTCAATCAAACGGTAGCACCACCCCAGCCTTCCAACTCAAGAATGGCTTCCCGGGGCAGGCCCTCACCGCTCAGAACGGAATTCTTCCGCCGCTTTACACACTTCAAATCCGCTGGCAAGATCCCAACCGCCGGACTGGTTACGTCTCGCAGCCCAGCTTCGGCACGCAGGTGCAGGTCGAGAAGAACACAACGTTCAGTCTTGACTATGTTGGCAACTTCGCGCGAAAGATGGGTCGCATCGTCAATGCCAACGAGGGAATCCCTGAGTTTACTCCCGGCCAATCGTCATATCCGGGAGCGTACTTCCTGTATCAGAATTTGATCAATTACTCGGGAGTCGGACCCTCAAACCCCCACTTCTTCACTCAGGCTGCCTTCCTTGAGGAAGCGCGGAGCGACGGAAACACCAATTTCAACAGCCTGCAGACATCCATCGACCACAAGGCAAGTCATGGCTTGCAGTTTGGAGTCAGCTATGAGTGGAGTCACTCGTTCCAGGACTTCAATGTCCCGATCAACGGCAACTACATCGGTGAAAATGCACTCTACAATCACGCAGCGGAACGGAGCGATTCGACGCTTGATGTTCGCAATCGCTTTGTGGCACACGCGCTGTGGAATATACCGGTTGGCAGGGGCGCGCAATACTTCAATAGCACTCCTGTCGTGAAGGACATCATTGGTGGTTGGCAACTGAACACCATCGTAACCGCGCAGGGTGGCAATCCTTTCACCATCTACGGAGATCAGGGCGATCAAGCCCAGAACCACGATGGACGTGCGGACTGCATCGGTAATCCCTTTGCAGGGGCCAGCCGAGACTGGCACAAGTTCGTCCAAGGTGGGGGCGGGTTCTACATCAACCCGGCTGCATATGGCGATCCGACGAGTGACAGCGCGTTAGGACCTCAATACGGCTACGGACACTTCGGTACATGCAGGCCGTACAGCGTGCACGCGCCTGGCTTCCGGAATACGGACTTGAGCGTCTTTCGCAACTTCCCGATTCACGATTCCATCAGGGCTGAGTTTCGTGCTGAAGCCTTCAATGTTTGGAACAACGTGAATTTCGGAACGCCCTATGGATACGTTGGCTACCTTCCTCCGTTTGGAACGGTGAGCAGCACAGTGGGGAATCCTCGCAATCTCCAATTCGCGGTGAAGATCTTCTACTGAGTCTTCCTGGGTGGAGCGGCGGCGGCCTCCCGCTTGTTCGCCGCTCCATCTGTCGTTGGAATTGAGATTCACTGCCCCAAACGCAAAAGCTATCCGGTGACCAAACGATGTATACGTGTGCTTCTACGCCTTCATTGCAGCCGAAACGACAGAGGACTATGCTATCCAGCCCTTGGCACCAGATGCTCCTGTCAACCAGTACCACTCTTCTCTGCATGTTTCTCTCTACAGTCTCGGGCTGTTCCTCGGGAGGGTCCTCTTCAAGCGGGTCGGGCCCCACCATTCCACCCGCGCCTGCAACCCTGACGGCAGCCGCGGGGAATGCGCAGGCCTCGCTCACTTGGAGTGCGAGCAGCGGTGCGACGAGCTATAGCTTGTATCGATCCACTAAATCTGGCGGAGAAGGCTCGACGCCGTTTCAGACCAATGTCACTGCCACCTCCTATACCGACACCAGCCTCGCTAACGGCACCAGCTACTTCTACCAAGTAGCCGCTGTGAATAGTGCCGGCACCAGTTCTCTCTCACCCGAAGGCTCCGCTACACCGGTGGCACCCGTTGCACCGCCATCAGTTCCCTCGAACGTCACTGCTACCGGTGGAAATACACAGATCGTTCTTACCTGGACCGCGACTACCGGAGCGACTTCGTATAACGTTTATCGATCCCCTACCTCAGGCGCAGAAGGGACTAGTGCGTACCAAACCGGAATCACGGGAACAGCCTATACTGACACCGGCCTGACCAACGGCGCTGCTTACTACTACACAATCGCTGCAGTTGGAATGGGAGGGACTTCGTCTCAATCGAGTGAAGTCTCGGCGAAACCGAACGCTGGCTTCATCACTGCTGTCTCAACAGACAAGGCACGATACGCCCCGGGCGACGTGGCCACAATATCAGTTGTCTTAGAGAATTTTACCGCAGCACAAGCGACAGGAAGCCTCTCCATCGACATTGCCCATCTGGATGGGCTCGCAGCTACGCTCAGCAGTCAATCGTACTCGCTTGCAAGCGGGGCGACTGAAACGCTCTCGTTTTCCTGGACCACGCCTAGTACAGATTTCACGGGATACCTTGTGCAGGCCGCGGCCGAGTCCTCGGCGAATGTGTCTGTGGGTGCGCTGAATACCGCGATTGATGTCTCTTCTTCGTGGACTCGATTCCCCCGTTACGGCTATCTCACGTCTAACAGCTTTGGCAGCGCCACTCCCAACTCTCAATCAATCATTGCTGCTCTCAATCGGTTCCACATCGATGGTTTGCAATTCTACGATTGGGAGTGGAAGCACCATGTCCCGCTCTCCGGTAGCGTGACAAGTCCGTCCGCCTCGTGGGTAAATGACGGTAGCGGAAACACGAATTACGCTTCCGCCATTAACGGGCTCATCCGGCAAGCGCACGCAGATAATATGGTTGCGATGGCGTACAACTCTATCTACTCCGCATTGAATGGAAGTTCAGGCTTCACCTCTTATACGGCCGATGGTAGCGGCGTGTCCCCGGCTTGGGGGCTCTACTCGACACCCGCCGGAAGCGGGGGGCCTGCAGCATCGTTTTACCAGTGGCAGTACATGGACCCCTCCAACACTGCGTGGCAGCAATACCTCGTCAATCAACAGCTTCTTGTCATCCAGGCGTTCGGTTTCGACGGCTTTCACGCCGACACGTTCGGTGATCTAAACACGGTTGACTATACCGCATCAGGCGTTGCCGCCGGCGTTACGAATGACGCCTGCAGTGACGATGTTTCCACGTGGGGATCAACAACGACGCTCAACAACAATGCCGGATCAACAACGTTCATCAATGGAACGTTCAGCCCATTTTTGGCCTACGCCAAGAACGCTCTCGGGAGTCACTTCCTCATCTTCAATCCGGTCAGTTACGACCATGGTCACTGCGAAGCAAATACAAGTCCGGAAGATATTCTCTATTCGGAGCTGTGGGCCAACGGTGACGGATTTAGCACCTACAATTCTCTGAAACAGGCTGTCGACACGGCATACAGCGACAGTGCGACCGTGGGAACTCCGAAATCCCTGGTCGCGGCTGCGTATGTCGATTACAACCCAAACGCTGGTGTTGGCTCCGGTTTCAACACGCCAGATGTTCTCATGCTAGATGCCACACTCTTTGCGAGTGGTGGGTCTCACATCGAACTCGGGGACAGCGGGAACATGCTGAACCAACAAAATTTCACCACCAACTCCGAGCCTATGTCAGCGTCGCTCAGTGCCTCGGTGGGAAACTACTACGACTTCTTGACTGCGTACGAGAATCTGCTGCGCGACGGGCAGACGAGTACCTCTCAGATGGTTGCCATCACTGGGCAAACCGTCACGAGCACCGCAACTCCCAATAGTATCTGGGCGCTCACCAAGTCTGACAGTAAACACGAGATCATCCATCTCCTGAATTTCATCGGCCAATCCAGTGTGGCATGGCAAACGGGTGAGTGCTCCAATTGCACTAAAACAACACCGCACCCAATTCCGTCAGTGCTCACAAGTGTCACCGTGAAGTACTACAACCTTAAAACGGTGTCCGCAGTAAACTTCGCGTCGCCTGATTACGCCGGCGGAACTACCTACAATGTGCCTTTCACAACCGGGTCGGATGGTAACGGTGCCTATGTCGTCTTCACACTTCCTTCTCTCACCTACTGGGACACCGTGTATCTCGACGTGAATTAGAAACGTCCGTTGATCCTGAGATGGTCTTTGAGGGAGAGTTTGCCGCTGGTCGCGGCGGAAAAGAGCACGCTTATGTCACATGCCTCCCCCATTCTTGCTATGGTTGTGAGTGGTGTCACCGCAATCGCATCGCTCGGCTACTCAAGACAGGCAACGGCCCAGGTGCCCGCAGAGCTCTATCATTCAGACGCTTACAATGTCTGGTCTGACCGTGTAGAGCAAGGACAGTATACGGCTCGGGCGGTGTCGAGAACCGAGATAGTCTCCTCATACAGCGGAGACGGGCGCCCGCCATCAGATCTGCGATGGAATTTGACCACGAACCTTGATGCATATCCGAGGTTTGAGTCATCCTTTGTGCTCTTGGATGCTCTCTACAACCTGTCCCTGAGTGAACTAGTTGCGGATCAGAGGCCAGACAAAGCCTTCAATGCCGGCGCGAAGTGGGAGGGGGTGTGGACGCGCGATGTGAGCTACAGCACTATCCTGTCACTCGCTAGCGTTTCCCCTCAGGGTGCCAAGGCCAGCCTCATGCAGAAAGTGAAGCGCGACCGAATCGTTCAGGATACGGGAACTGGCGGCTCTTGGCCGGTATCGACCGACCGAGTGACTTGGATTGTAGCTTCCTGGGAAGTCTATTTGGTCACCGGCGATCAACAATGGCTGCGAAAAAGCTACGAGATCGCTCGCAACTCAATACGTGATGACGAGCGGATCGTCATCGATCCCAAGACAGGCCTTGCTCACGGAGAATCCTCGTTTATGGATTGGCGAGAGCAGACCTACCCGAGATGGATGCAGCCAGTTGACATATATCGGTCTGAGAGCCTTGGTACGAACGCCGTGTATTATCGCTCTTATCAAATATTGGCGCTGATGGCACGGGAGTTGAAGGAGCCAGCGATTGACTGGACTCGGAAGGCTGAGCGTATACGAACTGGAATTAATGGCCTTTTTTGGAACGAGAAGGCTGGTTTCTATGGAGAGTATCTTTACGGCCGCGAATGGCTGACATTATCTCCCCGCGCCGACGCCCTTGGCGAGGCCCTATGTATTCTCTTTGATGTTGCTACCCCACCTCGTCAGAGAGAAGTCATTCACTCTGTGCCTAAGACTGCCTACGGCATTCCAACGGTCTTTCCAGAATCCGCAGGCGTTCCGCCGTACCACAACCGATCGGTGTGGCCGTTCGTTCAGTCTTTCTGGAACTTAGCTGCAGCCAAATCCGGTGACGATGAGTTGCTGATGTATGGTCTCTCGGCCCTCTACAGAGAGGCGGCCTTATTCCTTACCAACAAAGAGAACTTTGTCTTGGATACGGGAAGCCCGGTCGGCACCGAAATCAACTCGGATAGGCAGCTCTGGAGCGTCGCCGGACAACTTGCAATGGTCTACCGCGTCATTCTTGGAATTCACTATGAAGTAGATGGCTTGCACTTCTCTCCCTTCGTTCCAAACGCGATGAAAGGCCACTACAGTCTGACGAACCTTCCATACCGGGATGCGCTGTTGTCGATCGAGGTAAGGGGGGCGGGAAATCGGATCAAGCGCTTCCTATTCGATGGCAAGGAAGCCCTGCCTGTGATCAGTTCCAAGCTCCGCGGCAAGCATACTGTCAGCATCGAGCTGGATGGTGAGGCGAGCCCTTCTCGGGAGAACATTCGGCTTGAGGAGAGCTTGACCGCTCTTGAGACGCCATCTCTGTTCTCGCAAGCCGGTTCCGTGAGTTGGAACCCTGTTGAGGGTGCTTTGACCTATCCTGTGCGCCTGAATGGGCAGGAAGCGCCAGCGGTTGCGAAGACATCACTGCAGCTCCCAACTCGTCTTTATTATTCGGAGTTGCAAGTTGCCGCCTCCAACAACCAGAGAGGAACGTCCTTCTTCAGCGAGCCCGCCATCGTCGACATTCATGCGGTGCAGGTTCCGGTAGATGGAGAAGATCAAGTGAATCACGTTGCGCGCGCGTCATCTGCACCTGAAGGTAATGATCGATCTTTGCTCCTCCATGTATCCATACAGAAGACAGGCCTGTACAGAATCACGATGTCTTATGCGAACGGCAATGGGCCAATCAACACCGACAACAAATGTGCTGTTCGAACTCTCTTTATCGACGGCAGACGTGTGGGCCCGATTGTCATGCCGCAGCGAGGAGCCAATGAAAAAACATTCGGTCCGAGTAGTGCGCAAGATGCCAGGATGAGCGCCGGTGAGCACACAGTCGAATTGCGGATGTTACGTGAAGACATCAACATGAACGTTGAAGTGAACGATGCTCACGTTGCCTTCGTCCTGCTGTCTCCAATCCGGTAGGTGAGCACTAAACGCGGCTAAACCATGCCCAGGGGGGCCACAGCATGAGCCGCAACGCAGAGGACTACTGCCGCTTGTGTACTCACACCGTTCACCTCGTTCAAGGAAAGTGGAAGATGCATATTCTCTGTGCCATCCGTTCCGGACCGGTACGACTAGGCCAGCTTCGCCGCGCTCTTGGTCAAGCCTCCAAGAAGGTTCTGACAGAAAACCTCAGGGAGCTAGAAGAGGCCGGTTTGGTGATCCGAAGGGACTACGGCGGCTCGGTTCGCCACGTCGAGTCCGACTTTAGCGACTCGGTGCGGATCCAGCGATCCAGATGCACTCAATGTTGGATCACTGGATCACTTAGCCGACTTCGGCCAGATGTTTGGCGTCCCTTCGTAATCTGTAACGAGCACTTTGAAACCGGCGGACCCTCGGTAAAACCCCACCCAAATCTCGTAGCCCGCGCACGCATCGGACCAAACCGTGGCTTTCAAGCTCCGCGAAGTATTCGTCTCGCGTCTTGTGCGGGTTCCCGAGACTCGTGCGGTGAGTTCTGGCCGCCTCCAAAACGAACGTCGAGTCGGCATCGAAAAGCGACATCACGAACTCATCGGGATGCTGAGCCACCATACCGAAACCTGCCAGAGTTTAGGCCGGGAAGTCCGCCAGGTTCAGAGTCACGATCACGTCTGAACCCGCATGGATGGCAACCGCCAGGACGTGTCGATCGCCGGAATCGGGCAGAACCAACGATTCGATAAGGTGCTCGTATTCCACCACCATCGCATCCGGCAGCGCCCGCTCCATCAAATGGCGGGTGCGCTCCAGCTTGTCACGCGAGAGATCAGGCCGATTCTTGAGAAGGGTCCGGATCCATTCATCGTGAATTTCTGCTGACCAATGCGCACGAAAGACGTCCGTCAGTGCAAGGTGCATGAGGAAGTTCCGCAGCCCAGAAGGATAGAGGACATTGGCGTCGAAGAAGGCCCCGAGTGTAGCCACGGATCAGATCCCGATCTCGTGATCGTAAGCAACAAGTTCATTGAGCGCGGCTATTCGTTCGGCATGAGCCTTGCGTTTGTACGCCATGAGGGACTCCAAGCGGACCCGGCGATGCGTCCCGACCTTCCGGTATTCAATCTTGCCTTCGTCCAGCACTTGAATCAGAGAAGGCCGCGAGATGCTGAGCATGTCGGCTGCCTCCTGAGTCGTCAATTCGGCATGAACGGGGATCACCGTGACGGTGTTTCCGCGTCCCATTTCGTCGAGGATTCCGACCAGCATCTTGAGGGCGGAAGCAGGAAGTACGACCGTCTCGTCTTCCGGCGCTCCGACGACCCGGAGGCGAAGAGGAGTCTTCGAGCGGAGCCGGGAGGACAGCAGACGGCTGGTTTCCTCGGCCTGTTTGGCTTCGGACGGCGTAGGTAAAATCTGGGTCTGAAGGGCTTCCTGCACGGCTTTTTCCTCCTCTCTATTATGGCTTCACTCGAAGCAAACGCAAGCAATCGAAGTATTCGTTGCGACATCTTTCGTGTCAAAGCAAGGGTTTAGGGCACAGGTCGAGGTTTTGGACCCACGGGTCCGATAAGGGTCCCATAACTGTTCCTTGCTGTTCCCAATAGCGCTAAAACGGGCCAACCGCTACGCATTGTTTCAGCTAGTTACAGTTTTCCGGTTCACTGTCACGGTAGAGGTCGCGGGTTCGAGCCCCGTCGTCCCCGCCACAGATTCTAAAAGACTTAGAAGCTATGGCGACCTAAAGTGACAATGAAATCCGGGTCCGATTAGGGTCCATTACGCCCGCCGGGGTACCAAAAGCGAGTCAGTTTCAACCTCTCTCTGACCCACGTTGGGCACCATCATCCTTACAACCTTGCTCTGTGCGGCTCGTTTGTGCGAGTTCACGGCCTGCGTGTATACGTCGAGCGTGATCCTGCTGTTCGCGTGCCTCAAGAGCTCCTGTACCGTCTTCACATCTTCCCCGTTCGCCTTCAGCAACGCGCCGAAGGAGTGACGGAAGGTGTGCCAGCCGATGTTGCGCGGAATCGCCAGAAGCTGTTCTTCTTGTACCCCAGACGCCTCCGCAGGCACAGTGCCGACACTGATTCACCAAATGTGGGGAAGAGCCCAAATCAGAATGCCAAATCACCCAAATAGTCAGTGTTTGCTGCCGTTGCAGTTTTCAATCAGAACCGGTCTCCATCCAGCCTCATGCTTCGCAAGCGCCAACCCTTGGAGCATCAACATTTCTAGGATCGCGTCGTAGATGGGCGCAAAGACTTCGATGGATTGCCAAGTGGATTCACTCAGCCACAAGCTCTGGAGTGTCTGCCGAAGAGGGACGATCAGACCGCCGAAGGGCGGATGTTTCTCAAATAGCGCTGTGAGTCTGGGGAAAATGTCTGCGAGCGACAGCTCCAAGCCATCCAGATGTCCTAAGAAGTAGCCGGCGTGGACCAACACGTCACCGAAGAGCTCGGGGATTCCGGCGAGAGCATCATTGCGGTTCCGATCTAGTCGGCATTCTGCGACTTGTGCAGACGAGGCCTGAAGTGCCTCTTCAACCGCACGACAGAAGGTTCCCTCAAACTCGTCCACCGCTTCGGGCCGGAACCGGGCGGAGGAGCGGCAAGCGGCATATTCGCTCCAAACGTCCATGGCCTTCATAAAAACGCGTCGAGAACGATCGCCGCACTCCAGAGGACATCCGTACATGCCGGGGAATGTCCGATACAGATGGCCTTCGTGTTCGACGTGCGCGGCCTCATGAGCAATACAGGCTTCGGCCGCAGCCTGACTCCCTGTGTCTTGAGCCATCGTCATCAGCCCGACGCCCGCCCGAAAGACGATGTGAAAGCGGAGTTCCTTTCCTCGCCAGACCGCAACCGTCCGCGCCATCTCCATCGTGTCCGGTTGATGGCCCAACTCCAGCGGATTCTGTCCCTCGGGCATCCCCTGCAATGCCATTGCCTCGGACCGACAATCTCGGGAAAAGGTTATTCCGTCGAGAGCACGGAGATCCATGCCGTTCAGTGCTAGGGCATAGAGGACTTCCTCCATGACCACCGCCACTGCCTCACGCACCTCTTGAGCCTCATAGCAGGAAACAGAAAGACTGCAAGCTCTTGGAAGCAGGAGCCTGCCCTCTCCGGCACCATGAAAGATCAGCTCAACTGGTTTAGTCATGAACCCCACTGCGAGTCCATACATCTGGCCTCTGCGCTAGGAATGAAAGCCTGGGTCGCGAGCACGAGCATAAATGGTTGTTTCGGATCGAGCGAAAAGATCTTCGGCAAGGCAGTGAATACGCCGTCATCTCGGAATGGATCAATGGGAACTCCCGTCTCCTGCCTCCAGGGAAAACGTCTGCGGTGCGCCCCCGCAAACAGCCCTATAACCCGAGGTCGGGGAGTTCGAAAGCCGATAGACAGGCTCCTATGGCCTTTAGCTTTGGGGGCCTGGACATACGCCACAGGCTCCCCGACGCAAAAAGGTCGAGGGAGTTACTCAAAGCGCCCGGCGGCGCCCATCTGTCTATCGGGGTTTCGACACCCCGGAACGGTGCGTGCCCGTTCCAGTTCCATCATCCGACATGCGCCTGTGGATGGCAATGGCGTCGGAATGCCAGTCCGTATCTAAGCCTGTATATCGGCGCGAATACCCTTTGGAGGCAGGAGTATCTGCTTACCTGGCTTTGACTGAAGCCTTCGGTCCGGTGTCGCGCCGACATGAGAGGAGTGTCTTCTTCTGATGTGTCCAAAGTCGCATGGAAAAGCGACGGCGGGAGGGAGAGTGAGTCCCTGAAGGCAGTGAGGCCGGTAGCAACTTTGTCAGGAGTTTGTTGCATGTTCCTGACATCGCGATATACTTGTGAAGTAAGAAAGTTGTTGCATTTATCTGACGAGTTTCTTCTTATGTCTACTCCAGCATCCAGCATTCCCGCCGCCATCCGAGGCCGCATCTCAGCCCGGGCGCATCCCCGCGTCTGGACCCCGGAGGACTTCGCCGACCTGGGACCGCGCACTGCGGTCGATCAAGCCCTACACCGGCTGGTTGCTTCCCACGACCTGCGGCGCATCGCTCGCGGTTTCTACGATACCCCCCAGGACAACCGGCTCACCGGTAAGCCCACCCATCCAAACCCACGCGATGTGATCGACGCGCTGACCCGGAAGGGCAAGGTTCGGATAGTGGTCGATGGCCTCACCGCCGCCAACGATCTAGGACTCACAGACGCCGTTCCGGCACGGATCGGCGTGCTCACTGATGGCCGCTTGCGACCCATCACCCTCGGAAATCTCACCCTCGACTTTCAAGCCGCCGCACCCAGCCGGCTCTACTGGGCGGGCCGTCCCGCCATGCGCTTTGTGCAAGCGCTCCATTGGCTGCGCGACATGCTCCCGTCTGACGACGGAACCCTCCACAAGCGCCTTATTTCCATTCTCAAAGACCCCGATCATGGGTTGGCCATTCAGGACGATTTGCGCAGCGGGCTGTCGGCCTTGCCGGAGTGGATGCGAGTCATTGTGCGCGACCTGCTCAAGAAGGTCAGCGCTGGGGTACCGCGGCCGGCACAGAAGGCGAGACCCGCCAAACGCTCACCTGCGCCAGTACGCATCATGAAGAAGCAGAGGGTTGCACTCAGCCGATGACCGAGGGTTTCCAAGCCGTACTAGCCGCGAGCGACGAAGAGCGCCGCGACCTTTTCGTGGGCGCTGCTGACCGGCTACGCACAAACGAGCAGAACATCGAGAAAGACTTCTGGGTTTGCTGGACGCTTGATGCGCTCTTCAACGAACTGGAGATCGGTGGGCCGCGCTTGCTCTTCAAAGGCGGCACATCACTTTCAAAAGGCTATGGCCTAATCGAACGCTTCTCCGAAGACATCGATATCACCGTCTTCCGGGAAGACATCGGGCAGCCCGCTACTTTCGAGGAGCTGGAAAACCTAAGTGGCAAGAAGCGCAACGCACGATTAGAGGACATTAAAGCTGCCTGCCAGACGTACATCCAAGGCCCGATGCTGGAGCGGTTGAATGCGCCGCTCCGGCAGACACTCCAGGCCGCCAAGATCAATCCGAATCGGGCGCGTGTGGAACCCGATCCTGCTGACCCTGACGGCCAGAGCTTGCTTCTCTGGTATCCCACCACAACGGCAGGAGGAAACGAGTACATCCGTCGCGCCATCAAGATCGAGTCGGGTGCAAAGTCGGCGCTCGATCCTCATGCTCCAGTCGTCATAAAGCCGTACATCGCTTACGATCTTCCGAACCTCGACCTAGCGGTGGGCAACGTGACGACTGTTGATCCCAGCCGCACATTTTGGGACAAGATCGTTATCCTGCATGGCCTCCGCCGATGGTGGGACCGTCGTCGAGAATTGAAAGGAGGCGGCCAGCGCGTCTCACGACACTACTATGATGTCTACCGGCTTTTAGCGTCGGAGATAGGCACAAAGGCAAGCGCAGATATGGACATGGCCGAGGACTGCGTTCGACACGCACGGATGTTCTTCAACCGGCCCGATCTTGACCTGGCATCTGCCTTTCCCGGCAGCTTTGCCTTGACCCCGCACGACGGGATGCTTACCGATCTGCGGCGGGATTATCAGGCCATGTCTGGCATGGTGTTCGGCCAGATTCCCAGCGTGGATGATGTGGTCGCGGCCATCGCAGAGCTGGAGCAGCGTCTGAACCGCGGACACTGATTTCGATGGAAAGCCCGACCGGTGCGGGAAAGCCAGGACCAGAAAAACACGAAGTGGCTTGCCGTTAATATGGAGCCAAGGTGCTGACCTCCTTGGGCGAATCCTCGATCGCTTGGCGCGAATGCGTCGGCGCTCAAGGACGGTTCAAGACCGACATCGCGTTGTGGAGCGTTGTGTGGTCCATGTGAGCGTAGCGGGCCGACATCCCAATCGTCTTATGTCCTGCTGCCTCTTGAATCACCTTCAAACTCACACCCGCCTGGGCCAGACGAGAACAAAAGGTGTGCCTGAGATCGTGCCACCGGAAGCTTTGAATCTTCGCGTCTTTCAACGCTGCCTCCCACCATTTCTTGTTGTCGCCGATGCCGAATACCACGTCGTCAGGGGCGCTGTTGGGGCGATCCGCCGCGCGGTCTTTCCTTTCCAATGAGAGCTTCTTCAATTCCTCGAATGCCCTCACGACATCATCGATCATCGGCACAGTCCGGCTCGACTTGTTCTTTGTGTCGCGGAGGACAATGATCCGCTGGTTGAAGTCGATATCCCGCCAACGTAAGCCATACTGCTCGCCCTTTCGCATCCCGGTACCCAGCGCGATGTCCAACTCGTAGATGCGATGGAAAAGACGTTTCTTACGACGGTCGTTTTGAGGGCCACATTCATCGACCGCCCGCTGAAGCACCGCGCGGAGACGGATCTCTTCTTCGGGTTTCAAATACCGAATGACTCCATTGTTGACCGGGTGCTGGCTGACGTCGCGAACGGGGTTGACGTGAACTTTGTCACGCTGCTTTCCCAATCGATAGAGCGCCGAGAATACGGCTTTGTATCGGTTGAGAGTCGCCGGCGCCTTGCCGACACTTTCGAGCCAATCCATAATCTCAAAGGGCTTGACCGAGGAAGCCGGGCGGTGGCCGAAGTGCTTCCGAATCAGATTGATTCGGAAGGGCGGATTCCGCTGGTCTTTATATACCTGCGGTTTGCTCTGGATGTGACGCAAGAGGTCGTCGCAGAGTTCCGAGATGGTGACGATGGAGGTCGAAACCTCCATCTCTGCCTTTGTCTTTGGTGATGCCTTCGCCGTGGAAGGCACCCAGCCTTCAC
>CBDCAQ010000006.1:0-80948 GCA_965214005.1 Bryobacteraceae bacterium
GCCAAGCGCGACAAACTCCGCAAGAAGCGCGAGGCCACCTTCGAGCGCATCGTTCATGAGGCTCCGCCCGTCTTCACTCCCGCTCAGTTGCGCGTCATCCTTCGCGCTCTAGTCAATCTCGACCCCTACACGTTCGCCGATGAACTTGCCACCGATATCAGCGAAGACCCCGACAACGACAAGCGCAGCGCCGAGGAGGTTCTGCTTACCGCCATCGACGGCACCCCCGACGACAAACTCACCAACTTCGCAGCCCGTCTTGCCCTCGCGGGGCATCGCGGCATCCCGAACGAAACCGAGCTCGATTTCCTCACAGAAGCCGAGACCGCATTCCTCACTCCCAAACCTAGCAAGAGATTGAAAGCCGAGAAAAAGGAGGCCACACCCATCAAGCCGAGCAAGACCGCAGTGAGGAAAAAGGCACAGCCGAAGAACGACACGATCCAAGCGGACGGAACCGCCGTCGCAGCCTAGTCGAGCCGGAGGCTGGCGACAGCCTCCGGCCTTCAACCCCGCTTCACAGCAGGAAGGAACTTTCGCTATGAACAACGCCGCCGCCATCAACGCAGTCAATCGTGCCCTTGCTCACTACCGCCGCCGCCAAGCGCATACCCCCACCAATCACTCCGCGCGGGAGATCGCCCAGATGTCCATGCTGGCCGAGTACCTGCACGATACCCACGCCCCCGACGCAGAGCACCGCAACGTTCAGCCGCACCGAGCGCCCGTCTACGACGCTGCAGTCACACCCGCAGCCGCCTAACCGGAGGCGGGAGCCACAAGGTTCCCGCCCTCACTTCCCTACTTGCCACGCACCATACCAAGGCCCAGCATGGACAGGACAGAAGCAACAATTCGCAACTTACTAGCCGCTCTTCCCGCCCCCGGCTACGACCTCGGCATCCTCAGCGAACGCGGCATGTACCGGCTGGAAGCCGTCTCGCACGACCGCTTCGTGCGGTTGATTCCCTACCTCAAGTACCGCAATGCCAACGATTCACACATTTACCTAAGACCCACCGGCGAAAGCGCCTACACACTTCTGGACGATCTAACTGAGTCAACGCTAACGACACTTACCGAAACGGGCTTCGGTCCGGCCGCCGTGATCGAGACTAGCCACGGCAGCTTCCAGGCATGGCTTCGTCACGAACAACCGCTTTGCAAGGAGCTGGGTACTCTCGCCGCGAAAAGCCTTGCCGCACGATTCGGAGCCGATGGCAGCGCCGCCGACTGGCGAAGGTTCGGACGCGCCCCCGCCTTCACAAATCGCAAGCCAAAGTACCGAAACGCATCCGGTCTCTTTCCTTTTGCCCATCTTATTGGTCATACCGGCGAGGTTTTCTCAGCCGTTTCCGATTTTAAGATTCAGCCTCTTGAACTACAGCGTCAGACGGAACTCGACTCCGCCCGACAACGCCAAGCTTTTGTTCAACGTCCGACTCATTCGGGCCGACCCGTTGCCCTGCTCCGATTTCGTGAGTCTGCCCGGTATCGCGGGCGACCGGCAGCCGCTGATATGGCTTTCTGCATAGCCGCATATTCTCAGGGTGTACCGGAAGTCGAAATTACCGCTTCGCTCGCCCGCGAATACCTCAGCCGAGACAATAGCCCGAGCCGTCAAGCCGCCTACGTCCGGCGCACAATGGCGAAAGCATCTCGCTGGGCCGCCTAGACCGGCGTGGGAGAACCCTCTTCGGGTTCTCCCCGTCCCTCTTCCCGCCTATTCCTACACGCTAAGAGACCCGCGTGTGCTGGGGCCGTTCCCTCCCCAGACCCCTCCCTGGCTTATGTGGGTTATTCACATTTGACCCCTGGGGATGAAACAACCACAGGGGATGTTCGATCCTCTCCACCCTGCACACCTATCGACCCCTGGCGAGGGGATGTTCGATCCCCTGACGTATATGTGAAACATCCCCAGCCCCAGGGTATCCATCATCCACATACTTTAGGTCATTCCATAGGACAGGTCTTAGAAAGAGCTAAAAAAACAAAAACAGGGACGACGGCGGCGTGTTCTCTTGTTTCTAGCGCTCGATACCCAAACACCCTGAATCAGCGTCGACACCTGTTTTGTCATGGGTTGTGTACCTTTTTGCTTTGGATGTGACAAGTTCTCCTGTACATTCCAAAGAATGAGAAAGCCTCTGCCCAGGAATACCTCTGAATCCCGGCTAAAAACCGCAGAAGTCGCGTCGATTCTCGGAATCTCTTCGCGTACCCTTTTGCGAAAACTTGCTGCTGGCGTCGTTGAGGAGCCCGCCCGGGATAACGCCAACAATTATCGACTGTGGCGCCCGGAAGAAGTACAAGTGGCGAAAGAGCAGCTCCAGAGAGGCAAGGCATGATTCGGCTAGTCATTTCTAATCAACGCGGCGGTGTGTCCAAAACCACAACTACCACAACACTCGCGTATGAATTTGCCGCGCGCGGCAAGCGCGTTCTGGTGATCGACACCGATCCGCAGGGCTCCATCAGCAGTGTTCTTGGACTCAAGCCCGAGTACGGGCTTTACAACGTGGTCATCGAAAAGCTGAGGTTCGATGACTGCATTGTGAAGATAAGCGAGAACCTGCATGTTCTGTGCTCAAGCCGTGAGACGGCGAAGGTCGAAACGATCCTGATGGGACAAGTCGCGCGAGAGCACGCTTTCGCTCAGGTTTTCTCCCAGGTCGAGAAGGACTATGACGTAGTTCTGATCGACGTGAGCCCGTCCATTACCCTTCTCCAGACTTGCGCGATGGTTTACGCCGAGCGGGTTCTGATTCCTATCGGCATGGATACGCTGTCTTTTCAAGGCGCGATGGCCTCGATTGAGGCCTCGAAGTCCCTGAACCAGCTATTACGCGCCAACATCAGGACCGTTGGATTATTGCCGGTAATGGTGGACCGCCGCCTGGCCATGACAACCACGGTACTTGAAGGGCTGGACAAGCTTTCCGCAGGCATGAAGATCCCACTGCTTCCAAGCATTCGTACCGATCAAAGTGTCACCAAAGCCGCCCGCGCCGGCCAATTCCTCGCTGTTTACGATCCAAAATGCAAAGCGGCCGAGGATTATGTCCAAGTTGCGAACGAGCTTGAAAAGCTGCTCAAGAAGGACATGAATGCCACCGCGTAGCTCACGCCATCACAAGATCGAGCCGCTTGACTATGCGGAGATGGCGCAGGCCCCTGCCCTGAAAGGTTCGGTATCTTTTTTAGACATTACGCCTAACGACGTACAGTCAGGTTTCGCTCGCTTTGCGGTGAGCAGCAACTCAACATCCACTGAGCACGCAGCATCCCCAGAGTACGTTTCATCCCCAGGGCACGAAACATCTCCGCAGAAGACCACGGATGGTATCCGGAAGACCAAGGCTGTTGTGACGACGATCAAGAAAAGGTCTGAGCAGCGTTTTACACCTGCTCCCATCGTTGTGACAGAAACCTACGCAACAAACGGAGCGTACGCAGGATCGGCATCATCCCCAGCAACCGTAGTATCCCCAGAGTTCGCAGCATCCTCAGACCCCTTAGCATCCGCTGACGTCGAATCATACCCACGAAACGTAATGACCCCTGGGGATGAAACATACTCAGGCAACGATTCATCAACTGTGAACATGAATGACCTGACACCTGGGCGCGGCAGATCAAAAGTACGCCGTTGCGTTCTTGCGCAAGATGGCCATTCGCTGGGAGAGGACGCTATTTATCAGGCTCTTTGGCGTGCTGGACGACCCGAGAGCAGCGATCCGAACGGTTCCAGGAGCGTCCGCATGGGCGCTGCTGATGTCGGCTATAAGGTAAACATGGCGAAAAAGAACGTACGCCAAAACATCTCAAAGCTCTACGAGAAGTTAGCCCTTGAGATTCTTGAAGATTTCGAAACAATCAGCTCTCAAGCTCGTTTGTATCGGGTGTTTTCTTACAAGCAAATACTCGAACGGCGTCGTGCGGCCGGCCTGGAATACGTCCTTAGGAACAAGGGAGTCGTGTTCTGTTCGAAAGATGGCGGAGAGGTCGTATCGTCACCTGCGTACGTAAAAACCCCTGGGGATGAAACATCCATACGACCAGCGCCACCCAAGAAACGGCGAGCTCCATTACCACCGGAGACGACAAACTTTCAGCCGTCCTTACCCTCGCCTGTGCAAGTGGAGCAGTCCGAAGACGCTGACCTTCTCGCAGTTTCTCAAGCCTTGAACCGCTATTGGCCCGTGGACCAGCTCGCCGCGGTGCAACTAATTCGCGCCTGCAGGCGGGTTCAGCATGATGCCCGTGCTGATGAAATCTGCTTCTTCGTTCGAGAGAAGCTGGAGCTTGCGCGGCAGAGCCGTTCAATCACAAATCCGACGGGGCTCATCCTCAGCACTGTTCCTCAATCGTTTGTGGGTTCAACATTCCTAGACTTCCGGCAACGCATGGAGCGTCAAGCTGCGTTGGCCGCAGAAGAGGCGGAGCGTAAGCGTCGTGAGGAGGCAGAGCTTCATGCTTGGCTGAAGAGGGAATTCGAAAAGGCGGAACTGATTGCCAACGATGAGACTAAAAGTCCGAAAGAGCGTGATGCTGCGGAGCGCACCATGCGGCAGCTAGGGCCACAAAACTTCTAAAGCTGGAAGGGAAGCGAGCCCGCGGATCAAGACAGATCCACGTCTCACGGCTTTGATCCGATCGGTCACTTTGCAGGTGCAGGCTGCTTTGCCTTGCTCCGTTTAGAGGCGGCTTTCGTCATTGTTCGTTCATGAGCCTTGGGGATCTTGGGATCCTCCGCAACTGTCTCCATCCTCTTGCTCGGGAACTTCCCGAGGGAGTCGATCAGGACGGCCAGGTCGACATCAAAAATTTCAGCCATCTTCAATAGCGAGCCAATCGTGACTGATTTGCCCTTTTCGAATCGCTGCCACTGAGAAGGCACGTATCCGAAACGGATATGCATCTGCGTCAATGACCAGCCGCGCTCTTTGCGCAACTCTTTGATCCTTCGGCCGAGGGCTGCGAAGAAGGCGGCTTGGTCCTGATGCGCTGGTTTTCGAGTACCGTTCATTCGATAGAGGGCACGGGCACTTAATTGTGGATTTCCCTCCGAGCCTATCAAACACCACGCCATTCAAGCACTAAATCATTCGTGAGGGTTGCCTGCATCGCCTCACAGCATACGTGCTAGGAGGCATCAAAGATATCCACCTTGACGGGTGGACATCATCCAAGGTAAAACTCCTCTTAGCTCTACAGCACAAACCAGAAAACAGTCCTTCACAGCAGTCAAAACTCAACACAGAATGCGGCTCATACGCGAAAGCGAAGCCCCATTCTGAACGACCCCTCACGCCCTCAAACAAAGGAGATTCGCCTTGCATAAGTCCCTTCAGTCAAGCCTTGGCCGCCTTCGCAGCCTCACGATTACTCGTCAGCAGATCAAGCATCAGGCTGCATTGGCAGCTCGCACAGCCGCGCCACTCGTCCTTGCCTTCGCCGTTTCAAGCGTGGCTCATGCACAGGGAAGCATCGACATGAGCGGCGCAACAACCGTGATGAACACCTTCAAAACCTTCGCGCTATACGCAGGAGCTGTGATCTGTCTTGGAAGTCTCATATTCGCCGGCATTCGGCTGATGAGCGGTCGTTTCCAAGAGGCGATTCCTGCGCTCTTTGGAGCTCTGTTCGGCGCGGGTGTACTCGGCTGGGGCGCTGGCTGGATTTCTTCTCTCACCGGCCAGTCGGTCACGCAGTAGGAGCTTGAACGATGCGCAAACGAGGGACACCGTTATCGATCAATGGGGCGCTGAACCGTTCCCGGACCAAACTTGGCCTGGAGTTGGGGACGTGGATGGTGATCGTATTTTTTTCGATCACGGTGTTCCTCGTGGGCTTCCGCCTGCTGGCCGTCGCAAGTTTTCCCGTCTTGGTGAGCGCGTCATGGCTCATCGTCCGCAAACACCCCAAGATGTTTCAGCTTTGGGGGCACAGCCTCCAGCAGAAGAGCTACTATGACCCGCGCAAGTTCTGAGCAATCCCGTTTGTTGCCGTGGTACGCGAAGGCTGGCGCGGCGTCGAGCATCATCCCGATCTCCCGTTGGGTTTCTCCAACGATCTTTGCTCTCAAAAACGGCGGCTATGGCATTGCCGCTAAGGTCACAGGGATTGACGAGGAGAGCCTTACCGACCAGGAGCTCGAATCCCGCACTCGCACCCTGATGGGTGCATTGCGTGGCCTTCCCGAAGGGGCCTGCCTGTATCAATACAGCCGTGTTCTTTCCGGATATGAGATTCCACGAAAGAAGAGCTACGGCGACCCTGTTCTCGAGTCCTTCGTGAACGATCGCCTTGAGTATCTAAATACCAACGCAGGTTTCCGGCGCATCGACCTGTTCTGGTGCCTCACCGTTGAGCCATCACAAACGAACCCACTGGATAAGAAGCCAAAGGATGCAGAGGCCGACAGCAGTCGGCGATTGGCCACGCTCAGAAAGACAGCCAGCATCCTTGAGACACAGTTGGCCCCTATCATCGGTCTCCGAGTTCTAAATAAGACTGAGGCCTTCCCGCTTTTCAGCTACCTGTTCAATCTGGAGCCGTGGGCCGACCATGCGGTCCTCCAGTCCGATGCCGGCCTAGATAGGCAGATTGTGCGCAGCCCGGTGGCCATCGAAGGTGACCATCTGCGGGTAGGGAAGCGTTACGTGCAGATGTTCACGCTCATGAACAACCCTGAGGTGTCCCGGCCCTGTCAGTTCGCAGGGCTTATGACGCTGGACTGCGATAGCGTCTTGTGCACGACCTGGAGACCGAAGAGCGCAGCCAAAGCACGCGCGGAAATCTCACAGCAGGAGAAGTTCATCAGCTTTTTCAAAGTCGGTGTCATGAACCGCGTGATGAGCGGCAGGGACACCGCCTCCCTTGAAACCGGAGCTGGAGCGCGCGCTGCCGACGCAAACGTGGACGACCTGAGCGAGGTGATTCGCTCGCTCGACAAGACCGGCCAGGGAGAGTTCACGATGCGGCTGCTCCTGGCCGCGAAGAGCAGGGAAGAGCTGCACGAAACCATACCCGCCGTGCATCGCTTGTTTGTCGATGCGCGCGCCCAGGTGATGGAGGAATCGCTCGGCAATCTCTCCGCCTTCTACACCATGTTTCCCGGCAACGGGAAGTTCAACATCTTCCCGTTGTGGCTCTCGGAAGATCACAACGCACGACTCGCAAGCGTGTACGCACCGAGCATCGGCCATCTGCATTCGGAAGATCTGGACAGTGAATACCTGAACGTCTTCGAGACTCGGAGCAAGACCCCATTTTTCCAGGACAGCTATGTGAACGGCGTGAAAGTGGCCATGATCCTCGGTCCAACCGGGAGCGGCAAAAGCGTTCACAACAACCAGCACGTTGCAATGGAGCGCAAGTACAACGGCTTCACCTACATCTTCGATATCGGCGGCAGCTATGAGTCAGTTGTAGAGCTGTACGGCGGCAAGGTGGACAAGGTAGGAAGGAACGGCCCGCGCGTCAATCCGTTCTCCCTGGAGCCGACCGAAGACAATCTGAAGTTTCTCTACAGCTTCATCAAGCTGCTGCTCACCAACGGCGGCGCGGAGTTGAAGCCAGAGGACGAGGATGTGATCTTCGGCGCGGTGCGTGGCATGTACCAGCTCGACGTTTCAAATCGCCGACTTTCCAACCTTCTGCTACCGAAGCACCTGAACCGCTACCTGTCGAAGTGGACCGGCACCGGCGTCTACGCTGCGATCTTCGATAACGTGCGCGATGAGCTGGAACTTGGCCAGGTGCAGTGCTTCGACTTCCAGGGGATCGGTCCGCAGGACACCGACCTGATCGAGCCGCTGATGGTGTGGCTCCTACGCCGGATCAATGCCGTTCTGTACGACCCGAAGAACCTGGGCGTTCCCAAGCACATTGTGATCGAAGAACTGTTTTCTTCCATGAAGAACAAGCAGCTTCTCGACGCCGCACTTGCTTCCATCAAGACCGTCCGCAAGAACCTGGGCGGTGTGACTCTCATCGGCCAGTCCGCGAACGACCTGGGTGAGAACGCCGACAGCATCGTGAACTCCTGCACGTCGTTTCTGTTTCTGCCAGATGCCACGTTCAACCGGGATTACTACGGCACGTTGTTCAAGCTGAGCGAACAGCAGCTTGACCTCTTCGAGAGCCTGCAGCAGAGGGAAGCCCTGTACGTGCGGAGAGACGGGCTAACGAAGGTCATCACCCTAAATCTCGACAGCCGCAGCTACGCGAAGTTCTCTACCAAGCCGAAAGACCGCACACGTCGAGCAAAGCTGGTCGAGCGGTACGGCCTTGCCGAAGGCATCGAGCGTTTCGCTCAAGGAGAGACAGCATGATTACTTTTCACGCAGCCAAACGCCAATCCGTTCAAAACACGCAACGAGGACTCCCTATGAAAACGCCCCTCTTTCTCGCAGCCACTTTCGTAGTTGTGTCCGCTTGCCATGCAGCCGGACCCACCGACACCAAGCACCCGCTTCTACCGAGCGCACCCCGCACTGTAGTGGTGATCGACTCCGAGACGCCGCCCATCATTCGCGCAGGTCTGCTGCAGTCCACCCTCATCTTGCTTCCAGCCGAGGAGAAGGTTGCAACCGTATTTGGCGGCGACACATCGAGCTGGGTTTTCGACGGTGGTCATGTAGCCAGCCGGTTCATCTCGATCAAACCCAAAGTGGCTGGAAGCAGCACCGATGTCCATATCGTTTCGGACCACGGCAACGAGTACACCTTGGCCCTTCGTGAAGTGAGCAGCGATTCAGACGCCCATTTCGATTCCAAGGTGTTTGTGACCCCCGGGGATCAGGCAGGGAAGGACAAATTGGCGGCGATGCCGGTATTTGTTCCCGTCGCTGATCTGGACCGCGCCAAGCGGGAAGCCTCGGAAGCCGCAGCGAAAGAAGCCACGGAACGGAAGGCCGCGGAGACCAAGGCCGAAGCGTACCGCAGCCAATATCCCGGCCAGCTCCACTTCGATTACACATGGGACCGCAAGAAGGCCGGGCTGCTCGGTTTGCAGGAGGTTTGGCGCGATGACAAGTTCACCTATCTGCGTGGCAAGTTCCAGGAGACGCCGGTTCTCTACGAAACCAAGGACGGCAAGGGCTCACTCATCAACTGGGATTACAACGATGGCCTGTACACGGTGCCCAAGACCGTTCTCCAGGGCTATCTGACCATCGGGAAGCAGCGAGTGGATTTCCGCAAGGAAGGGAACTGAGTCATGGCAGAGAACCTGAACGAACCTGAAATCCTTGAACCGGGCGCCGTCCCCGCGCAGCCAGATGCTCAGGAGAGCAAGAAGTTCAACCTGAAGGTTGTCGGCGGGATCGCCGCCGTCATCCTCGTGATCGGGCTTGCGAACCTTCGCAACGGCACCAAACAGGCCCCGGTTGCAAACAGCGCACTTTCCACACGGCCAGCTTCCAGCAATGCCGCACAGGTAAATAACTTCCAGCAGCAACAACGGTTGCTCGAACAGCGCGATGCGGAGGAACGACAGCGGCAGGCGGTGCTTGCCGCACAGAACGCACAGCTCCAGCAAGAGCAGGCGGTTCCCGGTCCGGAGTCGCCGAACGCCGCGCCGATGACATCGGCCCAACGGCAAGCGATGTACGGCAACAACAACCCCAACGCTCCGCAGAAGACCTCAGGTCAATCACAGGCGCAAGCAGAAGCCAAGCAGAGACAGCTTGAGCGGGAACGCCAGCATCAGGAGGCTCTAAACAGCGATACGGTTGCCATCGACTTCGCACGATCGGCCCCCTCCGCCTCCAACAACAGTGCCGTGGAAGCGGCTTCCGCTGAGGCTCCAGTCGGCAGAGCTGAAGGCCAGGACGTGGCTCAAGAGCGCCCCGAAGCTGCGCCCCGTCCCACCGCCCGGCCTGTGTCGGCGGAAACGCCTTCGCGAAAAGACCCTATGGCGCAGTACGAGTTCGACGGTTTCCAAGGCCGACTCTACCGTGTATTCGAAGGGACCGTGCTTGAAGGTGTGCTAACCAACCACATCGACGGCGGCTTGGCCGGTCCCATGATCGTCATGCTCACCACTGATTACTACTCGCACGATCACCAGCAGCTTCTTCTTCCGCAGGGGACCAGGCTCATCGGCAGTGTTCAAAGCGTGTCCGCCGGCGGTCAGCGCAAGCTCTTCGTCACCTTCAATCGCGCCATCTGCCCGGACGGTTTCTCACTTGACCTGAACAAGTACACCGGCTTGGACCCACTGGGCACGACTGGCCTGGCGACGAACGTGAACAACCACTACCTGAGTTCCTTCGCCGCCGCCGTGGGTGGCATCGGCGGACTGGCTCAAGTCGGCAATAACGGCACGGTGTTGGATGCCAACACCCAGATCCGCAACGGGATCTCCGCGCAGACCGCGCAGGAGAGCGAGCAGATATTGAACAAGTTTCTCAATCGTCTGCCCGTCATCACGTTAAAGGAGGGTTCCAGAGCGCGCGTTTACATCAACCAGGACATACTCATCCCGAGCTACGCGGAACATCGCGTAGACCCATCCCTCTAACGCTTCGCTACACGGAGGACGTATGAAGTTGAAGCTATCCCGAAGAAGGCAGTGGATTGTCGGAGGTGCCTTGCTTCTCTGCACGGCCACGCCGAGCTTCGCTCTCTTCGGCTTTGGCGATATCGTCTTCGATCCCACTAGCTACGCATCGCTGGTCTCTCAGCTTTCGACGCTCACGAAGATGTATACGACCACCTCGAATCAACTCACCGCTTACAAGAACAACATCGTCAACTTTTCTTTGAAGAACCAATGGAAAGTGACGCTGAACCAACTGAAGAACGTACAGGTCCGAAATGCCCACGGGGAAACCAATGGCATGACGGAAGCTCTCGACCAGGACTCCACGACCGCTGCAACCACAGCGTGGAGCAATTCGAGCGTTGCGCTTTCTTCAAACACTGACACGTACCTAGCCAGTGAGACCGCTGGTAACAGCGACAAACTCACGCAGCTCGCCATCGTGGAAACGTCCGACACGGTATCACCCGATTGCCTCAACGCGGTCGGATCATATCGGGCCGCGCGTGCTGCATCCGCAACGGCCAATTCCAACCTTCAGGCTAACCAGCTTGACGGCACCAGCTCCACCAACAGCGAGGTTCAGCAGTTGAACCTTGTGAACGCATCGCAGGCCCAGCAGCTCAACGAGCAGCAGGCCCAGGGTGCGCTCCATGCCTGCATCGCCCAGCAGATGACGGTGCAGAACATGCAACAGCGACAAGCTGCCGCTCATGACCTGAACCTCTGGGCAGACGTGCAAGCACAGCGGACTGCAAATCCAACAGCGAATGTAGCGTCCACGAACACCTGGTCTACCTACCTTCCATAACCCGCTGGTGTCGCTCGAAAGGCGGCACCAGCCTCTACGAATGCCGAGGTGACAAATGAGGTATCTCGCAATCTGTCTATTGAGCGGCTGTCTCGGCATCGCTGGGTGTTTCTCGTCTCCGACCACCGTGCCTCCTGTCACAACGACGAAACCAATCCCGGCGCCAGTGCCACAGCCTATTGTCCCAACGCAGACGCCTCCACCGCCGCCGAATGGAACCACGACTCATACGAAGAAGGCCAGCCAGCCGCATAAGCCAAAGCAAGGCAAACAGAATTGTGTCGGCTACGACTGCACGCACGTCTGGTCTACCTACATTCCGTAACCGCCGATCACTCAATTCCAGACGAAAGCAGATACTCATGACACCCGGAATCGACTGGCTCTATCAGTTCACGAACAACCTCACGGCGCTCACCACCGCATACGGCGGTGTGCTCACCAGCTTCGGGCTCACGTTTCTGAGCTTTGTTGCCTTCATGCAGCTCGTGAAGATGGTCGTGACCTTCAGCACGTCCAACATGAGTTTCAGCTTCAATCCCGCGCCGCTCGAAGGCGGCGAGATCGTTCGATTCATGATGAGGCTGGGCTTCTGCTGTCTTCTGCTGACGTACTGGACTAACCCGCTTCCCGGAGCAAGCTGGGGATTTAACAAGCTGTTCGCGGCCGTGGCGCAGCAAATCGTCACCATTCTGGATCAGGATTCTGTGCCCCGGCTTACCAGCCTTATCGCTGACGCCTGGAGCAAGACCGGCTCACCCTCGCTCACCGCCCCTATTGAGCTGCTCGTGTACGTTTTGATCGCAGTCCTTCTCGGACTGGCATCCGCAGTTCTGTTCGTAATCAACGTCAGTTCCTTCATCTTCTACGCCGTGACAGCACTCTTTGGCCCCCTTTTCATCCCGCTATACATGACGGAAAGCTTTCGCGGAAAGTTCTTTCAGTTCGTCGATGTGCTTCTCAGCTTCGCCATGATCCGTGCCGTTGCGTCGGCGTTCATCTTCGTGTGGGAAGGGTTTCTCACCACCTTCATGCAGCAGACCTTCCACGGCAATTACTCCGTTGGGGCCTGGCTGGCGAATATTCTGCCGGTCTCGATGGTGTTCATAGCCTTCGTGATCAACATGCTCTTCATTCCCCAGATCACCCAGGCCATTTTCGGTGGTGCAGCCGGAGCCACCTCCAGTGCTCAACAGACCGCAATGCGGTTCATCCCAGGGATGATGCGAAAGTGACCGACATGAAAGAAGACCGCTACAGGAGCTTTGTTGCCGTACCCGCTTTCATTCCCGCGAGACTCGCGTTAGGCGTTCTCACGATCGTCAAGTGGATACTCACCCTCACATGCACCGCCGTGGTGCTGTTCGTCCTCTGGCAGATCGCCATGGTGCTCAACGATGTGTCGCACCACCGGACACCGAAAGCACTGCGCGTCCCTCATTCCAGAAAGGCCGCACCCGGACTTCCCACAATTCCAAAGAGGAGCTAGACATGGCCACGCAAATCGCACCCTTGACTGATGCCGCTTACACCTCGGAGCAGGCCGTACTCACAGATGCCATCGCAAATGAGGTTTACGCGGCGCACTACAACGAGCGCAAGACGAGCCGAATCATCATCGGCGGCCTCTCCCTCCTCCTGCTCGGAGCATTCGCTTCCATGGTCGCGCTTGCGCACAAGCCGACTATCAATCGCTATATCCGCATCGACGAGATGGGCAAGGCTCAGGCGATCCAGTACAGCGACCTGAACTACTCACCGCGGGAAGGGGAAGTGCGAACCTACCTCACGGATTGGGCGAACTATCGCTACGCCTTGAACCGGGAGACGGTGGCGAAGAAGTACCCGCTGAATTACTACTTCCTTTCATCGACTCTGGCGACGCAGCTCATGAGCGAGGACAACGCGAACCACACCATCTCCCAGGTAGCGTCTGGTCAGGTCGAGCAGAGCGACGTGGATGTGCGCAACGTCACGATCACTTCCATGTCCACCGAGCAGATACAGGGCGCGGCGATGGCAAAGGGAACCGCTCTGGTGAACATCGACAAGCTCTACTCGCCTCGCAATTCCAGAGAGCCACGCACGGAGCATTGGATGTTGAGCGTCACGTACTATCTGAATCCCAAGCAGGTATCGGACCAGGCGAAAGTCTTTCCGTTGTTCGAGACGATCAACCCACTCGGCCTAACGATCACCGAGTTCCACGAGAACCGTTTGGGTGTGGAGCCCACGGCCGTAAACACAGGTCTACCAACACCGCAGCGCCCGGTTCCCGCACCCATCTCGACGTCCAGTCCGTTTCTCCCCGATCCGAAGGCAGGAGCGGCACAGTGAGCTACGACCTCATCCTTCCGTTCTTTCCAGAAGAAATTCGTATGCTCTTGCTGGACCCGTCGATCTCCGACCTGATGATCAACGGCACGAGCGGCGTGTATGCCGACCGTGCCGGCGTGGTCGAGCACGTGAAGCTGGCCGAGGTGTACACCAATGCTCGTCTGACCGCTGCCATCGAGCGAGTTGCGCGTGTTCTTAGACAGGACCTTACCGCACAGAATCCCATCCTTAATACGCGCCTGCCCGATGGTTCGCGTGTTGCCGTGGTGGGACCGCCAGCGTCGATTGGTGGCCCGACACTCACCATCCGTAAGTTCAACAAGTGGTACACAAGCGATGAGCTGGTGGAGAGCGGCAGTCTTCCGCGCGAGGTGTGCGACCTCATCGTGTCTCTCATCGGCCAGCGTAAGAACGGCATCATCGCAGGCGGCACCGGGTCAGGGAAGACAACGCTGATGAAAGCGTTGTTAGACCATATCCCGTTGACTGAGCGCCTGTGTGTGATCGAGCAGCCCGCCGAGTTGCAGATCCTGCAGCCGAACACCATCCGTTGGGAAGCAGTGGATGAGATCCTCGGACAGGTTGCCATCACGCCGAGTGAGCTACTGGCTGCCGCCTTGCGTCATCGTCCCGATCGCATCATCATGGGCGAGATTCGCAACGAGGCAGGCTACGACCTGCTCCAGGCAATGAACACCGGCCACGGTGGGACGCTCTCCACCATCCACGCCAGCTCTGCCGTCGATGCGTTGAACCGCCTCGCCAATCTCGCCCTGAGTGCCAGAGCGAACCTCAATCACGCTTTCATGCGCAGCGAGACCGCGAAGGCGATCGACTTTGCCCTGTACTGCGAACGTGCGGCCAGTGGTCGGCGTCAGGTGAGGGAAGTGGTGCTGGTCAACGGCTACGACTTCCGCTCCGAGCAGTTCCAGGTCGAGACAGTGTTTACCGTAAATCAACCCAAGATCGTGCGCGAGCTAACCGTCGTTGGCGCATCGGTTGATACACCCAAAACGCACTTTGCATAACCCGAGGAGAGGAAATACATCATGGCGCTGTTCACAGTGAAGACTTCCAAGAAGGTTGAAACCAGCATGAGACTTGAAGAGTCAACCGCGAAAATGCTTGACCGGTACGCTCACTTCCACAAAGGAAGTGCAGACGATGTGGTGAACGAATCGCTGGAATACATCTTCAGGCATGACAAGGACTTTCAGCAATACCTGACCGCCAACCCCGCCGAGGAAGTTGCTTCCTCTGTGCGCGTGAAGAAGACTCCCGGCGCTTCCAAAGCTGCGAAGAGCGCGATGAATGGCAGCGGTTCTGCGTCGCCGGCAGCAACAGCGACTACGAAGTAAGCGCATTGAGCGCTCACTTCGTAGTGCACGGCAACACCAACCGCAACAGCAAAGACAACAGCAACTGCAAGAACAACCGAAATGCGCTTTGCGCATGAAAAGGATGACACTCCATCCCTTCCAGGGTGTCGCAAAAGACGAATAAGGGTGCCAGATGGCAACCCTCCACAAAACAAACGGGATACAGAATCAAGGGTGCTAACTGGCACCTTCGGGGTGCCAGTTAGCACCCTTCTTTGGAGGTCTCATGGATTCACAGATCAGTACGCGGCCCGCACAATTTGCAGACCGGCTAAGTCGCGCTCAGGGCCGGAAGGCACGCCGGTACAGCGCGACAGCCAAGATGACTCGCGAAGAGCTTGATGAGGTCGAAGCGACGGCGAAAAAGGATGGTCGCGCTCTCGGGGAATGGGCAAGGGAGGTGCTTCTTCGTGAGGCACGACGTCTTTCAGTGAACCCAACGTTTACCGAGGTCGTGGCCATACGTCAGCTTCTCAATTCCGCCCTGGAGTCGATCGCGTGCGGCGAAGAGGTTACGCGCGAGAAGTTCCAAACGCAGCTCCAGGCCATCCGCACCACCAAGCACAAAGCAGCGGCAGAGGTGATGCAGCAATACGCTGTGACGGAGGCCACTCAATGAGCGGCAGGCAGAAGTGGGGCCGCAAGGAAACCATCGTATGGCCGCCGCACGCGCCGATCTACACGCTCAGCGCTTTAGCGGTGGGGTTGCTGGTCACGCTGCTCTTTGTATGGCAGCATCTCCGGTTCTCCGAGACGCCGTTGCAGCAGACATACACGACCACCTACGTTGAGACTCTGGTGGGCGCGATGTTCAAGCAAAGCGGGACTTACCGCTTGCTGTATGTCGGAGGTGGCAAAGCCGCTCCCCGTCTGGCTTTGCCGGCTGACTTCCTGCCCGGTGAAACAGTCCTGCCCAGTGGGAAGAGGGTTCCCGTCGTGCTCTCCGATATTGCGCGGCGCCAGGGGCACCGCGTCTTCTATCAGGGACCGGCGAAAACCTATAACGATGCCGCTCTCAGCAGTTGGCTGCACGATACCTTCTTTGAAGGTTCGGGACTGCTGGGGCTCTACGGAATCTCGCTTGCCCAAGGCTTGCTGGTGCTCCTCATTGCCCTTCCGTTCGGTGTACGCGCCGATGTCAGACGATTCAAAGAGCTGAAGTACGGTCGCCGGTTGAAAGGTCCGATCATGCTTACCCCGACGCAGTTCAACCGGGCGCTCAAGGCCGATGGTCTGGGCATCGAGACTTCCGAGAAGGTGACTTTTCCAAACAAGAAGACGCTGCTTCGTATTCCGAAGAGCGCCGAGGCGAAGCACATCCAGATTATGGGCGATACCGGGACCGGGAAGTCGACCCTGATCAAACAGATTCTCCAACAGGTTGCCGACCGGGGGGAGGCTGCTATCGTCTACGACCCGGCAGGCGAATTCACCGAGAGCTTCTACAAAGAGGGAAGAGGTGACTGGATTCTGAATCCCTTGGACCGCCGGGCTCCCTACTGGACGCCATCGAGCGAGTTGCGGAACCCGGCCGAGGCGCGCACCATTGCCGCTTCCATGTACCAGCCGCGTGAGGACAAGCGGGGTGAGTTCTTTACGGACACGCCGCAGAAGATCTTCGCCCATCTCCTGAAGTACAAGCCTTCGCCGGAGGAGCTGGTGCAGTGGATGTCGAACGAGAAAGAGATCGATCGTCGGCTCAAGGGCACCGAGCTGGCGAACTTCGCACCCAAAGACGCGCCGCAGCAGCGGAGCGGTGTGCTCGCTTCGCTGGGACTTGTGGCCGACAGCCTGCGGCTCCTGCCCACCCGCTCCGAGGCACACGAAAGGGAATGGTCCGCTACCGAATGGGCCGACAAGCGCGAGGGCTGGATTTTTCTCACGTCCACCGAGGCCGAGCAGGAGGCGCTACGCCCGTTGCACTCCCTCTGGATTGACCTGCTGGTGCTTCGGCTTCTGACCAGGCCGAAGCCGGGACAGAAGAAGGCGTGGCTGGTGATCGACGAGCTCGCCAGCCTGCAGCGGCTTCCGCAATTCCATACCGCCTTGACCAAGGGCCGCAAGAGCGACAACCCGATCGTGTTCGGCTACCAGGGCAAGGCCCAGCTCGAAACCATCTACGGCCACCTGGCCGAGGTGATGCTTTCTCAGCCCACAACCAAGTTCATCCTCCGCACGGCGGAGCCGAACGCGGCGAAGTGGGCAGCGGAGATGATTGGCGAAGTCGAGATCGAGCGTGTGAGGGAGACGGTCGCCGACGGGAAACGCCAGGGCAAGAGCTTTACCCTTGACCGGCAGATCGAGCCGCTGGTGATGAAGTCCGAGGTGGAGGGTCTACCCGACCTCCACACCTTTGTGAAGATCAACAACTATGTCTCGCGCTTTTCCTTCCCGCCCATGAGCCTCCCGAAGATCGCAAACGCCCTGGAGCCGAGAGTTATCCCGGGACACAAGATGTGGTTCAACCCCCTGGCCCCGGAGCCGGAAGAAGAGGAGCAGCCGGTGGACACGCAAGCAACGAAGACGGAGCCGAATCCAAATGCAACGGAAGGCGAACCGGAAGAGAAGCCAGCCGGCAGGGGCGCTCCGCTGAAAGAAGCCGAGGCCATCGTGCCGAAGCCCGACCGTCCGAAGGAGGCTGTCATCGTTCCCGAGGAACAGCCTCCCGCCCTCACCCACAACCTCTAGGCACCCATGCTCACCATTTCCAAAGCGATCAGCCCCGGCCAGGCGCAGACGTACCACAAGCTCGAGTACACGAGCGACGCGCAGAGCTACTACAAACAAGACGAAACCGTGAAAGGGGAGTGGCAGGGAAGACTTGCCGCATCCTTAGGCCTAACCGGTGCCGTTGCGCCCTTGGAGTTCTCCCGTCTGACCGAGGGTAAGCACCCGCAGACCGAAGAGCAGATGGTGCAGCACCGGGAAGGAAAGGAGTACACCAACCCGGACGGGTCTGTGACCAAGCCGGTCGAGCACCGGGCCGGTTGGGATGCGACGTTCTCCGCGCCAAAGTCTGTGTCCTTGACCGCTCTCGTAGGTGGAGACGAGCGGGTGACGGAGGCACACCGCGCTGCTGTCACAACCGCACTGGAAGAGCTGGAGAAGTACACGCACGCGCGGATCGGCGGCAACAACCCCGCCGAGCAGACCGGAAAGTTCATCGCGGCCAAGTTCGAGCATGACACCGCCCGGCCTGTGAACGGCTACGCCGCGCCGCAACTTCATACCCACGCCATCATCTTCAACGTGACGGAGCGGGAGGACGGTTCCACCCGCGCTCTCCAGGAACGAACGATGTTCGAGTCGCAGAACTACGCGACCGCCGTTTACCAGTCGGCCCTCACCTACCAGCTCCGGAGGCTTAGCTACGAGATCGAGCCGGGGCAAAGCGGCGCACCGGAGATCAAGGGCTACTCGCAGGCGTACCTTGATGCTTCCAGTCCGCGCTCCCAACAGATAAAGGAGCAGATGGAGCGGGCCGGATTCCAGGGACCGGAGGCCGCGCAGATCGCAGCTCATTCCACACGCGATCGCAAGCTGACCCTCACCGCCGCCGAGGTGTTGGCCGCACACAAAGACATGGCCAGGGACTTTGGCGACCAGCCCCAGCGGGTGATCGCCGCTGCGCGGGAACGGGCCGTAATCCAAGGGCAGGGAATCGGCTTGCACACGGATGCCCGATCCGCCGTAGCCTTCGCAAGGGAGAAAGTCTTCGAGCGTGAGGCCGTGGCCGATGAGCGGGTACTCATGCGGGAGGCGCTACGCCGGGGCATGGGCGAAGTCAGCTTCTCTGAAATCCGCGACGAGTTTCGCAGGCGACGAGAAGAGGGTGAGTTCCGTTCCGTGCAGGGCCAGAAGCACAGCTCCGGTCGGAGCTTCACCACACCGGAGACGATTGCGGCCGAGCGCGCGAACGTGCAGCACGTCCTGAATGGCCAGGGAGCATCTGAGCCCATGCTGTCCCCAGCCGCCGCCGAGAACCAGACCGCCGCCCGTAAGTTTCTGAATGAGGCGCAGCAGACCGCCATCCGCGAGGTACTTACATCCACCGACCGCGTACATGGACTCCAGGGAGTCGCGGGCTCCGGGAAAACGACCACCCTTTCTGCGATCCGAGAAGGGGCGGAGCAGGGCGGCTACAAGGTCGAAGGCTTCGCCCCGACTTCCAAGGCGGCAGGCCAGCTCCGCGAAGCCGGGATCAAGGCCAATACACTTCAGAGTTTCCTTGCCCGGCAGAAGGACGCCGATCCTGCCAGCAGACATCTCTACATGCTGGACGAATCCAGCCTTGCCAGCACCAAACAGATGCGAGCATTTCTGGAGAAGATCGGCCCTGAAGACCGTGTTCTGGTGATCGGTGACACCCGTCAGCATCAGGGCGTTGATGCTGGCCGCCCGTTCCAGCAGATGCAGGAAGCCGGGATGCAGACGGCCAGGCTGGATACGATCATGCGTCAGAAAGACCCGGAGCTGCTGCGTGCCGTGCAGCACCTTGCGACGAGTGAAACGGAGAAGGGAATCGCGCTTCTGGCACAGCAAGGTCGCGTGACTGAGGTTGCCGGCGCAGCCGACCGCATCTCTGCGATCGCCCGGGACTACGCCGCGAAGCCGGAGAACACTATCATCGTTTCGCCTGACAATCGCAGCCGCCAGCAGATCAATGAGGCCGTGCGTGGTGAGCTTCTGAAGAACGGGACACTGGCCGAAGACGGACAGCAGTTCCTCACGCTCTCGCACCGCTCCGACATGACTGGACCCGATCGTACCTGGGCGGCCATGTACCGTCCCGGCGACGTGGTTCAGTACGACCGTGGCAGCAAGGCCGAAGGCATCGAGCGTGGCAGCTTCGGCGTGGTGCGGTCGAGCGATGCCACGACCAACCGCCTTACGGTTGAGATGACGGACGGTTCCAGCGCCACCTACGACCCTAAGCGGGTCTACGGTGTGAACGTCTATCGCGAGACCAGCCGCGAGTTCGCCACCGGCGACCATCTACAGTTCACCGCTCTTAATAAGGAGCTTGGCATCTCGAACCGTGACATGGGCACGATCACAAGGATGGAGCCCGACCGCCTCACAGTTCTGATGGACGGCAAGGAGCAGCGTTCCGTCAGCTTCAACCCCGCTGAGTTCCGGCAGTTCGACCACGGCTACGCGGTCACGTCCCATAGCGCCCAGGGACTCACTACAGGCCGGGTGATCGCTCATATCGATACCGATTCCAGCCGCAGCCTTATCAATACGAGGCTGGCCTACGTCGCCATTTCCCGCGCTTCCGAGGACGCAAGGATTTACACTAACAACGCGGAGACGCTGGGCCAGCGTCTAGCTACGGATGTCACCAAGACTGCCGCGCTAGATTTCGCCGCCAAGGTTGAGCACAGGGATGCAGCTCAGAGTTCCCAAGCCCGAAAGCCAGTTCAGATTCACGAGTACAACAACGCTGACTCGCGGTTTGCGGCCGTTGCGACTGCGTACGTCAGACAGCCGGAGCGCAGTGTGATCGTGGCGCCGGATCGCGCGGAACGTGACGAGCTGACGCAGCTCGTTCGCGCTGACCTGTACGCCAAAGGTCAGCTTGGGCGTGATGCGCAAGCGGTCACCGTCCTGGTCGAGAAAGAGTCCGGCAGCCGCACGAGAGCAGAGAGCTACCAGCCCGGAGACAAGATTCATTTCCGTACCGGAAGCCCCATTGTCGACCACATTCCACACGATAGCGAAGCCACCGTGCTTTCGACGGCGAAAAAGCGGAACCTCATTACTGTTCGGATCGACGCAACCCAGGATGCCGTGACCTACGACCCCGCCCAACTGCGCACCCAGAGCCGCGAAAGCCGTGTTTTCCAGAAGGAAACCCGCGAGATTGCAGAGGGCGAGCGCATCCGCTTCACTCGTCACGACAACGGGCTACGCGTTCGTTCCGGCGACCTCGGCACTGTGACCCGCATAGGCCATGACCATTCCATGACCGTGAAGCTCGATTCCGGCAAGACCGCTGAAGTCTCTGCGGCGAAGGCCCGGCACATCGACTATGGCTACGCCGTCGCTGGCATGAAAAACGTTCGAGCGGAACGCATCATCGCCACCGGTGACGGTCTCGCGCCGCAAACTTTCCATGAACCATCCTCAAAAGAGGTTGCTCTGTTTACGAACTCTCCGCAGCAGGAGTTCTCACCTGTAAAGGAAATGTCATCTCCCGAACTTGACCAGCCTGCCAAGCAGCATGATTTCGGGATCGGCTTCTAACCTGCTTTATCTCGTTCTTATTTACAATAAAAAATAGCTGTCTACACAGGGAACTTCGTTCTCTCACTTTTGGGATCGATTCAGGGGAATACGCGTTCTCTAACCGGGTGTTATTTCGGCTCCAGTATCTTGATGAGAGTAGCGTGTTCCGCCTCCGGTAAATCGTGAATCTCGATAGCCGAATCTTTCTCGGTGAGCGCACCGTCCACTGCTGAAAAGTTCTTTCCGTCGAATCGATGCACGACAAGCCGATATCGGCTGCTACCCGGCTTGAATTCCGCGAAGTAGGGAGTATTGAACTGAACCCAACAAACGTTGTCGCTCACGCCGACCGCAGAGGGTACCACTTTGTCTTCGATTTTCGGAGCGATCCCTTCGGCGCGCGGCGTACACAACGGATCGGCTGCCTTCCCCGCGATTAGCGGCTTTAGCACCAGTGCAGTTCGTTCTTCGCTTTTCTTTGTTGGGTGGAATTGGACGTCGAAGCTGACATTGCGGCCGACGTTGTGCGAATGCTGATGGTACGTTTTGCAAACCTGGCCGAGTTCCACACTCTGATCTCCAGTGAACTCGCCCCAACCTCCGAATGAGTCATACGGGTTCACGACTCCAACGAATTGTGCCCCGAGGGGCACCGGCGTGCATACACGAAAATACGAATTGCATCCGTCATTCCCGCAGCCCGGAGCGTAAAGAAAGGCTCCCTTGCTCAAGGATGTAACGGTGGGATCGACCACATCGACGTTCTCCACCTGATCCATTTGGTAATAGGCGGGGTACTTGGCGAACAACTGAATTGGAATTGTAAACGTGTAGCTCCTTTTCACGTTTTTAGAAAAGTAGTGCTTTTCTTCAATGGTTGTCTTGATCGTTATGGGTAAATCGATGTTCTTGAACTCTGCAAAATTGACCTTGTCGTTGGGGACTCGGATGAGCGCCGAGTAGGGAGGATCGGGGATGATCTGAATTGGTTCGTTGCTTTGACCAATCGTCACCTTCGTCTCCGGTCCGAACGGAGCAAAAACGTTCGAAGTCATATGTATGTCGTAGGTTCCATCAACTTTGTAAAATTGCGATGCACCGGTTACTTGCCTGAAATGGGGCATGGTTTTCGCGAATGGAATTCGCGATGCGAGCGAATCTGTATCGAGATAAACGGTGTCTTCGAGCTTCGTTACGCCAGCGCCAGCTCGCTCAATGGTTGAGACCTCTTCGTCGAGCTTGCGAAGCATCTCAATTTTTTCCCGATCGAGCTTGCTCCATTGTGTGTCAAGTTCGCCATCCAGGTTCTGTCGCGCCGCATTAATAAGAAGCTCGGCATCTCGGGCGGCTTTCGAACTCACCAGCGAACCAGCTGCTGCTGCATTCTGTATGACATGCGTAGCACGGTCGTCAAGATTCTTCAGCACATCCCTCGAAGCCACATCCGCCCCGAATGCGCCTATTACAGCTGTTCCGGGCGAGCACGAGAGAAGGGGAAACAGGATTGCAGTGACCGGTAAGAGACGGAAGAGGCGGAATCGACCACTTGCAAGAGACATCAATCCTCCAACACGTTGGATATAAGGCCCGAGTGATTGCGCCGAAAGCTTTTGATTGAGCATGCGCTCGTTGGTAGCATAATCTCTTTTGGGAGTGATCTATGAATAAATGCTTGAAGTTTTTTGCGGCTATATCCATTGCACTTGCCTTAGCGCAAACCGCGTCTGGACAGCAGATTCAGGAAATCCGTATTTCTAAGGGCCAAAGTGCCGACCTGTGGTTCGGTGCCAATGTCACCGGCAAGGTGCATCTGTCGATCCGCACGAGGGACGGTCGCAATAAGCTAAACATGTGGTGGATCACGTGGGGCGTGGGCTCGACTAGCCAAGTTGGCGATTGGGGACCCAGCGGTGATCTCGAAATCCCGATCACTTGGTGGAAAGGCACGGTATCTGCAAAGCTGAGAGGCAAGGCATCCGATGACACGATCGTTTACCTGTCTGATAAGGTGACGATCGATAAGGCAGTGACCTTCAAGTGGTAACCATCCCCATTCTGATGAGCTCTAACCATATGGCTTGACGTCCCCAAGGCCCGTAGGATGATCCTAAACATATGAAGAAATCGACAGGCGCCTCCGAGGCCGCGATCCAGATGAGCTTTCTGGCGCCAATGGAATGCCTCTTGGTGTCCAAGCTCCCTGAGGGACCAGAGTGGGCATACGAGATCAAGCTGGACGGCTATCGCGCCCAAGCACTTTGCAACGGCAACACAACGAAGCTTCTCTCCCGCAACGGCAACGACCTCGGGCTTCGGTTTCAGGCAATGCTCCCGGAGCTGGCTGCGGCCATTTCCAACGGCTCCATCGTAGACGGTGAGCTCGTCGCGCTCGATCCATCGGGCAAGCCGAGCTTCAGCCTGATTCAGAATTCGACAACAAGCGCCAGGTTCGTTTTCTTCGCGTTTGACCTTCTACAGTTTGAAGGAACGGACCTCACCGGTAAGCCATTGGCCGAACGGCGTAGCCTCCTGCGCAGTGCGCTAAGGCAGAATGAATCCGTGCAGCTCTCTGAGAGCTTTCAAATCCCCGCCGAGCAGATGCTTGCGCTTGTCAGAGGACACGGCCTAGAGGGTGTGGTAGCCAAACGGCTATCCAGCACCTACGAGCAGGGCAGACGCAGCGGTGCGTGGGCGAAGATGCGCGTCGAGCTTTCTCAGGAACTGGTCATTGGAGGCTATACGCCTGGGACGCATGGCTTTGATGCTGTACTCGTCGGCTTCTACCGGGGCGATCAACTTTACTTCTGCGCCAGCGTTCGCGCCGGCTTCGTCCCGGCCAGCCGCCGCGCGCTTCACGCAGAACTCGAACCGCACGAGATAGAAGCGTGTCCCTTCGTGAACCTGCCCGAAGCCAGCGCCGGACGCTGGGGTCAAGGCCTGACGGCCGCCAAGATGAAGAACTGCATTTGGCTTCGTCCCGAAACCGTCGCCCAGTTCCGATTCCTGGAGTGGACACCGAACGATCATCTGCGTCATGCGAGCTTTGTCGGCATCCGGGACGATAAAGCCGCACGATCCGTTGTGAAAGAAGTCGAATCGGCAGCGGCCAAACGAAAGGCTCCGCAGCGCGAAAGTGTTGACAGTGATCGCCGTCGCGCCTAATGTATAAACTGTTTCTTATCAATAACTTACGTCCGATAACGTTGATTACGTATAGTCGATCTGTAGCGGCTCGATAGAAATGTCATGGTCTGGCCCGATAGAAATGTCAGGGTCTAAGGATGGCATGGATTTCTATGAGCGAGCGCGATCTAAGACGGATCGAAGTGCTGAGTGACGTGCGGGCTGGGCGTCGGACGGTGGCTGCGGCAGCAGCCGTGCTCGCGATCAGCGAGCGCCAGGCGTTTCGGCTGCTGGCAAGGTATGAAGTGGACGGTGGGTCGGGGCTGATCCACAAGGCGCGTGGCCGCACATCGAACCGGAGTCGCAACGAAGGCCTCCGGAAGTATGCCGTCGAGCTTGTCAAAACTAAATACGCCGACTTCGGGCCAACGCTTGCGACCGAGGTGCTGCTGGACAAGCATCAGCTCCGGATCGGTAAGGAGACGCTGCGGCGATGGATGATGGCCGAAGGCCTGTGGCTGTCACGTACGCAGCGCAGGACTTTCCACCAGCCCCGACTCCGGCGCGAGAGCTACGGTGAGCTAATCCAGATCGACGGCAGCGATCATCGCTGGTTCGAGCAGCGAGGCGAGCCTTGCACGCTGCTGGTCTTCATCGACGATGCGACCAGCAAGCTGATGCAGCTGCGCTTCGTGCCAAGCGAGAGCACGGACTACTACTTCGAAGCGCTGAACGGATACCTCACAGCGCATGGCTGCCCCACTGCCTTCTACTCCGACAAGCACACCGTCTTCCGAGTGAACCGGCCGGACGCGAAGGGCGGTTCGGGTATGACGCAGTTCGGCCGTGCGCTCGCAGAGCTCAACATCGAGATCCTCTGCGCGAACTCGAGCCAGGCAAAAGGTCGCGTGGAGCGGGCGAATCGTACGCTGCAAGACCGCCTGGTCAAGGAACTGCGCATGGCCAGCATCTCTGACATGGCCGCCGGGAACTTGTTCCTGCCGAACTTTATGGAGCAGTTCAACAACAAGTTCGCGGTTCCCGCAGCAAGGGCTGAGAACATGCATCGCAGGTTGAACGTACAGGCCTCTCGGCTTGCCGACATCCTGTGCCATCGCGAACAGCGCCATGTGAGCCAACAACTCAGTCTGGCCTACGACCGCAGGCAGATCATCCTGGAGCGAGGTGAGGTTGCAGACAAGCTTGCCGGCCAGTATGTCGAGGTCTATGACTTCAGCGATCGACCGCTTGAGGTTCGCTGGCAGGGCCACTTACTTCCCTACCGTGTCTTCAGCAAAGACCAGCGTGTCAGTCACACCGCCATCATCGAGAACAAGCGTCTCAGCCATGCACTCGCCACGGTGAAGGCCCAGCAGGACATCAAGCATGAACCAAAGATCCAGACGAACAGCGACAAGGGCGGATACAAGAAGAACCCGCGTCGAGTCTATGGGCCGGACTACGTGCCAAAATCCGCCCCCGCCCCCGCGGTGGAAATGACGGCCTGATGGAAAGCGAGGAAAACATGAAGCCGTTTCCCTCTCTTCCCACAGTCCTTGGAAATCGACACAGTACGTCGATTCCCACATTACGCACCGCACGACGACGAAGGCATATTCAACAAGCACTTCAACAGATAGGCCTATACTGACATTTCTAATGGGCTAGCCACCCTGTCATTTCTAATGAGCACCAACACGATCTGTAGGCGCAAAGCAATAATGTCGTAGCTCTGCAAAGCCAAAGTGTCGCTGCCTCATCCTGAGTTGAGGGTCGGAGGCGACGGCTTGGATTGGCGAGGATGAGCAAACGAGATTTACAGCGGATTGAAGTTTTGACTGGGGTCTGGGTGGCGAGCGCACGACGGAGTCGGCTGCCTGAGTTCTGATCCTCAGTCTGAAGCAGGCGTAATGGCCACCCGGAGCGGTTTGAAAGAACAGCGAGGGTTGAATCTGCTACGGCAGGCAGACAACCAGCCCCACTAAGACGTGCGAGTGTGCAGTCGACCTGGTAAACCTGTTGAATGGACTCGCGACGAGCTCGTCCGGTAAAGCCATTTTGCTTGCAAATGTCCCGATTTGGAAATAAACTTCTCGCGTCTCCTACGGCACCCGGAAGGTTCTTATGAATTTCAATCTCAAGCGGGCTTCCACCAGCGCGTTATCCCTGACACTCTGTTTGCTCCTGATCTCCTGCAGGTCTGTGCCATCGAAACAAGCCCAAAACACAAACGATTTCACGATAGGTTATGCAGCTTTACGAATCAGTCTACCGGTGTTCGTTGCGCAAGACCGAGGCTTGTTCCAAAAACGGGGCCTTACAGTTCGGCTGCAAAAATATGACACGGCTCAGCCTATGATGGACGCACTTGTGTCTGGGACCATCGACGCGGGGGGCTACTGCGCACTCCCGATCACATTCAGCGCCATGGCCCGTTCTAAAGTTGATCTGCTCTTCCTGAGCGCTCTCATGGAAGACCAGGACCATCCGGTCAGCATGCTCATCGTTCGCAGTGACAGCGGCATAAAAAGCATTTCCGACCTAGCGCATAAAAGGATTGGTATCCTCCCCACTCGTGCGTATGAGGTTTGGATGCGGACCATACTCCTGAAGAACAATGTTGACCCCAACGATGTCGTAATTCAACAAGTCGCACCTGCATTGCAACCTGAGGCACTCATTAGTGGCTCCATTCAAGCATTGTTCACAAATGACCCGGGTGCTACTAATACTCTCTCGCACGATGGCACTAAACGATTAGTCCAAGGCGCGATCGTTCCTGAATACACTTATTCACCCTTCTACTTTGGAAGCTTCAATGTCCGCAAAGACTGGGCAGCGGCTAACCCTGAGACGGTGGTTAAGATTGGCCAGGCCCTCGACGAGGCGATCGACGTTATAGCTCACGATCAGGCTTACGCGAAGAGCCTCATGGCTAAGTTTATTGACCCGAAACTGGCCCCCTTATCGAGTCAGTATCCTGATTCCTTGTATCTGAACTCTAAGCAGGTATCGAATGCGGATCTCACAAAAGTCTACGATTACTACAAATCTGTAAATGTCGTCACTTCCCCCTTGGGGCTAACCAATGACCAGTACACTTGGCAACCCTGAGGTGGGCCGTGCAAGTAACAATCCAGGATCTGACTGTTCGCCGCGCGAATTCACGGAAAGTCCTGTACTCGGGCTTAAGTCTAAACATACCTAGTGAAGCAATCACTGGGGTATTTGGGGCAAATGGTTTAGGCAAATCGACACTACTTCGTCTCCTCGCCGGCGTGACGAGCGGCTTCGCTTCAAACGCCGCAACAGCCATCACCCGATCTCAGGAGGACGCTTACACCGCCTACGTGCCACAGAACTACGCAGCTAGCCTCATGCCGTGGATGTCTGTTTCAGAAAACGTAGCAATACCTCTTAGAGCACAAAAGCTACACTTTGAGGCTGCTATCCGCAAGGCGAGCAACGCCCTTCTTTCGCAATTTGGCGTTGATTTCTGTGATGTACCCACGTTCCGTCTAAGTGGTGGACAACAACAGAAAGTTGTACTTCTTCGCTCTATCTCGAGAAAACCCGACCTGCTTCTTCTGGATGAGCCATTCTCAGCCATAGATATGTATGGTGGTGCCGCTTTTCGAGACGCATTTTTTCGGCATGTCCGCAAGGAGCAGATTACGACGCTCTTCGTTACTCACGATACTACTGAGCTTACCCGCTATTCCGATCGAGTCATTTTGCTCAAGTCGCATATTGGGTCCACCTGCGCCGATGTTTTTGACCTACGCTCCTCTTCAGAGCGAAAGTATCTAAACGAACTCTTGGAAGGAGCTGGAGCCGATGCTTGGAAACATGCCCACACTGCTTAGCTTTCTGAGAGGCGCAAGTTTTGCGCTGGTCACTGTTGTGATTTGGGAAGTCGCTGCTCTGAAGGGCTGGATAAGCTCCACGGTTCTTCCAGCACCGTATGAGGTTGCCGCCTCTACTCTAACAATCTTTTCCACTAGGCGTGAGGTATTTAGCTTGGTTCGCACACTCATTCGAGTGATCGAGGGCGTCGCATTCTCAGCTTGTATTGGTTTACCTCTGGGCCTTCTTTTCAGCTATTACAGAGATGGACTCCAGTACATAGGCTGGGCAGTCGATCTGATACGAGCGATACCGCCAGCTATCCTGTTACCTCTCCTGTTCTTTGCCTCACAGATGGGTGGTGACAATGATTGGGCGCGGATGCGCCTCGTTTGTTTTGGATGTGTTCCGATACTTTTTCTTCAGCTGACAGAGAGCACTCGCCGATTGCCAAGCCAGAGGATGGAATACATCCGAACGCTGAAAGCATCTCCACTGTTCGAAGTTCGCACTGTTCTCGTGTACGATGTGCTGCCCAACGCATTTATTGGCTTGAGAACGATCCTTTCTTTCGGGATGGTAATTGTTGTAGTCACGGAGATCCTATATGCCCCAACCTTTGGGGTTGGTGCGCGCATTAACGAGTGGCAGCAAGATTACAAGCCACAGTTCGTCTACGCTTACGCACTCATTCTCGGCGTAATCGGCATCTGCTTAAACCAATTGGTAGCCTTTGCAGAGAGGAGGATTGTTCATTGGCAGACTTAACCTCCGAGACCGAACATACTTCCCTTAATCAAGGCTCCCAGTCCCATTCTCGCGATGAGGATGCACAAAAACGGAATGAAGCCCAATCTTCACTGGAGGGGCAGAATGCTAAAGGATCCCCTCGCATTTCAACGGTGTATCAACAAACACGCAGTATGCGTCGTAAACCACGTTTTGTACGGCATATTCTCAAACATGGCAATCTTACGCTAACCGCGATATCGGCTATCGCAAGCGTAACGAGCGCGTGCTTCTTCTACTCTTCGCTTAAGATGTCAAACGACAGCTTGAAAGTGTCTCTCAACGCATATCAGCGAGGCTATGTTGACCATCTGTCTGGGCGCTATGCGTTTGCAGGGGATGAAGAGTATCTTGTATTGCAAAATGCGGGAGCGGTGCCAGCGTACCATATCGTGGCAAGACGAGTTCCTTACTTTGTGTTGAACGATCGTGCCGTCACGGTGAAAGGCTTGGCTTATGAACTAAAACAAAGCAAGGCGCTGCTGAAAACGCTCGTTAGCAAAGGAGTTGTAACGAAGAGCAGCGACTACGCAGACCTCATGGGGCCGGATAGGGAAATCAGTATCAAATCTTTGGATCCGGGGCAGGATAGCGAGGTGGAGGTTTCAGAGTCGGCCAACCTCAATGGAGTTCGCATTGCGAGTGCGCTCGGAGGCATCTTCGTCGTGCAGTGGCGAGTCGGCTTTACCAGCGGTCCAGATCAGACGGAAACCACCCAAGTTTTGGAGTTCTGGTTGTCGAACAATCAAACTCGTGAGAATCTCTCAGGTCTCAGTTGGGGAGATGCAGTAGTAACGGAAATCGAGAAAGCGTCGAAAACCTCTCGCGACTACCTGCTGGAGTCTTCCACAGCGCAGATCAGTACAAGTAATCCTTCAAATCCTTACATAGCGAGCATGGCCAATCAAAGCACTAAAAGGCTTGATGAGAATTCTCAGTCAAGGCCGCGGCAGCTGACCAAGTAGATAAAGATAATGACTGAAGATAGCGATATCCCCCGGCGGAGCAGTCGGTAGCTTCATAAGCGTGCTATGGTGTCCGTTTCTGAGGAACCTCAACTTCAGCGAATCGTCAATTGTCGACCTTTGACGGTGCTCCCGCGATGGTGCCACAGATCTGGTTTCATTCAATCGGACATCAGCCGGCGGTGTGAGCATCGATTTTTAGAAAAAGATAAAAGGTAACTATAAGGTGATCGGCTGATTCTGCCACCCAGACCAGACGCCTAACTTCTATTTCTCTGAAAATGGTGTTTCGACCAACTTCACCAAGCGGTACTTTGCCCTTTAGTTCCCTGCTCCCTCTTCCTTGAACAACGGGACATGCTTCGCCGCCGGCTCTACAACCTTGAAGTTCAACGTAATCTGTTCGTGCCCTTTTGGGTGCTGTTCCCTCCAAAGCTGCAGAAGGAGCGGCGGCATCTCCGATAAAATCACCTTCGTCCGCCCCACCTTGGCATGGCAGGCCGGGCACAACGAAATCATCAGGTTGAGGATGGATCTTCCGGTTACACGGTGATGAACGACGATCGAGCGTTTCCGCTTGCCTGACGCTCCACAGACACGGCAGCAGTAGTCGTCCCGCTGCAAAACAGCTTCCCGCAGACCTCCAAAATACTCCTCATCCTGCCGTTTCAGCGTGTAGCAGGTCGCACAAAGCCCCAGAGCAAGGATCTTCTCGTTCCCGCAGCGGCAATATAGCGCCCTCTGAATCGCCTTCCTCACTTCCCCTCCCCGGTGACGTAGCGATAGAGCGTTTGACGGGCAATCCCGAACTCAAGAGCGATCGCTGTCTTCGACTCGCCCGAAGCCACCCGGCGGCGCAATTCCTTCGCTCTGGCCGCATCAAGAGAGTGCTTCCGGCCGACATAAGCACCGTCACGAAGTTTGGCTAGAGCAATTCCCTCCCGCTGGCGTTCCCGGATCAGATCTCGTTCAAACTGCGCAAAGGCACCCATAACGCTGAGGAGGAGATGCGACATCGGGGAGTCTTCACCCGTGAAAGTCAGCTTCTCCTTCTCGAAGCGTACGCTAATTCCTCTGTCTGTAAGAGTGAGGACAAGCTTTCGCAGGTCATCCAGGTTGCGGGCCAGCCGATCCATTGCATGGCAGACCACCGTGTCCCCTTCCCTGACATACCCCAGGAGCAGTTCAAGTTCAGGGCGTTGGGTATCCTTGCCGGAGGCTTTATCAACGAAACTCTTATCGAGCGTAATTCCATCCAGTTGCCGAAGCTCTTTCTGATCGAGTGAGCTCACGCGAAGATATCCGACGAGCTGACCGGACCTCCGCTTCCCTTTTGTCACTTTAGGTTCTAAGCTTCTCGGCATCTGATGTCACAATAGCAGAGAATAGATCCTTGTGAGACGCCAATGTGTCACACGACGAGCGTCTTGTATGGGTATACCCAAACGATACGTTCCGGCTCCATAGGATCAACTGAAGAAAACGCGCTCTGTGCAGAACGGTGGACTTTGGAGATGCGTATTGTGAGAAGAGTCGGAGGAGGGGCATCTGCCACAAAGTATCCTCTAGCAATTGCCTCTATCGATCGTCGGTTTCCTGCCAAGAGTTCGGATCACTGCAAGGCTAGGGCAGTCCCAAGCTAATTCTGTTACCTCGGATCCCCTCATTTTGCAGGGACAGGTAACCGCAAATGTTGCGCGGCCAGAAGCTTTTGAAGTTAACGTTGATCAGTTCACCCCGTTCCTCAAGTGAGCGATAGAGTGCCGTTAGCTGATCATTTGTATAGGTCTTAAGCTTGGCCATGTCATACTGGTTGAGAGAAAAGACCTCTTCACCATTCTTGAGCCCAGAGAAGGCTGCCGTGCCCCCTGGTGCAACACTGATAATAACGACATCAGGTTTTATCTCGCTCCGACGGATTGTGGCAAAGCTCCGATGCTCTCCGTCGCCTATGTAGGTCCCAAAGATTTTAAAGTTTCCTCGTGCTGTGACCGGAGTTCTTCCGAGAGCCTCCGAAATGTCTTTTCGCATCTTTGCAAACTCCATGTCTCGCAACCGCCCATCTGAAGAAGGCGACGCCGGGAATGGCTCTATGTTTACTGTCTCGTACACGTCTCCTGCGCAGTCTATGTATGAGACCTGATATCGAACGACATTGGGTTCTTGATCTACAACTCTCTTTAGGCCAACAACACCGGCCGCCTGGTGCAGATCACACAACTGTTGGAAAAAGGTAAATCTGATCCGAGTTCTGTCCGCCTCGTCCTCAACTCCGATGAGATCTGTCTGCAATTGTCGATCATCGCGGCGAATCAAATCGGCAAGTCCAAACATCTCTCGGACGCCCTGTGCGACCATTTCTGCATAAGAACTCAACAGACCTCGATCGTTGTGGCCGCCATCTGATGTGGTCTGCAGCATTACCATGCGGCCATTTCGGGCCATGTCAGGGGATCTCGGTTGCCCGGCAGAGCCGTAACGTCTAATAGAGTTGTCAACAAATTCCATATGGCTCATTCGACTACTCACGAAGTCTTCGAATGGGCGGTTGGCGGTGCTCTCATACGTCGCTATGGATTGCTTGTACCCGACCTGAAAGGCTTTCTGTACGACCGCCATTACGAGCGACGATTGTTCATCAAAGATTGGGCCGCCGCTGAAGCCAAGCTCTTCGGGCGCAAAGTACTCGATATCCTCGGGAGTTATTTGCCCAATGACACCTTCGCGGACTGTCTGATAGGTATAAGCCCGTTTCATAAGGTTGGGGAGATCTGAGATCGTCAGCGTATCCTTGGCAAGACTCCTCATGCTGTAGGCGGCTATACCGATTCGGTCACCAGCTGGGAAGCTCCCTGCAGCGAGACACGAAACGGGAAGATTAGGCTTCGAGATCCTGACAAGTGCCAGATCCAACTTGTGATCAATGTCAGACGCGGGAACACTGCCGTTGGTGCTGATTGGCTCGCTATTGAAGCCCTGGTAGACGGTGACGTTGGACACGGAAGGCAGATGCAGTGCCTCCACCTGCGGAGGTTCCAAGACATGTGCCGCTGTCAAGATCACAGATCCGGTAGCCGATGAGTCGATGATCACTCCTACTCCGACACTCAGGTTTGTGTCCTTCTGAGTGACAATAAGGACCGTCGAGTGTGCGATGACGTGGAATGGTTTCACGAGATCTTGGGCACTACCGCTTCTTGTGATGGTCAACAGAACGATCAGACGGAAGGCGATACGCACGGTCTTTGACATTGTTGGCTCTCGGCATTCTTCGGAGGGCGTAATCACGCCTTGCCCCTCCGAGAACTCAGATTCTAGAGCAAGACTGACAACACCTGAGGCAAATCAGATATTTTTCTTCACCATTCGCAAAGCGCATGTTATCGTTCCGTTTCAGCTATTACTCATGTTGCTTTGAAGGTGAAAATGGACCGTGTGAGTCAGGTTCGACACGCAATCAGTCTCTGTCTTCTGTCTTGTGCTATCGCGACCGCTCAATCTCCGGGAGTCGTCCCGGCCGCGCCGCCCCAGCACTCGAAGCCAACAGTAGTAGGAGAACCGCCACCGCCATCTGTTCCTGCTCTTCCTCAGAACCAACCTGTGGCCAACCCGCCTGCTCCCTCAGGGCCATTGCCGACGTTCCCAAAGAGTACGGCCGAGAGGTTGCACGCAGCTCTTGTCGTTGACACAGATCCGCAGAAGTATCCTAAGCTGCCGGTATCGCAAACAGGGGACTGCAGCGCCATCAAGCAGATCAATATCGTCCGCCTTCATTGGGGAGCATCCGGGTCAGGGGAACGTCTCAGACATTCGGGGGATTATTGCTTCGTGATGGACAACGTCAACCGGGGCTTATATGACTACTCGTTTCAAAGCTCGGTTCCAGCAACTCAGCAGTCTGCTTTGGATCTCCTTACAGACGCGATCAAGAGTGCTTCTGGTTTGGGGGTTACATCAGCCAAACCGCCACTACCTGGTGCTCGCGCCTGTAGCGTCTCAACTGTCGAAGCTCGGGATGCAGCTACCCAACTTCAGCAGGCACTCGATCAGATGAAGCCGGGCAAGGACGCTAGTGGAACCGTTATCGGGAACATAGACTATGGGGTGACGCGTGCACGATTCGAGCAGAGCGTCACGCCCGCCTTCCGAGCATTCGAGACCTCTATAGGGACACTAATCGGGGAAATGAAGGATGATGCGGGGGACACAAGCTGCCAGACTTCTTTGCCAGAAGCGGAGGCACTGGTTCTTGACACTTATCTTCCTGCTCGTGCACAGTTCAAGGGTCTTGACGCACAGATACACAGTCCACAAGTGGTTTACTACGAACGCCGAGTGCAGAACTACTTCCCCTTGGTTGTCACAGCGGATGCGTCATATGCAGGCGGTATGACTAGCGCGAAGCAATCCACTTTCTCTTTTGATCCCGCCTTTTCTCTTGTGACTTCCTCAGTCGGCTTTATGATTACTGAGTTGCCGTCACGTGGCTACACAAGCGTGAGCGCACCAAGCTCTACCGCTCCTACCACTGCAACGCAGAACGTCCTCGCCGTGTCAAACAGCTCCGGTGTGCGACCCACGATTGACGCTCTAGTCAATGTGAATGTTCCTGGACTTAACACCCAGAACTATGGGCTCGGAATATCCAGCGGAGTCGTCTTTGATGTCTCAAATGGAAAGGCAGACACGTCAAACTTCGGCTTCTTCGGTGGTATTTCTGCGCGTATTACGGATCATCTCTACCTAACGCCTGGGGTCCACATTGGTCAGTTTGCGGATTTTCCTCAAGGCTTTGACCATGCCGGTCAGATTATCCCCCCGAACACAGGAACCCCGACAGCGGTGAAGCGTTATACGGCACGCTTTGGAATTTCCATTTCATACAAGTTCAAGGATCTTTACTCACCTAAAGCAAGTGCCGGTGACGCTGTCAAAGTGAAAGACGAGTCGAAGACGGGGTCGTCGACCGGTGCACAACCTGCGACGGGAGCCAAATAGGTTTTGAATGCCCGCCACGTAATTCTTCGCCCGATGTTATTTACCACTGGAAGATACTTTCCAAGAATCAACAGAAGTCTGCGTAACGACATAACTAGCCGGGGTGATATTTTCAACGAAACAGTCTCCTCCCGCATGGAGTGAGTTCTGAAGTTGTGTCATGTTGCTCTGAACAGGTTCCCATTGGCCTGTTTCTATATTGAGATATTTTAGGAGCGCTACGGTCAGGACAGGCAGAGTGGGTGAACATTGTCCTGCTCGATACCAGGTCTCGAAGATACTCCAGCCGCGAAAATCTCCCGAGTAGTAACCCTTTGTCGTCAAGAGAAGATCCCAAGTCTTGTTCTTGTAATTGTAGATCTCGGCATACCAAGTCATCTCGTCTGAAACGATCTTATCCAAGGAAAAGATCGAGATCGCGTATGCTGCAATGCCGCCAATGGATCCTTGTCCATAGGTCGCGAGAAAATCTGCGGTGACGGGTATCTCCTTTACAAACTGCATTGGACTCTTACAAAAGTTAAAGACATAAACTGTGGATGACGTGACCGATGATGTCACGTCTCTAGTGTAGTTGGTGCCCATCTCTAGGCACGAGCCGTTCGGCCCACGAGTGGTGGGTGCATAGAGAGTTTGAGATCTTGTGGCGTTGGCTGGAAGTGCGAGTGACAAAGCATTGTTGCCGTAGACTGTATGCATTGCGCGTACGCCTAGGTAGGGCCCTCCGCCCGCGGTTTCGATGCCAGCATCTTCATGATCTTTGTCCGTGGTCCACGAAAAGAGCTTATCGGGCTGCCGAACTCTTATGAAATCAGTATCACGGTCTGCAATAGTTGAAGAGGGCTTGGCGTTAGGTTGAAAAGCTGAGGAAGGCGGGACATGAGCCTGAACGGATGTTCTACTTTGTCCCACTGAGGTAGTCGCAGTCAGCAGTGCAGCACATGCAAGCGAAAAAGCATTGGCGCCCTTCATGAAAAGTATTGTCAGTGCTGTGCGACGAGTTTGCAAGCTTAAGCGGATTCTGCGTAAATGATTGTCCTTCATCGTTGCCAAGTCTTGGACCGCATCACTTCTTGAGGGATCAGCGTGAAGATCGCAGACCAACTCTTTTGAGATGTTCAGTATCTGGGAAACACTAAATCGCTTACGGTCGGGGGCCTCTTCCGTTGAGGAAATCGTTTTACTACGACGCGCTTAGAACAAAGGCTGATTGGCTCATGGTTTCCTTCAATCAATGGATGGTTTCTGATTTCTGATCCGGGTCGATCAAGAGGACCTGAATGAGATTGCCGTTTAGAAAAACAAAATCTTTGTCTGTCGTGAGCAGAGGCAATCCGGAGCTTGCGGCTGTCGCCGCAATCCAAATGTCATTCTTGGGGCGGCGTGAGAAAACGGACAATGGAGTACGCTAAGGCCGATTTGGGGTGCGAAGGGTCCTGAATCGTCCCTGTGCGGGCCGCTTGCCATTCCATTGGTAGTCGCCGGTGAGATTGATGTGCTCCCACCCAAGCGGAGAGAGGTATTTGAGAAGCTCGGGGTCGATGGTCTGGCCGTCGCTGGAGAAAGACTGAACGGCTCTTTCTATATAGACGGTGTTCCAAAGCGCGATTGCCGCTGTGACGAGGGTCAAACCGCTTGCCCGATAGCGTTGCTGTTCGAAGCTGCGGTCCCTGATCTCGCCGAGGCGACAGAGGAATACAGCTCTTGCAAGGGCATTGCGCGCCTCGCCTTTGTTGAGACCGGCGTGAACGCGGCGTCGCAGGTCGACGCTCTGTAGCCAGGCGAGAAGGAACAGGGTTCGTTCGATACGCCCGAGTTCGCGTAGGGCAACGGCGAGGCCGTTCTGCCGAGGGTAGCTTCCCAGCTTCCGGAGCATGAGCGAAGCCGTTACCGTGCCTTGTTTGATCGAAGTAGCGAGTCGGAGGATTTCGTTCCAGTGTGTGCGAATGGCCTTGAGGCTGATGGTGCCACCGGTCATGGCTCTGAGGGCCTGATACTTGACCTTTCCGGGTGGCAGGTACAGCTTGGTGTCGCTCAGATCGCGGATGCGGGGAGCGAAGCGAAAGCCGAGCAGATGCATGAGCGCAAAGACATGATCGGTGAAGCCGGCCGTGTCGGTGTAATGCTCCTCGATCCGCAGGTCGGATTCATGATGAAGCAGCCCATCGAGGACATAGGTGGAGTCCCGCACACCGACGTTGACGACCTGCGAGCTGAACGGCGCATATTGATCGGAGATGTGGGTATAAAAGAGCTTGCCGGGCTCGGCCCCATACTTTGGGTTGATGTGGCCGGTGCTTTCGGCCCTGCCTCCAGCCTTGAAGCGTTGTCCGTCCGAGGACGACGTTGTTCCATCTCCCCACTTGTCCGCAAACGGCTGCTGGAATTGGGCGTTTACGAGCTCCGCGAGCGCCGCTGAATAGGTGTCATCGCGGATATGCCAGGCCTGGAGCCAGGAGAGCTTCGCATAGCTCGATCCAGGGCACGATTCAGCCATCTTGCTCAAGCCGAGGTTGATGGCATCGGCAAGGATCGTGGTCAGCAGAGGTATGCGATCCTTTGCGGCTTCCCCGTTCTTGAGGTGCGTGAAGTGCCTGGTGAAGCCGGTCCACTGGTCGACTTCGAGGAGCAACTCGGTGATCTTCACGTGAGGCAACGAGGCGGCAACTCTGTCGATCAGGTTCTGAGCGGCTTGCGGCACGGATGCGTCGAGCGGAGTTATTCAAGCCTGAGTCGGTGATGACCACATCCGGAAGATCGTTAGCGGCGGCCAATTCATCGACCAGCTTCAGCTGCGCATGGAGTGCATCCAGACGGGTCTGAAGATAGCGTTCGCAATTTGAGTCGATCGCCAGAGGGAGCTCTTCAGCCTCCTTGAGTGCGGCGAACTTCTGAGCAGGCACCAGGTACTCATTGAAGTTCTTGAACTGACGAGAGCCTTCAACCCAGATGTCGCCTGATCGCAAAGCATTCTTGAGCTCGGATAGAGCGCAAAGTTCGTAGTAGCGGCGGTCAATGCCGGCATCGGTGAAGATGAGCCTGGACCAGCGCTCGCGGATGAAGCCGAGGGGAGCGTCGTCGGGCAGCTTGCGGGCATTGCCGGAGTTCATCTCACGCAGCAGTTCGATGGCATCGAGGACCGCCTTTGCGGCTGGAGCTGCATGCAAGGCGAGGGCGCTCAGCAACTCCGGCGCATACCGTCGAACCGTTGCATAGCCTTCGCCTATCCGGTAGAGGAAGTCGAAGTCCTCAGGTTGCGCGAGCTTCTGGGCCTCTGTGATGCTTGCGGCGAACTCTTCCCAGGAGACGATGCTTTCAATCGCGGCGAAGGGATCGCCGCCGCTCCGTTTGGCTTCAATTAGAACCTGGCCGACGCGGCCATAAAGCCGGAGCTTCTCGTTGATCGCCTTCCCGTCGGTCTGAAACTGCTCCTGATGCTTATGCTTCGCGGTGTTGAACAGCCTGCCGACGATCCGGTCATGAAGACCGATGACCTCGTCGGTGATGGAGGCCATGCCCTCGATCGACAGCGCGACCAAGGTCGCATATCGCCGCTCCCGTTCAAACTTCATCAGGTCGCCTGAAGTCATCTGCCCGCCCTCGCGTGCGATCTTCAAGAGCCGGTTCTGATGGACCTCATGGCCGATGCCGGAAGGTAGATCGAGACCACGCCATAGTCGAAGCCGTTCGATATGTTCGAGAATGTGTCTGGAGTTCGGCTTGAGTGGCGACTGCCGCAGCCAGCCAAGCCACGTTAGGCTGCCACCTTCCTTGTGCGTCAGCAGATGATCGAGCCGACCGAGGTGGTCGACAGTCAATCCACTCGAAAGCTGTTTGTAGATCAGGCGATTGGCACGTGTGACTGCCTCCGCGCAAACCCGCTCGATGGTGTTCAAGCGCGGAAGCAGGATCGCTCGGGCGCGAAGCGTTTCGACCAGGGTAGTCGCCAACACGATACCTTTGTCAGTCTGCTTTGCGGTTTCGATCAGTTCCTGCACCGCAAGCCGATGATGGCCTGTAGTGAACGGTTCAAAGCCAAAGACAGTTTGGAGTTCTCCCAGGTGCTCGCGCCTAGTCTCGGCACGACTGCCATAATCTGTCCACGCATCGACCGCCATCCCGAGTTGGCTAGCAACAAGATGAAGCAGAGGAGCAAACGGCAGTTGGTCGACGCCAAGAACAACGCCGGGAAAACGGAGATAGCAGAGTTGGATCGCAAACCCTAGGCGGTTCGCCGGACCGCGGCGCTGCCGGATGATGGACAGGTCGGATTCACTGAGGGTGTACCGCCGAATCAGATCGTCACGGTTGTCGGGCAAGGCAAGCAAACTCTCCCGCTCGGCGGCGGAGAGGATCGAACGACGAGGCATGATGTTCCTCTTGCAAACGGTCGTTTATGAGAGCACTCAATCGCCAAACACAAAAGCCCTCGAATGCTGGGCTTCTCCATTCTCATAAACAACTCTCGAATGCTATTCTCAATCAACTCGCGCTGCCATGAGTTCTGAGAGGAACGGAAGAGGTTTTGTATGTTGATCGGCTATGCTCGCGTCTCCACCCAGGACCAGAATCTCGATCTCCAAACCGAGGCGCTTCGGAAGGCCGGCTGCAAGAAGATCTTCGACGACAAGATCAGCGGAAGCCACGCCGAGCGGCCGGGGCTCGCTAAAGTACAGGAAGCTCTCCGCGACGGGGACACCCTGGTCGTCTGGAAACTGGACCGGCTGGGCCGAAGCGTCAAGCATCTCGTCGACCTCGTCGGCCAGCTTCACAAGCAGGGTGTGCAGTTCAAGAGCCTCACCGATTCCATCGACACCGGCACGGCGTCCGGACGCTTCTTCTTTCACGTCATGGCCAGCCTCGCCGAGATGGAACGAGAACTCACCATCGAACGGACCCAGGCCGGCCTCAAAGTCGCCCGCCAGCTCGGCCGTAGAGGAGGGCGAAAACGGCTGATGACAGAAAGCAAGATCAAATCTGCAAAGAAACTGCTCGCCAGCGGAACGCCGCCACGAGACGTAGCCGCCAACCTCGGAGTCTCGGTCCCGACGCTCTACCGGTGGATTCCAGCCTCAAGTCACCCTTAGCGTACGCTGTTGTCCGTTTTCTGACGGGACCCCTTGTAGGCCGCAAAGACCGCCCTTGCTCCTGCTCCCACGTTGGGGTCCACGCCATCTCGGCCATATCCTGTATGCACGTCGCTGTACGTCTCTAGTCCCGCCTCTCGCTTGAGGCGTGACATCAACCGCTCCGCAAAATATTCGTCAACCACTGAGAACCCATGCTGCAATTCCTCACCGTACGGCGCATACGGCCTCAGTATCCATTCCAGGGCAAAAGAATGAATCGTCCCCGCCCACAGGTTCTCCGTTGAGACTTCCTCTTCGTCGAGACGTGATTGAATCTCATCGGCTGCCCGGTTGGTAAATGTCAATGCGACGACGCGCTGTCGGCGCGTCGTCATCTCGGAGAGACCTTTAAGCACGCGAGCTGTTAAGACCCGTGTTTTGCCGCTCCCAGGGCAAGCGGTGACCACGACATTACCATGAGTCTCTACACACGCCTGTTGTTCGTCATTCAGCCGTATCATTGGCCTGGTACCTTCCGATATAGCCGCAAAATTCTGTCAAATCATCGGTCGGGAAACTTGCGGAGTATAAAGCGACGTATTGATCCGGGCTCGGATTCGTTTCGCGGACTCGAACAACAAGCTGCAGCGCCTCTGCACGACCAACCTGCACGCGATGCTGGACTCGGTACTCTGCCATCCTCCGTAACGACTGACTGTTAATGCTCCGATGGCAGGAGAAGGCGATGGCTTGGAGGATATAGCTGGGTATCGCCGTCCACAGAGAAAGGTGTTCCGCGAGGAGCACTGCAAACCACCCTTTGCCTTCTTTAGCTGCCAACCGGAGAATCTCGCGGCCCGAGACAGCAAGGTCGTCCGATAGGAGCAGTTCCTCGCTGCGCTTGATCGCTCCTGGATTACTGTAAATTTCCGTAAGCGTCTCTACTACCTCGTGAGCGTTACCCGCTTCAAGGAAGTCCGCTTCAAATGTATGATCCGCAAAGAACGGCTCGACCCAATCGTTGGTTACGGCTTGCGCTACGAGAACCTCACGACGCGACCGTCCACTCACTTGGGCGGCACGAGCGTGTGCATTTTCTTTATCGTCGTCGTCGGGATCTTCTGGAAGATCGTAGAGTGCTGCATCTCCATCGGTCAAGATGGCACATGGTCGCTGGATACGCTGCTCTGAAAAAAGTGTTGCAATGTGCTCGAAGAAAGCCGAACTCATCGAGATCACGCTAAAACCAAGTTCGTCTGGTGTGACCCCGAATACCGCCTTCAGCATCGCGGGAATCATAATTAGTTCTGCATCGCCTTCAACCAGCAGCACGCCTTTCGCGAACAAGAGAGTGGATCTTACGGCATCGAGATACCGTTCGACCCGGCGCATCTCCTTATCGTCCATTTCATTCGCCGGCTGATAGACCTCTGCGTGGTCTGCCCTCCTTGCCAAGACGTTGACGCTGCGTATCTTGGCTGCCGATGAGATATGCGTTGAGTGAGTGGATACAATCACTTGCGTGTTTGCTGAAGGAAGATTAGCGAAGAGAGTCTTCTGAATGTGGGTGTGAATATGCGCTTCTGGCTCTTCGACTAAGAAGAAGTGCGCGACGCGGTCGGTCGATAGCTTCCGTTCATACTCAAGCAATTTGAGTGATAAATAGATTAGATTTGCCGCGCCCAGACTTTGTTCATGGAGTTCCCCCTTGTAGTCCGAGGTCGAATTATCTCCAATGAGCAAGCTCAGGCGTTGAAGCAGCCGCTCCATCGAATCCGGAAGGGACGATGTAATGTCAACATTCGGACCGTATGTGTGCCCTACGGCCTTCTTCAGTGCTCCCTCTATGTCCTGTGCAAGCGCCTTAATTTCTTCCAAAGACGAGATGTCTTCATTCAGCTTTTTTACTTGGTCGGTAATGTTGGAAGAGTTCTCAACCTGAATCTCAGATTCCATGCCTCGCAGCAGTGTCAGCAGCGGATTGCCGCGGAAGCCACGCAGATCACTCACGACGTCGCGCAAGGCTCGAACGAACGTACAGGCCACTTCTTGATAGATGGGCGCCATCCGGACGCCCATTACTGCGACGTCTTCTTTGTCGGGATCTGGACAGTCTGCATCCTCCAAGTCCCCAGTCCACCCTTGATAGATATGGTCATCGAGGCAGTCACCCGCCGCTCGGCCTGTGAATAGCGCTTCATAGTCCGTGATCGAAAGTGTCCGGCGAAACTCATTCAGTTGGGCCGTCTGTCCGCACAATTCAAACATCTTTTTACGGGCCTCCTTCTTCGGCCGGAAGATGTATGTGCAGGTGCCCTCATTCGTACCGTTCATGTGGGCTGCCGCATGACGAAGAAGTTGGCATCCTTCGGACGCATCAAGATCAGCAAACGTCGCAGAGATTACGATCCAGTGTCCACGCCAGTCCCCCAGATCACGACAGAAATCAGTATCTCGGAGGTATATGGCATTACGTTCAAGACTCTCATCGAGCATAAGACGAATGGCATGGAACACGTTTGTTTTACCGGAACCGTTCTCACCAATGAGCGTATTGACGCCAGGCTCGAAACAGAACTTCGCCTTCAGAAAGTTGCGGAAATTCCGTATTCGTAGTTCTGTGATGTGCATTCGTCCGCCTAACCGTTGATCTCTTTCTGAAGCTCCTGAAGTGTCTGCAATATCGTGTCGAAAGCGGGCGCTTTTCCGAAGATCATCCCTTCCATCCTGCGATAGTCTTCGCGGAGGTCCTGTATTCGTGCGGCATCGGGGTACAACATCAAACTTGGAGGATGGGCCAATTCATAGCGCGCCCAAGTGGCCGCGTAGAAGATCTGCTTGTGCTCGATTACTGCTGCCAGAAGCTCGCGATCCGTGAGGGCTTCATCACGAATCTTCGATGTGGCCATCATGGCAAGGTCGTAATAATGGCGTGAGTAACGTGGGGGGGTGGGCTTTTCGGCAGGACGGTGGAACTCGGCATGCAAGATCGTAGCCTTTTCCCAGAACGTTCGTTTCGCTAACAGAACCTCCACGCTGACCTCAGCTTCCTCCTCCACCAACTTTGGAAACTCCTCGGCGACAAATGATTGGATTGCGAAGGTTCCATGAGGAATGAACTCGGCGTGCGTGCCGAGTTCCAATACGACCTGTGAGCGAACGTACTCGTGAGGCGTCGCGGACGAGGGATAGGAGAACAGAACATTGTCGGGCTTGCCCCCTTCGACTGACAGTTCCCAAGTTTTGTCCGTTCCGAGGATCTGATGGCATCGCGTCCGCAACGCAGCGATGAATTCGCCCGCGATGTAGTTACGGCAAGCGGCTAGCATATTGTCCAGAATCCTCTGCCTCTGAGTCCGAGACAGTTCAATCCTCCGTGGATCGTTGTCGCCCGTGAAGCCCAATGCCGCGAAGTCCACGGCCAGGTCAATGTCCTCTGAAAAGCGCTTTATGACCTTGTAAACCTTCGATAACGATGTGCCGCCTTTGAACAGCAGTCGTTCCCGCAGGCCATCAATCGTGAAAAGCTGTTGAAGTACCCAGCAGACCCAGAAATCCTTCTCCGCGATCGCGTCAGCGACGCCCAGCCGCGACGCCGTTTCCTTGAAGATGTCGCCGCGTCGTTGTGGCTCCATTCGCGCGATTCGGTTCATGAGATTCCTGCGGCGACGCGCTTTGCGACGTCGTAAATCCATTCCGTTCCAAATCGGCTGTCTCTCAACAAGTGTTTTTTCTCGGTTACCGTCAGATTTGTGCGGAGATGCTCGATTTCCTGTGGCCCAACTCCTTGTTTGCCCAAGTAACGCAAGGCTTGAACAACAAGAGAAAACTTCTCTCCCGATCCAGTGAGAGTTTTCGGTCGGGCATGTTTGAAGGAGACCGTGCGCCGGCCCACAAGAATGTCGTGCTTCGGTCCGTCCGTCAAGTAGGTAATCTTCGAGGGAACCTGAGTCGAGAGACCCAGCACGTTCGCTGCCCAAGCACCTTCTGGAACGATCTTCCATCGCTGTCTGCGCGCGACCGCCTGCGCGGCTTCGTGCACATCTGGACTCAACTCCCCTTCAAGATCAGTATTGAACTTTGGCAGGTCGTAAAGCCCCCTGCTGATACGACGAATCATTCCGTTTTTAGCCAGCTTGGAGAGAAGAACATCGATCGAAGTTCGGCTTGCCAAGTCGAGAAAGTCCTTGGCTGAGAAGACGGATCCGCGCTCCATTTGCTCGATTCTCCGAACTATCTGATTCTTCATGGTTTCCATGCTGGCCCATCGCCTCCCGTTAAGAAAAACTACGCTAGTTTTCCTTAACGATCAACCTAATTTCTGCAACCCTTGGATGGGACTTCATCACCTCCAGCCACCTCTAGTCCTCGCCTTCATCTCAGTGGGCCTGTCCATGAGACGAGACAGCGCCGAACCCTGAAGTTCAGCACGCAGTAAGACGAGCCTCGCTAAAGGCCCTGCTGTGAGGCATAGTGAACGTCAACGCCGCCGAGCGCTACGCGACTTCACCTTCGCAGGTACACAATCAGCAAACAACGGAACACTCCTCGCAATCGGTGCTGTGGTTGCAAAGTTCAATGCGCCCTGCTCGTGGCTTTCCGGATGGGGTAAACCCAACATTGCTGTCACCAGGGGCAATCTGACTACTGAACAGGATGGGGCTGGGACAGGGCCTTCTTCGGCAGGGCCGGTTTCAGCAGAAGATTGGCGGCCTTGGCGGAGAACTTCTCCGGGTCGAAGTGTTTACCGGCCCACTCGCGCATCTGGCGGTGGTCTTTGTGTCGCGGCTTGGCGAGGATCTCGAGCAGGTCCGCATAGCCGGGCGGCCCGCCGCAGTCCTCCGGTGGACAGGCGCGGGCACCGTCCACGACGCGTGGATATTTGGTCTCCGGCTCGATCAGAAGGATGTCCTCAAGGACGACCGAGTGGGTCCAGTCATCGCCGAAGTCGTAGGTATAGCGCAGGCTGTCGCCTTTCCTCACGAGTGCCTTGGACAACTTGACGGCACGGTCCTTGGCGACTGCTTGCGGCTGTTCGTCGTCTTCGGGGACGCCGTAGCGTCGACCGCCGATGTCGAACTCATGCAGATGATAGTCCTCCCACCCCATCGCGGCCTGGAGGACCTTGTGCAGTTGGGCCAGCGAAGTTTCACTGGACAACTCGATCCTCCGCCAGATGGGCGGGGCGATATCGAGCAGGACGACGTACAGACGATAGATGGTCATATCTTCTCGAAGGATCAGGCGGCCGGAGCGACCATGCGGTAGAGAGTGGCGGGGTGAACGCTGAAGGTGCGCGCGACTTCGCTGACGGAGGTGCCTTCCTTCAGGAGTCTCCTGGCAAGCTTCAGTTGCTCTTCGTTCATCTTCTTTGGGCGTCCGAAGCGAACGCCGCGCTTTCGGGCGTCGGCACGGCCGGCACTGGTGCGTTCCCGGATGAGGTCACGTTCGAACTCGGCGATGCCGGCGAAGATGGTCATGATCATTTTGCCGGCGTGGGTGGTGGTGTCCGCCCATGGTTCGGAGATGGATTGAAAGCGGGCGCCGGCCTGCCGGATAACCTCCACGATTTCGAGCAGATTGCGGGTGGAGCGGGCCAGGCGGTCGAGCTTCCAGACGGTGACGATGTCGCCTTCGCGGAGCTGATCGAGCATCCGGTTCAGCTCGGGGCGCTCCCGGTAGGCCCCGGAGACCTTCTCGCGGAAGACTTTGCCGCATCCGGCTTGCTTGAGGGCGTCGAGTTGAAGAGTCAGACGCTGATCTTCGGTCGAGACGCGGGCGTAGCCGATTTTCATCACAGTCTCTCCAAAGGCTTTGCAAAATATATCGCAGTCGGAATAGTTTATGCGAGATACTTACGCGACGCGAGAATGGCCGATTTCGAGAGTATCCGTGGCCCTCGCGACACTTAGGAGATTTGCGACGAGGCGGGTGAGCGGATTCGATGGAGCGAGAGTTGACCCAGGAACAGGTGATCGAACACTGGACGCTCGCGCCGGGCGAACATCTGCTGCTCATGAACAAGGGTGGTCCCGGGCGGCTTGGATTCGCGGTGTTGCTGAAGTTCTTCCAGGCCGAAGGGAGATTCCCAACCGCCAGGACCGAGGTGCCCCCGGAAGCGGTCGATTACCTTGTGCAGCAGATCAACACTTCGCCTGGGAACTGGTACCAATACGACTGGCAAGGACGCACTATCAAGTACCACCGCGCCGAGATTCGGTCGCTCTTCGGCTTCCGCGAGGCAACGGCAGAGGATTCGGAAGGTGTCATGGTCTGGCTGCGGGATCATGTGCTTCCGCAGGAGCGGGACTCCGAACGCCTTCTGGAGGCGGCCGTCCAGCGGTTTCGTGACATCAAGATAGAGCCGCCCACAGCGGAGCGGCTCAGCAGGGTGGTCCGGTCCACACTACGCTCGTTTGAAGAGAACTTTGGCCGAGGATTGTTGGAGAAGCTCTCTCCAGCGACTGTGGCTGGAATCGATGCGCTCCTTGAGCCTGCAGCCCTTGAGTCGCCCAGCGTTCCGCTGTTGGAACTGCGCGCCGATCCAGGACCGGTGAGCATCGACACCCTGGAAGACGAGTTGGACAAGCTCACGCTCTTGCGAGAGCTTGAACTCCCGCCGCGTCTCTTCGAGAGACTCTCCCTTCGGATCGTCAAGGCCTATCGCCGCCGGGCGGTGGTTGAAGAAGTCCATGAGCTGCGCCGCCATCCGGCTCCCGTCAGGATGACGCTGCTCTCGGCCTTCTGCCACCTGAGGACCGGAGAGTTGATCGATACCCTTGGAGACCTTCTGATCGACATGGTGCATCGCGTCGCCCATCGCGCCGAAGTGAGGGTGGAGCGCGAGTTGATTGCCGATTACAAGCGCGTCTCCGGTAAGAACGGCCTGTTGTTCCAGATTGCCGAGGCCTCGCTCGATCACCCCGACGAGCCGGTCAAGGAAGTCGTTTATCCGATTGCGGATGAGTCAAAGCTCCGCGATCTTGTTCGCGAGTTCAAGGCTACCGGCCCCGCCTACCGTCAGCAGCTTCACACGGTGATGAGGAGCGCGTACCGGTCGCACTACCGCGCCATGCTGATTCGGCTGCTCAACACGCTGGAGTTCCGCTCCAACAACGAAAACCACCGTCCTGTCCTCGATGCCCTTGCCATCGTCAAGAAGTACGCGGGCAGCCGCGTGCGCGTGTACCCGGTGGGCTGCGAGGTGCCGATCAAGGGCATCGTGCGCGGCCAATGGATCGATACCGTCGTTGAAAAGGAGGAAGGTGGACAGGATCGCATCAATCGCATCGCCTATGAGGTATGCGTTCTGCTGGCCTTGCGGGAACACCTCCGGTCGAAGGAGATATGGATCGAGGGCGGGAATCGCTACCGCAACCCGGATGAAGACTTGCCCGCCGACTTCGACCAGGAGCGCTCCACTTACTACACGGCTCTGAAGCTGCCCGACACTCCGGATACCTTCATCGCCGGACTCAAGCGCCAGATGCAGGAGGCTCTGACCGGTTTACACGATGGCCTGCCCGCGAACGAATACGTCAAGATCGAAGACAAGAACCGTGGCCGGATCAGGCTGTCCCCTTTGGAAGTTCAGCCCGAGCCCGTCAATCTCGGAGCCCTCAAAGCCCGGATGATCGAACGCTGGCCGATGACGAGCCTGCTCGATGTCTTCAAGGAGGCGGACCTCCGCATCCACTTTACGGACGTGTTCCGCAGCGCCACGGCGTGGGAGAATCTGGACCGGGAAGTCATCCAGGAACGGCTTCTGCTGACGCTCTATGGTCTCGGCTCGAACGCAGGCATCAAGCGCATGAGCGCCGGACAGCAGCGAACCAACTATAAAGACCTGCTCTACATCCGCCGCCGCTACATCAACAAGGATCAGCTTCGCGCCGCCATCCGCGAAGTGGTCAACGCCACGCTGCGGGCCCGTTCGCCGGACATCTGGGGTCATGGAACGACGGCGTGCGCATCGGACTCGAAGAAGTTCGGTGCCTGGGACCAGAACCTGATGACCGAGTGGCACGCCCGCTATGGCGGTCGTGGCGTAATGATCTACTGGCACATCGACCGCAAGTCGGCCTGCATTTACTCGCAGCTCAAGCGTTGTTCTTCGTCTGAAGTGGCCGCCATGATTGAAGGCGTCCTGCGTCACTGCACGGACATGGAGGTGCAGCGGCAATACACCGACAGCCATGGTCAGAGCGAAGTCGCGTTCGCCTTCTGCAAGCTGCTTGGCTTCGAGCTGCTGCCGAGGCTAAAAGCCATCGCCACGCAACGGCTCTACCGGCCCGACGATTCGACCGCGTACCCCGGCCTGGCACCAGTCTTGTCGCGGACGATCAACTGGGAACTCCTCGCGCAACAGTACGACCAGATGGTCAAGTATGCCACCGCTCTGCGGCTGGGCACCGCGGACACCGAAGACATCCTGCGCCGCTTCCGCCGCTCCAATGTGCAGCACCCCGTCTACAAGGCGCTGGCGGAGCTGGGCAAGGCCACCAAGACCATCTTCCTCTGTCGCTATTTGCACTCGCTGGAGCTGCGCCGGGAGATACACGAGGGCCTCAACGTCATCGAGAACTGGAACAACGTCAACGATTTCATCTTCTTCGGCAAGGGTGGCGAAATGGCCTCAAACCGCCTGGACGATCAAGAGATCGGCATGCTCTGCCTCCATCTGATCCAGCTCTCGCTTGTCTACATCAACACGCTCATGATCCAACAGGTCCTCGCTGAACCCGAATGGAGCGACCGCCTCACCCTCCACGATCTTCGAGGCATCACGCCCATGATCTACAGCCACGTCAACCCGTACGGCAGCTTCCGCATCGACCTCAACTCCCGCCTTCAGCTCGATCCGCCCCGCTTCGGCCCGCAAGCCGCCGGCACCCAGCTCCTGCTCAGCTACGATCAGCTCACCGGATGACAGATTGCCCCTGGTGACAGCAATGTTGGGTTTACCCCCGGATGCTGCTCTCTCCAGAGCACCCGCAGGAACTCTGGCCAGTCATCCTGCACATAAAGCGTACGGGAGATTTTTGCATGGCAGGGCAAACACAGCGTCAGCATCTTAGCTGGATCGCTGTTCCCCGGTTCTTGATGATGCACCGCAACCGACCGCTTCCCTCTTTTCAACGTCGTGCATCCAGGCACGCGGCAACGGTAGTCGTCTCGCTTCAGCACTTCCTCCCGATGCCCCCCGAAATAGGCTTCATCCTGACGCTTGAGCGTGTAGCACGTCGAGCACAGCCCTCTAGCCAGCACCTTTGGTCGGCCGCAGGGACAATGCATCACAATCTGCCTAGGCATCGTCATCTCAGGATTCCAGGACGATGATATCGGCCGCCCAGCCTGAGACCTAGTAGAGGACGGCTCGCTGACACACAAATGTTCACACGCCAGTCCTCGCCCTACTAATGGCTTTCATTCCTTCTAAGTAGATCTTCCGGTGAAGATCTTCATCGGAAGTCACCTCGGACGCGGCTTCATCAAGGACATCACTGAACCTCTGAAGGTAAGCTTGGATTTGCTGTGTGACCTCTCTACAGGCCTGAGGATTTGTAGGCACCAAAACAGTCCCGCTTAGTCCCGCCATCGCTAAAACGCCGACGTACTCAGCTTCTTCGTGCGTCTGGAATACCAAACGGCTTCTACCGATCGTGCCTGAGATGCCGCTACCAAATAGGCCGGCTGGTTCGAGCTTTAGCGCTCCGCGAGCTGGAATAAGGATGGTGTGAGTCTCAGTTCCACCTGCGATGAAGCTGCCCGGTACGCTAACCAGAGACATCTGACCCGACGCCACTATCTGACCAAGTATGCTGTCTGCTATCGAACGTGGGCTCAGTCGCTCCCTTGCGACAACGCCACGCCGATTCACTTGGGCCTCAAGTTCCAAAAGCCTTAGCTTCCGTGTGTGGCCAAGAACTTCGTCATAGAGCCTGGTCAACGTGCTCTCAACGTGCCTTTCTGGGACGCCCATATATTTGAGGCAAATCCTGTCTATTGCATGCCGGGACTCTCTTTTGAGCGCGGGAGGCCAGTTCTCCGGTGACACCGGCAATCTCACCACGTACTCGCGTGCGTTGGAGAGGTTTAGATCAAAGAGAGCTTCGTCAAGCATAGGAGCAACGGCAAAGGCCGCAAGCTCATCGAGATGGACGCCTAGCGCCGCAATGTCTTCCTCACTCATTACGCGGACATCAGGGGTCCTGTATGCAGCAGCCGTGAAGACCTCAACATCGATGGCCGCTTCGCGTCCCATGGTTTTCACACTTGCGTATCGTTCGGCTGCGAAGACGACCGAGTTCATTACGCCGCAGAGAGCCTTTGCGTTTACACCATCACGAGGCTCAATTTGGTAGAGACGTTGATTGGCCAGCAAATCGGCGTCATTCCAGATCACAAACGGTGCATATTGCATCGTCTTGACGAAGAGAATTGGGCTCGCAGTTTCAACACTGAGTCGGTACCACTCATCAGGGCCAAGTGCCTCGAAGCTCGGTGAGTGGTGCCACTCCTCACGCTCTCCGGAAACCACGTAATTCAGAGACAACCGGTCAAGTCTGCTGCGTGGCTCTGTAAACGTAACGACAAACATCGAGTTGTCTTCCCTGCTTGTGGACAAGAAAGAGATGTTTCGTGCTGTCTTCAAAATTGGCAAGAGATTCGCACTATGGAGCGCAAACACTACTCCGTCCGACCTTTTTACAATCTTTACGCTAAGGTCCTGGACACGCGTCCGTGCCACCCCGTAGGTCTCTCGGAAGAGTGCTCCACTAGCTCCTCTCTCAAGAACCTCCTGCGTGATGTCTGTAACGATAAAGAAGGAATCACAATTAGTTGTAATTCCGCGCCTGATTGAGGCTAGTGAATTCAAGGGAACCAGACGATTCCCGGCGGATTTCTGAAGTGCATGGATCGTATCGGGAGCTCTCAAGTAGCGCCCCCATCTTGAACCGACGTAGTGATCTAGCGCGTTGCGCCCTTCGCTATCAAGTGCGGATTGTCCAACAATACGCGTCCTGAATGTAGCGCTTCGGCCCTCAGGGGCAGCCATGACGGCTTCTTTGATCTCCAGCGGGGTGCCAGGAATTTGGCTTAGGGGAGCCGAAAGTTGGACAAAACGAACACTGTTTGCTGATCGGCTGCTTTCATCGGAGTTGCGGCGCAAGACGGTAACACACGTAGCGACCCGAGCGTCTGTGAACCAGGGCTCTACCTCACTCTCAAAAACCGCCAGCACTTCGAAATGGTCCAGAATCCATTCTTGAAGCGGTATTCCAAATTCACCGTCCAGCCATCCGGATTGAGTGAGGAGAACTACGCGGGAACCTTCTCTCAGGAACTGTGCTGCGTGAAGCCAGAAATAGAGATAGATGTCAGAAGATTTGCTCCAGTTATAAGCTGGCCAAGCTCTCCTGGCAGAGTTGTAGTATTCCTGCCTGAGAGATGAAGGAATTGCTCTTGCGTTGATGTAAGGAGGATTGCCGATTACGGCGTCTATTGATTCAGGCGCTAGATGAATCTGGCGAATTCCGGTTTGTAAACCACCAGCTTGTAGCCTTATAGGTTGGCTACTGAACACGGTTGTTGGGGTGTACTGAAGGAAATCGCCTCTATGAACTTTCGGAAAGTTGTCGTCGTCGATCAGATTGCGAATAGCCAAATTGATGGTGGTGAGGTGGCATGCGTAGTGAAGCACATCGCATCCATACAAACCTGATAAAAGCTCCGCATGATCGGTATCTGTGTTCAGACGAGCTTTTGTTTTGTATGCTCCAACGAGAAATGTTCCACCTCCGCATCCAGGATCGAGAATTGTGTCAGTTGAGCTGGTAATCGCAAACGCATTCATCAGGTCCACAATCAAGGGCTGGGTGTAGTGCTGACCATACCGGTGACGTTCCGCTGGAGTGATTAGCCGTTCATACATCGCACCGATCACATCAACGTCGAGATGCGCAAAGTCATACTTGTCAAGTAAGCGGACGAGGTCTCGCCAATCTGCTACGGACTCGTCCGAGACCAAGGGCAGCGTGTCGCCAAAATCTCCGTCGAAGACGGTCTCATAATCTCCGGTGAACCGCTTCGCATCGTTGAAAGCAGAAAACAGCTTTCTCGATAAAAGCTGCCCTGTGTTCGTATTATTTGCGATAGTGAGGCGGGGAAGCTGATCGTATTTGCGGCGAAGCGCGTTATAAAAACAGAGCCTATTGACCAGTACGTAGCAGCTGAACCGAGCGGCCCGGTTGATGTTTTCCGCTTCGTACTCCGGCGCTAATATCCAACCTTGAACATCTCTCATCCATTTTTCGAGTTCGCGTCTGAACACGGGGTTCGAAGCAAGTTTGCTTTGCACTGCTGCGACGGTGGCAGAGATGGGATGGTCCAGAGCCGCCTCAAGGTTTGCAACGAAAATTTGATCTATGGGGAGGAATGCTGGCTGAGGAGGCCCCTCTATCAAGTCGTCTAAGAAGTTCAGCAAGTCATCGAGTCCCCCTTGCAGAGCGTCCTTGTTCTCCTGACTACTGAGATCTTCTTGTGAACGCAAGACACGAGGGATAATCTCCTTGTCATAGACCACCCTTTGCAGGAGCGGTACACCCGGATCGTCGGTCTTCCAAACAACAACTCTCTTGATGTTCCACGTTAGGAAGTAAATTGATCCCGCGTTGCCAGCCTTACGGTAAGCGTCCTCCATAACCTGCGTATTGTAGGGTGTTCGTCCGAGCGGATCCCAAGGTACCTTCAACTCACCAGTGATAACTGGCTTCTCGACCTCAAAACGATCAAAGATGACCAGGTCCAGCCTTCTGGCGCCGCGAAACTCGGTCAGCTCCGCCTCGGCACGGCCGAGCTGCGACTCAGCAAACCGTGGTTGTCTGAGTAGTTCTGTGATTAGCGTAGCTGCGTTGCTAGAGAAATTCCACTCATTGCGTCGCAGTCTGGGTATTAGGCCATTTTATAGCGGTGGGCCGGCGCAGGCGCTCGGTGAAGATGCACAGTAATCATTAGCGTTACTTGGCAGAGGCCCTTGGCAGTTCATTCCATCGCGTCGTCCACCGAGGGGAGCGGTACTCAGCCCTGAGTTTCCAATCGGACTCCTTAGGACCTGCCCCAAGAACGCGGACGGTATCGCGCCCGAGAGCGGCGTTGAGCTTGTCCATCGCCTTCCAGGCCCGCTCTCTCTTCTCCCGGTCCAGCTCGCCCCACAAGGCCGGTTGCCGGATCGCTTCAGGCATCAACTCCGTAATCATCACGCCGCATTTGGAGTAGCGAAAGCCATCTCGCCAGAGCCTTTCGCCCAAGCGTACGGCCAAGGCGACGACTTCCCCGGTATCGTTGGTCGTCTCTGAGAATCGTGCCGTTGCTCCATTCGAGTAGAAGGCGTCATCGTTGAAGGTGTTCGTGTGCATGAAGACAAAGATATTTTCGGCGGCGACGTTGTAGCGCCGCATCTTCTCCGCGGCCCGCGTCGCATAGCTCGCTATAGCTTCGCGCATCTCCGGCCATGACGTGACCGGATTTCCAAAGCTCCTGGTCACGGCAATTCCCTTCCGGGTCGGTTCCACCAGTTCCAAAGGCATGCAGGAAATCCCGCGCAGCTCGTAGACGGTCCGGCCACCCGTCACCGTCATCAACGCGCGAGCATCGTCCGGTTCGAGCGCGGCCAAGTCCGCGGCCGTCAGGATTCCAAGCCTCGCGAGCTTTGCCGCTGACGCCCCGCCAATACCCCACACTTCCTCGACCGGAACGGTGGGCAGCAGCTCCGCTCGAACTTCGTCGAGCCGCAGATCGCAGACACCCAGATAGTGCGGACGTTTCTTTGCGATGAAGTTCGCTACCTTCGCGAGCGTCTTCGTCGGCCCGATCCCCACGCACGTCGGGATGCCGACCCAACGCAGCACCCGGTCACGCAGTTCTCGCGTTAGGCCCTCCACTTCCCTGCCCGAGAACTCGCCGAGGTTAAGGAAGCTCTCGTCGATCGAATAAGTTTCCACCGTCGGCACCATTGAACCGAGGCAGTCGCCTACCCTGCGGCTTAGATCTCCGTACAAAGCGTAGTTCGAACTGAAGACCTGGACTCGCTCACGGCGAATCAGGTCCCGAATCTTGAACTCCGGGTCGCCCATTTTTATTCCAAGCGCCTTCGCTTCTAAGTTATGTGGAATCTCTTGCCCTCATCCGGTACCCTTCCGTGGCCATTCCTGGCCCGGAGAGAAACATGCTGGAGCATGAAGCGGAACGCTGGCTGTCAATTCAGAAGGACCTCGGACGAGCTCCAAACACACTGCTTGCCTACCGCCGCTCTCTGGAGAGCTACGGTAGCTTTTGTCTGACACTGCAGAGAAGCGATGCTCGCCTCGCGCAGTCTCCAACTATCTGATCTGCAGGCCAGCACGCTGGAGCGTCTGTATGGCGATGCGGACGCGAAGATCACCAGGCGTGGCCTGACAATTCTTTCGTATGTTCTGGTTCGCCGGGACCTTCTGCAAAAGCCCCTTGGGCGAGACGGACAGATCGAGCGAAGGGAAAGCATCCAGCACCGACGCGTTCTCAACGGGTTCCCGTCATCTGGTAAGGATGGTGTGAGCGATGGTTCAAGACAACAACTCTGCAACCCAGTAGCCGCATGAGCGTTATTTACCGATTGTTCAACGCAGGGCGGTGGCTCGCCCAGACCGGTTGCGGACTTGAACCTGCAGACTGGAATCGTGAGATGGCTGCGTCTTATGTGGCTGCTGTCGACCGGGCCACGATCGGTCAATCGACGACCGGCGCTGCTACACCAGCGACACGCATCGGTCAGCCTTACAAGGCAGCCTCCAAAGCCTCGTCACTCACCGCTATGCGACAGTTCTTTCGAGATTGTCAGGAGTGGGGCTGGATTCCAGTCCGCTTCAATCCATTCCAAGCCTTTGCGACGCCACGCTCTGTCAGATGTCTTATCGGTCCAGATCCACGGATCATCCAGGACGCAGTGTGGGCCAAGCTGGTTTGGGCCGGCCTAAACCTCTCAGACCAGGACCTCTCGAGACCAGGCGATCCTGACACCCTCGGCGACGGACACTTCTACCCGGCAACTCTGGTACGAGCTTTGGCCACCATGTGGCTTTTTTCTGGCCTGCGCCGTAGCGAGATCTTGCGGCTCCGGGTCGGATGCATTTGGTGGGAGAGTGCGTCGAACAGCTCAGGCGAGCCCCCAGTCTGCTTCATACACGTTCCTGTAAACAAGACGGGAACAGCATTTTCAAAGCCCGTCAATGGCGTCGTGGGGCGCTCCGTAGAGCTTTGGGAACAGATGCGTCCACCGCAGCCGTCCTCGCTCGACCCCAAAACAGGCGAACAGGTGCATCGGCTCTTTTCTCACCGAGGACGAGGTATATCGAATCACTACATCAACGATGTCGTCATCCCCCTGCTGTGCAAGAAAGCGGCCGTACCGTTGGATGACGCTCGCGGCCGCATCACAAGTCACCGCGCAAGAGCCACCATCGCCTCCCAGCTCTACAACGCGAAGGAACCGCTCAGCCTATTTGAGCTGCAGGAATGGCTTGGGCACAGCTCCCCGGAGTCGACACGCCATTACACAAAGATCACACCGACCAAGCTCGCAAAGTCGTACCAGGATGCCGGCTACTTCGCCCGCAACCTGAGGGCAGTCGAAGTCCTGATCGATCAGGATGTCGTCAGACGCGGGAGCCCACCCGACGAGCCTTGGAAACTCTACGATCTAGGTCACGGCTATTGTTCTTACGACTTCTTTGATCAGTGCCCGCACCGCATGGCCTGCGCTCGCTGTGACTTCTATGTGCCCAAGGAATCCAGCAAGGCTCAGAGCATCGAGGCGAAAGCAAACCTGCTTAGGCTTCGGCAGGAGATCCCACTCAATGATGATGAACTGCGAGCCGTAGAAGACGGCATTGCCGGACACGAGAAGCTGGTCGCAAAGCTCGTATACTGCCCGACGCCCGCTTCTAGATGATTCCGAGAATGCTGCCTACGATTACTAGCTCAGCGTCGGTGAGTGCATTGGCGATTTGGCACTCATCGAGAACACAACTGACGAGAGCGACGTCTCTCGTTACCTGTATCGGCCGACCAATGATGTTGTCTAGTTTTTAGCGGGCTTCCGCCTCAAGTTCCCTTCTTGTGCTGCTTGACGATTCACCGGGCCGAGGCGGGGCCAGCAGGCTCAGGCCGTGCGTGGCCGCCTTCTGACGAATCGTAGCTGGCGCTCCGGCTGCGCGGTAAGCCTGTGCCAGATGGCACCAATAATCAGGTTTATTTGAAGAGGCTGCAACAGCGCGCTCTGCATACTGCAGTGCGAGTTTAGGATCGCGCAGCGAAGCAGGCTCCACGGAGAGAAGGGACGTGCATAGCAGGTCATCCAGGAAAGTAGATGGTGGCAGGCTTCTTCCGAAGTCCTCCAATGCATGCAGGCCCTGAGCGGCAATGTATGCTCCATGTTGGCTTTGCGAGGTGCCTTGCTGGAGCGTACCTAGGCGGATTTGAGCGTTGGCGAGGCTTTCGCGACTGCTGATGTCTGCGGAATTTCGCTTGATGATTTCCTGCAATGTGTCGGCCATACGCTGTAACAGCGATTGCGCTTTCCGGCGGTTCTGCGCTCGCTCGTTTTTGTGTTCTGGATCGTTCGCAAATGCTTCGTATATGAGCGCTTCATTTTCAAGAAGAACCATCAAGTCTGCACGTGAGCGCATATCCTGCGCATCGGCTTTGACTTCCTCTTCGATGAAAAGCCGTGCTGATTCCATGGTCGCGATGGCTTGACCGTATTGCTGCGCTTCGGCGAGTGCGGCGCCGAGTCTGCGCTGCAAATGCGAATATGTGCGCTTGTAACTGAAACTACCCTTCTCACCCGGTGGGTAGCGGTCCATCGCTTGAAGACAAAGTTGGAATTGCCGCACCGCCTCCCACGGATCCGACATGAGCTCCATGTCGCCGATCTTCATCATCGAGATGGGGAGGGTCCGCAAAGCACGTGGCCAGGTAGGGTCCAGTTGTAAGACCTTTTTCTGGTAGTCCAGCGCCGTGCGAAACGCTCTAAGCGCACCGGCGGTGTCGTCGAGGGTGCGTCTTCCCGGCTTGCCAAGTTCATCCCCCAGAGCGCCGTATGCCGAAGATGCGTCGCTGATCTGGGTAGGCGTAGCCCCGGCGCGGTCCGTGAGGGTGGCATAGGCGGCCGCGGCCAACTTCATCGCCTGTACAGCCTCGGCCGTTCTATCCATGCCAAACAAAATCTCACTTTGCGACTGTTTCGCGAACGCGAAAGCGTGCAGTGTGTCCGCATCGGAAGGCTGAAGCACTTTCCAATGTTCGGCCAGGTTGACGGCTTTCGTCACACTGACCAGCCCACCGGCGGCATCGCCAATATTCTGGTCATAAGGGTTGCCTTCGAGGTTGGCGACGCGTGTGTAGGCATCCGCTAGATTGAGGGCTGTGGGCTTGTCCGGCGCGCTGTTGCTTGAGACACGATCGAGGTGCTCGAGAACACGTGTCACCAGAAGCTTTTGTGCGTTGGTTGAACCGGGCAGCTGTTTGATTGCTTCATCAAGCTCGGTAAGAAGGCTGACACTGAGCTGGCGGAGGTCTTCGGCTTCAGTCTGCGCTTTGATGCGCTCGGACCGCGCGACATGGGCTTGCCAGGCGATCCCGACGACGCCGGCGACACCGGTGACGGCAAGGCACGTGACAGCAGCGAGGGCGAGTGTGTTGCGCCGGATGAATCGTCCAGCGCGATAGCGAATGTCACCGCGCCGCGCTTCGACCGGGCGATTCTCAAGCCAGGCCTGAAGGTCTGTCGAGAGATGCTCAACGGTCGAATACCGCTGGTCAGCTTCCTTGCGCATCGCCATGAGTGCGATGGCGTCGAGGTCTGCGTCTAGCTTCTCCGCGCCTTGAGATACAGCGCTTGGCCTGTGCGGCTGTTGATGGCAGATGACCCGCACCATCTCTTCCGTTGAAAAGTCAACGAGGTCATAGGGCCTGACGCGGGTAAGCAGTTCGTAGAGCAAGACGCCGAGCGAATATATGTCGGAGGCGATCGATATAGGCTGACCAAGAACCTGCTCGGGACTTGCATAGCGCGGCGTGAAAGCCTGCATGCCCGGACGGGTGGCGTCATTGCCTCCTGTCGTGTGCGTCGGCTGGATCATCTTGGCGGTCCCGAAGTCGAGCAGTCGCGGTGTGCTGTCGTGCGTGATCAAGATGTTCTCCGGCTTGAGATCGCGATGCACAACCAAGTTGCGATGCGCATACTGAACCGCCTCGCAGATCTTCAGAAAGAGCAGAACGCGACCTCTGAGCGGCAAACTTTGCTGATCACAGAAATCGCTGAGGGTGACTCCGTCGATGTACTCCATCACGAGATAAAGTTCGCCCTCTTCGGTAACACCACCATCCAAAAGGCGAGCAATATACGGGTGTGAGAGGCCTGCGAGGATCTGACGTTCAGCGCGAAAGCGGTCACGGAAGAAGTCGGAAGCCAGCGGCATGTCGACAATCTTGATCGCTACCTGTTGTTCGAACTGCCCATCGGACCGGCGCGCACGGTACACGGCGCCCATCCCTCCACGCCCTATGAGCGCCTCGATAACATACGGGCCTACCGTCGCGCCGGCCCTGACACTGTCAGGGTCAACGCTAAGACGGTGAGTCTCCTCTGCCTCGCACGCTGCAAGCAAAGCGCGAAGTTCCGCCATCAGCGCGGTGTCACCCTGACAACGCGCGGTCAGGATAGCAGAGCGATCCGGCTCTTCGCACTGTAGCGCCTCGTGGAAGATGGCCTCGGTAGCGCGCCAGCGCGCGGCCATGTCGTTCATGAGATAACCTCGTAAAAAAATCAGCTAACCTTCTGAATGAGTCTGCGTAATCCGGGGACGGAACCTCTCAAAGCGCGGCGAGCGGCTTCGCGGCTTCAGGATAAAGGCGCCGATAGAGCCACGTCCGGACGAACTTAAGATCGCGATGGATGGTTGCGTTGGACTTACCCAGCAACTCGGCAACCTCCTCGATGGTGCAGCCGAGAAAGTATCGAAGTTCGACAACCTGCAGGCGTTCCGGGTCAACCTTCTGTAACTCATCCAGGGCAATGTTCAGTTGCAGGACATCTTCGCTTCCAATCTCAATCCACGGGATATCCGGACTGAGGGGGACGTGCTGAATGCCGCGTCCGCGCCGCAGTGCCTGAACCTCGCGCGCGTGATCGATCAGGATCAGCCGCATGACCTTGGCTGCGAAAGTGAAGAAGTGGGAACGATCGGCGAGGACCGTGCGGTTTTCTCCGAGGAGACGCAGGTAAAGCTCGTGAACCAGCGAGGTGGCCTGCATCACACCCGGGTTTCGCTCCCTGCGGAGATATGCCGAGGCGACCTCCCGAAGATGAGGGTAGACCAGAGGCATCAGCTCTTCAAATGCCTTCGGTTCGCCGTCTCTCCACTTCACCAAGAGGACAGTGATCTCTCCCTGATCAAGTTTCATCGTGGGCCCGTTCCTCTGCGTTAACAGCGTTATGACCGATGAAGAAATTTTATCATTGTGCGGCAAAGTCGTTTCTTCTCAACGCTCTTCCGCCAACAAGAGCGATGGCACTGTCGCTATGAAAAAAGATTGAGAGGTTTTTCGCCTGCATTCCGCAGTCTTCCATAGGCGGCACTGTTGACCGCCGGAGGAGACGCACATGATTGTCCTAAAGTTTCGCACTCTTGCTCCCACGTTCTTCCGCGGCCGCCTCTTCGCTTTGCTCTTGCCTGTGATCGCCATCGTGTGCGCTTCATTCTGTCAGGCGCAGGTCTCTCCAGACGCGAAACACGCAGCCCTGCAGTTGCAGCACGACTTCGGGAAAATTCCGCTCAGCTTCGAGCCGAACCGCGGTCAGGCAGACGCGCACGTTCAATTCCTTTCACGTGGGCAGGGTTATGCGCTCTATCTGACCCCAGGCGACGCCGTGCTTGAGCTTCGGAGTCCGGTGCCGGCGGCCACGCCCGGCAAGCTGCAGGAAGCGTCTCGACAGGCGACCTCCACCCTGTCCATGCGGCTGGTAGGCGCCGATCGCGAGGCTGCCGCCACGGCCGTCGACCCTCTGCCGGGAATGGTCAACTATCTTGTGGGCAACGATCGCAGTAAATGGCAAACCGCAGTGCCCACCTACAAACGCGTCGCGTATCACGGCGTGTACCCCGGCGTAGACCTCGTCTACTACGGCAACCAGCGGGAGCTGGAGTACGACTTCGTCCTCTCGCCCGGAGCCGACGCTGCAGCTATCGGACTTCAGTTCACAGGGGCCACTCCAAAGATCGAGAAGACCGGCGATCTTGTCCTTGCCGTCACAGCGGGCGAGACCCGCTTTCACAAGCCGGTCATCTACCAGATGGCGGGTGACCGCAGAGTCTCGATCCAAGGCGGTTATCAGATTGCCGATGGCAAGGTCGGATTCGCGCTGGGCGATTATGACCACTCGAAGCCGCTGGTGATCGACCCGGTGCTCAGCTACCTGACCTATCTGGGTGGCAGCCGGGATGACACCGTTACTGGAATGGCGGTCGACAGCGCCGGCAGCGTCTATATCGTGGGCACCACGAGCTCGGTCGACTTCCCAGCCAAGAACGCTTACAAGGGCACAGATCCCAACACGATCGCAACAGGCAATCCACTTGCCATTTTTGTCAGCAAATTCAACGCAACAGGCACTGCCCTGGTTTATTCCACTTATCTGGGTTCGAGCGAATACACCTACGGCACGGGAGTCGCGGTGGACACTGGTGGAAATGCGTACGTCACGGGCTACACGTCATATGGGGATTACCCGGTGACGTCAGGAGCCTATCAAACGATTTGCGGTGCCAATAACGCCTTCCCGCAGGGGTCGCAGACGGCTGTGCGCACCAACGGCTGCGGCGGCGCAGGACAAGGCGGACAGGCTGGTGTGCTTACGAAGTTGGATCCTACCGGCGCCATGCTCGTCTACTCCACGTACCTGAGTGGAGGCAACGGCAATCTGATCACGGCGATCGCCGTGGACGCAGCCGGCGAAGCCTTTGTGACCGGCCTATCCAACGCCGTTTGCCCCGGCCCCTATAACGCTAACGGCTCCGGCTATCAGGCGTACTTCTGCATTGCGACCACAGCCAATGCGCCAGAGACGACGAACACAAATCAAGGTGGCGACACCTACGGCTTCGTGGTGAAGTTCAACGCCCAGGGTTCCGGCCTGCTTTACTCCACGGCCATAAACAATCATAATCCGATCGGCCATTACGTTTCGGGGATGAAGACCACCGGCATCGCGCTGGACGCCTCAGGCAACGCGTATGTTACCGGCGACATGGACACAGCGTTCTTTATCACGACTACAAGTGGTGCCTTGCAGACATCCCGAGTAAGCAATACCTCGCCGGCCTTTGTGGCCAAGTTCAATCCTGCAGGCACGTCGGCAACTTCGCTCGCCTACAGCACCTACCTGACCGGAACCACGGCCTCAAATGACATCGCGACGGGCATCGCCGTCGACGGCTCCGGCAATGCCGTGGTCACCGGGTACACCAATAGCTGCACCTTCCCCACGACGGCAGGAGCCTTCAGCACCGTGCCCGGCGGCTACGTGAGCCAGAACGTCTGCGCCGGAGGCTTCCTTTCCAAACTGAACGCCACAGGGAGCACATTGGTATGGTCCACCTATACGGGGAACAACGGCGCGAACGGCCGGAACAACGACGACAACGACGCTGTTGCGCTCGGCCCCGATGGCAGCGTATACGTCACCGGCGATGAACAGGGAGTCGCCCTGAGTCCCACCGTAAACCCCATACTTGTACAGTCGGAGTCGCATTTCACCTACATCAAGCAATTCAAGTCTGATGGCAGTGCGGTCACCTTCTCCAGCGCCGTCGGCGGCACCACGGACAACACCTCGACCCCGGCTGCCATTTTTGTGGACGCCGCGAAGAACATCTATCTCGCTGGCTCGACCAACAGCGCCACCTACCCAACGACAGCCGGAGCCTTCCAGAAGAACTCCGCAAACCCCGGCGTGAACTACAACGACGGATTCGTCGCGAAGATCGCTCCGACTATCACCACAACGACGGCCCTTACGCTGCCCTCGGGCACTATCATCGCAGGCCAGTCAGCCACCTTTACGGCCAAGGTGGCTGGTCCAACCGGCACCACGACGATTCCGACCGGGACCGTGACCTTCCTGAGCGGCACCACCACGATCGGGACTGGAGCGCTGGACGGGACGGGCACCGCTTCGTACACTGCCCCATCACTCAATGCGACTACTTATACAGTGACTGCGAGCTATCCGGGTGACTCGAACTTCGCGCCTAGCGTTTCCGCTGCACAGCCTCTCGTGGTCTCCGCTGCGACGGCGACAGTGACTCTCACCGCTCCAGCCACTGCGACACCGGGCGCGTCCGTCACGCTCTCGGTGAAGGTCGCAGGCAGCAACGGCGCCCCCACGGGCTCCGTCACCTTCAAGGACGGCACTGTCACTCTATCGACAGTTGCACTGGTCTCTGGCGCAGCCATTTATACGAGCACCGCCTTCGCAACAGGTTCGCACAGCCTGACTGCCAGTTATACCGGCGACAGTATCTATGGAGCCGCAACCAGTTCTACGCAAACGCTTGTTGTCGCACTCGTGACGCCCACCGTCACGTTGACATCGCCTGCTACTGCGCTCGCCGGGGCATCGGTGACGCTTTCCGCGAGCGTTTTAAGCACCGCTGGCACCCCGACCGGCAGCGTAACGTTCAAGGACGGCACGACCGTCCTGTCGACTGTAACGCTTTCCGCCGGCGCTGCCAGCTACAGCACCACCAGCCTGGCAACCGGCGCACACACCATCACCGCGAGTTACGGCGGAGACACTACCTTCAGTGCTGTGACCTCCGCAGCGTCGACGGTCACTATCACCGTAGCTCCGGCGATCACCTTCGCGGCTTCGCCGTCTGCTCTCACTGTCACTCACGGCATGTCCGTCACGACGGTGATTACGGGTACGCCGGTAGGGGGCTATTCCGGAACCGTAACATTCTCTTGCGGGACACTTCCCCCCGGGGCTTCGTGTGTCTTTGCGCCTTCAAGTCTGACCTTCAGCGGCAATAACGTAGTGACGAGCACAACTCTCACCTTTTCGACAACGACAACAACGACGGCTTCGTTGGAATCCATGCCTGGAGTGAGAACGCTGGGGGGTGTCTTCGCCGCTACTCTGCTGATGCCTTTCCTGCTTCGGCGAAAGCGAATGATGGCATTCGGAAGACTCTTGTTATGGGTACTGGTAGTAGGGGGATCCGCATCACTACTCGGATTGGGGGGCTGTGCCGACGGCTCAAAGGGCGCAACAACCATCACGACGTCCCCGGGAGTGTATGTCGTTCCGGTTACGGTCACGGCAGGAGCGGCCGTCTCGACCGTAAGCCTATCCATCACCGTTCAGTAGATCGACGCAAGAGACATAACGGCATGAACTGAGAGCGGCGAGGGCAAGCATGCCCTCGCCGCTCTCTGCTGTGATCGTGCAAGACCAAAGGCACCTCCAGACCGCAACGTGCGCCCTGCGACTCAGTAGTGATTGGATTCTGGCGATCCGGTCGATTGATAACGATAAGTCGCCTTCTCGGCAGGCATGCGCGCCCGGGTGTTCCCAAATGACGAGAACAGGCCAAGTCACTCATCGAGGAATGGTTCTGCAAAGGTAGCGGCAAGTTCAGCCCAGCATCACTAACTTGAAGAGTCGACCAAATTTGACGAGCAATCAGATTCCACATAATCCGCGCTGCGGGCTACGGCGCAGCCGTCGTTGTTGGAGAGCACAATGACGGGTTTGCCTTCCAGATCGGGCCGGAAGACACGCTCGCAGCTCACGTAAAAGTTGTTGCAGTCTATGAGGCCGAAGACTTCGCCCATCGGCTCACCGCAAGGTGTGTATGGCGTGTTTCACAACGCCGAACACATGCAATTCTTCGCCGAGGGAAACTCGGATCGGTTGATAGGCTTGGTTCGCAGGTTCGAGCCACACGCAATCCGGTCCGCGCCGGAGACGCTTTACCGTGTACTCGCCGTTGAGGGCCACGACAACCACGCAGCCATTCACCGGTTTCGCGGCCCGGTCCACCACCAGTAGATCGCCGTCAAGGATGCCGGCATCCTTCATCGAGTCTCCGTCGACTCGCATCATGAAGGTTGCGGCCTTGTTCTCGATCAGGTATTCCGTGAGGTCGAGCGGCGTTTCGAGGTAGTCCTCAGCGGGACTGGGAAACCCAGCGGGCACTTTTCCATCGAAGTACGGTAAGACCAACGGCCAGCTCGCAGCCCACTCCACAATTTCCAAGCTCATCCGAAGGGCCCTCTAGCGAGGTATACCAGAGATGGCGAAGGAAAAGCGAATACATGGACATTCCGGGCTTGAGAAGCAACCGGCAGCGTCCGGAACTGCGGAGCACCGCGTTTATCGGGACTGTCTTGCTCGCCAGTTGAGTCTGAACAGCATTACGCAGGCGAGTGATGAGCATCCCGTCCCGAAAACGGCCCTTTGCGTACATTGGGTCGGGGACAGTGCCGGTTGAAACGGCGAAAGTTGGGGTAAGTTTCAGCCGAGCCGCTAAAGCACCCACCAAGGGTGAGCGCCCAAAGACGTAGCCATGTCCTTCATTCTGTCTATATCGAGGTTGAGTAAAAACGGGGAGACGAGAGATGCAAGCAGCGCAGTTCCGACTAGGAACATAGCCACTCGCTTCCAGATCACTGCACCGTAAGAACTCCTATCAGAAACAGCACGAAGAGAGATTTCGATTCCTTTGAAAAGAGCGGCTATGCCGATAAAGCCGAGGAGGAGCCCAGAGCCGACCTGAAACCACAATGAAGGATGGATGACCGAATAGAGCGCCGTCGCGATTTGCAGCCAAAAATAGTAAGCGATGATGGGGAACATACTGACCCACGCAAACCCGGCGATCCAGAGCCAGAACCAATGGCCGGATGGAACTAAGAGGAGGTGTGCGGTTAGCTCCTCGTCGTTTCGAGAATTCGCCCCTAAGAAAGCGCTGATGAATCCAACAACTAAAATCAGCAGAGCGAACCCAAGGAAGTAAGTTTTAAGGGACAAAGACTGCCCAAAGATGGTGTCTCCGGTCGTTTGATCGAGGTTGTCTCGCAGAAAATAAAGGAACGCGATCCAGACCGATGCAGAGACAAGTGAAGAGCCTATGCCCACCGCGAGTTTTTGTGAGCGCGATAGTCGACTCGCTATGGCGATTGCAACTCCTGAACCGATAGCCCACGCCAGCGATTGCAATACACCATGAGCGGAAGGGGTCTGCGGGTGAAGGTACTTCACGCCAGCAGACATTGCCGAAGCCAAAATGATCGAGTACCATACCCCGAAACAAAAGCCGGTCACCGGGTGCATGTGGGCTGTTGGAACCGGAGCAGAAACGTATCCGTCATCCATCATGTAATCCGCTGAGAGCTCATTTTCCATCGCTAGACCTTTGCGCCTTCCCTATTCCGCATGAGAGATGCTGCGATCCAGGACACAAAAATTGCGGCGGCGATCAGGTTCACGTTGCTCCAATCGGACCGATGCATCCGCATCGGAATGAGTGGATTGAACAACACCGCGACGGCACCAAACACCCACACCCATGCTTTCCTTTCAGCGGAGAAGGCATGGTGAGCAATGTAGAGAGCTATCGCGCAGATCGTCAGCCGCAACAGGACGTAAAAGAAGTACGGCCAATGCGAAAACGCAGCGACTAACAAGAACCCCGCAGCGACGAGAGCTGCTATGAAAGCGTCGTTTTCGTAAAACCGGCGATTGAGCAATGGAGATCCAGGGGGCCAGGAAGACGGCTAAAGCTTCGGCATCGAGCACAGCCATTATCCCCCGCCGTGGTCGTCTCGCAAAGGGTAAGTTTCGGGACGAATTCAGAAGTTCCTAACGTAAAGGCCTCCAAAGTCTGAAAAGCCTGTCCCGGCCCGAGGGCCGGCTTTTGCTATTAACGTCCGGCGGATTAGTACCGGCAAGTCTTAGTGCAAGTCGGCTTCTCGGAAGTGAAGGAATTAGAGGGGCAGCTCACCATCTTCGGCTGCCCTTGCGGCCGCTCGCATCATCTCTGGACCGTTATTGCGAACGTTTCCAACCTTGGGGTTGGCTTCCGAGACTTCCATTTCTTCCGACTCAAAGGGGCGCAGGAGATCGAGAGGCAGCCGCTCAGTTTCTTCTCTGTCCAACCAGCGATCGTAATCGCGAGGGTGCAGGATGACCGGCATACGCGGATGAATGGGGGTTATGTGGAATTAGCGTGATGTCAAGAGTTTGGAAGTCGTGGTGTTCTCGCCTGGCTGTACAGCCAGGCGAGAACACCACACAAGGTTTCTGGGCGTCGGCTTGCGCAGGAGTTCCGTGGTGATCACAGCCTGAGGAACTCTTCGGTGAGTGCATTGGCGATTATGGCCCAACTGACATTTGTGACGCGGAGATTACTTCCGAATTGGCGACAAACCAACGTTATCAACCATGAACAACCGACTATATACCCCACTCACTCGGATCGCAAAGCCACAATCGGATTCACTCTGCTAGCAGATCTGGCTGGCAGTAGAGTCGCCATAAGCGCAACAAGGACCAGCAGCAACGTCACGATGGCAAACGTACCGGGATCGTGCGCGCCTATGCCGAACAACTGGCTCGATAGAACGCGTGTCGTCGCCAGCGCGGCAATCAAACCAAGCGCAGTTCCCACCACAATCAATCTCAGACTCTGCCCCATCACTAGCCGCAGAATATCGTTTCTGTTCGCGCCCAACGCCAAGCGCACACCAATCTCCTGTGTACGCTGTGTCACCAAGAAAGATATCACTCCGTACAGCCCTATGAGTGCCAGAACAAGGCCAGTTGCGGCGAAGAAGCCGACGAGGAGAGTTTGAAAGCGGGGTTGGTCGGCGAGTTTGCTGACCCTCTGGTGCAAGGTGGCAACGTCGATCGGCAGGGTTGGGTCGAGGGTGGCGACTTGCGAGCGAATCCAACGCGAAGTCTGGTCGGAGGGCAGCGAGCTTCGAACCACGATTACGGAAGTTTTGCCCCAAACACCGCCCCAGTCCCAGTCGCCTGGAAGATTTCGGCGGAGTCGGTAAAACTCGGGCACCTCCTCCTTGGTGAGGCCACCGTTCTTTACGTTTGCTGCAACTCCGACGATGACACTCCAGGGCTCGGAGGCGGTGTGCTTCTCGAACCGCATCTGCTGGCCAATGGGATTTTCGTTCGGGAAGATCAGGTCAGCAAGGCGCTTGCTCAGAACGATGGAGTGTTGACTGGCGGTCATGTCTTCTTCACGGAAGCCCTCGCCCTGCAGCATGGGGATATCTAGTGCGTGGAAGTATTCAGGCGAGACTAGACGTGAAGCTACAACTCCGGTGACACTTGGGCTAGAAGGCGGTCTTCCGGCAACGACGATCTCATCGAGACGGCCACCGAAGTGACCGGCACCAGGAGGAAGGGAGTCGCTGACGGAAACCAGAGAGATGCCGGGGCCGAATCGGATTCGTGTGGTCAGTTGTTGAAAGAAGTTGAACCGGCTTGCGGGCGTGGGATAGGTGTGCTCTCCCAAGGTCATGCTGGCAGTGAGAGTGTTGTCGGTGCGCATGCCGAGACTCTGATCTTCGAGATTGCTGAAGCTGCGCAACAAGAGTATTGAACCGGCCAGCAAGACCATGCTCGCGGCAATCTGTGTGATGACCAGCCACTGTCGCACGGTCGCATGGGAAACGGAGGCAAGAGAGCGTCCACTCAGCATTCCGCCGCGTGGCTTCTGCAGCGCCGGTGCGAGGCCGAAGAGCATACTGCAAAGAATTGAAATAAGGACGGTGACGCAGATTATTCGGAAGTCGAGTTGAATTTCGCTAAGATACGGAATGTTTGCGGGGGCGAGGGCGATGAAAAGATGCAGCAAGCCCTCTGCCAGGGCGCATCCCGTTATCGCTCCGGCGATTGATAGTAGAAGTGATTCGGTAAATGCCTGGCGGGCAAGCCTGGCGCGGCTGGCTCCGAGGGCGGAACGAACTGCTAGTTCGCGTTGCCGAATTGCACCACGTGCCATGAGGAGGCTCGCCACGTTGGCGCAGGCGATGAGCAGCACCGCGAGAACAGCGCCCAGAAGAACCCACGCTGTCATGCGTACTTCCTGCATCTGTCGGTCTCGTAGGGAGCGAACTTTGAGATGGAAGTCGTAACGAATATCCGACGGGATCTGCTTCAAAGCCTGTTGAAAGAGGGGCTGCAACTCCGCCTCGGCTTGCTGAATGCTTACTCCGGGTTTGAGACGGGCAAAGGCCCGTCTTGGGCCTCCAAGCCCTCCGTTCGATGCGCGGTCGGCCGCCTCTCCGGTAGTTTTTGGAAACAGTACGTCGGCAGCTTGAAGTCTGGGCATCTCAAAGTCTTTGGGTAACACGCCGACCACTCTCACCGGGTTGCCGTCGATGTCAATCGTCTTGTTCAGGATGCCGCGGTCCAAGTTGTAGTAATTGAGCCATAAGCCATAGGAGATGAGAGCTACCCTTGGCCCGTTGGGGAGATCTTCTTCCGGCAGAAAATTGCGTCCCAGGATAGGGGAGATGCCCAGGGTAGGCAGAAAATTCCCTTCTACGGACTCAAAGTTGAGTTGCGCGGGATTGCTCTCGCTGAGGTCGCACTCGCCCGTCGTGGCATCCTCGGAGGTGAGCGCCTCAAAAGGCTTTTGATTGCGCTGCCAGTCGTAGTAAAAGTAGCCCAGCATGAACTCGGTTTCGAGCGAATGTACCAGACCTACCGAGACGAGACGGTCGGCATTTGCGTAAGGAAGCGGGCGAAATAGGATTCGATCTACCACGCTAAAGACTGCTGTGGTTGCTCCGATACCGAACATGAGGGTTGCGACTATGGTGAGAGTGAAGACCGGATTGCGCCGGAAGCCGCGAAGACTGTAGCGGACGTCTTGAATAAGGGTTTCAAAGAAGTAGCCGGGGCGTTGTTCGTGAGATTGATCGCGCGCGCGTTCCACTCCTCCGAAGGCAATCATGGCCTGCCTCCGTGCCTCCTGAGGCGGCATTCCCGCAGCGATATTCGTGTCGATCTGCTGTTCTAGATGGAATTGAATTTCTTCGTCGACTTCGCGACTTGTTCTGCGAACTAACAAGAAGCGAAGCCGGGTCACTAATTCCTTGAGCATACGGACCTTTCAGACTTGCTTGAGCACCAGTGCGATTGCGTTTGTCAGACGATCCCAGTCTTCCATCTCGGTCGCCAATCGCTTCTTGCCCGTCTTCGTCAGGGAATAGAATTTTGCTTTGCGGTTGTTTTCGGAAGCGCCCCATTCGGCTTGAATCCAGCCTTTATATTCCAGCCGGTGGAGGGCAGGATAGAGAGAGCCTTGGCCAATCAACAGTGCATCTTTCGATACCTGCTGGATTCGTTGCGCAATACCCCATCCATGTTGAGACTCAAGAGCGAGCGTTTTCAGAATGAGTAGATCAAGCGTTCCTTGCAAAAGATCTGTAGATGGCGGCATCTTCCCCTCGGCATTCAACAAGAGAATGAGACTTTTCCTGTCGAATGTCAAGGGGGCAGCGGAAATGGAGAGTGACCTTCGCGTCAGCCACACCGTTATCGTAGAGAACTAGTGCCTTGGCCATGCACTCTCCATCGTCGTTTGTGTACGATCTTTGACGTTTAATGTAGTGCCCCCTATTAAGCCCGGGATCGCTAGGCGTCGCATGCGATAGGCTTTGGACTTGCCTCGATCAGTTGCTGCAACGCCGCTTGATCGCCCGCGAGCGCCTTCCGCTCCGTTTCAGTGACGGGGATTTGTTCCATCAGACGCTGGTTGTGCGTGTTGGCTTCTAGCGCCTGAGCTCGCGTCGAGTCTCCCGGCACGTAGAAGTCGCAGCGCTGGCAGGCCATGCGATGCTGACACTGTGCCCAGTACGGATTGGCACAGTACCCATGTCCAAGGTGGACGAACTTATACGCTTCACCTCTTCCGGCTGCTCCGCTTTCGATCGCGGCACGATCGAGCAGAACCTGGACGACTGCGACGTTGCGCTCGAAGTAGCGTGCGTCGACATAGGCCTGCGTGAGTTTCTCGGGCGAGACCGTGGCATACCACTGGGTCGAGGCAAGACAGCGATGCCCCAGCCACTCTTTCAGGGCCAACAGTGACATTGGTTCTTTGGCGTTGTAAAGCTGTGTCGCAATGGTCGATCGAGCGCGGTGACTGGTGATCGGGCCACGAACATCAGCGTCTGGTACACCTGCCTTCCGGCACAACATTGGGATGACGGAGTGATTCAGGATGCCGCTTCCCATGGATCTTCCACGGTAGCCGAAGAGGACCTGGAAGACCTCTCCCGTCTTTTCATCGGTAACTGCCTGCATCGCAGGACGGAGCTCCTGCCAAGCTTCAATCGCCTCGCGTACTGAACCATGGACCGGTTTCGTATAACTGCCGCTGGTCTTGTTTGCCGGGACGTCCAGCAGGCAGACGGCTGCACCCTCCCCTGCGGGCTTTTCATCTCGCGATGTTTGCCGGCGAACGCACCCGATGCGCAGGCGAGCGATCTCATCCTTTCTCAGGCCAGCAAAGAGCCACACGATGGCCAGAGCCCGCATCATGGCCAAGGGATAACGTGGAAGAGAAGCCTGGCCCAGCGAGTTCTTACTCCGTAGCAGATCGGATGGCTCCAGATTGAGCCCGGCCCACAGCAGCTTTGCCCAGACATCCTCGGCGATGACGCGTGGGTTGGGAGAACGAAGAAGCGCCAGAGATCGTGGGAAGCGGAAGGTCTGCTTGGGATCGAAGCGATAAGGGACAAGCTCCCAGAGCAACAGATCGGTGAACAAGCAACGCAGGGCGCTGATATGTCCGAGCCGGGAAGCGACGCTCAGTAGCTGATCCGGGTAACTTGTTCGCTTGTCGTCGACGAACTTCCCGACCCGGAACTGTCCTGAGGCGGCCACGTGTTCCGCAGCAAGCTGGCGCGTCCATTGGTCGGGCCGGGACACCTCGGGATGCACAATCTTCAACCAGCGACCCACCACCAGCAGCCTCGACCTGGTGCTTCGTCTTGTGCTTGGCCGTAGTGTTGAGGTCTCGTACCAGCGATTGCACCACGACAGCCACTCCGGGCTGATCCCGCCAGGTGCCCCATGCCGGCTTATACCTTGCGGCGCGACATACGGACGCAACGGAGATTGCATGATCCCCAGAGCGACGAATGCGTGAGACAGCATGAACGTGGCCTGCTTCAGACTGTAAGCGCATTCCTGGCATCGCAGACCTTCAAGCGATTGAGCCGTTAGGGTCGCAAAGTCAGCAGTTCCATGGACCAGGAACAGCTCGCACAAGGCATTGCGGACTTCCAGGTGGAAGTATCCGGTGTAACCAAGGCGCTTCAACTCGGCCTGAACTTTGCCGATCGACCGGTCCACCTCCTCGCACCCGAAGACCTTGATGGCCAGAGAACGGCGGCGCAGGATGCGGCGCTCCTGATTACGCAACTTGGGCAGGTCAACACTACATAGCAGAGCCGCCATGGCGAGAACATGCTGCAGGGTGTTGGCTGCTGTGCGAGCCTCTTTGCAGCGATGATAGACACTTGTCCACGCCTCCTCTCGCCAGGTCCAGAACACGGTCTGGGTCGCATGCATCTCCGCTACAAGATGCCGCAGAAGGGAGTGCTGCGACTGTTGCGCCTCCGTCAGGCGAAGGCACGCCTTCAGCGGGTCCAGGAGACGAGCAAGCGGGTCGTCAAGGCGAAGATGGAGCGATTCTCCTTCGGCAACGGCTGCGATCCGCAACCGCTCTCTCTGGGTGAACTCAGGAGTTCTATCGTAGCGGCTGATATCGAGCCGCCTGGAAAGCAACGTATCCCCTGCGAGGTCAGGCATTACTCCTCCGGTCCAAGCGATGGATGACGAGGCGCAGCCAAGCTCCCGATGGTTCTGGCGAGAGCCTCGGTAAGATCGCGTGCGCTCAGGTGGATATAAATCATCGTGGATTGAAGCACGCGATGACCGGCGAGCGTCGCGATGTGATGCATATCGAGACCAGCACGCGCCAGATCCGTCAGGCGCAAGTGTCGCATCGTGTGCGTCGTCAGACGCGGGATCTCACTGCGCAGAGCCATGCGTTCGACCACCTTGGTCCAGGTGTAGGAGGTAATCGGCATCATGCGGTTTCTTGGCGACTCCGAGAGGAAGACGGCGTCGGGCTCGCACCGCATGGTCCGCCGCCGATTGAGGTATCGGCCCAACAAGGCCGAAGTGGCAAGCGAATAGGGCACAACCTTGCCGCAGCGATTTTTCGTGGTCTCCGCCCGAATCGTCAGCAGCTTCCGCGCAAAATCGAAATCACTGACCATGATGGAACACAGTTCTTCCCGGCGAAGGGCGCCATCGTAAGCCAAGGCCAGCATGGCGCGATCCCGGATGGAGTCTTTCGCGGTGGCACGAAGAAGCCGTTCCCACTCTTCATCGGTTGGAATCCATGGGAGTTTGTGCATCCGTCGAATAGGGCCGGCCGTGCGATAGATGGTCGTCCCACAACAGCGGAAGGTGCCCCCACGAGAGACTGGATTCCCCGGTCGCAGGCCTTCTTCAACCAGATATTCAAAGAACAACCGCAGGGCGGTCACTCTCTGGATTAGGGTGGAATTCGCCAGCCCTCTTGCACGCGATTCGTTGATCCAACCGGCAACATCAGACTGCGTACTTGCTTCGCAGTCGTGGTTCCGGGGTTCGATAAACGCAAGGTACGAATCGACGGCACGAGCATAGGCGTCGAGGGTGTTCGGAGCCAAGCCAAACTGCTCTCGCATAGTCAGCCACGCACGGGCATGAATGGCTACGGTAAGGTGAAGGTGACGATCAAGATTGAACCGAAGAGCCATGGCACCTCCGTTTGCACGTTCCCAATCGCGCTCGCGCGATTGGGAACGCGCAAGCCTTTTTACACCTGGCAGAGTTCAACAGCACAGCAACATGCAGCTAAGCTCTAATTCCACTTAACTATTGCCATCAGTTCATTGGCCTCTGTCGTCACTATCGCGAAAGACTGGAGCCAGTGCCCGTCCTTGTCTTTCCAGGCGTCCCACAGACCCGCAAACCCCAGCAGATTGCCGTTCGCGAGTTCAAACGTGTAGGGCTTCTTCGGCGGCTTCCCTTCTTTCTCCCATTCGTAGAATGCGTTCGCAGGAATGATGCATCGCCGCTTCTTCATGGGCTCGCGCCAGGTCGGGGCTTTCGTGATCGACTCGGCTCGGGCGTTGATGGTGGATAGACCCTTAATATCGGTCAGTTCTTTCGTAAAGAACGGTACGAGACCCCAACGTGCCAGGATGAGTTCGCGGTCGCCCGTCTCCCTGTTCTGGCGGATGATGGGCTGATGCGTTGTCGGTGCCACGTTGTAATCCTCGCCTGGCATAGGCAGTTCAGCAGGATTCGGTTTCGCGCGAAAGTGTTCCGCGATCTTCTGCTTATCACTGCGACGAACATAGCGGCCACACATGAAAACGTCTCCTCTCTCCGCAGGATTGTTAGACGTCGAAGCCAAAGAATTTCATGCCCGAATCGGAGTTGCTATTTCGAAGCGGATACTGGTCCGGGTAATAGCAGCCGAGCAATTCTTGAATGCTGGAAGGTCCGAAGAACCTCAATCGGGCGTCACACGCTTTGATCCGCTCGTCTTCTGTTCCTTGTGTAAAGAGCAGCTTTGCCCAGGCATCACAAATCGTCTCAATCTCATTGTTCTGCGGATTGAGAAATTTGTACTTGTTGAGCTGCCGCGCTCCCATTGCGTGAAGGCAGTCCGCTACTGATCGAATCTCAAGCCAAGTCAGATCGCGTATACGGTCCTTCTTGAGGAGCTTTTGAACCGTGTTGAGCCGCTGCACGCGGTCGGCCCGGTCTTCCGGGTGATCCTTCAGCCAAAGCGCAAACTCACGAGCGCGTGTTCCTATTTCCGCTCTTCGCGCATCAGGTGTCATTTTGCTCTTCGGCCGGTCAGCTCCCCAAAATGCAAAAGACGGCCGATCTAGTGCGTCATGAAAGAGGAAGTTGAGAAAAGCGTCCACCTCCAAGAACAACGGAGCGTCTTCCCAGAGTCGTTGTGACTCTTCATATAACGAAGCGATCTCACGATAGTTCGCTAGGAACTGCCTGTAATTTGAAGCCCTTTCCGTCTCCTTTGAACCAGCCAAATTCCGATTGTCGGGCTGATCTGGCAATGGCCATAACCATTTCAATGCTTCGCCATCAGGTTCTGGAAACGACTCCCCTTTCGCTGACTGCTCGATTGAAGCAAACTGTTGAGGCGTTAATTCGGCAGCAAGATTCCACCACACCTCTGCGATCCTGATCGTCTCTTTGCTCTCCTGTTCGTTCAGCACCATTCCGATTTCGCGACGCTTCGTGAAGGCGGTTTCGGTCAGGTTCGCCGAAGTGACAATGGCTTGATCATCGAAGATATAGATCTTCGCGTGAACACCTGGAATCGTCTTTACGGAACCGCGGTCGATGAAGCGCAAGAGAGTTCCACGATTCACATTCCTCGGATCGGAAACATCAGTTATCACTCGCAGTTCCGGTTGAATTCCACGCCACCAATTTCCTCCCAGTAGCGCAGCAACCGCAGGCCACCGCCCGATGTATGGGGAAACGATCCAGACGCGCGATCGAGCGCCGTCTGACATTCGGCGCAGTTCCCTGCCTAATTGGCCACCCTGGACTGTTTGCACCTCTGAATTTTAGAGCCAGCTCTCTATTGGGGGAAGGTTCCCCCTGCCTTCAGAATTGCGCCGGCGAAGAGCCCGGCCCCAACTCTTCCGTCACCCCCTCTGCGGGGACACCCCGCAACGCCTGTACGCTGTTCAAGACTTTCCCGTACCCGGGCGAGTCTCACGTAGCTGGCCGTCAAGAGTGCCTCCGCAACGCAGTGATCGGATCACCAATCGGGGACTTGCGCCTTGACGGTTAAGCAGTGATGCAAACGTCCAGTGGGGAGTAGCACCACCGCAACGAGGGTGAGTGCCGGTACAGGCGTGACGAAGGCATCGCAAAGCAGCCCAAGGAGATATATCGTGGAGCAATCGTTTCAACACTTTGTCGGGATCGACTGGGGAACGCAAACTCATCGCGTTGCCGTGCTGGATATTACTGGGCGAGTCGTAGAACAATACAACGCAGACCACAGTGGCGAGGGTCTCGTCACCCTGGTCAACAAACTCAAACAACGAACCGCGTGTGAGCCGGCCTTGGTCGCCATCGGCATCGAGGTCGCCTGGGGCGCCCTCGTGGAAACCCTGGTTGAAGCTGGCTTCGCCGTGTTCTCGATCAATCCCAAACAGGTAGACCGTTTTCGCGACCGCTTTACCGTTGCCGGAGCGAAGGACGATGCGCGGGATGCCCTGGTACTTGCCAGCTCGTTGTACACGGACAGGCAGAGATACAAGCGAGTAGAGATTGACTCCCCAGAGTTAATTCGACTACGAGAGCTTTCACGGTTCCAGGACGAGCTGAAAATCGAGCTCAGGCGCGTCATCAACCGACTCTGGCAGCAGCTCCATCGGTACTACCCACAGATGCTCGCGATCAGTCCGGCTGCGGACGATCGGCTCATGTGGGACCTGCTGGAGGCAGCACCTACCCCCGCAGAAGGGAGGAAGATGAGTTCCCTTCGCGTTCAGCGCATTCTCAAGGCAAACCGGATACGGAAGCTTTCAGTGGACGAAATACACGTTGCTTTGAGGACCTCGCCGCTGGTCCTGGCTCCGGGTGCAGCCGAAGCGGCCTCCGAGCATGTTCAGTTCCTGCTCCCTCAAGTGAAGCTGCTGGAGGGGCAACTACGCGAGATTGGCAATCGTATCAAAAAGCTGCTAACCGTCATGATTGAGGCGAACGTCAGAACGGAACAGCCACCGTGTGATGCTTATCTAGTCCTGTCTATTCCTGGCATCGGCCCTGCTGTCGCTGCAGCTCTTCTGACGGAAGCTGCTAGGCCCATCCGAGAGCGGGATTATCAATCGTTGCGCTGTTACGCCGGCACGGCTCCGGTGACCAGGCAGAGTGGCAAGAGAAAGACCGTCGGCATGCGTCTGGCCTGCAGTCCTCGTTTGAGAAATGCGGTCTACTACTGGGCGACAAGCAGCCTCTGTTGCGATAGCAGAAGCCGAAGACACTACGACGCATTGCGGTCAGCGGGTCACCAGCATCCACGGGCACTGCGCGGACGGGCCGACAGACTGCTAGGCGTCTTGATCGCTTTGCTGAAAACTCGCAAACCCTTTGATCGAGGGAGAAGAGATGGCATCTTGGCAAAGGGTCCATTGGTCGTTGCTTCAGCGTAAGCAAATGCATCGGCGACTTGCCATCAAGCCAGGAACACTTTTGGCTGGAATGGCATTGTCGTTACTTGTGCTTGTCCAAAGCCTCAGCCGAATGTATGAAAGACGGTGAAGTTGTTAAAGGTGTTGCCAACTGCATGGGAGACCCCGACATAATTCTCGCCCGGCGGTCCATCTCTGCTCGAAAACCCGCGTCAAGGTAAAAGTCTGGGATTTGTGGTGAGTTCGTGAGGGTCTCTGAGGGACCTAGGTAAAGGAGCGCATCACCTGCTACTCCGGAAGTCTCATCTTCCCAACCAGCCATTGTGGTTACTTTCTCTGCATCGGTGACCTCAGGCGGCCAAAAGACGACAGCACCTTCGCGGAACTTGCAATCGGAAACGGACAGCTCCTTCGCTAGAGGCGTTCCACGGAGGGGTCCTACAACGGCTGGCACGGGCCAGGTTGCGAAGTGCTTCTCCAGCCGTGAAGAGCACATCATGTTCGGGTAACCAGAATACGGAGTGATTACGAAAAACGAACCCGGGTATGAAGCTTCTACAAGGCCCTTAACAGAGTTCCTGCCGTAGAAGTGAAAGGTCCCGTAAATGACGACTGCCTTTTGTTTCTCAGCGAGGATCTTTGTTCGGATCAACTCGGCTGGAAAACTGTTCCGTTGCGACTGAGCCTTTACGTCACTCCTCACTTTAGTTACAGCCCAGTCGATTGGAGGATCACCGAGCCAGACGTGAATCCGTTGGTTTGTGGGAAGCGCGGCATTCACTGTTCGGACCTGTGAAAAGAACTCCACATACGCCAGAGACGTAACGGCAGGCGACCACCCTACGGTGTCCGACCATACCTTTCGCAACTCGTCATAAGGCACGTCTTCTCCGTTTACGTACCGGTCAATTGTTCCCTGCTGCGCGGCGTCTCCGAATTCGACGACAATGTTGTCGACTTCTTGCGCAAACCTCGGATCGCGTACAAGGCTAATGTAGAAGTCGACCTCTTGCGTGAGGCCGTGATCATCGCCTAGTGCAACGATTGAGTGAGTCTTGAACGCGTCAAAGACACCTTCGAGGGCACGCTTCACCACAGGCGTAATTAGCTTACTGTCGGCCGCGTTCTGCGCAATTCCGTTTTGAGCTGTTGTGGCAGCTAGAACCAGAGTCACAACACCGCGTAGCACTACACTCGTCTTCAAGGCACCCTCCGACATAGATTCTAGCCTCAGCACCATACTACCGACCTGAGCGGTTCAAGTCCGGACTAAGTAACGACAGTCTCCTTCTCGGAAGCGATCGCCCGGCATCCTCACCGGAAGAGGACAGGCCGATGCTTTGATGAAGCAGTAGCTGCTGCTTGTCTTTCTTATCTAATCTCGCCGCCGTGGTTGTGGGAATGTGGGAGACGCGAGCTTCATCAGCGTCTTCCAAGCGGCTGTGCGAAGAGTGGGAAACGGCTTCATCGTTTTCCATGCTTTGCATAGCCGCGCCATTTCCATGACCAAGAATTGCTTGCGTAAAGCGTGGGGAGTCCCCAAAAGCTGTCTCTTCTGCGCGCAAGCGCGCTCAAGCAAGGAAACCAAACCTGCTGAGGGACTCCGTCCCTGGCGCGCGCAAGCTGATGGAAAAAGCTCCGTGCAGCTCCAGGTATTCGCTTCCTCCGGGCCTTCGGCCTGCCCTTTCAGGGCACTTTTCCGCACAGCATTGCACTTGCCGCCCCTGCAGGCGTGGGCCTGGGCCAAGGCGTGACTGTGAGAACAGCCACAGCCTAACCACTGAAAAGCGAGGAACCACCCATGAGCAGCAACGCAAACACAAACAACCTCACCACCCTTCCCTCTACCCCCAAGCCTCAGACTTCCAAAGAAGTTATTGCCGCCAACGTAAAGCTACTCATCGAGCAGCTAGAGGCAGGACACAGCGAAGGTCTCACCGCCTACCTCACCGCCATGGGCCGTTTCCACAACTACAGTTTCGGGAACATTCTCGAAATCGCACGGCAGAGGCCGGACGCTACCCGCGTTGCAGGACTGTATGCGTGGAACCAGCTAGGCCGCAAGGTTTCCAAGGGACAGAAGGGCATCCGCATTCTTGCCCCGATGATTGGCACCCGCAGAAAGAAGGACACAGAAAGCACCAGCAAAGACCCCGCCGCAGTCAATAAGCCCGTCCTCGTGGGGTTCCGCGCAGTCTACGTTTTCGACGTGTCGCAGACCGAAGGCGCAGAGCTTCCCGCGTTCACCGAGCGCACCAGGGGAGACGTTGGAGAGTACCGGGAACGGCTTATCGACTTCACCATCGCCCAGGGCATCCAGCTTGAGTTCAAAGACAGCATCGCACCCGCACTTGGCATGAGCTACGGTGGCCGCATCGCCATTCTTCCCGGTCAGGAACCGGCCGAGGAGTTCAGCACCTTAGTTCACGAACTGGCGCACGAGATGCTGCACAAGGCAGAGCGCAGGACCGCCACCACCAAGACAGTACGCGAGACGGAAGCCGAGGCAATCGCCTTTGTGGTCTCTCAGACCGTCGGCCTTGACGCAGGACGCGCGTCAGCCGACTACATCCACCTGTACCACGGCAACGCGGCACTTCTCACCGAAAGCCTTGAAGTCATTCAGCGCACCGCAGCCCTGATTCTCTCCGCAATCGAGACGGAGCAGGCTCAAGCCGAAGCCGCACCCGCAAGCGAAGGCAAGACGACCGACGCAACACTCGCGGAGGTGGCATAGTGCAGACCATTCTCCAAATCCTCAGCAAGGCCGGTGGGTGGCACCCCGGCCTGTACCTCAAGATCGACAACCTGCCTTACATGGAACTGGTCATCGAGGCCACGGACGAATCAGGGCCGAAAGGGCTCCCCGCAATCTCCGTCGCGCACTACGGCGAGCAAAACGGGGATGCTGTGCGGGGCCCGGAGATGTGCTTTGAGCTTGGTTTCCATGACGGCCCAGAACTAAGTCCCTTCTACTACCGCAACGACTATCTAGGCGTGGAGCAATGGAGCCGCAACATCGTTCGCGGTCAGTACGTGCAACTTGTGCAGCTACACGAGCAGCACCGGCGCTTTGCCAAAACGTGGGACAACAATCTCCGTTTGCAGGGTTTCTCCGAAGCCTTCGACCCGCAGAAGCACATACGCGGCTAACCCCTTCCCCGCCCCATGAGCGGATGCAGGGCAGCGCGTCCGCTCCATCTTCCACAGCACCACGACACCAAGGAGAACACCGTGCAGAACAGCAGCGAATTCCAGTACATCGCCATCGACACCATCCACGAATCGGCCACCAACCCCCGCCGCACCTTCGATGAATGCAAGCTGGGCGAGTTGGCCGAAAGCATCCGCACCAACGGTCTGATTCAGCCAATCACCGTTAGGCCCAACAGCAGCGGCTTCGAGATCGTTGCCGGGGCGAGACGCTTCCGTGCAGCGCAGCTTGCCGAACTGTTTTCTCTTCCCGCCCGCATCGTCGATATCGACGACGCCCAGGCGTTGGAGTGGCAGCTAGTCGAGAACAGCCAGCGCGTGGATGTTCACCCCTACGAGGAAGCCCAGGGCTTCCAACGGCTACTTGACATGCCCGGTTACGACGTTGCAACGCTGGTCGAGAAATCAGGCAAAAGCCCCGCACACGTCTACGCCCGTCTGTCTCTCTTGCAGCTTATCCCGGCCATTGCGGAAGCATTCAGCGCGGAACGCATCACGGCATCCCACGCGAATCTACTAGCCCGACTCCCCCAAGATGCCCAGGCGAACGCTTACGAACAATGCTGGCGCAAGGATTGGCAGGACAAAGAACCGCACCTGCTACCCGCGAAGCAACTGAGCGCGTGGATACAAACCAACCTCTACCTCTCCCTTTGCGATGCCCCATTCAGCAAGGAAGACACAACCCTAAACCCCGTCGCCGGAGCTTGCGTTACTTGCCCCCGCCGCAGCGGATTCAATACTTCCCTGTTTGCAGACGTTCAGGGCGACCAATGCCTTGACGCGCCTTGCTTTCACACTAAGGTCAACGCCCACATCGACCGTGAGGTAGCCGCCCGTCCCGAGTTGGTGCAGATCGAGGATGGTTGGCGAAAGCCCTCAGAGAAGCGGCCCGACGCCGTGCAGCGCGGCCACTTCCGCGAAATCGAAGTGATTCCCGACAACCCGGACGCGGAGCCACTTGCCGCTTGCGCCGCCGCTAAACCAGCCATCGTCGTCTACGGCAAGCGCGTAGGTGCCACCCTTACCGTCTGCACGGACAACAATTGCCCGGTACACGACCCCCGCGCCGCCGCCCGTGCAGCCGAACACCCCGCGCCCGTTATTGCTCCCGCACCCGAAGCCGAGACAGAAGAACAGGCCGAGGAGCGCCGTCAGCAGTACGAGGTACAACGCAAAGCTCACCAGATGGAGGAGGAACGCCGCGCAGAGGAACGCCGCCAGCAGGACGAGCGCGAAGAGCAAGAG
>CBDCAQ010000007.1:0-277243 GCA_965214005.1 Bryobacteraceae bacterium
GATTCATTAATGGGGTCCTCGCAGACTTCGCTGTTCAGACTTGCGTTGTAGGGGATTACCTGAAACTCAACGACAGTGTCAAACGCTCTCTGGGCTGTGCTGTAGTTGTAAATTCTTGGCTCGATTCGAACGGTGTCACCGTCCTGCGGATGAAACCCGAGTAGCAGATAGGTCTGCGCAGCAGGGTCTATCTCAGGCTTACGGAAGAACAATCCCCGCATCGCCTTACGCCCAATCTTCTCGTTCGCAGACCACTGCTCCAGCTCACCTGTTCCCGCGGATTGCGGCACCAGCCGGAGTGGCAGGTTCAATGCCGGATCCGGCAATCCACCGTAAAGATCGGCATACGTCTGGTAGCCGGAGTAGTTGAGCAGCGGATCCGCTGGATTTGGCACGGCGAATGACATTTTCATGGTTCCATCCTGGGTGTTATAGATCACAGGGTAGAAAGGGTAGGCAACATTGGAACGCCCCGCCGCCCTGTTCAGGGCCACTGCTGTCTCGTTCTTGGTGGTTTCTGTACTCGTATCAGCGCCTCCCCAACTATTCGTGTTACGCGCCTCAATCGACCCACAAACCCGTAAGCTGGCGCCTCCGAAAGGGGACGTTGCAGAGGCCGTGTACGACGTTTTCACATCCGCGCTTTCTGTGATCTCACGGTTGTAGGTGAACGACGTTCCTTTGCTCACCTCGTTGGCAAAGCGAAGTGTGGTTGTCGTGCCGGTACCGTCGAAGAAATTTAACTGCGCCGGAACTTGTGGCGCGCCGGTCTTAGTTATGCCATCTGGCAACTTATAGCTGCCGATATCGCTGGGAATGTAAGGGTCGGCAGAGGCCCCCAGGCGAGCAGGGTAAGACAAGATATTGCCGTTCTCGTGAATCGGCTGATACCAGGAACTAGTCAGGCCCCCTACTTGAAACTGCCTTTCTACGCCGGGAAGAATAACCTCATAGAAAGCATTGGTCGGCCCTCCAGTCGGCGTTCCATAGATGCGATAGCGCCAGATGTCGGTCGTTTGCAACTTACCTTTGATGAAGTCATCGCGATCCGTTTGACCTGTGCTCTCGATACTGTGTGAGCTGTACTCAGATTCGTAACCTTCTTTGTGTTCGTTGTAGTCGTAACCGGCTCGCAATTGCACGTCGAAGGATGTCTCAGTAGCCGCCTGGAAGATTCCGAAGCTGCCGAAGTCTCCGCCAGCCGTTACGGTGCCTCCCGCGCTTGCTGAAAGAGAGCCGCCCGTGGCCCGCGCAGATTGATCCTTGCTCTCGGTGAACATACTCGCAGTGCCGCCGTTATAAAGGTGCACATTGTTTCCGTCGAACCGCGTCATGTTCACCACTTGATGCAGGCCTTCATCCCAATAGACGTGCTTGGGCGGTTCTTGCAAGATGTAGTCCGTGGTGGGCGCGTCGAGCATGGTCAAATGTACGGGCGCGCCGAGATACCTGGAGTGACCGGGGCGGTCGTAAGCAACCAGCGGAAAGCGGCCTCGCAGATCGATTCCATGACTCAAGCTGTATTGCTGTTTGTTTGCAGGCGAGATATCGCCTTTTTCCGTGACCCGAAACGTACGAATAGCAAAGTAGCTTTGGTTCTGGGTACTGTTGTATCGGCCTGTCCAGTAACTTAAACCGAGAGTGGCAACGGGCAGTGGACCCGACGCGCCTTCAAAACCACCTGCAGCAAGAGAAAACTGATTAGTATCTTCGGTCTCTTTAATGACGACAGTCCCAACGGGGCCGAGATTGGAAAGCGTTTTCAGATCGTTTGACGCAGAAAGCGCCAGCAGTTTGACTTCATCTGTCGAATAGGCTGTGTAGCCGGCAGGAGCGCCAGTGTCGTGCCATCCAAGGACAAGCTGTTTCCGGCCATAAGGGATACGGGGTGTATCAAAAAGGAACTGTCCCGAGACCAGTGCGACGCGCGGTCTCCCTTCAATGGGGTAAGTATCTTTGTTGCTGACTCCACCGACCTCAAAGAGGCGATTGGTGCTCTTAGGGATTGCGTTGCAATGCGCGTCATATTTGAACAGCAGTACACCAACTCCATAGCCGCTGGCTTTCTTGTTCTCGGTCGGACCCCATTTGGCATAAGCAATGGCAAGCTCATCGGCTCCGTCCCCATCGAAGTCACCCGCCGCCGCAGAGAGCGTCCCGACGAGCGGCTGCGCTCCAAGATACCCGGAAAGAATTCCACCCTGCATTGCAAAAAATTGCGACTTGACTAGAGTGAGCGTATGATGACCGTTCACTGTCTCGTAGCGATAGGTATAGAGCAGCAGAGTTGTGTCGCCCAGCGCCGCCAGAGCAATCTCCTTTTTGCCGTTCCCTTCAAAATCGCCAATGGCAATTGAGAGAATGTTGTCGCTCGGTAGGAGGCCAGTGTTATTGGCTTGATGGGAGTTGTCTTTAGGAGCAATCTCAGCAAATGACGCTTCGCTGATATCCGGAGCGGAAACATCTCCGTTACCATAATTCAGCACGTCGAGACGGTAGCCGAAGTGGCGTCTGTCGGTGATACCTTCGCCGCTGACACGCGCCACAATCACCTCGTCATGAAGGTTTCCATCCTCTCCCAGAATATTGTCGAGATCACCATGCCCGATAGCTATGAAATCGGTAGCGCCCGGCTGCCTTGGGAGCAGACCGCTCAACGCAACGGAGCTTCCTTCGTCCAGGAAATTGACAGCAACGGTAGCTTCGTTGTTGTTGCTGTTCGCTTTTCCAACTCGAGTCGCTGTTACGACGCTGTCCTTATCTGAATGCAAAATACGGCCGGCGGTCGCGAAGATCGGTACGGGGCCATCGCCATACGGATCCCACGGCAGAGAGTCTAAATCCTGCGGCCGGCTGAGGCTCAGCTTGGTGTCAGCATCGGTGGTGTAGTAAGTCGCAGTAATGGCTGCACCCGGGCGGTATGCAAGCAGACCATCGTCGGCGAACAAGTAGTATCGACCGGCAGGAATGCCTAACGGATCAATTGCGCCAGGCTCCGCTCCTCTGCCTATTTGAGTAGTAAGAGCACCTGGCCCTAACAGTTCTTCGCCGCAAGCGGGAAGTTTCGTTGTAGCAGCCGTTGTTTGAAGATCTTCAGCGTCTCCCGCCATCCGTGAAGCGAAGACCTGTTGCGAAAAGAACACAAGAAGGCTGAGTACGGTAATCGAGTGCGCAGCCCGAATCACTAGTTTTTGTTTGCGAGATGTAAGTACTGAATGGCAGCTATACATCGACTTAGAAGAGACTTTTCGAGATGTCATTATCTACTCTGAATCTAATTAAAAATCTGCTCCGTAGCCGAGTATGTCCCTCAAGCCTTTTCCTTGGAACACACTTAGCGGCAAATCATAGATAAGGGCACGAAATGCCAGGTGTGCGATCTTTGCAGCGTCCTGATATAGAGCGAGGGACGGAGGCAGTTTTTGCTGGAGCTCGTTGGGAATGATTTCGTCGAGTAAAAGCCGGTACATCTCGTTCGCCCGCGGATCGCTGTTGGCGGTGTTTTCGAGCTCCAACTCTCCGCGACCTGTTGAGTAGTCATAGAATTCCAACTGGACGCTATCCCGATTAAGCTTGCTGGTGCCAGGCAGCCACTCCGCGTACACGCCAAGCTTGGCGTCTTGAGTTCGCAGGCCAAGGACGTGAGTCGGAGCGTTATTGAAGTTGAAGAACTTAGGTGCGATCTCGTCCGTCGCATACAGTACATATGGTCGACCGGGTGCGTTGGCCGATCTCAGCATGGAAATCATATCCAGCCGCCTGCCATACAAACGTTCGAGATCGCCCCTCATCCAACTCCGGGAGCCGTTGTTCCCGAGACTCACTAATAGAGTTGAAAGATCGACTGAAGAGGCAAGGCCGGTGCGAATGGTATCGATGTCCGCCGTGAATCGCTCGCTTGGATCTACCACGATGAGCGGAATGCGCCAGGCTTCCTCGTATACCGTTCCCAGTTTGCCCTGCAGAAGACCATGCGCGCCCGAGTACTCGCCATGATCCGATGTGAAAACAATCACAGTGTTGTCAACAACACTGCTTGGAAGACTATGGAATTTGTCCAGAACTCGGCCTATCTGCTGGTCAACGATCTGCATCGTCTGTGTGTAGCTATCGAGTCCGCGCTGCCAGTAATCGAATTCCATCTTGGCCACGCCAAGGCCGAGGTCCTCTGCCGGATAACAGTCCACTTTCCGGTCTGCCGGCGTGTTTTTCGACGGATCATCCGTAACGCCACCCCAAACCAGCTGCTGAAATTCCTTGATGAACAATTGAGTTGTTGGTTTGCCTTGCGCCTCGAGCTCCTTCGACGATTCCCAGTTAGGCGGGAGCACTGGAAATCCATACGAAGGAGGGGCTTTCAATGCGTTCTGGTCATAGTTGAGCAGCGCCTTCTCCGCATAGTCTGTTTGCTGCTTCAACTCCCTCGGGTTCGTGAGCTTTGAGGTAAACAGATCGGAAACGGTCTGAAACTCTGTTCCTGCAGGGAAGAATTCTCGGTCGTGAGGATTTACAAAACTGACCGTCAGGCACCAGGGGCGATCGCTTCCCGGTAGGCGGTCCATGAAATGTATCGCGGCGTCAGCCGTATCGACGTCACTAAGGTATGTCTGGTCAGGCGGGGGCGGTTGAGTCTCATACAGATCGCTTCCGTAAGTGCCTTGCAGGTTATTGCCGGTGGGATCCGGGTACGTGTGGTAGTGAAAGCCATATTCCCTCAAACCAACCGGCTTTTGGGGGATGGAGACGTGCCATTTGCCAAAGTAAGGCGTCCTGTAACCGAGATCGCCAAGCAGCTTCCCGTATGTCGGGAAGTGAGGATTCAAAGCTGGTTCGAGCTTAACGACTATCGGCTTTGGAGCGGGCTGGGCGAGGATCGTCGTTAGTAGCCAGCTCTGCTGGGAATACAGTCCCGTGATAAGTGTGCCGCGGGCAGGCGTGCAAGCATTCGCCGCAGTATGATAATTGCCGAACTTGACGCCAGATTTCCAGAGTCTGTGAAGGTTTGGCATGAACTTCTGTAAAAAATGTCCTGGATCGGTAATGCCCTTGGGGAACACCGTCGGATAACGAAGTTCATCCACCAGAATGAACAGAATGTTAGGTTGTGGCCCTCGAACTCCGTCTTCAATGCCACGTGCCTTTCCGGTTTCCAGGCCTGCCAGCATTCCGCCTGTGAGTGCGCCACCGGCTGATTTCAAAAAGTCTCTGCGTTTCATTTTGCTCTCTCCTAAAGGTCCCTTCGCAAATGGAAGAGGTTCTCGAAACGTAGAATGAGGCCGAAAACGACCTGCAGGAGTGTAGTTTGGACGGACGCGTATACAAAATTCCGAACGCGGATGTAGGACCCTGAGTAATAGGGAAGGTCTTTTCGCGTGCGTTACAGGCCGGGGAGGCGCTGGCGTAATTCCTTGGCCTGCCGTTCACTCACCAGCAGTTCGGTCTGGTCGGCATCGGCCATGGTGAGCATGAAGGTGCTGCGATCATAAGGCTTGATGAGCTTTACGCGGCTGAGATTGATTAGCATTTCGCGTCGCGCCCGAAAGAAAGAGTGGCCATCGAGACCTTCTTCGAGCTGAGCGAGTTGGTAGTTTACCCAATACGTTTCGCACGCGGTCCGAGCTTTTACGATTCCGCCATCAATATAAAACCAGAAGATGTCTTCCGGATCGAGCAGGACAACGCTGTTGCCTTTTCGGCAGACTAAACGCCGCAGCTGCTTGGTGACTCCGGCAATTGCCTGTACGCGCTCTTTATCTTCGGCGCGCTCAACCTCAGAGTTAAGCAGACGCCGCACCCGGTCCATCGCCGACTCCAGACGCGCGGGTTCAATCGGCTTGAGCAGATAGGCGATGGCATTTGCTTCAAAAGCCGCCAGGGCATGCTGATCAAAGCTGGTAGCGAAAATAATCAATGGCGCTGATGTTGAGGAAGTCATGGCCCGAACGACACCGAAGCCATCGAGTTCGGGCATCTGAATGTCAAGAAACACAACATCGGGCTTAAGAGCTTCCAAGAGATTAAGCGCTTCCAGGCCGTCCTGGGCTTCTCCCACGTTTTCTACGTCCGCATAAGCGGAAAGCATTCGGGCCAGTCTGCGTCGAGCAGAAGGCTCATCGTCGACAAGAAGTACCCTCACGCCTTCTGGCCCGTCGGAATAACAATCAAAGCTTCTGTACCGCCTTCTTTGCGCGGCCGTAACGTAAAGGACGCGCTGCCGCCATAGGCCGTCCGCAGACGATTACTTACGTTTTCGACACCAACGCCTGTACTTCGATCATTTGGCTCTTTGCAGCGGGCCCGCAGGCCCACGCCATCGTCGGACACGGAAATGGAAATCCCATCGGCGACAAGTTCAGAACGAATGGTCAAGGATCCGCCTTCCCGCTTCGGGCTGAGCCCGTGTTTTAGAGCATTCTCTATTAGAGGCTGCAGCAGCAGCGTTGGAATGGTTTGTCCGAGCGTGGCCGGATCAATATCCAAGTTCACCTTCAGACGGTCCCCAAACCTGGTTTGCTCAATATGCAGATAGCTACGCGCAAACTCTAACTCTTCCTTGAGCGAAGTGAAATGCCTGTCAGTATTGACAAGGACATAACGAAAGACTGCAGAAAGGCGGAGGGTCATCTCCTCTGCCTGATCGGGCGCGGTAACAGTTAGATCAGCAATTGTGTTAAGAGAGTTGAAGAGGAAGTGCGGATTCACTTGCGCCCGGAGCGCACGCAACTCAGCATCGGACAGCTCTTCGCGGAACACCGTTTCGCGCCGAACTTGCTCCGTCCTGCGCTGCTCGGCGAGTAACATTCCGAGCCTGATTTGTACCTGTCCCCCAACGCTCTCTACAAAGCCAGTCTCAACCGCAGTCAGAGGTGGCCGGACATCCCCAGGGCTGAGCACGATTACGTGGTCTACTTCTCCTTCCAAAAAAAGAGGAACAACAATACTTGCGGGAGGTGACAGCGCCCGTGCAAGTTTGCTGGTCGGGGCAACGAAGTACGGGCCGGGCCGTGAAGGGCGGGGATCTTCATCGCCAGCCTCAAAGGGAAGGATTCGAACGGCAGCCACACTGAGTGCTTTCTGCAGGAAACTCTCCGCAGCGCGGAAAATCGCATCCTGCTTTTCGAGCTCAATGAGTTTGCGCCATACGGCCGGAATGGCGGCTTGGAAATCAGGCTGTTCAAACACCCATCTGTCTATCCATAGATTGAGGCGCCGCTCTGCTACTGGTGCAAGCGCAACCGCCGTGCCGATCATCAGCAGACAGACCAGGCCCTGGTCCGCAGGCTTCGAAAATAGAGTAAAGCATCGGGCCACCACGAGCCAAACGGCTACGCTGCCCCAGGTCCAAAGAACAATGCGCAGCGCACGCTTAACGATGACGTCCGCCAGACGCACGTTAGCAAATAAGAAAATAATGCCGCACAGGATCAGCATCAGGCCGGTTATGTTCAACGCTACGAGCGTCAAAGACTCGCGAATCCGCACGCCAGCCCAGACGCTGTAGGTTACGTTTGCCGCGATCAAAAGCAAGCCGGCAACCATGCAAGCGGCAAATAACAATAGCGAACGGCGCCTGACCTGTAAGTGGCGGTAAAGCGAGATTCGGCTTAGTAACAACAGCGCAGTAAGCACGTATACGACGGACGGGCCAAGAAATACAGCCGAGCGAGTTCTGAACAGGAGTGCGAAGAGCAGCGCGCCAAAACCGAGAACGGCGGTAAACACCATGGCACATTGGAGCCAGGCCCAGGGTCTTGGAGCCACCGTGTAGGCACCCTGTCTTGGTAAATACCTGGCCGACACCATAACCGGAACCCCGACGATGACAACAAAGGCGGCCATCACAGAAAGTACATCCAGCAATAGCGGCGCCGGTTTCGACAACCATTGAAAGCCCAACCACAAAGCCCGGGAGAACTGCATGACCAGCATGATCCACATGATTGTCAGGAGGCCGGGCAACGGCTCCCCGCTGCGCCGCAACGATAGGAGGGCACGCAGAAGGATAGCCGTGACACCGACTGCCATCACGCAGAAAGCGGTGTGCAGCAGCAGGATCTCCGCCGTCGCGTCTTGTGACAAAAATGCCGGCGGTTCCGCAGCCATCTCGATTCTCTCGACGTTCACGTGCATTATACGAAGCAAACAGGCAGTTAGGGATGCCGAGTCGCATCCCCCTGGTTTGCACACTAGTTCTGCTGGGCCATAAGCGGCGCTGCCAAACCGACGAAGATGAGGATCCCGTCGCCGCCGGGGTTCAGCAACATATCGATGTCGAAATCAGGTTTCCAATTATTGATTGACCAGACATTGCCGGCCTGATCGATGGAGGAAGACGTCTGGCGCATCATGGGAGCGAAACTCGGCGGGAACCCGGGTCCGTAAAGCGGATCGCCATTGTGCAACAGCACCGGGCTGCCACCTGTCGGCATCGTATAACCACCCGCTGGCGAGATGGCCGTGCCCAGCACTGCATCGGCAGGACAGTTTGTCAGCGATACTCCGCACAGTTTCGAGAGCCTTCCCTCTGTGAAGTTGCTACCCACCCGGAGAGGACCGAAATTGGTTACCCAGAGATTGCCGTCACCATCAACCGTAACATCCCATGGGCCGTCGATGCCGCCACCGCTAAACGCACCAATGACAGCTCCGTCGGGTCGAATGCCGTAAATCTTGTTATCGTTCTGCGAGGCTACCCACGCATTTCCTTTGGAATCCAGCGATAAACCCTTTAGCGCTTTCCCGACGCAGTCCATAAATTGCAGGGTAAGGACACCATCTGAGAGCTTGTACTTTGCGACGCTGCTCGGGTTCTTGCCGTCGAAGCCGCCGCCATTGCTAACCCATGCAGTACCGTCCGCTGCAATCGCGATGTCAAAAGGAGCGCTGCCCGGATATTGCTTTATACTTACCGCGTTGTTAGGGTCGCCATGCAGGAAAACGTAAATCTCACCGGTGCCGTAGCTGCAAATCCAAATGTTGCCATCATTGTCGGAGGCAAGCCCCTGCGCTCGGACGGGACCGCCCTGGTAGGCTGTAGCAGGCGATAAAGCTACGCCGGACGTCAAGAATTGAGACACGCTTCCGTTTCCGTTAGCGCTGGGATAATTGTGAGGGATCGGCAGGCCCCAGCCAAAATTTCCCGTCCAGACGGAGCCCTGCGGATCGATGGTGATGCCGAAAGCGCCGCCTAAAGTTCCACCGTCTTTGATGGGGGACACCGGTGTGCCATTGCTGCCGTTAGCCGGTTTTCCATTCGGCTGCAGAACCATCAACGTGCGGCTAGAGTATTGCCTGCCCTGCACTACATTATTGGTCACCCAGGCATAGCCTTTGGAGTCGAACACAAGCCGCGCTGGACCGCCAAACAGAGAGTTGTCATCGCCGGAATCGTTTACCTTGACGGCGATTGTCCATACATCGGGAGCGTGTGCAAGCGACGGCGAATATCGGTCTTGCATCGTTGCTAAACGGTAGATGGCAGCCACGTTTCGCCCCGGATTGCGCGCCAGGTTAGCGAGCGCGGCAGCAGTATTCGAAGGTGCGGAGTTATTGACCGATGTCAGTGAAAAGAGTGAGGCCGTACTGGCGGGCGCTTCAGCGCATTGTGCCAATAGATTGGCGAGCGTCCTGGTGACTCGCAGAGAAAGGGTTTCGTCTCCGTTTGGGGAAGTCAACAGCACTGGTGATGACTTGCCGGTTACGGGCGAAACAAGATTCTCGTTCATGCCTGCAGCGATCTTTAGGGCCGCTGGTTTGCCCGCAATAACGCCTGTCTTATAAAATTGCGCCATGGAGTAACTAGCAGCAACAGTAGTCAGTTCGTTGATGGTCGCGTACGCCGGCAGTGCAGACCCAAGCACCGTGACAAAGTGAACTCCCGAGCCAAGATCCGCTTCCAAATAGAACACGCTGGGCGACTCGCTATTTGGCGAATGTAATGTGAAGCGGCCAGATGCATCGCTGACTGCCTGTCCTACCTGATTGGGCTGCGACGTCGTTGCTTCAAGAAGAGTAACTGTGATGTGGGCGACCGGCTTCGTAGTTGTAGTTCCACCGCTCTCTACTGTTCCTTGCAAAGTGGTTGCGTACGCGGACGACACTCCTATGGCCATAGCGATAGAGGGTAAAAAAGTCAGAGCGCGCCGGAAGACCGCCGAAGAACTTCGTTTCATGATTCATTTGCCTTTCAGTTGATGTTTTGATACCGGAGCAGCATTCCTAGGTATTGCCATCTCCGGTCGACATTGGCAATGTCCGATTTGTGAATGGCAGCCCTTCTCGTAAGTGCCGATCGGCTGCTTCATTCATGCGCGTTCCCTCGCGGGAACACTCTTATGCTGCCCGGAGCAGAACAACGCGGGACGGTTTTATTCTTCAGTGCGGGAAATAGTCGTTAAGCGCGGTTAGGGCCGAGATGAGCGAAACGGAAAAGAAAGCTTCGGGATTCCTAATCGTCAGACCGTTATCTGAAGTGCAGCGGGAAAACCAGGAAGCGTAACAGGCAAATCGCCAGATCAGTTCAGATTGCCACTTGACGCTAGACGATTGCATTTGCGGCGGACCGGTCCGAACTCCTGGCCGAAGAGCTGGACTTACAAGCGATCTCATCGTCTCTCGCCATGACAGTAAGGGCGTTCTGAGTTGCCCCCGTTAGCGGTTCCGTTCGTTACAACTTTTCCAATCATAGTTGGTTGTGGTTGTCCGGCGAGCAGCGAATTCATTAGGCGTTGTAAGAAAACCCGCTGTGAGGCGTGCTTGGTTGTAGTCGGTTCGCCAGGCTTGAATTTGGTTTTCGCTTGGGCTAGATTCCGAAACCAGTTTGCATTCGGGCATTCATCGCGAAGCCGCCGTTGAAGGATCGATATGCCCGTTCTGCATCAGGCAATCCGGAAGTTAGTCGAGGTAATGCCGACGGCAGTGTTGCAGTTTCAAAACTCAGCAGGAATCGGTCGGCGGTACCCCATGTCCTGGTTCCTGGAGCACTCCGCCTCTAGAATCGAGCCTTATTCATCAGTGATGAATTGAGCTATCCCTGATATGAAGGTCTTCAAGGATGCCGTGGATAGTCATGGGAGCGTTGCCCTCCAGGCGATTATTGTCGTAGATAAGAGTCGTTACTCGCCCTATCTGCGTACGGACCAAAATGCGGAGATCGACTGGTAAAAAGTGATCTGCCCAGTTATCTTTGCCCGAATGAAATAGCCGGACCAATTGGTGTGAATCCGAGTTCCAGGCCGCAATACTAGGGCCTTTGTACCGGTTGCAATGAAAACAGGCCAATGCCAGATTGTTGAGTTCGGTTGTACCGTTACGTTGCCGGGCGAGAATGTGGTCTATCTGAAATGGCAGCCGGTATTTTAGATTGCCGAGTGACGATTTCGCAGCGGCCTTGGACGCGCGACCAGACCTGCTCGATGAGTCTCTGGTTCACTGACTAGGAGTTTGGGCTTCCGAACGCAACAAAAGCTCGCATGCATTTGGGGTTCGGGGCGAAAAGTCCCGCGTGTCAGGAAAAGCGCACTTGAGATCCGCCTGCAGGCGGTCGATTACTTTGGCACCCCGGCTCTCGCGCTCCTGCCGGGTCAGGATGTCGCGGCCGATCTACCGATACGAGAGGACCAGCTCGCGAGAGCATGCAAACTCGTGGGGTGATCCATCGCAAAAGCAACCGGCTTACATTGCAGACTTGGCCCAAAGCTATCTATATCTGGAAGTGACAGTCTTGCATTTTCGATAGTTGCAGCGCCCCACATTTGCATGCTCTAGATTCCGAGCGCACACGTCCTCAAAACGACTTTCGCGATCGCTCGTGCAACTCATGGAACATGGTCAGTTCACGCTCCGCATCGGCCGATCTACCGAGCTTTCGGTACACAGTGGCGAGTTGATAACGTATGTTCGGATTTTGGCTATCGAGCTGCATTGCGCGCTCAAGATGAGGCAGCGCTTCTGCTGGGCTATCTTGCTGCAATAGGGCCTTCCCGATTCCTTGCTCACCCAGCGCATTAGAACCATCTATGCGCAAAGACGTTTGGAAGTGAATGATCGCTGTCGCCGTATTGCCGCGAGCCAGCGCAAGCATTCCGAGTTGTGCCTCCGCGTTGGCGTCCGACGGATTTTCTGTAATCGCAGCCCGGAATTCATTTTCGGCACGCTGAATGGATTGAGGAGAGGAAGACTCTTGTGAATAAGCCTCGCCGAGTTCATAATGAAGTCCTCTCAGTTGCGGATCAGCCTTTATTGCCGATTCATACTCATGGATTGCACCCGTCAGATCTCCTCGATTTACAAGATGTTGAGCCGTCATCTGGTGGAACCGTCCACTATCGGGTGCGATGACGCGCAGCGCGTCCCTAGCCTGATCAGCTAAATCTGTGTGGATCCAGTAAGCGATGTAAAGCACGTCGGAGTCGCGTGGAGATTCGCGCTGAGCGTTCGCAAGTACTATTGATGCTTGATCGAAGTCACCAGCCTGATATAGAGATTCGATCAGCTCCACTTCTGCGCGGGTCTTGAACTTGCCCAACTCAAGATGTGGAATCGCACCGGCGAGAAGCTCGCGCGCTTGTGATTCCCTTCCGAGACGGCGACTGCACAACCCGAGCATTATCTTGGCCTTCCACAAAGCGGGCTGCTTCTCAAGGGCGGCATGCAGTCGGTCCGCCGAAGCCGCCCAGTTCTGCCGCAGGAAGTAGATCGAACCTAAATTTGCGTTCGCATCGACATTGCCCGGATTCGTTTGGAGAACTTGCTTGAACTGCGTCTCTGCTTCGGTGAGGTTGCCCCGGAGAAAAGCTGCTTGAGCTGCTTGCATGTGCAACTGCCATGTGTCATCGATGGTCTGCCCTATAAGTGATATCGACAGAGAGACAAATATCAGTAACAGGACTGTCCGTCCGTGGGTTCTGGCAGAACAGCGCGGATGAGCGACCGGCTGCCGAATTGGTCTGTATTTTAGAACGTCAGCCTCGCTCCCAACTGTATATTGCGGCTCGTGAGCGAACTCGTAATACTGCCTTGCGCCGCGGAACCGATGGATGCGTTGGGCATTGCGAAATTAGGATGGTTCAACACATCATAGCTATCGGCTCGAATCTGTATTTTGCCCGCCTCGCCCAGAAATGCGAGCCGGAACGCCTTCGAAAGACTCACATTCACTTCCTGAAAACCTGGGCCATACAGTATGTTGCGCCCTGAGTTGCCGAACGTGTAGGGTGCAGGCTGCTGAAAATCAGCGGTGTTAAACCATTCCTGCACTGAAGGATTGGGAAGAGTGCCATTGCCCACACGGTTCGGGCGCCACGAGCCTGCTAAAGCTCCACTTAGATCGGCGGTCCCCATCACAGGCGTGAACGGAAGTCCTGAATGGAACTGGAATGTGGAAGAGACCTGCCAACCGCCAATGAACGCATCGACTATGCCGCGCTGGTTGAGAACACGTCGTCCTTGTCCAACCGGCACATCGTAAACGAATGAGCCGTTGAACAAGTGACGCATGTCGACGGCAGATGGTCCATAGTTAGCTCGCCAGTCATTAGCAATTTGCCAAGTATCGAGGCCTGTCGTTCCGCCCCATCCTGAACCTGTTCCGGAATCGAGCGCTTTTGAATACGTATAGTTGGCTTGGAAGGAAAAGCCATTCCCAAGTCGCTTGCGAGCTGATAGCTGGAGTGAGCTGTAAAATGATACGCCGTTAAATAGCGAACTGCTGATTCCAGCATATTGCGGATAAGGGCGTCTACTCTGCGGATCACTTAGCCCAAGCAGCGACTGAGGGACTTGGTTGATGTCGGTTCCAAAACCAAGGTGAACTGACTTCGATCCCACATAAGCTGCATCAAGTACCAGCCCGCTTCCAATGGCACGTTGAATATCGAAGTTCCACTCTTCGACATAGGACATCGGCGTGTTGTACGGGAAGTATGAAATACTCTGGCCGTTAAGCAACGAGGGCGTTAAGCCCTGAGGATTCGGCACCAGCGGTGGTGGTGGCCCTTGCGAAAGCGTGAATATAGGCTTGATCAGATCCGTTGATGTCTGGAAGCCTTGGATTGACCATCCTGTTCCGACACCGGATGTGTAAGTGTTCGCGCCCCACATGTTGCTATAGATTCCGAATCCGCCGCGGATCGAAAGGTTCGCGCGCGGCGACCAGGCAAACCCAATTCGTGGAGCGAAGAAGTCGGGTATCGTCTTCTGTAAAGCCGTATGGCCGTTGTTGCCGGCAAACCATAGCGCGCCAAGAGTTCCGGTCGCCGGGTTCACAATCGAGGGATCAAAGTTTGCGAGGCGATTGTGCTGCTCGACCCAACCGGTCTGCAACTGATAACGAACACCGAGGTTCAGCGTCAGATTGCGCTTAACCTTGTAATCATCTTGAGCAAACAGCTGGACATTCCAATCACGCATTCCAGTTTCGGGAGCGTTGTTCACCGACCAGGTATCCGGCTCACCAATCAGAAAGTCAGCATAACCTAGCCCCGAGCTATTAGGGTCCGCTGGATTGCGCGTGAATATGCCATTGAAGTCGAAACTGCCTGAGCGCTTATTATCCCAAGCCTGGTTGTCTTGCCATTTGTCGAGCTCGCCGCCGAGCTTGATAATATGCTTACCTTTAACCCACGTTACCGTATCCGATGTAACGTAACTTGTAAAGCCAAGGACAGCGGACAGGCCGCCACTTACTGAGGTTCCTACTGTGCCGCCGATAGTAATGGTAGGAAACGCATCAGCCGCGGCATTAGTAAGTCCGAGCTTGGCAGGATAACCTTGGCCTTGATTGGGAGAAAACCAAGTTCCGTAAGTTCGAATCGTTGAGATTCGCGCTTCATTCACGATCGAAGGGCTAATTGTCCAAACATCGGTTATTTGGCCCTGATACTCGTATTGATTGTTGTAATTACAATCCATAGGACAAGTAGGTGCGGGCGAAAACGATTTCTGATTTACCCAGAGAGCGGAGCCCGTCAGTCGATTCTTGGTTGTCAAGTTATAGTCGATCTTGCCATCGTAAGTGGTCCAGGTTGTAGGATTAGAACTCACAAAATAATAGTTGTTGGCGATACCCGGTCGATTTGGTAAGGGCAGATAAGACTCAATCTTTTGCGCGACGGGGTCAATCCTGTTACTTGGAATCTGATTGCCCGTGAAAGCCGTTCTTGCACTTTGCCCTGTGCCGGATGTCGGATCATAAATCGTGGGTAGGCCCGGGGCCGAGAAATCGCCGCCACGCATGGCCAAAGTCGGAAATGTATAAAAGGTCGGGGAGAAGCTATTGATCGGGTTTCGTTGATAACTGAAGAAAAAAAATAGCTTGTCGTGCTTAATCGGGCCGCCGATACTTCCCCCGTATTGATTCCACCGCAGCGGGGTTACCTTTTCTGCAAAGAAGTTCCTGGCTTCGAATTTGTCATTCTGGACAAACTCGTAGAGGGAGCCGTGAAAGGCGTTTGTTCCGCTCTTGGTAATAACGTTGAATACTGCGACACCACTCCCGTATTCAGCCCCGAAGTTGCTCGTGTTGAAGTTCAATTCGGAGATCGCGTCGAGCGGAGGCTTTGCGAAGTCTGGGTTCTGACTGACCGGAAAAGTTCCAACGCCGCCATCGATCAGCCAATTCGACATATACGAAGAGGCGCCATTCACGCCTACTCCCTCACCCGAAGCATCTTGTCCTCCCTTGCCGGGATTCACACCGGCTAGCTGGCCAGTAAAGTCATACCAGCTACCGCCGATGTTAGGTAGCTGTGTGATAGCCTCGCTCGTAAGAATCAACTGCCGATCTGAAGTCTCAGTTTGGATTAGAGGCGCGCCGCCTTCTACCGTAACTTGCTGCGTTGAAGAGCCAACCTGCAATTGTGCGTCCAATGTAATTGCTTCAACGTGAAGCACAACGTTTGTGCGAACAAATCGTTCGAAACCTTCCTTTGAGAAGGTCACCTCGTACGTACCAGGTTCAACGGAAGGTGCGTCGTAAACACCATTCCCGGCTGTAGTCAGGACGCTTGTGGCCCCAGTTAACGTGTTTAGCAGAGTCACAGTAGCAGTCGGAACTGCTGCTCCGCTCTGATCGTATACAGTGCCGCGTATCTCGCCTGCATTTCTATTCTGTGCGTAAACAGGGAAGTTGCAGCTCAACAGTACTGCTGCCGTCAACAGCAGCTTTGTAAGCTGTGACAGGAAGTGAGTGATGACACGTTTGCGGAGTGACGACACGGCGGCTCTCTTTCGACCACATAGCTGGCTGAGTCTGGGGAGCTTGTGGCTAGTAAGGGGACTATATTACTACCCAAAGCCGGTGTCAAGAGTAACGAGCGCAGTTGTCGTCAGTATGTGAGTTGTCCGTCGAACGGATGCGAGCTCCGAAAGGTCGCGGTTCTGGTGGAAGGCTCTGTCCAATACTGAATCCTCAACTGAGCCGGTAATCATACTCGCAAGAGTGTAGCAGGGTGGTCTATTATGCTTTGTGCTTCGGTGTGTAGCCCGCAAATTCAGCAAGCACGAAACTGCCGTTGTTGCTGAGCCCTTCGCGCATGCCGCAATCGGAGAGGCAGTAGAGCGCATGCAAAGTTGTGGGGGGTCAGGCTGCTGCAGTTATTGGCGGAATGCGTCTTCTAACGTGTCGTTCAGGACATGAATGCGCACGTTCAGAAACTACTGGACCATGTATCGGTTCCATCGTATCTGCCGCTTCTTCGCCATCCGTTTTGCGATGATCTCGTTGACTGTCGATTCGGCGAATCCGGTCGATATTCGGGATCCATTCCGATAGCTTGCCGTAGTCTGGCATCGAATCTGCGTTCAATCGAGATAGCGAATCATTTGCAATAGCGCGTTCCCGAGCTTTTTCGTAGCGAGATTTGCTCGAAGCAGCGGGCTTCGAAGCGTCACTCCGCCCGGTCCAGCTCAACCAGTGCATGATGGCGAATGGCTCCTTCTGTTTCACCGTGGATACCCGCCAAAGTGCATGCTCTCACGGAATGCCGGCACAGGCCGATCTTTGACACCATTGATAAGTATGAAGGAAAGGGGCAGAAACTGACTCATGTTACGTTGCGCAAATCGTGCAGCGGCAACCGAGAGCTTCGAGGGCAAGATTCGTTGTTTCTTCACGCCTCGTCCTCTCCCTTTGTGTTCTTCGCGCCAGGCGCGGGGGGAATTTCGCCTTCCAAGCGAGCTCGCGCTGCTACTATCGCCTCGTGCAATCGACTTTGGAGAACATCTCGGGGCGGTAGCTCTGTGAGATACTGAGCCACTCGAATCCCGGTCTTCTCGAGTTCCAACAATTCAATGCGCTCCTCCGATTTACTAGCGCAGAGAATGAGTCCCATGGGCGCTTCCTCCCCAGCTTGTCGTTCGTGCCGGTCGAGCCAACGCAGATAAAGCTGAGTCTGGCCATAATCGGCGGCTTGGAAGGTGCCCAGTTTGAGTTCGACCAGGACCAGCCGGCGCAATCGGCGATGAAAGAATAGAAGATCCAGGTAGAAGTCTTCGCCGTCCACCACGATACGCTTCTGGCGTTCGACAAAGGCGAACCCGGCGCCCAGCTCCAAGAGAAACCGTTCGATCTCCCGGAGCAACGCTGACTCCAAATCTTTTTCGGAGTACGTGTCCCGCAGACCCAAAAAATCGAGCACATAGGGGTCTTTGAAAACCAGGTCGGGCGTCAGCCTGTCTTCCGTGCGAAGCGCTGCCAGTTCCTGTTCAATCAGCAGCGCCGGCTTCTTAGACAAGGCCGTCCGCTCATACAGCATACCGTTGATCTTCGCTTGGAGCGTTCGCGTACTCCAGCCCTCGACGCGGCACATTTCGGCATAAAAGGAGCGTTTCAGATCATCCTGAATGGGAAGCAGTGCTTTAAAGTGAGTCCAGCCCAATTGTCGCCGCAGTGCGGCGACAATCTTTTCGTCCGGGAAAGCTTGTGCGAGTTGGACCATGCGATGAATATTCTTCTCGCCGAAACCGCGGCCAAACTCGTGCTCTAATTGTCGGCCCAGTGCGGCGACAATCTGCTGGCCGTATTCGGCCCGGCCTTGTGCCAACATACCGACGTGCACTCGTCGTCCAATCTGCCAATACAACTGGACCAGAACACCGTTCACGTCGCGCGCGACCGAGCGCCGGGTCTCGGCGATCAGAGTACGCAAGCCCGGCAAGAGCGTAGGATCTACGATCTCAGGAAGAACACGTTCTGCGGAGGAGTCCGTCATTCCGTTACGCGCCCTTGGCAGCAGCTCTCCTGAGAAGGTGTACGCGAAGCAGCAGGATCAACGCCGCAGAGATTTGTCCAACAAACTGTTGGACCATTGTTTCGTCGATCTGCCCTACGATGTTCTTCCTCACAGGTCCAGCCCCAGGCGGTCGTTCACGGCTTCGACTAGATTCTGCCGGGTTCCGAGGTACTGTTCAGTGGTCTGGATGGAGGCATGCCCGAGCAGTAATTGGATCTGCTCGAGGTCACCGCCCGCGGCCCGGCACAGCTTGGCACAAGTGCGTCGCAGGTCATGGGGCGCCAGCTTCGGAATACCGACTTGCTTGGCGTATCGCAGCACCACCCACCAAATCACTTTCGCGGTGATGCCCTGTCCCCAGACCGTCCCTGCCTTATTGATCGACCGAAATACCTGTCCCTCCGACAGTCCCGCCGCCGCTGCCCAGTCGTCAACCGCACACTTCACCCAAGCAGGCAGGGGCACGGTCCGGATGCGTCCCCCTTTTCCAACCAGGTCCGGTAGTACCCAACGACCCTCCCGTTGCTGGACATTCCAAAAACCGAGATTCGCCAATTCCGAGCGGCGCAACCCGCAGCCGATCAGCAGAGCGAGGAGCGCGCGGTCGCGTTTGCCCTTCAGGGTCTCGGTATCGGGCGCGTGGATAAGCTGGGAGGCCTGCTCCTTAGTCAACCAGTTCCCGGCCCGGATCCCGAGCTTACGAGCACCCTTCAACCGTTGAATGCCCGAAGCCAGCTCGGCCGACAGCAGTCCGGCCTCGGCGGCCTGCGACGCCAACTTGCGAATCGCGCTCAAGCGGACATTGATGGTGGAGGGCGCGAGTTGAAGCGTGCTGAGGTGGGTCCGATACTCCTCGACCACCAACTTCGAAAAGGGCCCGCGGGCTTCGCGGACGTACCACTCAACAAAGTCGGTCAACGCCCGCGCATAGGCCCGCCGCGAATTCGGCGCACTGATCCCGGCCAGCAGCAGTCGTTTCAGCCGGTCGAGGTCGTGGCCCGGCCGAGAAACGAGAACCGGAAGCGCTGGGGCCGCTTCGCTCATGCGGCCAACGCCCCGAGGTCGAACTGCAGCTGCCGCGGCACGTCCGGATGCTGCTCTTCCCAGAACGGTAGGAGGACGGGCGGCAGATACGAGCGAATCGCTTGCAAGCGATGGATCCGGGCGTGGCAACTGGCGCACAACGTCACCAACCACTCGGGTTCGTGGACGCCGGGGCGTCGGTGATGGACATGCAACACGTGTGACGATCCGCACGTCCGGCAGCAGCGGGCATCCCGTTCGAGGACGTCGGACCGATAACCGCCGAAGCAGCGCCGGGAATACCGCACCTCCCAGGCACAGGCCCGGCAGACCGAGAGCCTGGTGTCGAGCGGCCGACCGCAGGAGCAGAAAAAGGAGCGCTGAAAGCCGCGGCGCCGGGGGAAGGTGGTCTGAATCGGCGGGCGTGCAGGACGAGAAGCGAAAAGAGCCCGGGCCATGGCTAGGGACAGTGTAGCAGAGAAGTCAATACCGATAATGGGGATTATCGGTAACGATAACGAGGGCACTTTGGGGTGACCCAACGGCGCGCACAAGCCTCCTACCGCACAGTCGTGCGGTACCGCTCACTTGTAGTAGGATGTTACACAACACTCCTCCATGCCTGCTCAACCCCTTTGGATCGAACGGCTTCCCGATTTGTTGGCCGAGGTTCAGAACCCGGCGGCGCCGCTTTGGTGGGACCGGCCGGCGGTCGAACGGCTCTTTGGACTGCGGCGGCGGCAGGCCATTGCTCTCTTACACAGTCTTGGTGCCGAGACGGTCGGGACCGGCTTGGTGATCGACCGTTCCGCTCTTGTCCGGTTTCTCGAGAATCCCCGCTTCCGCGACGGCTATGGGGAAACGCAATCCCGTTCCGCCCGCGTGGCGAGGGCGTTGGGACAAGCCCGGCGCGATCGCGAGGCCCATCGAGTCACGATTCCAGTCGCTGTTCCGCCGGAAGGCATTGATTTTGCGGGGCTGCCCGCCGGCATTGACCTCCAAGCGCGTTGCCTCACGGTCCACTTTGAGACGCCGACCCAGTTGCTCGAGAAACTCTTCGCCCTCAGCCAGGCCATCCTGAACGACTATGCGACGTTCGAAACGGCGCTGGGGCCGTCCTCCGGCGGGGATCGATGACCAGCAACCACTTCCCTGCCCCGGAGCCCGAGAGCTCTGTATTGGGACCTCGCGCCCGCCTGCGAGCTCTGGCCGAAGCCGTCTTGTTTGTGTCCGCCGACCCGGTGTCGCTGTCGCAGCTGGCCCGAGCGCTAGGCGAACCGGGCGAGTTGGTGCGCGGCCTCATCGAGGAGTTGCAGACCGAGTTTGAGGGGCCGGGACACGGGCTTCGCATCCGCTCCGTAGCGGGCGGCTATCAACTCGTCACCAAACCCGAACACCACGACGATTTGAGAGAACTGCTCGAAGATTTGCCGCCCCCGACGCCCCTCTCTCAGGCCGCTCTTGAGACGGTTGCCATCATTGCCTTCGAGCAACCGGTCACGGCGGCCGAAGTGCAACGCATCCGAGGCGTTCGCAACAACGACCCGCTTCGGACTCTGTTGAAGCGAAAGCTGATTACGGTGGCCGGACGTTCTCCGTTGCGGGGCCATCCTCTGCGCTATCGAACCACCAACCGGTTCCTGGTGGAATTTGGGCTCCAAAGTTTGGATGAGTTGAAATCTATCGATGAGCTCCACCATTGTCCTCGAGCAACGGTCACCGGCTAATGTTTGCGAGGACGATGCTGATAAAAGCTATTCGACTACTCGACCCAGTCTGCGGGTGGATCAGGAAGTTCCAATAAGGCCCTTCGAAGTATCTCAGCCACAATTTCTTGTTGCTCAAGTTGGTTGTACTTCGCCTTTCTGCGAAATAGCCGTGCGAGAGAGCGAGGGATACGGAATGACATCTGAGTAGTAGGTTCCGGTTCCGAACGTGGCCTAGGCTGAAGACCAGTTGTGATCACCGGTAGCGGGCTGGTAGCTGGTAGCTTCGAGCTGTGTTGGGCAGTTGTGCTTTGTTGTGCTAACTGAAGCCCTCTCGTTGCCGGCTGCGCATCCTGATATCCTGACGACTCCGACGATTCTGGCTCCTCTGCAGGCCGACCAAGCAGCTTACGCTCTGCCTCTGCATCTTCCGCCCGCCTATAGCTGCTGAACGCAGCTTTTACACGGTCTGAACGCTCTGTAGGCATTGAGCTATCTCCTCAGCGAGTGCCCGAATCAACTCTGCTGCATTTCCCTTCGGCTCATACGAGGTTACAGTTTGGCCATTAACTGGGGCCATAACGAAGGCTTGAAGTGTAGTCAATTCTGTTTGAAGAACGCTAATGTCTACACCTTCAGCTTTAAAGATTTCTCCCGCAACAGCTCGGGCTTCAGCACCACTCCTTGTCCGACCGGGAGGCTTCCCATTGATTACAACCAGAACCTTTTGGTGTTCCTTAATAGTGGAGACGTCTTTCAAGAGAGGCAGCAATTGCTCGGCCGCATCATAATCCAGCATCGATGGCCGCACCGGCACCAACACTAAGTCCGCGGCTAAAAGGGCCATTCGAGAGATTGCCGTTTGATTATCCTTGCCACCGACCGACTGAGCTGTCCCAGGAGGACAATCTATGATCACCACGTCAGCACCCTTTGCGGCGAGTTCCCTGGCTTTTCGGTGGACATCTTCATGGGGGTGTGTTGTCATTTCGAACGGAACCCCTGAATCCCCTGCTCTCATCGCCCAACGATGGGCGCTCGCTTGGGGATCAGCATCAATAAGTATGACTTTAAGCCCAATTTCCGTTGACAGCACCCCAGCGACATTCATTGCCAGTGTCGTCTTACCGCAACCACCCTTCTGGTTGGCCACAGCTATTATCGGCATCTTAGCTACAATACTCTTTAGTCTTCTGTCTGTCAAGGTAAGACATACCCTTCACCTACCTTTCAGCTAGGTAGCTGCTACCAGGCATCGTGATCGCGCATACGAGCCACTCGAGGCTGCTAATTCATCGCTGGGGCATCGGCACAGCTTTCGGCTTTGCGGCAGCTTCCAGCTACCTACCAGCTTCCCATGAGCTACCTACGGCGGTCGATACCTTCCAATCTGCAGCATTGCTGGCCGTACCTATCGGAGGTGAATTCTAATGTGGCTGGCAAATCTTCCCTGGTCTCTATTAGAGTCAATACGATGCAAGTGGCGGGCCCGAGTCCTACCTACCAGCTACCTATGGCCTACCTCTCTACTATGATATGAAACAGTTCACCCATAAAGTGAGAATAAGGCCTAACGTTTCAGGTTATACAAGCTAGATGCACATTCGGTAGCTGGTTGCTACCTATCTACTACCTACCAGACCGCGACATGCCACGAAAACATACGCCCTTATTTCACCCATGGGGGGACTTGCTGCGTTCGTGAAACTTCGGGCGAGCTAAACGGTAAGACCATCTCAGGAACTTAAGAATTGCCCTGTGTGCGGGACTCCCGGCCGTGGAACGCTGGCTGCCGCCGCAGTTGAGGTTCCGAGGTACTTGCGCAACTGTAGACATACTCGTAATGAGAACTCCCGTTCGCTACATTGTTGAAACATCAAGTAGATCCAAATAGCGTACAGCTCAACCTAATACCTAGGCCTTATCCCGCAGGGTGGACGCCGCTACAGAGATGAAACCAGTGTATGGAACTGATACGAGGGCAGGGCAGTGCCCTAATACCCTGTAAACTGTTGCTCCAAAGGAGCGACCTGGCCAATGTTCGCTTAGAGTGCCGGGCAGAGCCTGCGTTTGAAGCGCCTCTTTGGGATCTGCACATCAGCCGTGACACTCCGGGCAAGAATTGTGGGAACGAGTTTCCGATCGCGGCTTCGGCTTCAATCCCGGCTTGGCATCCGATCAAACTTCACGGTCTGGTTTCCGTATGGCGCAATCCGATAGCTGCCGTTTCGGGAAAAGCGCATCATAAACTTAACATCCTCTGATATTTTGCTCTCATGCTGCCAGCCCGACCAGACGCCCTCTATAAATTTGGCCACCTCACGCCCGAAGATCGGCCCTGGATTTCCGAAAACACGTGGGCGCTGGCGCGCGCAGGAGACACAGAGCGGCTCACAATCGCGCCGAGTGCGAATCAAATTGGGATAGTGACACGACTCACCGAGATGATGCAGGATCCGATGTGGCTGCTTTATGTACTTGTGGTTCCTCGCGGAGGTGGAGATGCTGGCCGTTACCAAAGCAGGGAGCCGCAAACACGCGAGCAGATAACACGCTTTCTTACAGAATTTACAAGCTTCCTTGAAAGCGACGGACGCCACGCTCTCTGGATTCGTTCCGTCGCGGACGGTTCCATGCTCATCTACGATCGACACAATCTTATCTATGTTTACGGACACTTGGACCAGTGGAAGTTCCTGCTGCATGAGATTGGCATGACAGAAGCAAAGTCGACGGGCATCGATTTTCCCGTTCCGCATTCGCATCACTACCACGAGTCGTTTGACACCGAAGAACACCGTCTGCTCAGTTACTGCCGTTGCGCTGGGACTCCCTTGCATGAGCTGGATGACCGATGACCACAGCAGAGCCGCTGTGAATTTGTGAGGGCAAGTGCGGGACAAGGCGGTCGCTGGTGGACAGCAATGTGGGAGGTCTGGATTGCGGCAGTCTTAAAAGCAACCACTGGCCCACCGGACGGGCTGGGTCACTCTCCACGTCGAGCCCGTATTCCGCTCACAGATTCGTTTTCTTTCCATAGAGCGGGAACTCGGCCTCATAAGAGCGGGAACTCGGCCTCATACTGGGTTGTCAAATCACGTAGATGGATCCTTTCTCGCCTTTTGGCAGCACGTCCAAGTTGTTCTCGGTTGGACGATTGTTTGCGATTTCTTCGCGGCCGGACGGCTGGCTGCGGAGAAATCATAATCAGAAACGGGCCGTGAGCGCGGGCACTAGGGACAGAACGCTGAAGTTTCTTTCGCTTTGGTCGAAGATGCGAACGTAGCGAAGTTTTCCGCATTCGTTCAGAACGCGGTGCAAAGTCGCTCTGGTGATCGAGACGATTAATGGCAAACAACAAATAGATCTGCCCGTCCACGATTGAGCTTCTGATCATAGGCCAAACAAAAAAGCACACCGGTCCGAAAGTAGCTTTGGATACAACCCAAGTGGCGTGATAGCCGGTCGATACAGCGTAAAACCAAAGTACAGCGGCGTTCCGATTTGGTTGCGCTCTTGCAATTTCGACATGCAAGGGGTCTCATTGATTCATTACTGGGCGGAAGCCGTCGAGTCGAGCACGCCGACGGCAAACGTCCCGTGATTTCATCCGGTCACTCCGACCACGGATGGATGCAAATAGCGGCATTAACCCCTTGCACGCATGACCCGCGTAAAGTGCTCGGGCCGTTAGCAATCCGAAGATCAGACGTTTCGCTCTGCACACGCGATGAATGTGTTCACAACTTCACCTCGCAACCTAGCCTTGACGGACGCGGTAAGGGCTAGAGGTAGTACTAAACGAGTTTCTATGCTGTTGAACTTGGTGGCTCTCCCTTGCCAAGCAAAACAGATACTTCACAGGCATAATGAGGTGACTCGAAGTAGCCGGTCTGAATCGCTTATCCGATCAGCTTTTTTTCTTCTGCCATTCAAGGAATGAAAGGAACTCGACCTTGCCGCTTTCCACCAGCGTCGTAAACATGGAGAATTCTGCCATTTCGTCTCGCTGCTTCTCGGGCATTCCGTTGAACATGCTAACGTTTTCCAGCCACATTGCCTGGCGCTCACCTTCCGACAAACAGCGCTCAATATAAATAGCAACTTGTTCTCTTTGATATGCGTAGTAGCAATTCTGCAACTCGACCGTTGCTGCCTTTTCCTCGTCACGGCGCTTTTCCTTGGCTTTGGTCGGGAAATCTAGCGGGACAGAAACGCTGTCACGAATAAGACTGACCAGAAAGCCAGTTGGGCTTGTGAGTTTTCCGCGCGCGTCAGAGGCCTTTACATGGTCAAAGTATTCGATCTGGCTTAGAACATCCTGTCCAGGAGTGATTCCAGCAAGGAGTTCCACGGTTACTTTCTCTGAAATACCCCTTTTTAGAAGCTCCGCAGCTATCGGGCTGCTCTCCGCGAGGTCAAGACGACCCTGTGACTGAGCTACTTTGTCTCGAGCCAAAATCTTACGCGACGAAATCGCTTGTACGGCCGGCTGTTGTCCGGCATGCCGATTAGAGAATGCCCGAAATTCCGCTAGTGCTTTGGGGCCTGGAGTGTAGAACATTTCCCAATCTGACGCCCCGGTCGCATCAACGGTGCGTTCATAATCGACCTTACTTATATATCCCGACTGACGGTGCGGCAGGTGAACTTTGTACATCTGCTTCTTGACGTGATCGAAATCAGGATAACGCGTTTGTGGTGCGTGCTGACAGTAGGACGAGTAAAGCATCTTTGCTCTTGGTCTACCGCTTGCGATTGCTCCATATATCTGAAAACTCGTAAGCTCGTAAAACCGTTGTGACCCCGGCGGAAGCTTGCGTAAATAGTCATAATCAAGCGGCCTCATTTCCACTTGGTTGAGTAGATCCCGGTAGGGCGGGTTGAGAATTGTGTAAACCGCGTCTGCTTGGCTGCCATCCGGAAGAACTTCACCTGTGAAGATCACTGAATACCGTGTATAACCAATTTCTGCCCACTTTTCCTTCCCACCTCTCGTTTTGTAACGTATTTTTGCGGTGATAGCGGCAAAGGCGTTTTGCAAAAGGGCCTTACGAATGTGGGCTCGATTCTCGCCGCTGTCGACCATGCCCATTTCGGTGCAGATCTCGGTAAGCGAGCCCAGCTTTATTAACTCGGGCAAAGGCCTGTTTGCCTCATCGATTCGGCGGTTTACGATCAGAGTATCTACTTTGTATGCAAGTGGACCAGGCTGACCATGTTTAGCGGTGTAGGACACCTCCCACTTAAAGTCTGCCTCGCCGTCTTCTGTAATCCGTTGAAGATCGATACTGACGCTGCCCTTCCGGGCCAATCTATGAATAGGAAATCGGGACAGGGCCGTCTCCACACGAATACGGTTGAGTGTGAGAGGACCAGATTCTTCCGTTACAGGCGGCATGACAAGCGATACTCCGATTTCTTTAATACTAGACGAAAACATAACATCGTCAAAATGTTGTTTGTGATTTTTGTCTAACTTACTGTTTGTTTTTGTTGAGAATTCGGTATAGCTTTTATCTTATTGATTACAAACCACTTTCCATAATGGACTCGTTTCGACAGTCTCCCCTAAGTGCCGATCAAGTCTCCTCGAAATGCCGTTCATTGATCCTCATTATGCCGGATGCGTCCTCTCAAAATTCCGGGTCTGTCCACTCAAGATGCTGCCGTCTCCTCTATATGCCTTGGCACGTCTAAGTAGCCTTCGACCGTCTTTTTCAACCGACTTTTGGCCCCTTGAAGCCCTGAGTCGAGCTATTATGGCCTACTTTCAGAGTTCTTACCTATCGTTGGAGCTAAACGACAGGTGCGCGCCGATATAGCTGCCGCGAAAGCTGGCGAATACTATGATCGGCGTCTCCCCAAAGTGACGCTTGAGGGAGACACAGGTATGGGCTCAAGGAGGGCTTGTGTGCCTCAAGGGCGACTCTGAATTACAGGTTCGTAGTTTTGCCAAAGTATGTTGGCCCGGAACTCTCAAAGTCTTCAGATTAGTGGATTCTGTGGCCGTCTTTTCTAGCAGTTTGCGCCTGTTTCATCGTTGCGACACTTCGAGTGAACCTTTCGTAAATCCATTTCCGCTTTGGGATCTGCACACCGGCAAGATCGAGGTTCGTTTGGTCAGTCCGCGCAAACCGCTTACAGGTAAGATGTCGTGTCATATTGCATCCATAGATCTTTAAGCAGCCTCACGTTCTCGGACGCTTGCGGAAGGCCCTTCTCTTTGGAGGGTTCTGGGAGAGGTGCGTCGGGACCACTCGTTCTCATCAGGGGCAAACTTTGTGCAGCCAACTCTGGACGGGTGATCTGTTAATTTGCGTTATGCCTAATTCGTCAGAGGACTTGTGAAAAACCAGGGAAGGCAGTCGGTAGCCAGCTTCGCTGACAGCAGGAAAAATAAGGGGAGACCTGTTCCTGTCTCCCCTGAACCTCACCACCCAGATTTCCACCGAGAATGCAGTTCATGGCCCTTCCTGCTATGACTTATGTCCATGGCAGGCTCCGCAGATTTTTTAGGTGTGTGGTCATCCTAGCGCTTATCGTTATTGCGATTACATCGCTCGCAATCAGTGCAAAACGCATTCGCTATTGGCTTTCACCGCCAGCGAATCGGTTGCTAGCAGACGCTGATGAGTTAGCGTGGCTCTATAACTGGCAAGCGGCAGCGCCGCTGTATAGACAGGCAGAGATGCTATTCGATGCGGAGCACAACTCGGTACAAGGGCTCTACGCTCAAGTTAGCCAAATACCAGCCCAGCTAGATGCATCTGCTTTAACCATGACAGAATGCCTGCGTATCTTAAACAATGACTTGCGCCGACCCGAATCGAGCGATCCAGAAACCAGGCTCCGAATATTGCTAATTAAGGGCCTTGTCGAAACCAATTACGATGCGGCGTTAGCACATACCACGTGGGCCATGGTGCGGGCTTTAGCTCTCCAGCAGAATCACCTTATGTTGGCTAATAGAGCAATGGGAGATCACGGAATTGCTGCATTCATCTTGGGCGACGCAGCAACAGCACAGAAGGAAGTGTACTCAGCTTATACATTGGCGAAGTTTGCCTTCCATGACAATGGAGCTCAAATTCGCTTTGCTGGCGCTTTTGGAGCCGGTCTGGTGGCCAACCTTAGATTTCAGGAAGCCCTTGGACCATTAAATGAGGCCATTCGAGTTGCGCAAAAAACGAAGAATGCTCCCTATCCCGGAACTGCTGTAGCAAACAAAATCGATGCCTTGAGGGGTCTACGACAATTTGACGCGGCTCTGGGTTTGTGTGCTGAAGCTATGAGAATGTACACTGCTCACAATTTCAAAGGCCACCTTTACCAAATGGTAGAGACACGAGCAAACATCTACGAGGACCTGGAGAATTGGCCGCACGCTATTGCAGATTATGCTCAATCAGTGCGGTATGCCAGAGACATCGGTTATTGGAGAGGGCTCACACAGGCAAACGGGCCGCTAGCGCAGGCATACGAACATGAGGGCGAACTTGCAAAGGGTCTTGTGGCAATCAACGAGGCGCTCGACGCAAATCGCCATATCCCTAGCGAACTATATTTTGTTCCATCTAACCTCAGCATCAAGGCGGAAATACTCGCGAAGCTTGGAAGAACGGCAGAGTCTAATGATCTTTACGAGCGGAGTTTGGCCCTTGTTGATTCTCTTCTACTCTTTGCTCCTACGCCTGCTACTGAGCGCCTGATGATCAACGCCGTCGCCGACATTTACTCGGGCTACTTCCAGTCTCTCTGTAAGCAAAATCGGCTTAATACCGCTCTCGAAGTCATTGAACGAGCTCATGGGCGAGTAGAGATACAAGCACTACAGGACCATAATCATCTACCTCCTCACGATGCGACATCTCAAGAGAAGCAAGTTATCTCGCTTAATCTGCAGCTAATCAATGCCGAAAATCCGCAATTGCGCCGCGAGCTCCTCAGTCAGATCTATGAGGCTGAGCACGAGGTACCCCCAGATCTTTTTGAGCGGGTAGTCTCAAGGCCAGTATCCCTCATCGACCTACAATCCGATCTCTCCAAATCCGAAGTTGTTATTGAGTACGTTCTTGCCAGTCCCTCGTCATCGGTTTTGGTGATTACTCATGATTCCGCCATTTCTTATGTTCTTCCAGCTAAAAGCGTGATTGAAGGTCACTCTTGGAAGTATCGGTCGTTGCTTTCACATGAAAAATCTGATCTTCAGCTGGGAAACACTCTTTACAACGAGTTGCTGGCACCAATCCGAGAGTTGCAAACGCATGAATCAGTCATCATCATCCCCGACGGGAATCTTCACCTTTTGCCTTTCTCTACCCTGCATAACGGCTCCAGATATGTGGTGGAAACGCACACAACGAGCGTTGTGCCAGCGGCTACGGTGCTTCATATTTTGCGCCAGCGGACCAAGGAGCAAAAGTCACAGCAACCGTACATAGGAGTCGCAGCCTGGACACAAGAACCCGATAGTAAAAAATACTTTTGGGGAACCATCACTCGGTCAACCGGTGGACCTAGGCGGAGCGACCTTATCTTATTGCCTGAGAGTCGGCGCGAGGTCGAGGCGGGTCGTGATGAGGTGGATCTCATCTCTGGCGCCAAGCCAGAGAAAGCCCAATTGCTTCTCGGCGCGGATGCTACTGAAACGCGTTTCAAGCGACTTCCGCTTTCAGACTACCGGGTCCTACATCTGGCGCTTCACGGCTACACCGACCAAGAGTTTCCTGATCGCAGCGCGCTGATGTTCGCGCCTAGTTCAGACTCAGACAGTCAAGCGGATGACGGAATGCTCCAAATTAGAGAGATCAGGAAGCTACATTTGAATGCGACGTTAGTTACGCTATCCGCATGTAATACCGGAGTGGGCGCGACTGACGAAGTAGGAGTGTCCAACCTCGGGAACGCATTTCTGCAAGCAGGAGCACAGTCGGTTGTCCCAAGCCTCTGGAATATCGCAGACCACGCCACTGCCCATCTTATGGAGATCTTCTACAAAAAGCTGAGGTACACCAGCAACGCAAAAGCATTGCGCATCGCCCAGCTTGAACTGCTCTCCAGCGGCTTAACGCCTTATTACTGGGCTAGCTTCGAAGTAGTGGGAGATCCCGAATCCACATTGAACATTACTACGAGACGAGAATGATTTTAACCCGAACGAATAAAGAACAATTGCTGTCGAGCATTAGCCAACTGGTTCAGAAAAGATTCTACGATCCACAATTCAACCACAAGAATTGGTTCCAGTTGGTTTCTGAACATCGTGAGCGGATTATCGACTCTGGTTCATCAACAGCCTTCGAACAGGCAGTCGCTAGCCTGTTTGAGGAACTCAACAGTAGCGGCCTAGGCTTGCTCGGTGAGCACACCCAAATAGCCCCTCGCAATTCTATTTCGGCCAGCTTTCGGCGCATCGACGCTCTTGAAAATGATCGATGGGTTTTCCAAGATGTTCAGCCGGGCGGTGTAGCCGAATTAGCTGGCCTGACCTCTGGCGATACTCTCGTTTCGATATCTGGTAGGCAAATTCGTCCTCCTGAAGGGCCGCAGTTTGCAATGCATGAGCGAATACCAGTTGTAGTCTCCCGAAACGGGCAGCAGAAACAGCTTGAGATCGAAATCAAGACCCCACGACCTAAGTACGACGACAATCCATATGCTGAACCTAACAGCGCGGTAGTGAAGACCCTAGGGGAAAATAACGATACTGGATATCTCAAGGTGTCATTGTTTCCGGGTAAGATCGGAATCGATTTTGCTAACAGGCTCGACTTTCTCTTTGAGAATCCCTTGAAAAATGTAAAACGCCTAATTGTCGACCTCCGAGGGAATCCGGGCGGCGGGATCGGTAATGTTCGTTTAATGAGCTATCTGACAGGGGAGACGGTGCCGATCGGATATAGCCTGGATCGACGGTCTGCGACCGATCCAGGTTTCTCGCCGCAGCGCCTGCCCCGATTTTCTAGAATTCCTCGGTCGAAGTTCGAGATTCCACTCCTCGCCTTGAAGTATGGCGGCAAGACATCTGTTGTGCTTCAAACAGAAGGTCTTGGTCCCAAAAGCTTTCATGGGAAAGTCGTTGTTCTGATAAACGAACATTCGTCCGGAGCAGCCGAAATGGTAGCTCAGTTTGCGAAAGAAAACCAGCTAGCCCTGATAGTAGGCGTTCGGAGCGCAGGTCGTGTCGCCGCAAGATCAGCTTTCAAAATCGGTCTCGGCTATCGGGTAACTATCCCGATTGCAGCCTACCTCACGTGGCATGGATTTCGAATTGAAGGGCGGGGCATCACTCCCGATGTCGAGGTCGACTGGTCCTTTCCCGATGCAGTTCAGGGGCGAGATTCGCAGCTAGACCAGGCTTTAGCCATCACAAAGTCGCTCTAACGGATCAGAGAACCCTAACGGGAAAATAGTCGCTCGCGTTGTTCTGGTCATGACGTGTGGACAGCCAGTATGAGCCTTTTTCTACTCCTGCTAAATCGAGTACGACGGTGACGATCTCGCGAGCGCCATCCGCGACAGCCGCACTTTTGGCACTCACAAAAACGCTACCTGAGTTGCGCTCGCGACATAACGAAATCTGATACGTCCCCGGACGGCTGAAGCGTGGGAGAGTAATGATCAGTCGTATCGAGGTCGGAGGGACGTGTATTGTTTTAAGCGTTTGATCAGGACCACGCTGCATGTCCTGATCCCATAGGTTGATGGACACGTCTTGTGGGGTACTTCCTTGAACATGAGCCACTCTGGAGTGGGATCGATTTACGTGAGGTATCACTAGAACCACACTTGCAACACCTGCCGCAATCAGCCCACTTGCAAAAAGTGCATGCGTGCGCGTACGGCGGTGTTCGAAGCGGAGACGATATGCCCTCACGTCCACGGAACATTCAGAACAATTTGCAAGATGCGCGAAGACTTCTTTCGGTACATCCAGCTGACGCCGAGCTATTGACTGGAGGATTTCCTGCGAAGGACAACCGATGCGGTGCGGGTTCGGATTTCCTGTGAGGAAAAAGTCTTTGAGGGGGTCCTGCTCATTCTTTGCCATCAGGCCAAAAGCTAGTCGTGGGAATCGGCATCAATACGGCAGCCAACAAGTATCCGCATCAATTCTTTGCGCGCTCTGCAAAGCACCACGCGAACATTCCCTTCTGTCATATCGAACATTTCCGCAATTTCCGCAGCAGAGTAACCCTCAACGGAAGCGCCCATGATTTCCTGCTCTCTTGCATTCAGACTCTTCAGTGCGGCCTGTATAGCAATTGCTTTCTCCGAGCGTAACGCGTCCGCGCCGCTCGAAAGAAGGGCAAAAGCACGCTCGTCGTCGGATAACGGTGTTTCGAGCTTCCTCGCACGGTAGCTGGATTTTTGTAAAAGGTCCGATACTCCGTTGCGAACCGCTCGGAACAAATAAACTTTCAGATCGCCTATCCGGCCGCGAGTGGATTCGCGGCGCGCCACGCGTTTTGCTGAGTGCTCGATGACGTCATCTAGATCGGCTGGATCAACACACGGGAAGTTCTTCAAAAAGTAATTTTCGATGTGCGGCGCGGCCATCTCATACCGAGCATCAAGTGGCTCTCCAGCTTCATTCACAAAGTGCCAGCGCCGGTCTCGAATCATTGCTAGATCTCCGTCGGTAATCCCGATTCTACACAAAAAATTTTCGGAGTCCTGTAACAACCAGGACTGTTTTGCCCGTGTGTTCCAGTAGAGACCCAAAATCACCTCTGGGTTACTCACTTCTGAAAGGAGACTGGACGGAATCGAACAATAAGAACCGCTGAATGTCTTATGTCATCAGCCGCGTACGGGTGGTGAATGCAATTGCACAAATCGAAACAGCAGAGGACTAAGTGTCAGTGTATTCCTGTAAACAATTATCATCTACGCAGCGTTTGGGCATTACCCTCATAGCCACGGCCTTGATAGGTGCGGTCTTGGGCTTCCACGGGCCGGTAATAAATGAGTGGCGCTTCAACCGTACGCTGTCTTTGCCTATTGGGTTATACCGGGCTCAACACCAGAGTGCCATCGTTTCCTTTTGCCTACACGAGCCATGGGCTGAAGTCGCGTTGCAGCGAGGATATCGCGAACAAGCCCATGGCGATAATTGTCCGGACCGGGGAGAGCCACTCTTGAAACGGGTGGTAGGACGGTCCGGCGACACCGTCAAAGAAACTGGACAGGGTGTCTGGATCAACGGTGTGCATCAGCCAAGCAGCACACCGTTACGGTTAGACGGACAAACGCGGGTACTCCAGCCTTATCTATCCGGCCTCTACACCCTCTCTGGCGACGAGTTGTGGGTGATGGGTGAGCATCCAAAATCATTTGATTCACGCTACTACGGACCCATCCATGAATCCGATGTGCGGGGACACTGGGAGGCGGTCTACGTATGGCGCTAAGAGTGGGACAGTGGCCGCTCCTGATGACTGCGATGTTCGCTGTAGGATTAGCCGTTCATTCCGGGTATCCCGGAATGATGTGGCTCTCCGTGGTCGCGCCTAGCGTGATCATGATGCAACGGACCCGAACCCGCTCGTTCTTCGTCGCGTGTGTGTATGAGATAGGTGTCGTCTGGGCTATGCCGGAAGCGGTCGTTGGCTTCTTCGGTAAGTCGCTTACCTGGGGCGTGATTGCAGCTCTCACGGCCGCTATTTTGTTGAGCGTTCCGTGTCTCGCGCTTTGGGGGACACGCTACAAATGGCTGCGTGCGGTGGCCGGTGTCATCTTCAGCGCGATTCCGCCGCTGGGCGTCATTGATTTTGGATCTCCCTTTAACTCCGCTGGCTGGCTGTTCCCATCGACCGGGGTAGTTGGCCTTGTGTTGGTCTTGGCAACCGTTTCGCTCATCTGCAAGGCTCGTGCCATGGTGCAGCGGCCCCAGTTACTCCTCGCTCCTATCGCCGTTATGGCTGCCGTTGCTTTACATGCCAAGGCAACGCCGCATTCTGGGCAATGGGCTGGCGTTGTCCTTCATGCTGCGCGAGCGATTGGGCCAATTGAAACCTTTGCGCAAGAGGAATCGGCGCAACAGTCGATTCGCGAATCGACAGCTCGCTATACGGTATTGCCTGAAGGCGCGGCGCAGGAATGGTCCGCGATCTCAGAAGTCGAATGGAGTCCCACTCTCACGATCCTCAACGCGCAACGACGGTTCGCTGTGATCGGCACCTATCAACTAAGCGAAGGGCGATTTCATAACGAGGCGATCCTGCGCGGCAATGGAAACGTTACTCAATTCGAGCAACGCATTCCGGTACCCGTGGCCATGTGGCACCCGTTTCAAAACGGTGGATTTCCGCTACGGCTTCTCGCGCCCGGCAGTATCACGATCGGGCGGGAGCGTGCCGGTCTATTGATGTGCTACGAGATGTTGATTCCCTGGCCCGCGATCATCACATTGAGCGAAAGGCCGACACATCTCGTGGGGATGGCCAATGACTGGTGGGCTGTCAACACGCCCTCTATCCCAAGAACACAACAGGCGAGTTTACAAAGTTGGGCCCGGCTCATGACTGTCGAACCCACATGGGCGGCGAATCTACCGGAGGGCGTTACCCTATGACAGCTATGGCCATGGTTCAGGCCTCAGCTCCTAAGCGTCATTTACTGCACTCCAGCCTTGAGCGGGAGTTAGGTCTCGCTCTTCCGTTGCTGCAGGAACAGGATGTGGAGGATATTGCGCTTAATCCCGACTCTCGTCTGTGGGTGAAGCGCACCGGGAAAGCGTGGGAGCGGTGTGGCACGATGACCGCCCATAACGCGCTGTCGCTGATTAGTGTCGTGGCTGCGATGCGGGATCAAATCGTTAACAGTGACTCACCGGTCCTCGAAACGGTACTGCCTCACTACGGCGCGCGCTTCCAGGGCCTTGTTCCTCCGACGGTTGCCGCGGCTTGCTTCTGTATCCGCAAAACATGTCGACAAATCTTCTCGATGGAACAGTATATTGCCGATGGAATCCTGACGGAACGGCAATGCACGGTTTTGCGTGAAGCGGTTCTGCGGCGCGACAACATCATCATCGCCGGAGGAACGGGTACCGGGAAAACAACGTTTCTGGACATGCTTCTCCGGGAACTATTTAAACTGTGCCCGGATGACCGGGTGATCACGATTGAGGAAATACCGGAGCTCCAGTGTAGTTCGCCCAACCTGTTAGCGATGTTTGTCAATGAGGCGACGAGCGCTCTCCAGCTCCTCAAAGCATCGTTACGGGTCCGGCCCACGCGCATCATTGTCGGTGAGGTTCGGGGTGCAGAGGCGTTCACGATGCTCAAGGCCATGGATACGGGACACCCCGGGGGCCTTGCCACCGTTCATGCGACCACTGCTGCCGGCGCTCTCTCCCGGCTCGAATTGTTATCAGCGGAAGGATCGGATTCGAAACGAATTCGGGAGATTGTCGCCGCTGCCGTGAATGTCGTCGTAGGCATTGTTACGGAACACGATTTTAAACGCTATCCGGCTGGCCGCCGGGTCCAGAACATCATCACGGTGACTGGGTTGAAGGACGGCCAGTTCTTAACAGAGGAGGCAACTCCCTATCTAGAAAAACCCTAAGCGTAATCACCAAAAACCTCCAACGAAAAAAGAACATCGCGTCATCCGATCCTCCGAGCGGCTGACACGTAAGCCATCACAGCCAATAAAAACCAATCCATGTGTTTACAAAAAAGGGGAGTTGATTTGATATCAGCAGTACAACGACAAACGTTTAAAGCAAAGCAACCACAACGACTGTTGTGGACACTCTTTTGGGTGGCCGCTTTTCAAGCCGTCACGATCGCCAGTACCACGGGCTTGGCCTGGGAAAAACCTATTGGCGTACTCGCTCAATCCGTGTCGGGACCAGTCGCTCTCGGCGTCGCGATAATCGCGATCGTCGTGATTGGAATCGGCATGTACGCTCGACCGGACATATTCGAGTTCGGTTCAAAAGCGACCATGATTCCGCTCATTTCGGCCGTCGTGTTAGGCGTCGTCAATATCATTTCGACGCTCTTTCCCGGCTTAGTCGGTGCTCTCGTTTAGGAGATCGAAGAAAGCGTTATGGAGGGAGCAAGAGTGACACCGATTTACGCTTCGGCCGTGAAGCGACAAATGTGGCTTGGGGCAGGTCGAGGAATCGTGATTCTCATTCTCACGTTGACAGCCGTACTGGGCATGGTAGCGATATTAGCCCCTATGTTCTGGCTCTTGTTCCCCACTCTGATCGGCATGATCTGTGCCCTGAAGCTGGTCAGAGGTGCTTATAAAAAAGATCCCCTGTTTCTGGAAATCTATATGCGCTCCACGCGATTCCGGGACTACTATCCGGCCAAAAGCGGACTCTACGCCCAGGGCCGGAAAACACCAAATGGATGGGTTTAAAACATGCTACGGAACTTAAATCAGAAACAACCGACCGGTCTGGGCTGTCTGATTCTCCCGATGTGTTTGGTCGATGACGGCGTACTACTTCAAAGTGACGGGAGTTTGATGACGAGCTGGAAGTATGCCGGCCCGGATATGGAAACTGCCACGTTCCCGGAAATGGCGGCCCTTGCCGATCGTTTGAATGAAGCGATGATGTTCGGCTCCGGTTGGATGTTTCAGTCCAACTGTTTTCGATTTGAGGCCGATGATTACCCGGCCGATATGGGCACGTTTCCCGAGGCCATTACGCGCATGATCGATGAGGAGCGCCGAGCTAAAAACAAACAGGAAGGGGCTCGTTTTGAAAGCGAATATTTTCTTACATTAACGTACCTGCCTCCGTATAAAACCAACTATTCCATTGAAAAGTATTTCTATGGTTCCGCTGATCAAGGCGGTGCGGCGGCGAAAGCGCTTGAGGTGTTTGCGGCGAATGTCCAGAAGTTTGAAAACGTTTTCTCCTCCCTCTTCTGGACCGAACGGTTAGGAGCCAAGGTGGTTCATCACCCGGGCGAGTTTACAACTCGTTATGACACACTGCTCGGCTACTACCGACGCTGTCTTACCCATAACCGGTCACCCTTAGTCGCTCCCCGCGTCCCCGTACACTTAAACACGTTCCTGGATTGTGGCACGTTCTCGGCCGGCCTCCGTCCCCGGATTGGCGGCAAACATATCGCGAGTGTCGCGATTGACGGATTCCCTTTGAACGGCTATCCAGGCATCCTGAGTGCTCTTGATTCGTTAAGCCTCTCCTATCGCTGGTCGACGCGCGGCTTGCTGTTGAGTAGAGAGGAGGCGGTCAAGGCGCTACAGGTGATGCGGCGGGGCTTTGCGGCCGAACAGCGTGGGTTTCTGGAAAAGGCCGGAGTGACGAGTACCGGGCAAATTGACGGGTTTGCTGTCGAGTGTGTCGCGGAAATCGACAAGATGATCACGGAGGCAAAACGCGGCAGGACCCAAGCGGCTATCTATTCCTCCAGCGTTGTCTTGTTAAACGAGGACCCAATTCAGTTACTCGAAGACGTCCGGTTAGTCGAGAAGACAATTCAGAATTCTGGGTTTAGCGCCCGGATTGAACAGGACAACGCGGTGGAATCCTGGCTCGGCTCACTGCCCGGTGAGGGTTATTTCGATATCCGGCGGTTTCCGATGACCTCCGGCAATCTCACCGAACTGTTACCCTTGTCGTCCATCTGGTCCGGACGACTGACGAATCCAAGCAGTCTGTTGCCGCCCAACACGCCGCCGCTGATGATTGGTGTTACCACGGGCGCGACCCAGTTTCGTTTCCATTTGCATGTCGGAAGTGTTGGTCATTTTATCGCCATCGGTCCTACCGGCGCCGGGAAAAGCACACTGGCTGCCTTGATTGCCGCTCAGTGGTTTCGGATCCCGGAGGCACGGGTCATCAGCATTGACTTCGGGCGCTCCATCTGGGCTTTATGTAAGGCGGTCGGAGGTGAGTATTTCGCGCCGGGCGCGGTCGGAGAATCGGGGTTCTGTCCCCTTCGGAATATCGATCAGCACGGAGAGCTGAGCTGGGCCGCCGAGTGGATTGAGACGCTCATTACGCTACACGATGGCCCCATCACGGCGGTACAAAAGAACCGGATCGCGGAAGGGCTACAAAGAGTGGCGCGAAATCCACGGGATGAGCGCACGTTGACCCACGTTCGCTCGCAGATTCAGGATCGGCAACTTCAGATTGCTCTTGATTACTATGTGGGCGATGGGCCGCTGGCCTACTTGTTTGACGCCCAATCGCAAACGCTGGATGCGAAGGCGACCCGGTTCGTGGGCATTGAAACCGAGCAGTTGTTGAAGCTCAAGGAAAAGGCAATTGTTCCGGCCATTCTCAATATCTTCCATGAAGTTGAAAACTCTCTCGATGGCCGACCCACGCTCCTGAACTTAGATGAAGTGGCCGTGATTGCGCTCGCTCATCCCATCTTTGAAGCAAAACTCGGGGAGTGGTTGCTCACCATGCGTAAAAAGAATTGCGCTGTAGGCCTTTACCCCCAACAAATTAGTCAGATTGCGAAGAGCAAGATTACGGATGTGATCTTCGATAGTTGTCCGACCAAAATATTCTTGCCCAATGATCAGGCAGGCACACGGGGCGCGGACGGTAAAAGCGGCTCCCGTGACTTCTATGAAGGCGTGGGCTTGAATGAACGAGAGATTGAGGCGATTCGCATTGCCGGGCAATGTCAGACGCGAGATGTCTATATCACGACGCCGGAGGGTCGCCGGATGGTGGCGTTTGATCTACAGCCAGCTTCGCTCGCCTTTTGTGGTGTCAGTGGTGAAGCAGAACGGGCGGCCTTACAAGGCGTCATGGATCGGTATCCCGAGACGTGGCAAGTGGAGTGGTTGCGGAACCATAAACAATTGCCCGGTTGGGCGGATTACCTGACCGGGTTACAGAGGTTGTATCAAAACCGGAAACAAGAAGGAGAAGAATCGATATGCGGTGCGAATCACTTAGCGCTCGTGGGTTAGTCTCACGGCGTCATCTACTCTCTGTGCTCGGCGGGACCGTACCCGGGTTCGCACTTCTGAGTGCAGTCCAGCCGTTACAGGCGGGTGTTATCCCGGCAACGGAACTCACACAGATTCTCAATAACTTCCAGTTAGTGGCTAGTTACATCGCACAAGCGGCGCAGCTGAGTACGATGCTCCGGAATCTCGTCCATAACGGGATCCATAGCTTATCGGACTTTAGTACGTTTCTCACCAACGCCAGTGCCGTGTCGCAAGGCGGACTGGCGCTCGCGTACTCGACCGCGAAACTAGACCTTGCCTTTCAAAAGCAATATCCCGGCTATGCCACATTTGACCAGGATCATCCATGGGCCCGGAACTATCTAGACTGGGCTCAATCGCATCGTGACACGCTGAGCGGCACCATGCGGATGCTAAATCTGACGGGGGCTGATTTACAGTCTTCGCAACGCTTGACGGCCGCTATTCGAACTCATGCCGCAGGTGCGGGCGGCGCTCAGCAAATCCTCGAAACGCTGAGCGAATTCAGCAGTGCGCAAGTGAACGAACTCCAAGGGTTGCGGTCTCTGATGCTGTCCGATCAACAGAGTAAGTCCTCGTATATGGCGATGGAACAGCAGCAGAAAGATACCCAAGCGGCGGCGCGTGACAAGTTCTTTCACAGCGGGCCGCCGGACGCAAAAGATACGCGCACCTACGATCCGGTAAAGGGGGTCTACTAAGACTCCGATGCGACACGTTAGCGTATTGGCGACCATAGCGATCCTACTGCTGACCAACGCGTGTCAGCACGAAACCCGTAGCGTCATCGTGGATTATGCCGTCGCAAACGGCAGCGGCGATTTAACGCTAGCCAGTAATCAATCGATTAAGATCTGGCTGCGTCAACACCCGGAGACCGCGATTCAGTTGCGGAGCATGTGTCGCGCCGTCCGGCCCGGTGATGCCACGTGGGGCGAAACAACGGAAGGTCATTTGTGTACGGCAGTCAATCAAGCGGCGTTTTTTGGGTTTGGAGTTAAGCGTTGAGTCAACGACGGCTGCTGTTCACCGTCTGCGCGTTGGTCGTCGTGGTCGCGGTGTTTGCCGTCCCTGCGTCGGCCTCGATCCCGGGCGACTTAGTTGACTCCTTCAGTAAGGCAAAGCCGAGCTGGACGGCGGCCATTCTGCCGCCGATGCGGTGGCTATTTGGCACCTTTCTCATCTTTGAGTTGTTTTATTGCGGCTATCAAATCGCGTTTGAAAGTGGCTGGTCTATTCGCGAGTGGGCCGCCGTTTTGATTAAGTTCATTCTGACGCGCGGCTTCTGGGGAGCCATCCTATTAAACGCTGCCGCCTGGATGCCCGACATCATCTCGTCCCTCACACAACTCGGTGTCCAGGCAGCCGGTTTGCCCAAGGTTATGTCGCCGTCCGATATCTGGCAATACGGCCTAACGTTAGCGGAAACGTTGGCCGATAATGCGACCGCGGCGGCGTGGATTACCGACCCGGCAACCAGTATCGTGTTACTCGCTGCGATGTTACTCATCTTAGTGTCGTTTGCCGTGATGTCGCTTATGTTGATTGCGACGTTAGCTGAATCCTACTTTGTGCTCAGTATCGGCTACTTTTTCGTTGCCTTCGGGGGTTCTCGTTGGACTGACTCGATGGCTCGTAACTATCTCACGCTCGTTCTATCGATTGGCGTTAAAATCCTCACCATTTATTGTGTGCTCGGTGCCGCGATTCCCAACATTACGTCATGGGTTGACCTGATTAAAGGTATCGACAAGGCACCGTCCCCGATGCATCTGGCGATTGACATCATGGGCGGCACGATGATTCTAGCCGCTTGTACGGTCATGATTCCGAAGATTCTGGCATCGGTGATGACCGGTGCATTGAACGCCAATCACAGCGATGTCCTAGCGCCGATGGCGATGTTGACCAGCGCGGTTTCGGTGGGAACCACCATGGCGCTCCGGGCGACCGGGATTGGGAGTGCTGTTACGGGCGCCATGAGTGCAGCCAAGAGCACGGTGAGTGCCGCAACAGCAGCAGCTCGTACAGCCTCCAGCGGTGCTGGTGTCGGTGGTGTTGGCGGAGCGGCTCCCCCGTCCTCGACCGGTAAGAGTGGGAGTGCTCCGGTCCCCCCACCAGCACTGCCTAGGAGTGTCTAAAAACGTCCAGCCTTACTTCTTAAGTCTTTTTACCGTTCACGAACCCAAGAAAGAAGGAATTCAATTTGCCCGTGGTTCACCCCGTCTCGATCAATAAAGAAACTGGTGAGTATAACCCGTATTTAGCGGGCCGACAGGAGTGGGATTCCATCCACGGAACGGCCCTGAAGCGAGAACATGCGTGGCGCTGGGTCGCGATCCTAGCGTCACTGACGGCCATCCTGGTCGGCGCGGTCGCGCTCACGCTGGCCGGGAATGCGCGTAGCCTGAAACCCTACGTGGTCATCGTGGATGGGGAAACCGGCCGCCGCCTCAAATCGATTGAAGGTGTAGCGGACTCAGTCCGGGAAAAGACGCAAGTGAACGCGCTCCGCTCCTGGATTGAAGATACGCGCCTGATTACAGCGGATGACGAACTACAGCGACGGGCTGGGTTCCGGGCGCTCTCCCGGATCGCCAAAACGAGCCAGTGTTTCGGGTACGTCATGGACTGGTGGAGGACGGACTTGGCCAAAAAGCGGGCTGCCGGTTCCGTGGTGTATGGCGATGTCGACCCGGGTGCGCTCAAGACGGGAGACAACACGTATGAACTCTCGTGGCTCGAAACCGAGTACACGGCACAAAGCCAAGGCTTTCGACAACACTGGAAAGCCGCTGTCACGATTGCGATTCGTGAACCGAAAGATGAAGAAGAGGTGAACCAGAACGAACTGGGTTTGTTTGTCACGAACGTTTCGTGGACCAAAGTTGGGGCTGTGGAGGAGATCAAAAAATGAGAGTAAGTCCTATCTGTTTTGGGTTGTTGGTGGGCGTAGTCACCGGATGGGCGCAAGGGGTGACGCCGAAAGCGGGAACGCCGTTAACCGAGTCAGCCAAGTTAGCCGTTGATCTAGCCAATGGTTGGAATAAAGGGGATGGTTCGGCACCGGTATCAATCGATCGGGTAGGCCGTGTCCGATACGTGTATGGCTCCGATATGCCCACCCTAGTCTGTTCGATTTTACGGGTCTGTGCAATTGAACTAGAACCGAGCGAAACCGTAGTCGGTGATTTACAGCTGGGGGACTCGGAGCGTTGGAACGTATCCCTGTTGTCGTACGGCAGCGCACTGGGAACAAAGACGTTCGCCGTTGCGGTTAGTCCCTTGTACAAGGGCGCGTTTGAGACGAACTTAATCGTAGCGACGGACCGGCGCATGTATTATTTCCGGCTACAAAGTAAGCCGGATAGTTACATGGCGCGTGTCTCTTTTAGCTATCCAGAGGATCCGGCTGCGAAACGAAAACGGGAATTAGAGGCGATGGCCGCACCGCCGCCGATCGAGCAAGCACAGGTGGTCGTAGCACCGCCCATCAATCTAGAAGATTTAGCGGAAAAAACGCTCTTAATGGGCAACACGAGCTATTCCATCTCGGGTGGAAAACATACGCCCTGCCTGAAGCCCGAGAAAGTGTTTGATGACTCGATGCGGACCGTCATCCAGATGCCCGCCTGTGTCGAGTCCCGCTCCCTGCCCGTTCTGTTGGTGTATGGCGATGGCGGCGAAGTACAGACCAACTATCGGTACAACCCGGAACGGCGGCAGTTTATTGTCGATCAACTATTCCAAAAAGCAAAACTACAAGCGGGGACTAGCAAGCAAGCCAAGAAAGAAGCAGTACTGATTGCACGGGATAGTTCGGAGGGCCAGTAGACCGTTATGGCTGACGCAGAAAAGACAGCTATCCCGGATGAGAAGCTGCCGCTGGATATTAAACCGAAGCCGAAGATTGGCCCTCGTGTCAATAAGCGCTTGATGGGACTGGGGGTCTTGTCGGCAGTCTTTGTTCTGCTCATCATTGGGTTTGGGCTCAAGCTTCGATCCAATGCCGTGTCCGGTACGGCTGGGCACACGGTCAATACAACGGATAGCAGCCCCGTGATCCCGCTGGATAAGACCGAACAGAAGACGATCATTACCAACCTGGGGCCACCGGCGGCTTCTGCAACCACCCAGAACGGGAATCAGACGGGAGCCCCGACAGCCGGTACGGAACAAGGAAAGGCGACCGCCGGTACCGTCCCGTCGCCCACAACGCCGACGACCACAAATCCGAACGGATCGCCCAGTTATCGACCGCAAAGTAAAATTAACGACCCGCTGTTTAGCGGTGACTATTTCAGTAAACCGAGTACTGCGTCGGCGGGTCCGGATAATCCAGCTAATTCAGCGGGAGCCACCCAACCACAGCATGTGGAGACAGAAGCAGAAGAGGCAAGACGGGTAGAGCGGGCCGCTATCAAGAGCTCGAAAGTGATCAAGGTCGTCGGGGAGCGAACGGTACAGGCACCAGCGGGCGCGTCGGATCAAGGGGCAACAGCCGGGGTAATCGCCGGCAGCAACGGCCCGCCCTCGACCGGTTTAGGTGATCTCGCGGCACTGTATAAATCGCTGATCCCGGTTAGCGCCGGCATCGGTACACAGGGTGAACTCGGTGGAGCGGCTTCCCGGGTAACCCCGCCAAAGGCAGTACCGGATACGACGGGTAACGATCCTGTCTCGCGAGCGGATAAACAGATTGCCAACAATACACTGCCGAGCATGCGTCTGACGCCCGTTTGGCCCTATCAGATTATGAAGGGCTGGAAAATCCCGGCTGAGATGGAACAGTCGTTAACCAGCAATTTGCCGGGCGAAATCCGGGCCATGGTGCGCGAGAACATTTACGATACGGCCACGGGCAAATACATTCTGATTCCACAAGGTTCCCGGCTCGTTGGCACGTACGGGGAATCGGTAGCCTACGGACAAAAGGGAATTCCGGTTATTTGGACGGACATCATTTTCCCGGACGCTAGTTCACTCTCGATTGGCGGCATGATTGGCGAAGATTTGAAGGGTCGCGCCGGCCTTCGGGGACATGTCAATAATCACTTTGCGCAAGTCTTCAGCTCCGCGCTGGTCAGTAGCGTCATTGCGGCCGTTACAGCGTTAACGACGAATCGGAGTGGTAGCGGCGGCTTAGGGTATTACCCCAACCCGGGACAGGCAATGTCGGCCGGTGCAGGACAGAGTATCCAGGAAACCGGCTCTCAGTTGACGCGCCGGAGTTTGCAGTTACAGCCGACGATTGACATCCCTGCCCGCACGCAGTTTATGGTAAGCGTTAACGCCAACATCGTATTCGATGGGCCGTATGCCTCGCGCAAAGCGTTGTTGGCCAAGTAAAAAGAAATCAAAAAAAGGGGGAGGGAATGCCGGGACCGATCGCGGAACAAATTGCGAAACAAGCTGCTAAACAAACTGACCTAGTCGAGCTGCAGAACGCTAGAACGGACCTCATCAAAGAGGTTGGCAGCGAGCGGGCGGCGGAACTAGAAGAGCGTATCCGCCGTTATTACGACAAGCCGGATGAAGTCGCGGAGGCGTTGCGGGAAGAACGAGATGAAGCGGCGAATTACCGCGAGTGGCAGAAAGATCAACCCTGGTCTCCCGCTGAGATCCTGGAAGACTCCGGTTGGAGTGCCGGCGACGGGTTGAATGAAATACGAACAGCGATCGGCAAGACCGGCGACAAGTACTACAGTGGCTTGGAACGCTCCTACCAAGGTGGAGAGTCGGAGATGAAGTGGTCAGACCCATTCGCGACACGTGAGGAAGCGGAACAGTCGATGGAAGCGCGGGAAATTGCACTGACCGCTAGGCTCGATCAAATCTCGATAGCCCGTGAGACGGCTGAGATTGCTGCATGGGAGCGAGAGCATCCGGTAGCTAGTAGTGTCGGCAAGACAGTTCGGGTCGAGCCGCCTCGCACCAAGGAAGCCGCTGTGGTCGATCAAGCCCTTGACCGGAGCGCACTTCATGCCGACTTAACTACCGCTCAGAGTCAACTTGCTTCGCAGTATCACGATCTCAAACGGAAACATTTCGACAACACCGGTGATTATCTCCAGGCACGCACTGAGCTGAGAGAGCAGTTTAACCAGGTGTCTGAATTACGCGATGGCTTAACGCGACCGTCCGACGATCAGCACATCTCGCTTCCTACGAGGTCCACGAACTCGCCAGCGCCGGAGGTCCAGAAGTTTATTGCACGCGCGGAAAGTGTAGGCCATACCGTGGATTTCACCTACGGCGTCCGTAGTCCGGTGAGGGAAGAGCTGGCGCAGAAGCAAGCGATCGCGGCTCCAGCCCAAGAGGCCACGTATAGGCCAGACCCTACGGCGGTTCTCCAGGACCGGGCACGTGTTCTCGCCCAAGTCGCTGCTCACCCTCTCGGGACAGCGGATACCGAGTCAGCTAAAGGGGCTGCCACTAGCTTGGCGATGGACGCGCGCGCAGCTTCTAATAAGCTGAGCGCCGAAGGTAGTCCCGCCTTGGTTGCAGTTTTGGATGGTGTTGCCGACGATGTTGAAGATGCTGACTTTGAACTGGAAATGAAGCAGGAGGAGCTGGCCCGGACGGCCGAACTGATCGGTGCCAATCACAGCCGCTCGTTTCAGGCTGCGACCGCGAAACTCGCGAACGGAATCCGGAGTGGCGCGACCCGGATAGACCTCAGTCAGGACTACCAGGTGCCGGATGGAATGACTTCCAGCGACGCTCAGCGCTTGATCGCGCAAACCCACAGTGCTGTAACCGCCGCTCTTGGGCCGCTCGCCGCTCAGGCTAAGCAAAACCTGAATATTGAAGTGGTTCCGGGTACCGCTCGACTGGCGCCCAAGTTTGAGATTCAGCAGCAGGTCAAGTCCAGTCAAGGGTACTCGCTGTGACCGGGTTGATTCTTGTTCTGTGTGGGGTAAGCCTGTTGTGTGTTGGTCGTTGGTGTCTTTGCCGAGCTGATCAATTAACAGCACAAGCGGACAGACTTCAGGTAGAACTAAACGCTTTTATTGCTGACCACGAGCGCTCCTCGTTTTGCTGCCGGTCGATTGTCTACTTGTTAGGAGAGGCTTGCGTCTGTGAGTGTTTTTACTGTCGGCGGGAACGGAATGAGCCCGTGACAGAAGAGAGCCAAGCCATGGCGAAGAGAATCCAAACCGCAGCGATGTAGGTGAGTGTAGGCAAGTGTAGGTGAGTGTAGGCAAGTGTAGGCGTAGTAGGTAAACAGGTAAACCTGAGGTTTACCGAAAGGTTTACCGCCGGTTTCCCCACCGGGGAAGGCGTCTCCACTTTGAACAAGGTTTACCTGGGCGCTTTTCTAAGGAAAACGGGTGTTGAATGCTGGTTCCGGGAAAGCTAGTAGTGAACGAGGTCTCCATGGACGAAAGCGAATCAAGAACGATGCTCAGAGCGGAGGGCGCAAAGCAGAAACGTGTTTCTCAGCTCGAACCATACTGGGCTCAGCTCGTAACATTACGGATCCAGGGCTTCTCGTTCCGAACGCTGGTGGATGTGCTGAGCAACCAAGCCGATATTTCAGTCACACCGGCAACGATCCACAAATTTCTGGAGGTCCGAAAGAATCGACAACCTGAGGCGCCGGAGGAGTTAGCGCCGCAGTTGCCCGTGGTCGTGGGTGAGCGGGAGCCGGTGAGGGTGAGTACGGCGCAAAACAGTGAGAGGCGCCGAGCAGCAGTCGAGAAAATTCAACAAGTAGCGAAAAGGCAGAGGCTGGAACAGGCAGACCTGAAATTTAAATATTCAGAAGAGCCACTGCAGTTCGAAAAATAAGGTGAATAGGAAAGTGGGAGCAAATGGGGACATCGTTCCATCAAGAGTTAGCGGAAATTGGGGATGTGGCGGCAGAATCGGAAGTGACCGCAACCGGGCGGGTGATCTTCACCGAAGGCGGCAAGGGGGGCGTGGGAAAAACGGCATTCATGACGATGCTCGTGGACTGGTTTGAGGTTCACGGTCTGCCTTGTACTCTGCTGGATCTGGACTTTGAGAACAAGGCGAGCGGAAGTTTCGCGCATTACTATCCAGACCGGTGCCGGAAGGTCAATATCCACACGTCAGAAGGACTGGACTCGTTTGTCGACAGCTTGACCGGGGATTGTCCAATCGTGATCGCCGACATGGGTGCGAGTTCGGGCGCGGTGGCACATAAGTGGTTTGACGTCATGCATGGCAGTGCGGCCGAGATGGGAATCGTGTTCACGGCAGTGGGCGTGATTACGCCTGATCCAGCGAGCGTCCAGAGTGTCTTGGCGTGGGGTGAGGCACTACAGGACCGCTGTGAGTATCTAATTGTCAAAAACGCGGTCACGGATCCAGCCGATTTTTCGTATTGGACGAGTACACGGCAGCCTCGAGAGTTTCGAGCGGCGTTCTCACCGGCTGAGATCGCGATGGAGTATCGGGTGCCCAAACTCGAAAACGCGGCACGCCAGCATGGGCTCACGCTGGCGACAGTCGCAGGTCGAGGGGCTATCGGGGTGACGGAGCTGCAGACACCTGCGATTGTGGCGCGGGCGAACGGGCACCGCAAACGCATGTTTGCTGAATTGGACCGGGTGAAGGACCGGCTGCTGCTGTGAACGCGGCAAGAACTCAAACGCGAGCCTTTAAAGTGTCCGAAGCGGAAGCAATCGCGATCGATGCCGCCAGCCAGCGGTCCGGGAAAAGTATGGCTGATTTTATGCGTGACGCCGTATTAAAGGAGACCCAAAAAGATCGTGTGATCGATGGGGAGCTCAAGCGTTTGGCGGACATGACAACGGCCATGCACGACGAGCTGGCAGCGACCAAGTTTGAAGTGATAGGGCTGCGGGAAAGTTTCGATAAGGCACTGATCGTGGAATTCGATGAAAAAACAATCGGCAAACAGTTATTGGATCTCGAGGAGCAGTCCCTATGAGCGTCAGCAGCAAGCCGGTAGAACTGTCTCCGATCTGGACTCCGATTGCTTGGTTTTGGGACTTGGCTTTAGAGGCAAGGCTCAACCGGAAATACTACACGCACGATCTGGGGTGTTGGTTAGCGGCGCTGAAAGACCGCGTTCCGAAGGGTGCAAAGGAAAAGGGAAATCGCTGGGGTTCCTTACTGTTGCGGTGGCCGCTGGGCCGCTGGATCTTATTGCTTGTCGCCGTGGGGACGCTGCCCTACTGGTATGCGGCCAATCTGGGGCCTAAGGGTGATGTACGCCAGGGGTATAGCCATTTGTATCTGGCGACGTGGATGGAAGGTCAGCCCAATTTAGATCCACTGAGCGCCTTTGTGTGGCGGAAGGCGAAAGAGCACGGTTGGGTCACACAGAGCAGCGCTGCCCAGGAAGATGGGCGCCGTCTGTATCCGGTTTGGGTAGATCAGCGGGGTGAACTATTAACCAGCGGGACGACGAGCCAACCGGGTGTACACCGAGCTCGCGCGATCGTACAGCCCGCAGTATTGAATCGCTGGGTGAATCAGCGGGTGTTTGGGGGCGCGATCTGGAAGGCATATTTGTTTCTCTGTCTCGAAGTCATCGGGACGATGATCGTGTGTGGGTTTCTGGGACGGTTCATCGATTGGCGCCGTCGGGTCAAAGCGATGTCCCCGGGCATCTTTTGTCGAGGAGCCAAGTTGGTCTCAATCCGGCAGTGGAACCGGCGATCGGTCGGGCCATGGTATCTGCGCAAAAAGATCGGAATGTATTTGCGGGTGTCGGCGAACGGAACGCTGGCCCGGATATCGACATTGGCGATGACAACACATTGGTTGAACTTAGCGAAAACGGGTGCTGGTAAGACCGTGATGGTGCGGGAAATCTTAGACCAGGCCGATACGAACGGCTGGGTCGTTGTAGTATCGGACGCCAAACGGGAGCTACTGAAGCGCTATTACCGACGAGAGCGCGGCGATTTAGCAGTCGATCCCAATCTAGAGTTGGGTGTTCGCTGGGCGATTGAGCGAGAAGTGCGGGACGTCAATGAGGGTCGCGGTCTGGCGGCAGGCATTTTCCCCAACCGGCCCGGCGAAATTAACTTCTTTCGCGATTTTAGTGAACAGGGCTTAGCGTACGTGCTGGCCAATTACTCGGAAGAGAATGCACCCAAACAGAAACTCAAAGAAGTCGCGTCAACCAAGAACGTTGCGAAGTGGTTGAGAGATCCAAAGACTTTTATTTTTCCCCGTTCCAAAGGCGCGGGGATGCAAGCCGGCATGAATCCGAACTCCGGCGACCAGTCGGCCGGCATGGAAGGAACGCTGGCCCGGGTCGCGTTTGCGTTTGGAATGATGCCCGACGAATCTGAATCGGAGCTTTGTATCCGGGAATGGGTGGAGCGGTTGAATCGCGGGGAGCAGCCGGGTTGGATCTTTTTCCCCACGGGCGGCACCACGGAAAAAGCAGTCAAGCCTGTTATTACCGCGATGTTGAATTATCTGATTCTCCGGTTACGGGATACAGCGGAATCGGCAGCGAACCGGCGGCAAGTGGTTCTGTTGCTGGATGAGATTACGACGAGTTTCGACCATGTGGAAGAGATTGAAGTAGCACTCACCAATCTTCGCAGTTTTGGGGTGCTCATCGTGGTTGGGGTCCACAACTATTGTTCATTGAAAAATATGTATGGGGACAACGGCACCGAAACCATTCTGAGTCAGCCAGGTATTCAGTTCGTGGGGAAGACGGACGGAAAAGAAGCGGCGGAGTACGCGGCGGGCGTGGTCGGCAAACAAGAGGTGTGGCGATTGGGCGAAAACTTTCCGGGCACGGCGGGCGACAAACACCGGAGCGTGAATTTCAAGTTGGATCTGGTTGAACGGCAACTCGTGATGGCCGATGAAGTGTCAAACCTCGAGCCATTGAATGGTTTCTTGCGACAAGGCAGTACGGTTTGCCGAGTCCGGGTGTCCTATCGCCCGTCGACGCGGCCGGAGCAACATTTCGCGGAACGCCGGATTCCGATGAGCATCGAAGACGAGGAACTCTCTCTGTTGGGCGCAGGGCTCGGTACGGTCGTAATGGCCGATGGTGGGCCGGATATTAAGGCTGTCCATCAAGAACTGATTCAAGTGCGAGAGATCGTCAAAACGGAGATCGAAGCGAAACGGAAACTGCGGCTCTTGGTGCTAACGCGCAACAAGCGAAGTCAGGAACAAAGTTTGGTGGGGGTGTAGCGTTGAAATACTTTGCAGGGTTTCTATTCGGCATGGCCTTCCCGAGACTGGTCTGCTCGGTCTGGGGCCTTGTCTTCTTTGTTGGGTTTCTCTTGTTCTGTGATGCCAGTTGCCGTAATCCCGGGGACTGTTATTGGCACATGATCGACGATCACAGATCGGTCTGTGATAGTCACGCGCCTTGGCAGCATTGATTCAATTATGCCGGGCGTCGAATTCTCAAAGAAGTTATCTGCCCAGACGCTGAAGAACTATCACAAACAACATCTGCAGCGCACCGAACAAGTCAACCTGGACGTCGACTTGGTGGCAACGCTCCAGGTAGAAGTTGAGGCGCGGCGACGTGGTCCCGGCTATTACCAACAAAGCGGCGAGACGTTGGGTTGGCATGGGGACTTAGCCGAACATTGGGAACTGGTAGGGCGAGCGGTGGAGTTGACCGAAGTCCACCGTATGGCTGATGGGCAACAACCACACACTGGTGAACAACTAGTCAGAAAACGAGAATTGTTAGATCCGTGGTCGGATACCGCGTGGCGGCATCGTGTGGCGGCGACGGTGGCCAGTGCTGGGCCCGAGGCGCTCCGGGTCGTGACGGCCCGGGATCGTCGGCCCTTACGACCGCTCGCCGAAGTCAGAACCAGTGCACCCGTGTTACCGGTTCCCGTGGTCGCGGCAGTGGTTCCACCTGTTCCGGTCGCGCCCACCTATCGACCGAGACAGGGTGAGTTTAATGCCGACGATCTACGGATTACCGACCTGTGGCGCGATTTAGGCGGCGTCGTCATGCGCGGCGGTCGCGCGAAAGCGTTCTGGCGAGAGGGGGACGGCCTCAATGTCGCCATTTACGAAAAGACGAACAGCTTTCATGATTTCGTCTCGGGTGAGGGCGGCGGCACGATTAAGCTCGCGGCGCTGGTGTGGGGGATTAGTACCGGAGACGCCTTGAAGCGACTACGGGACGACTATGGCGCAGGATTCGTGACGCCAGCCGTTGTCCGTGCGCCCGAATCGGCAGCGGTGGCTGTAGAGTCGCCGGACCGGATTGCAACGCTGAAGCAAATCCACGTGGTCGCGGCGGCACACTATCGCGAAAAGTTGGCCACGCCGCAAGGCGATAAGGTGCGGGATTATCTGAATGGCCGACAGGTCTCGCTCGCCGCCCGGGACCATTTCCGGCTCGGCGCCTCGGATGGCTCAAATGATTTAGCGGCAAAGCTACTCAAAACCTTTAGCCGAGAGGAGGTTGAAGCCTCGGGTCTGGTGACCCGGTATGCCGGCCAATGGCAGGATCGGTTCCGCAACCGTCTGATGATCCCGATCACGGACTCGGTGGGTGATGTCGTCGCGTTTTCGGCTCGCCAGATTGGCGACAGTGAACCGAGGCGCGGCAAATACGAGAACTCGCGCACAACGGAGATTTATGAAAAGCGTAAAACGCTCTACCACTACACCGGAGCGAAGGAAGCGCAAACGGGTCGTACGGTCGTCGTAGAAGGCTATGCCGATGTGTGGGCGGCGTGGGACGCGGGGATCAAAGACATTGTCGCGACGGGCGGGACAGAAGTATCGGACCACCAAATTGGAATGCTGGCTGCCGTGGGTTCCGATATCGTGATGGGTTTCGATAGCGGCCTAGTCCAAAACAAGAAAGAGCAATGGGTTTCGGAACCTGGTCAGGAGACGACCGAAGACCATCTTCCGCGCTTATGGAAGGCAGGGCTGCGGACGCGTGTTCTGGACCTCGCGGAGCCCGACCATAAAGGCAAAGTAGATGTTGCTGACTATGCGGCCCAGTACGGCAGTGAGGCCTTACGGCTTGCGCTCGAGAACGTACCACCGGTCGTGGAATGGTTAGGCTCTCGGGCGCGCTCGAAGTTCGCCAAGGAAGCGGGCGGCTACGATCAGGAAAAAGCGCTGCTTTGGATACGAGAGAAGATCGCGGAGACCGCGAAAGAATTGCGGCCGGAGATGGCACGGGAACTGGAGTGGTACCTCAAAGCGAAGCCCCCGGAACCGGAACCGGATGTAGCCGCCTATGACCTGACCTTCGGTATGCCGAAGGGCTATAGCGTGGCTGCGCTTGTCGGCGGTGATGTGCGCATCCTTGAAATCGGGGAACACGCCCAGCGAACGGCGCTTGATGCCGGTCAAGAGTATGCCCGCGCTCGGATGGGTGGATCACGCGAACCCGAAAATTCGGCGAATTGGGCAGCCGCGATCTTTCGCCATGTCACGGCCCGGCCGACGGAGGGGCATGCGCCCAATCCTCACCTCCACTGGCATACCGTGATTTTTAATATGTCGAGAAGTGCCGATGGCAAAGTCCGCGCGTTGAACCCTGAGGAGATGTTTAAAGTCCAGCGGTATATGGACGCTATTTTTCAACTTGAAATCGCGAATGGCGTTCAGGAGCTCGGCTACCAGACGAGAACACACGCCCGCGGTCGAGCGACGGAAATTGTGGGCTATTCCTCTGAATTCTTGCAATCGATGTCGCTGAGATCTCAGGAAATTGAAGCGGAAAAAAAACGGCGCGGCGTGATGGGCGCGGAAGCCGATGAGCGGGTCAACAAAGCGCTTCGCAAAGGAAAAGAGGAATGGGATGCAACCGCGCTGCGCGAGCAGTGGGTAACGACCGCGAAGGGGATGGGGCAGGACGTTGACGCGGTCCGGAATGCGGCCGAGCAGCGAAGGCTGAGTAGGGTGGAACTCGCACCGGAGCAGCGAACAGCCCTTGCGGCTGCGGCCGTTGAGTATGCGATGGATGCACTGATGGAGCATCAATCGGTGGTCGATCGCTATGAAGTCCTGGCGCAAGCGATGGAGTACGCGCTCTCGACACCCGGCGTCCGGACGGGAGACGTTCAGGCTGCGTTTGCTCGGAGAATTCAGCTCGCCAAACCGGGTCATGGACGCATGGTGGAGGTCGACCATTATCGGATCGGCCGACCCGGGGCTCGCTACACCACGAGCGTGATGAAGGCGGCCGAGCAGGAAATTATGGACATCGCCCTGAGCGGACGCGGGCGATCCCTGCCCGTCACCAATCTCAGTAAAGAGCAATGGTCCGAATTCAAGTCTCTGTACCGGGAGCGCCGGACGAGTGCTGGGCAGACCATTCAGCTCAACGATCATCAGCTCTTGCTGGCGTTTATGGCCGTCAGCGGAAGGGATCAGTGGATGATGGTCCGGGGCATTGCTGGAGCCGGCAAAAGCAGCTCTTTCGGATTGGTAGCCGAATTGGTGCAGCAGTTCTCGGCTTCTGGGTATGAGATTTGTGGAGCAGCCGCGACAACTACGGCCACCAACAACCTGACGGAAATGGGTGTCCACTCCTTTACGCTGGCGTCCCTGAATTTTGCGGGAGACGTGGATCCTCTTGCCCCCGCGCGCCTCTACGTTTTAGACGAGGCATCGCTGGCGGGAGTCATGAGCGTATTGCCGTTTGCTCGACGGGTCCGGGCGCAAGATCGCGTCGTGGTGGTCTATGACCCGCGTCAGCATCAATCGATCGAAGCAGGACGGATCGCAGACCAAATGGAAGCAGCGGGCGTTCAAACGATCAAGCTGGAAAAGATCGTGAGGCAGTCGCAAAGCCCGGTCTTGCTCGCGGTGATCACATCAATCGCGGAGAGCTTTCAGCGAGGGAAAAATGATCTCATGCAAAAGGCGCTGCACAGTCTAGACCAGGAATTGGGCGCGATCGAAGAAGCTTCCCATAAACAGAAACGCATCGATCGGTTGGCGGATTTTTACGAAGTGGATCCGCCAAGAACGCTCGTAGTCGCTCCGGATAATGAAACGCTGGTGCAACTAGGAGCTGCCTGCCGAGAGCGTCTGCCCGCAGCGGTGCTGGATCGACAAACAGAAGCGGAACTGACGATCCTGACCGGCGTCAAGACGATGCGCAAAGCCGACCTGAAACGCGCCGCGAGGTATGAGCTGGGCGATGTCATCTGCTGGGGCAAGGCGAGTACATTAGGCGGCCGTGGTCATGTCGAGTGTCGAGAGTATACCGAGGTGTTGGCAATTGATGCGATCCGAAACCGGTTAACAGTGCGTACCGCGGCCGGCGACGTGACTTACACGGCGAGTGCCGCGCAAGGCGAAGTCTATCGCACCGCAAAGCGTCGGTTTGCCGTGGGAGAAACCATCCGGTTGACGAAGCCGTGGGGACCGCCGGGAAATAAGGTAGCCAATGGAGCCGTCGGCCGGATTGTGGAAATGAACGAGCAAGGACAAGGGAAACTCCAGTTTGGCGAGAAGACATATCACTGGGACATTCGCTCGAATCCGCATCTGGATTGGGGTTACGCGACAACCTCGTATCGGAGTCAGTCGGTGACATTTGATCGCGTGGGTGTGCATATCGATACCGGCAATTCGCGGATTCGGGGCCTCGTCGATAAGGTGTTGGGCTACGTGGCCTTTAGCCGCGCCGCTAAGGAATTATTGATCGTGACAGACGATAAAGCAGAGCTACTGTCCGCTCGATCGCCGCTATTGAAATGGTTTCAAAAACCAACCGCGCTCCCCATTATTCAGCAAGCTGAGACACAACAAACGCGACGTTACGCTGCGGTCAGCGGGACACCTGTTGATACGCCAGCAAAAATCCACGAAGGAGTGATTACAAAGCAGAATGTCAGCCATAGCTATCAACGGATCGGAATCTGAAGCGGTCGTTCAGGCCAAAGAGGGCGAGTACCTGTTTGCGATGGGGATCATCGCAGAGGGCCGCCTCTGGGTATTTCCCTACATGAACCTGAGGTTCTGCGAGGCGAACAATCACTGGCTTGATATCGTCTATCATTCGCATACGATACACATCGAAGGCGATGGCTTACAGGGTATCGGCGACCTGCTTGCGCTGCAGCGAGTGCGCCGCCTTCGACAGGGCGGACGAGGCTCCGCTCCTCTCATCACTCGCGTCGAAGTAACTAATAACTCAGACGAAAACTGAGGGGTTCTAAATGAAAAGTCACACAATGTGGTGCTATGTTTCAGCATTTCGGAACGGGCCGAGATACACGACAAGCGGCACTACAGATCTAAAGAGGGAAACAGTGAAACGGAATTTAAGCACGGGTAAGCGCGGGCGGCTCAGTAAGGATCGCTGCATTCTGAGTTCTGGTTGCTGGCTAGGCTGATCGCGGTGTATCGGGACAGTCCCCAAATGGTATCGAGTGACCATGGCTGTTCCTGACGGTTCACAAACCCTTCCGTCGTCTTCTCACCCGGCTTGATCTAAACACCATAGGCAATCCCTTGTCCCTCTGGATCATCGGGGAATGCTCCACACAAATTGAGATATTCTCCGGCCTGTGGGTTGCTACATACTTGGTCGCCGCATTCAGGCGATTGCAAACGCGTGTTTCAGGAGTAATCGGCGGCCTGATAGAGAAAGCTCATTACGACGGAGCGTCTAATCGACCTGCCAATAATTCTTCTGCTTTCGCAGAGATGTCAGATGATGGAGCATGTCAAAAATCGCCTTTCTGCGCAATTTGAAGCGCATTACCCTGTTGCTCTGCGTGCTAATTTGCAGTTGCTCATGGTGCTCTTTAGGCAGAGCGCAAGGAACACGTACGCAGCCGAATGCGCTCAACCGGCTCGTTGGTTTGCATCTTCCGCGTCTAGAGGGAACGATCCCCGTCTACTACTCCGATGGCCTTAAGACCACGGCGCGCCGCGATCAGGCCGAGATTACGGACTGTTCTTCCTGGTACAGCAAGCAGCTTCATGTATCCGTTGCCGTCACACTCGCAGTTCTAAATGAGGCCGATTGGAACCGGGTTGGGCACTTGGCGGGCTACCCCATGGCCGAAGCTTTTCCGGCGGAAGGGAATGTCATCATCATGCCGGACTCCTTCGCGAACTTTCCGGGGCAGAACAAGCACGTGGATCTGGACAAGAAGTTAGACTTCATTGCCCTGCACGAGACGGGACACCTCTACCAACGAGCTCTGCATCTGGATGGCCCCGACCTCTTCATGCAGGAGTTTTCCGCCACCATGCTAGCGACAGCCTATGCTCTCGTGCTGCGACCTGACCTTCTATCGGACACGCTCAATTCGCGCTCGGGCACGAAGCAGCGCTATACCTCGTTCGAGGATATGGATCTCATCTACGACGGAGTGGGCTTCGACAATTACGATTGGCTACAGGTCGAAACCGTACGGCTGGCGGTTTTCTTCGTCAAAGGGCAGGATCTCGCTGGACTCGTCGAAAGATTACAGGCTGCCTTTCCCACAGGTCGCACGATGTCCAACGAACAGGTTTTTCGCAGTCTCGAGGTTATTCGACCCGGCATCACTGCCCAAGCTGATGCACTGGCCAAACCGACCACCCTGAACTCCATTGTTCCTGCAGAGTGTCTCTCAGCACCTCGGAAGGAAGATGTAATCGGCTACTTCGGCGTGCGAAATGCGAGCGACCACGGTATCGCAGTCGTGGATGACGGCGTACAGGCTGTTCTGCCGCCTGGCTACACTGCTGAGCAGGGCAGTATCGGCGCCCAATTCAAGTTGCCTTCTGGCAAATGTCTTACCTATTCAAGGGTGCCCGGCTACATCATTCTAAGGTGAGCTGCAGCGGCAGTGCTCCTCGATACTGATGCAGGCGCTCGCGTCAGCTGACCGCTACTCCGGGTCAATTGTCGGCCATCCGGGAAATGGACGATTAGGAACGTGTGGTCGTTAGCCTTGATCGGGAGCGCCTCGGCAGAAAGTGCAGACGGACGAACAGAAACTCGTGCCGAGGGGCTTTCGATAAGGAGACTTGAAGGAAGCCGCTGACGGGGCGGACGAGTATGGAGCCTCAAACGTGATTTGGTACTGCCGGAGGGTAGCAGTGATGTTTCAATGTACGCGGGAAGGCCGCCGTTGTTGGTGCGGAGGTGCGTCGCTTGGTGAGAGAAGCTGGCGAGAGTGTCTCTCGTTTTGTCGGAATAGAACCTGCTGCCGGCAACGAGACACACGAGTGCGACCGCGCAATGAAGCACGCAAGAGGGCCATGTGTGATTGACCGCATCACGAGGTGTCTGGATAAGGACATTGGGATATAAGCTGCTGAGCGGTGAGTCTGCAGCCGACGCGCATTATATGACCGCAGCGGGGGCACTGCCAGGCAGCGGTCGTAGGAATGGATCTGGGCGTTCGGGTGGAGCCGCCGATGAGCAATGTGCGGATCAGGGCGAGACTTTTCGAGCGGTGGCGATTCGCCAGGAAGCCGAACTGGCGGATACGAACGAACCCATGCGGCAGAATATGTTGGGCGTAGCGCCGCAGGAACTCCGATGCCGTGAGCGTCATCAGACGTTGTTTGTTTCCGCGCGCGTAGTCTTTCCAGCGGAAAGTGACTTGTTCTCCATCGAATGACACCAGGCGATGATTGCTGATGGCAACGCGATGCGTGTACCGTCCTAAATACTGGAGCACCGAGACTGGACCGCCCATCGCGTGTTTGACATAGGCCACCCAGCGCTGACGATGCAGTGTTCGAAGAAAGGCAGCGAATGCCTTTGGCTTGCTGAGCGAAGCAGTGGCACCGCCGAAGCTGAGCTTGCGTCGGCGGTACGCGCGTTTGAGTCCGTCCACAAACTTGCCTTGAAAGACCCTCTCCAGCACGCCCACCGGCAGGAAGAAGTCATAACGCGGATGAACCCAGCGGCTGTGATCAGGTGAGAGGCCGCCGGTTGGAACCAGACAGTGAAGATGCGGGTGCAAGAGCAGATTCTGGCCCCAGGTGTGCAGGATGGCTAAGAAGCCGATCTCGGCGCCTAAATGTTTGGAATCGGCGGCCACTTCCAACATCGTTTCTGAGACTGTCTTGAATAACAGGTTGTACATCACCCGCGGGTTGCGCTGACAGATCCGGTTCAGCTCATGAGGAAGAGTAAACACAACGTGAAAGTAGGACAGCCCAAGCAGTTCCTGTTCGCGAGCGGAAAGCCATCGCTGGCGCGCTTGCGCCTGACATTTGGGGCAGTGGCGATTACGACACGTAATGGTGAGCTCTCCATTACCTGCCTTATGGGGAGTCTTTTCTAATGGGGAGTTGCGCGCCGAAAGGGCATGTTTCGCAGGGAGTATGCCCCTTCGACTCTCCATTAAGACTTGGTCTTCAGCAGTGCGAGCAGTTTGTCAGGCGGCCGGAACTTGCCTTTGCGCAGGCTTGGAGGAACAACTGCTTCAATGGCCTCAAGCTTTTCTGTGGGATCGGCCCGAACGTAAACTTCCGTGGTGGTCAGGTTACTGTGCCCCAACCATAGGGAGACTTTTCGAATGTCCTGAGTCGCTTGCAGCACCACCATTGCGCAGGTATGGCGGAGCACGTGGGGCGAGACTTGCTTGCCATTCAGTGTTGAACACCTTCGGTGAGCTGCTTTGGTGTGACCCCGCAGAACATATGCGACTCCCCAGCGGCTGAATGGCCCGCCTCGGGCGTTCACAAAGAGCTCAGGCGATGCAACCGAACCACGGATGGCCAACCAGGCCCGCAGCGCTGTCGCCGTTGTTTTCCAGAGAGGCAATGCCCGTTCGCGGCGGCCTTTACCGCGGATGCGAATACTTGCGGACTGGGGTGCCACATCCTCGACCCGCAAGCCTGTCAGCTCTGAGACGCGGAGACCAGCGCACACGGCGAGGTGCAACATAGCCCGATCCCGGATTCCCGCCCGTGTGGATGGATCGGGAGCGTCGAGCAACGCCTGCATTTCTTCCTGGACCAGATGCGATACCAGGCGAGTATCTGTCTTCTTGAAAGGGATCGCCAGAACGCGGCGAACCTGCTCGATAGCAGCTGGTTCACGGTGCTGCAGAAAACGGAAGAACGAGCGGATCGCAGCGAGGCGGATGTTTCGCGTCTCCGCTGAGTTGCCACGTGTGGTCTCAAGATGTTGCAGGAATCCGCTGACCAGCAGTGCGTCCAGCTGCTCCAGCAGCAGAGCCGAGGGAGCCACTTTGAGTTTCCCGGCGGCGAACTCGAACAACGCCTGAAAGCTGTAGGCATATGAGTCGCAGGTGTGTTGGCTGGCGCCCCGGTGACGGACAAGATGTTCGCGCAGGAATGCCTCCATGTGCGGTGCAAGGGAAGTCATTGTCGTCCTTCCTGCGCGAAGTTTTCGGCAACGGCGGCGATGTCGCGCAGAAGCTCCGGCGTGGTTTCCAGGTACCAGTAGGTGGCATTGATGTTGACGTGGCCCATGTACGTAGCCAAAGCCAGCATGTGCTGCCCGATGCGTTGACGGCCGGTTGGAGATGACTCCAGTGCCCGGACCGCAAACGTGTGCCGGAGATCATGAATACGTGGCCATCGACCGCGAGACGGTTTCAACCCGGCCGATTGCAGAAGGGTTCGGAACAGGCTGTGAACTTTCCAGTAGACCAGAGGTTGCCCTTCCTCCGAAACGAAGACGTGGTCGCCACCCCGACGCATCTCCTGACGATGAGTCAGGTAGTGGCCGAGGCCCGCCACTGCGGTTTCGTGCAAAGGCACTAATCGGGTTTTCTGAAACTTGGTTCTGCGGATCAGCAAACCACTGGCTGTGATGTCGGAGACCAACAGATTCAATGCCTCCGAGATTCGCATGCCGGTCGCTGCCAACAGACTGATCAGGGACGCATATGTCTTGGGCTGCAACGGGTCGGACGATGAAAGCTTCGTGGCGGCGAGAAGAAGGTCCGCGATCTCATCCCGCGAGTAGATGCGCGGGACGCGACGCGTCAGCCGATAGGCAAAATGGTTCGCCGGCGGCGACTCGTGGCGCGGGTCTTCTACGCGAAGGTACTGAGCAAAGCGGCAGATGGTTTGGTAACGCGTGTGTCGTTGCGCGACCGATTTCGCCTGACTGGCCCAGTCAATCGCCGTTGCTGTGCGGACATGCGGTTGCTTTAGTTCGCTGGCAAAGCCTGCAAAGCTGCGCAGGAGATATTCTGTGTTGCTGAGGGTGAAGCCTGCGGTCCGCCGCACTGCCAGATAGGATTCGACAGCCGCAATCATATCTTCACCTCCGGCCACGGCTGGGCGACTTGTTTGAGCAGCGCCACATCCGCCTTGGCGTAATAGGCAGTCATGTCGATGCTGCGATGACGGAGGACGAGGCCTGCCTGATCCAGAGGCACGCCATACCGCAACATCTCTGTAGCCGCTGTGTGGCGCAACAGGTGTGCACCCTTTACAGGAGCATCGATGTTGGCGCGTTTGAGAGCGTGTTTCACCACGGACGAAACACCATCCCCGGAAGTAAACGGCCTGCAAGGGGCGTTGCTTCGCATGAACACGTGATCGGTGGCGACGTTCGCGGGCCGGCCATCCAGATATCGGAGCAGCGCATCACCGACATCCTGCGGTAGCGGTAATCGCACTTGGTATCGCCCTTTTCCCGTTACCCGCAACGTGCCGTTGTTCCAGTCGATGTCGCTGAGACGAAGAGCGGCCACGTCTCCGGAGCGCAATCCCAGCCGAGCCAACATCAGTAAGATCGCTCGGTCGCGAAGTCTCCCCGACGTTGTGCCGTTGGATGAGGCGATCAACCGGTTTAGCTCTTCCGCCGACAGACAACGAGGCAGCCTCGCTAGCCGCCAGTGTGCCACCGCTGGTATCGCGATGGCGAGATCGTCGTGACATTCTCCATGGAAGTTGAGGAATCGTATAAATGCACGAAGCGAGGTAATCAGCGCTTGCGTGGTCGATGTCCCACTCTGGCTGGCTCGTTCCAGAAGAAAGTTTCGAACATCCTGCGCCTTCCACTGGCCGACATCCTCGCCGAGCGCCAGGACTAAAGCTGTGGCGCCACGCGCATAATGCCGGAGAGTCGGTTCCTTGACGCCGCGATGCGTTCGAAACCAGTCGCAGAAGGCTGTCACAAGAGCTGGGACGAAGGGCGCTTCCTCAACCGGTTGGCTCTTGCAGATTCCGTGCTCTACGAGGTGATGGTGGAAGAGTTTCACTCCGAAGCGAGCGTGATAGTTGATCTTTCCGCGTCTGAAGTGAGCGCAGCGGCAGCGGCGCAGATGTCTGTCGAAAGAGTCAAGTATGTTGAGGTCGACGTCCGTGAGAACGCCGCCTCTTCGCTGAACGAAGCAGCCGAGATGTGCGGCGGCTCGAATATAGCGAACGGCACTGGACGGAGCGTATCCGTCGCGATTGAGATCGTCGGCGAACGCGTCGACGTAAGATCCACTGATTCCTCCACGCAGGCGCCGAAGCGTCTTGGGCGCGGAGAAGTACTTTTCCAGCATGAGTTCTCCTGTTGAATATTGGCCAACTATGGCCGCATCAACGTAGCAAGAGCCCCGCGTTTATGGTGAGTTGCCGACGTCCAATCGTGTTCGAAACCTTCATCTGCAGCTATTTCACTACGCGCAACTCCCCATTAGAAAAGACTCCCCATAAGGCACGAGTTGTACGAGATGACCGAGTGACCGCAATGAGAACAGTTATCGAGATGACCGCCCAGCGCGGAGGTGCGGCAGCACCGGATAGCGCGCAACACCTTCAGATGCTGATAGCTGAGCCAGGAGCGGTTCTGTTCTATGAAACGATCACCGTGCGTGCGAAGTATGTCGGCCACCTCTAGGGTGGGCCGACTCATTCCGGTTTGTGCAGTTTGCGCGAACGTTGTAAGCGCCCTGGCCCGGAAACCGGAATCCGTTCGAGAGGACTGGCGGCAGCCTGCAGACGCTTTGTGGAAACATGCAGATAGCGGGTCGTAGCTTCGATGTCCTTGTGGCCCATCAGCACTTGAATCGTCCGCAGGTCTGCGCCGGATTCAAGCAGGTGAGTGGCGAAGCAGTGCCGTAAGGCGTTCTCATACTGCTCATGATTTTCATCGAGCAAAGATCTGCTATCGCTATCACGCTCTGTTTAATACAGAGGTGGAGATCATCCGTTACCTACGACGAAATAGCCTTCTGCCTGTTGTGATTGTGAGATGCCCTGATCGATCACAGCGTGCCGTTCCCGAGTGGATGCTCGACGCCGCAACATGTGAGCACTGCAGGAACGCAGCAAAACCACTGATCACCGTTGCCGCGCTCGAAGAACTGCGGCAGTTATTGGATTCACAGAAAACACTTCTTTGCGAGAAGGAGCTAGGTGCAGAATCCTCCACAGGAGATTTGCATGCACCACGAAAACGGTTCCGGCCAGTGGCAACGGAATCTGCCCTTCTTCAACAATCAGATCTGGGCAAAGCTTCCGGAGAGCATTCGCGAAAGCTGCAGGACGTTACTCAGTCAGTTACAAGCCGAAGTTCTCAAGCAAGAAGAACGGAGGAAAAATGAACGAGAAGATTAAGCCTCATCAGTTGCAACGTGCGGCGTACGTGTATGTGCGGCAATCTACATCTCACCAGGTGCGCAATCACTTGGAAAGCAAAGAGCGTCAATACGGGTTGGCAGAACGTGCCCGTCAGCTCGGATTCCACCACGTAACCGTGATCGATGAGGACTTAGGGCGTTCGGGAGGGGGAACACAGGAACGACCAGGCTTCGGTCGATTGCTAAGTTGTGTTTGCCAAGGACTGGCAGGTGCCGTGCTCGCGTTGGAGGCATCGAGACTGGCACGCAACAACCGCGATTGGCATCACTTGGTAGACCTCTGTGCATTGACCGAAACACTCCTCATTGATAGCGATGGCATTTACGACCCGCGACAGCTGAACGACCGGCTTGTCCTGGGCCTGAAAGGCACAATGTCGGAGTTTGAACTCAATCTCATGCGCCAACGCGCTCGAGAAGCCTTTGAGCAAAAGGTGAGGCGCGGCTTTGCCTTATGGGAGTTACCAGTCGGCTTCATTCGCACAGAACAGAACCGCATTGAGAAGACTCCTGACCGCCAAGTGCAGCAGGCTATCGCCGCCATCTTTGAGAAGTTCCTGCAGTTTGGCAGCGCACGGCAAGCAACCATCTGGTTTCGGGAAGAACGGATTCCGCTTCCACACGTTAAGCCCGGCACAGCCGGGCAGGAGATGGTCTGGAGCTTGCCCAGTGGTGGACGGTTACGTCAGGTACTCCGCAATCCTTGTTACGCCGGCGTCTTCGCCTACGGGAAGACAGCCAGTCGAACGGTGATCGAAGATGGGCGAGCACGCCAAGTCTCTCGATCCAAAAAACCACAAAGTGAGTGGAAGGTCTTGCTCCCAGACCACCATCCGGGGTACATCAGTTGGGAGGAGTATGTGAAGATTCAACAGCAACTCGACGCCAACTCCGCCGGGATCATGGGTGAGAGCAGTGGATCCGCTAAAACAGGCGCTGCCCTGTTATCGGGCTTGCTACGTTGCGGACTTTGCGGAAGGAAGTTGCAAGTCGCCTATAGCGGCAGTAACGGCCGTGTGCCCCGCTATATCTGCCGCGGAGACCGCACCGCACGTGGTTCCGGCAACTGCCAGACCGTGGGTAGCTTGCGCTTGGATCGAATGGTATCCCGCTGTGTTCTAGAAGCCATTCAACCTGCCGGCATCGAAGCCGCGATCCTCGCGAACCAGAACAGTCATCTAGAGGATCAGGAGAAGACGAAGGCTTTAGAGTTAGCTTTAGAACGCGCTCGCTATGAAGCTTACCGCGCTCGGCGGCAGTTCGACGCAGTGGATCCCGAGAACCGGCTTGTTGCAAGCGAATTAGAAGCTCGATGGAATCGCACACTCAGCCAGGTTGCTGAACTGGAACAACGACTAACGACACTCAGCGATCGTGCCAAGCCGTTAGATGAGCAGGCACGGACAGAGCTGTTGCACTTAGGCGACGATCTGCCAGTCCTTTGGGAACACCCTGCGGCCTCACCCCAGCTCAAAAAGCGCATCTTACGCACTGTTCTCGAGGAAATCCTGATCAAACCAGAAGAGGATCTTAGCTTCCATTGTGTTCACCTGCATTGGGCAGGCGGCATTCACACCGAACTGCGCATGGTTCGCAATAAGACAGGGCAACACGGACGGAGTGCAGATCATACTGTGATCGATCTTGTTGGTGAACTCGCCAAAATCTGTCCCGATAAGGCTATTGCGGCCATACTCAACCGTCTCGGCTACAAGACGGGCCAAGGAAAATCGTGGAGAGCTTCGCGGGTTGCTGGAATACGCGGCTATCATGAGATCCCCGTGTTCCAGAAACAAGACTCGTGGCTCACGCTACAACAGGCCGCAGAAGGCCTTGAGGTTAGTAACACCTTCTTGCAACGCTTGATCCGTGAGGGCATTCTTCCTGCAAAACAAGTCGTGACATATGCTCCATGGGTCATACAACGCACCGACTTGATTCTCCCCGCGGTGCAGCAACAAATAGCTGCTCTCCGGCGTGGCCGTCAGCTGCCGCAAAAGATAGTGGCTCAACAGCAATTTACTTTAGAATGAATCGTTTCTGAAAGGTGGTGTAGTGTGCCGAAGCGTTCCGCAGGGTATGCGGCGTGACATGTTTTTCAATGCCCGCTTTGCGCGCTGCCTTCTGGACGGCTTCCCAGATTACTTTGGCTGTGATCGGTTTGTCTGCCCGCCATCCATTCTGCGTTCCCGGAAACAGATAGGTCTTGGGCCGCATCCAGCGCCAGTATTCGCGCAACGTGGTCAGAACCTTCTGGCTCAGCGGGATTTCGCGGTCCACATCCCCTTTGCCGCGCTCGATGCGAATCATCATGCGCCCGCTGTCGATGTTGCTCACCTTCAGCCGGCACAGTTCACTTCGCCGCAATCCCGCTGAATACATGGTCAGCAGCATCGCGTAATGAAACAAGTTCTGCGCTGAATCGATCAGACGCGACATCTCCTCCGTGCTCAGAATTTCTGGAAGACGCCGGTTATGTTTCGCGCAGTGCGGATACGGAAGGTCTTCCTTCATGGCATGCCGCTTCAATGTCTTGACATAGAAGAAGCGCAGTGCCGCAATATGGTTCGACACCGTGCCTACTCCAAGCTTCCGCTCCTCTAATAAATGGACTTGGTACCGCCGGATGTCGTGTGGGCCCAGCTGGTCCAAACGCTTGCCCACATACCTTCGAAAGTCTTCTATCGTCTGCAGATACGACCGCATGGTCGTTTCTGCGTAGTTGCGGCGCACGAGTTCTTCCCGCATCCGCTGAATAAGTGTTGTCACAGAGATCTCCTTTTCTCTGTGACCGAACCTACCTGATCAGCACCCTCTTCCCAATACGATCACGCCGCAGGCGTCCGCCGCGCCAGCGGCTTCGTTGTGTGCTGAGCATGTTCAGCAGCTTAAGGGTGAAAGTCCCTGCCCAACCTGATGGAGGTGAAGGGCTAGAGATGATGCAAGGGCTACCGCCGCGAGGCGGGGTCTGAAAGAAGCATGGATCAAATGTGCGAGTCGATGGACAAGAACCGGATACAAGGCGTTAGCGTCGGACGAGCGGGCAACTTATCGCGAAGTCCATATCCATCAAGGATGCGAAACGTAGATTCGGCGACTGTGCACAGAAGGCAGCTGAACTTACCTCAGGAGATCTGCCTTGTGTCGCTAAGGCGACTGAGATGGCCGGAAGGCGATCTGACCGCAGGGCAGAAGTCAGCAGAGGGCATATTAGGTTACGCAGTCGGCGAGGCTAGTGAGGCACTCCAATACCGAAAGGTGGAGTCAACAGATAGGCAAGCCGGGAACGGTAACTGAAGGCCCGAACGAGAAGAGTGGCAAGTAAGACATGGATCTCAAAAGCGACAAGCGGCAGCATATCCAGCTCGAACTGGACTTCTCTTTCACGCGATCGGGTGAAGCCTGTGGAACGGGAAGGGAAGAGACCGAATCGCCTTTGGTGGCACATGACACCGAAAGCCCAGCTAGTACGAATCGATGGATGGAGGAAGTATGTGAGCGAAACAATCTGAAGGAAGCATTGCGGCAGGTAAAAGCTAATAAAGGTAGCGCCGGAATCGACAGGGTGACTGTTGGTCAACTGGACGACTATCTGAAACAGCACTGGCCAGTCGTTCGGGAACAGTTGCTGAACGGAACCTACAAGCCCAAACCGGTGAGGAGGGTGGAAATCCCCAAACCGGACGGTGGGGTGCGAAAGCTTGGCATCCCGACGGTGCTGGATCGTTTGATCCAGCAAGCGGTGATGCAGGTTCTACAACGGCATTGGGATCGAACGTTTTCTGAAAGCAGCTACGGTTTCCGACCGGGGCGATCTGCTCATCAAGCAGTGGCGCAGGCGCAGAAGTATATCGCCGAAGGCTACGGCTGGTGCGTCGATCTTGACTTGGAGAAGTTTTTCGACCGGGTCAATCACGACAAACTGATGGCGCAGGTAGCTAAACGTGTTGATGACAAGTGGCTGTTGAAACTCATTCGAGCGTTCTTGAACGCGGGAGTGATGGAAAACGGACTGGTTAGTCCGAGCGTGGAAGGAACTCCCCAAGGAGGTCCTCTTTCGCCACTGCTCAGCAATCTCGTGCTCGATGAACTCGATCGGGAGTTAGAGCGCCGCGGACTTCGTTTCGTTCGGTATGCGGACGATTGTAATATCTACGTTCGTAGCGAACGCGCAGGTCAACGGGTGATGGAGAGCATGACTCGCTTCATTGCGCAAAAGCTCAAACTCAAGGTGAACGAGACAAAGAGTGCGGTAGCGCGACCGCAGGAGCGGAAGTTTCTCGGGTTCAGCTTTACAGGTGGTCCGGAGGTGAAACGCGCGATCGCGCCCAAAGCCCTGGAACGATTTAAGAAGCGCATCCGTGAAATTACGTGCCGGGCAAAAGGCGTCAGCATCGAAGCTACTATGGCCGAACTGGTTCCCTATCTACGGGGCTGGCGAGGTTACTTCGGCTTCTGCGAAACGCCTGAAGTGTTGATTAGCCTAATCCGCTGGGTTCGTCTGCGGCTTCGGGCTGCTCTGTGGCGACAATGGAAAACTCCACGTCGTCGTCGGGCGGCATTGTTGGAACTGGGAGTGCGTCCGCGAATGGCGGGTAATACCGCCGGCAGCGGTCTTGGTCCCTGGTATCTCGCGCGAGCCAAAGCCCTCTCTGTGGGGCTTCCCAATGCCTACTTTCAATCGCTTGGTCTCCCCTCATTCGTTGAAGAGTGAGAGCGTAACTTCTCGAACCGCCGTGTACGGACCCGTACGCACGGTGGTGTGGCAGGGGTCGGTGGGTGACCGCCGCCCCTATGCCGATCTAGTCGCCATGTATTTAGCTATCGGCAAATCTTCACTCGGGCGTAAGACGCTATGACTCTATCCGAAGTGGCCCGGCGCTCCGCTTCTCGCTACACCCGGCCTTCCTGCGCCGTGTCACTCCAGATAGAGTCATAGCGTTTACCGTTACCTATGTTCTGCGTCCCTTCGCGTAGCCTGCTCTACTGGCACTTGCGCGCAGGGCGTTTACGTCGGGAATCCGCCTTCAAAAGCGAGTTCCGCTAGAGGGCGCCGGTCGCTGGGCACTTCACGTGCACGTAGCTCCTCCGGGAGTTCCGCCGGATCGGCCCTCCTGCCAAGCGCACAGACAGCTTCGACTTTATAGCCCTCCGGAACGCTCAGCTCTTCAAACGCACGGTCCGCGTCGAAGCCCACCATGCCATGCGCATACCAGCATCAAACGAGTGTGTTGGTGAAGGTGCCTCGTTGCCGCTGCGAGGGGAACGCATGGTCGACTTCGACACCAAAAACCAGCGCAGACGGCTCTTTCGCCCAGAATCGGTGGATGGCACAAGGAGGTTTAGAAACGCTCCCATGCAGGCATATCGCGCAACGCATACACAAAACGCCAAGGCTGTGAGTTGTCCGACGAGGCTGCCCAACGTGCAGCCTCCAGCATGGTAAGGAGTTCTAGCTTCGGAATGGGCTCACTCGTGAAGACTCGGGGCGACTAGCGGTTGAGAAAGATCTCGTAGATGGGGATAATCGGACTTTCGGCGGTCGTCATCAGTCTGTCGTCTCCTTCGGCTTTACGCTTTCCGCAAAATATTAGTGCTTCACAAACGCATACGCGCACGCGATGAGAAGAATCAGGCATACCAGCAAACCTACAAAGAGTTGGGGGTGCATCCCCAGAACTGATCCGTTCTCTTTTGTAAACTCAGGATCGCTCCAGGCCGTCCCCGGGAACACAGGCGAAAGCAGCATGGTCACGAAGTAGAGTCCCGCTGCGACAGCAGCTAGCATTAAATGCAGAAACGTCAGCGGGCTTATTCCAAAAAGGAGAAACAACGAGTAGAGTCCCAACCCAATGCCCAGCAGCATGCTTTGGCCGTTGTGAAACTTTGCGTGGGGCGGCCAGCGTGGATTATGGATGTGCTGCTTTGCTGTAAACGGGATCACTGCGTCCGCCACGTAGCCGCCGAAGTTGTACACGGCGACTAGCGCGACAATCCATTTTGCGACTTCCATGATGGTCACCTCTCTGAAGAAAGATTATACTGCATAATCGTTATACCATATACTCGGCCAGGAGATGACTGTGGTTCCGTCACGCAAACGGGAGGTTGATTCGCTAGGTGATCTTGCTTTTCTGATCGCGCAGGTTGGCTCACACGCGCAGAATTCGTTTGGAAAGCGGGTTGATCCTCTCGGTCTTCGGCTCGCCCATGTGGGCGTACTCAAGGCGATATTCGCAGCGGGCGGCCTGACTCAGCGTGAATTAGGGGATGCTCTCGGAATGTTTCCCAGCAATCTGGTGAGGCTGATCGACGAACTCGAAACGAAAGAGCTTGTACGACGTGGTGACAACGCGTCCGACCGGCGCTCCTATACGCTCGTCCTTACAAAGAAGGGACAAAGCGTCGCGTCAGAACTGATTGCCCTGACGCAAGCACATCAAGATCACATTTGCGCTGCACTGACTCAACCAGAGCGCCGGGAACTGACGCGACTGCTTCGCAAGATCGCTCGAGATCAGGGTCTTCAGCCCGGTGTTCACCCGGAACTCCCGGGCCTGAAATCGCGCCGAGCAACAAAGCCCGGAACTCCAGAAGCCGAAAGAACGCCGCATTAGTCCTTAGAAGTTCGCTTCGAGCTCCTAAAGTCCGACATGCGCGTCTAGTCGGCGTTTGGCTGATTGAATACTGCGCGCTGCATGTTGGCGCAAACATCCAGCCTTTGTCGCGGTGCCTGAAAATTGCTGATATCCGCCGGAGCATGGCTCATTTGAAGCAACATCACCGGAGGAAACAGCAATCGCACCAGCAGCCAGACAAGTCTCACCGCAAGTGGCGGCTGTACTGTTGAGCAAATTCCGCACCGATTTGAATGCTCAACAGGAGGAACTCGTAGACGCTTTCAAACAGCAATGTCCCGGCTTCGCGGTCATGCGGGAATTGGTGTTGAGCTTTCGCTCCCTCTTTCGTTTGGGGAAGTTAGCCGCGCTCCGTTTGTGGATGGAGCGAGCGCAGAAGACCGGCATCCATGCCATGACGTGCTTTGTTCGGACTCTCAAACAAGACCTCAGTGCCGTAGAAGCAGCGTCACTGAGAAATGGAGCAACGGACCGGTCGAGGGACATATTAACCGTCTCAAGACACTGAAGCGTCAGATGTACGGACGCGCCGGTGTTGACCTTCTTCGGGCCCGACTCTTGCCTGATACGCTCTCCATTACCCAAGGCTTGCACCAAACTTGAGCCAGAGCCACTTAACTCGAGAGCATGAAGATATCTCGTGCTATACAGATAACCCGGATTGTCAGTTCATTGTCAAGAACCGGCCCCAGCTTCTTTACTGTCTCTCAGCTCAAACCTAAAGAGCATTTGGCTCTGTATGAAATACGAATTGGAGCAGATGCTTGGACAAGAGCCGCGCGGTGGGTTGATTGTCAATACATCCTCCGTCAAAGGCTGGGTGGAGCGGGGGCTTGCAGCTCTGTATTCCATTTCCAAAGCCGGCATTTTGGCGCTTACCAAATCAGCAGCTCAGGAGTACGCGACGAATGGGATTCGGGTAAACGCGCTCTTAGCTGGTGGCTTCGATACCGAGATGCTGCGAACGGCGGCCAGTCAATTAGTAGGCGGCAATCTCGACAAGATTCAGGAGGCATTTAACGGATATACGGCCCGCGTTCCTTTGGGGCGAGTTGGGGTCCCGGAGGAGGCTGCCCAGGCTGCTCTCTGGCATTGCAGTGATGCCGACTCCTACATCAAAGGTCAGTCCATGATCGTCGATGGAGGACTAACGGCTTGGGCTTGTTAGACAGACGGGCGTGACCGATTCCTTTAGCCCGAGCCCGGACGCCCCTCTTCGCCGCCGTTAGCTTACATAAATTTCCGTTTCTTGAGGTGCCCCGAGAACTCCAACAATTTGTTGGATTGATGCTCAATCGAATTGAGATTGATTATTCGAAGCCTAATGGTTTAGGTGTTTGTTTCGGCGCGAGGCTTTCGTCGGCGCGGAGATGGACGGATGCTCATCTGACGTCACGACCTTACCCCTCTGGAGAACATTTTCATTGTGCATTTCGACTACGTCCGATTTGTTGATGATGTTTCCAGTTTCCGGGCTGACCGCCTCGAACCGTTTCTCAAGACGAAGAAGTCGCTGGATTGAAGGCACTGCCAAGAAAGCTCCTACGCCAGCTAACAGAGTGCCTATGCAGGCAACAAGGGTCATTAGTTCCGTTCGGGACCACGACGCTAAACCTAGTGCTGCAAGCCAATGGCTACTTTCCGGATTCGGGCTGCTAAGCGCCCACATCTTGTCGAAGTGAGCTATGCACGATTTCGCATATCCTTGATCGAATTCCATCCTAAGCGATTGGGAGGATTCGTTCGGCGATAGCCTTATTGTCAAGTAGCAGTATCGATTATCGATGATGATAATAGGAAGCCTGTACTGCGTATTGAAGTACCTAAACGATAGGCGATCCCGATTCTGAGGGCCGGCATAACCCTCAAGCCGTCCACGATCCAGTGAAACCAATCCAAGATTCTTGTTGTATGCTTCCTCACCCGGTTTAAAACCAAGAGTAATTTCCGTTTCTTCGCGATAGAAATCGCTGTCAGCAGTGGCGAAAATAACTTGCATTGAGGAGCCGGGTTTCCCCAAAAATTCCGTAAACTCCGCTTTGAGATTGTTAACTAAGTTGTAGCCATTTGAGACTAAAACCTTGATGTTGTTCGCGTTTTTAATGTTTGCAAAGAGTCGGTCGTCCTCATCTTTTTCGATGTGGCCATATTCCATTGCTGTCAGCCCTAACCGTTTGGTAAGGTCGGCGTAGTTCGTCGCGAGTGTGGGTGAGGCGCTTTTCTCATCTGAAGCGTGGGTCGTCCGAGAGCGAGGGCCCTCGCTGCTAAACGCAAGTTCCTGCCCGAAGGTGACGACTCCTCCGAAAATGACGAGCAGAAGCTTCTTCATTAGGCCAGTGTAGAGTCAATTGTGCAGCAAGGCGACAATGCCTGCGGCGTGGGCCTTTTCGGCGAAGGCGTTGAAGGGCTCGACGTAACGTTTCACTTCGTCGACTGTATGTGTGCCCTTCGAGCCGAACGGCCCAAGCGCGGCAATTGCCATCTGCGTCATGCCGAACTCCTTTGCATAGGCGATGCTCTCGTCCGCCTTTTGAAAAAGCTGGGTCGGCGCCCAGTGGGCCGAGATGCAGCCCAGTCCCCAGTCGCTCAGCATGCGCTGCAACTCTCGCGGCTTGTATAGCTGGAGGCTAGAAAACTCGGCGTAACCGTATGGCGAGCACAGCTCAATTTGAGTGAACCCGGCTGCCCGCAATCCTTTCATGGTGCCGGCAAAGTCCGCACTGATCGACTTGCGCACAGGATAGGTCTGGCAGCCGATCGGCAGACCAAGCGGATCGGCGAATAAAGATTGCGTGCCGGTGAGGAGAGTCGACGCGGCCACCCCACCCATGAAAAACATTCTCCGATTGATCGTGTGCATGATTTTTCTTGAAGCTATGGAAAGAACTATAGTACCTATAGGAATATTGCCTGTGGCCGCGGCACAGACGCTAATAGGTCCCCACAAACGGTAGTTTCTTATCGGAAGCGCCGCCCGAGACGGCCGCCCACAGTCGGCACCTGATGTGGCGCTTTCGATAGGACCGTTTGAAGGAATCCGCGCACCGAACTGCCGCGGTCTATGGGGCTTTAAGCCCGTTCCTGCGAATTAGGGTCTGAGAAGCCAAGTGCCTAGCATCGAAGTTGGCAACGAACTCGCAGATGAAAGGTGTGCGACCGTTCGAAGTGCAGTCGGTTTTTGAAGTCATGAGAGTGGCTAAATTGTGCGCAGGCGTTGCAACACACACGTCTGGCGAGAGCACAGCAGTTAACGCGTAAGGAGTGATGACCGAGGTCCCGTTACGAAGAGTCATTCCGGCACTGTCAAGTTGAGCGACTCCGCCTGAATGCGATTCTTGATGAGTGGCGGATAGCCTGTACCGTGGTCATCGATTCCCGAGAGAAATCATCTCGGAATGCGTTTGGCTTTACTTTCGTTTCGGCGTCAGCTTTCGTGATGTGGAGGAACTGATGGCGACCCGTGGAGTGCTGGTCAGCTATGAGACGGTCCGGTGTTGGTGCGACAAGTTCGGCAAACAGTATGCCGATGGCCTCAGAAGACGGCGTGCCAGTGGCACCTCGACGGAGTCTTTCTCAAGATCAATGGCCTCACTCACTATCTCTGGCGAGCAGTCGATCAGCACGGCGTTGTCCTCGACATTCTAGTTCAACCGAAGCGGGATCGGTTTGCCGCAATCCGATTGCTTCGCAGGCTTTTGCCGGCAACTGGACGCAAGCCCCGCGTCATCATTACTGACAAAACTGCGGAGTTACGCGGTGGCGAAACGAATGGTGATGCCTGATGTTGCTCATCGACAGCATCGCTACTTGAACAACACGGCGGAGAACTCGCATCAACCTACCCGAGAGCGAGAGAGACGCATGCGACGGTTTAAGTCCGCTCGACACGCTCAGAAGTTCGTCGAGGTTCACGGAATCATTGCTTCCCACTTCCGTCCCCCGACGCCATCTTCACTCCGCTGTTGTTTATCGAGAACTCCGTAGCACGCGGTTCCAGATTTGGAATGAAGTAACCCAGGCATCCGCGCTCGCTTGATCACCGACCAGCGTCAACAGCACTGAATCGGCCATAAACCATTCCATAAGCAGCCCAAGCTAACAACTTGACAATGCCCGGCAAGACCTTACGGACCAAAACTCGGAAAGTAAAAAACCGGGCGGCGATCGCCCTGCGGTTGGGAGCTTCGTGTCTTTATCACGCCAGAAATTACTTTGGCGAATTCTTTCGCAGACTCAAGTTTCGATTGGGTACCCCGCAAGCCATCACTGCCACAGCACACAAGCGGGCCCGGGTCATTTATTACATGCTCCAAACGAAACAGCCTTACTCAGAAACGATACTTGCGAAATGCGATGAACTCGCGACTAGGCGAGCTGAGGCTAGGCTCCGACGCCAAGCCGCTCAAATGGGCTACGCTCTACTGCCTCAAACACCACCCGAAGGAGTTGTTGTTCTTTAGGAGTCGGCTAGGACTCTTCGAAGTGGCCAATACGTTGTTCAAGACGGATGCGCGTTTGTCGTTCTATAATCCGCTGCTGTGTACTGAAGTACAGCCCGTGGGGTTCTCGGAAGCAGAGTATGAATCTGCCGACTGGGAGAGTTTTAGCAGGCGAGTTCTTCGGAGTCCACGGACGGCAAACGTCCTGAGCGTCAATCAGTGCGTGTTCGGGACCGTGACCGCATTGGTAGACGTGACGCCGCAGCTGCTGGGCGCGCCGACTTCATCGCTAGTGTGCTAACAACACTCTGTGTCTCTGAAATACCGCATTACTGCCATTGGATGGTACAACTTTGAAGGTCTTGTCCAAACACTCCTGCGAGAACTGATTGGTCCCGGTTTGATGTCGTTCGGCGGGTCTAAGGATGCCGGTCGAGATGCGACGTTCAGAGGTGAGGCTAACTTCCCCAGTTCGCGCGAGAGATGGACTGGCTATTGGGTGTTTCAGGTGAAGTATGTTGACCTCGAAGCAGCTGGAGAAAGCGCGGCGAGAGCGCAATTGAAGACAACTCTCCTAAAGGAAATCAAAAACATCGTCGAGAAGAAACGTCGTTGTGACAACTACGTCCTCATTACAAATGTCCCGATGACATCGGGCTTCCGGGACGACTTACGTCAGCGAGTCGCCGACTTGGACATTTGTGAAAACTTTGCCGCCATTGACGGTAAGGAAATTTGTGAGTTCCTCGATCTCTACCCGCACGTTCGGAGATCGTTCCCTCAACTCCTCGGTCTGGCAGATCTTGAGAGTATCGTTAACCATGATCTTATTACGCGGAGCCGTGCATACGTCGAACAATGGCAGCCGCGCCTCAGCACATATGTCCAGACCGATGCCCATGTCACTTGTTTGCGATTACTTCGAAAAACACATTTCGTGGTTCTAGATGGCCCCCCGGAAGCGGGCAAGAGCGCCATCGCGGCTGCGATTTCGATCACCTTCGCATCCGAAGGCTACCAGATAATCGATGTGCGCGAATCGAATAACATCTTCAAGGCGTTTTCTGGTGAACAGCGTCAATTGTTCATCGCCGATGATGTGGTTGGGTCGGTGGCCCTGGACCCCGCCCGCGCTGACAGTTGGAGAGTCGCGATCTTGCCGGGATCCTCCGCAGACTCGATGAGAAACATGTATTAATCTGGACGAGCCGCCGTTACGTCCTCGAGGAGGCATTGTCAGAATCCCGTCTGGGTGAGGCCGCCGCAGAATTCCCCGCTCCCACGAGGTTGTTGTTGAAGTTGGGAAACTCACACAAACTCAAAAGGCAGAAATCTTGTATAACCACGCTAAGATCGCCGCGCTTTCGGTAGGGTATCGGAAACTTATCCGAGACAAGGCGAGACTTATCATACTTCATCCAAATTTCACACCGGAGAGAGTACGGCAGCTTACAACAATTGTGCTCGACTCTCCTGCAGCCGCGGTAGACCGAGACATTATTCTCAGTTGGGAAGATGTCGAGCGATTTCTCAACAACCCTAGCGAACGATGGTCCCAAGCCTGGAATATGCCAGCCGGTTCAGTACCGATGCGATCTGATCATCCCCATGGCGGACAGCCATCCGTCGAATCATCTCTAAGGCTTCGAGCGACGTCGCTGTCTCCGTCGCGGAACGCGGGCGATCCATTTCCAACTGCGTGTGCACACCGCCTTTCCAATGAAGGGTGAAGTGCAGAGTCTTCTTGCTTTGATCCGAGCGTACGATGATCTCCTGGATCACCGTACGGCAGATCATCTTCTTGAGTGCGGGTAGGCAGTGATTGCTACGCCATACATCGGCGAAGTTCTCGCCCATCGAGAGAATCCTGGCTTCCTCCTCAGCAGACAGGGAACGTCGTTTCTCGGTAAGGCAAGTAAGTTGTTGCCGGACCATCTCAATCTCTTGTAGCTTTTCATTCCACCGCCGCTCTAGCTCGGCGGCTGCCAATCGGTTTCTGGCTTCTACGACATCGTATTGTTCGAAGGCTCGTTTGGCTTCGTACTCCAACTGTTCAAGTTTGCTGGTTAGAGTAGTCCGCTGCGCCGCTTCACCGGCAGTCAGATCGTCTATAGCCTTTAAGCTCGCTTTTACTCCCAAAGGAGATTGCCTTGAGCACTTCTTCGCTGAGTCGGCGGTCGACCATCGAGCCGCCGAAACCTATACAGTATTGCCCACCATCATCAAAGTCGCCTTTGCACAGGTAACGTGCATTAGTCCCGCGGCCGCTCCAGTAGCGCATATGAAGTGTCCGGCCACAGTGACCACATCGCAATAAACCCACCAGCAATCACTGTCCAGCACGGATCGCAGCCATCGATTCATCTGCCTCCCGGTTGATAGCATTGCGGCGCGTCATACGTTGGTTTCTTCGTAAGTAGCCCAGTTAATATATTCCACATGATGGTCAGCTATGAAAACTCGGCACTCTTCGGGCGGACGATTGGCCGCCTGACGCTTTCTTAATCGACCGTCGACCAGCAACCTCTCCGTCGGACGTCTTCCCCAAACATAAGCTCCAGCGTAGAACGGATTCCGTAAGATGTCAGCCACCAGGCTCTGGGAAGGAATCTTCCAAACCAGACGTGTTCCGCTGATCGGATTCGCTGGCAGTTCCACATCGTGATCACGAAACCATTGAAACGTCTGGCGCACGCTCCACAGTTCATGAAACTTGCTGAATACCAAGCGTACGGCTTCGCAAACGCGCCGGTCAGGATGCAGCACCACTTTGCCATTCCGTCTCGCGCATACCCTACCGGAAGTCTTTTGAACAGCTCACCGCGGCGTGCTTTCGATTCCTGTCCGGCCTGCAGCCGCTGTCGAAGAACCTTCAACTCAACAACACTTAAAGTTCCTTTGATTCCTAAAACAAGTTGATCATCCAGCTGGTTCAAGTCGTAGATCTGTTGCTCATCTCCGATAAGAGTTCCAAAGATCTGGCACACCTCAACCAGCCGACACCAGTCCTTGTCAGTGCGAGAAAGGCGCGACACCTCACGGCTGGCAACAATCCCCACCTCGCCCAGCGCTACCGAACTGAGTACACGCTCGAATCCTTCGCGCGATGCTGATGCCATGGCTGCGCTGCAGCCGAGATCGCTATTGATAACCTCAATCTCCTGCCAGCCCAATCTACGGACCCGTTCTGCCATCTCATACTGAAGCCGCTGGCTTTCGAGGTTTTGCCGAACCTGTCTTTCACTGGATTGTCGTAGATAGACGATCGCCTTACGAGCCAAGTATTCCGGCTTGATCTTGGGACTGTTTTGAAGTGGATTCATTCGCTCTCCTGAGTTCTGTTTGAAAGACCGTCATCAGAATGCGCGCCATCAGTTGGATTACTTCGGCTCTTGTCGTCGCCTCCACGAGCACGAGTTCCTCTTCCGTTCGGCTTACCTCTAACAGCTGTAGCTGCAGCATGATGACCTCTCTTACCCCCGTCGACGGACGGTTGCAGAAGGTTATCGCTTTTGCCAGAGGCATTCCATTGCTCGAATAGCAAAGTGACGTTCAGCAACGACTCCTTGCTTAATCGCGCTTGCTCGCTGACAATGATGTTATTTTCACTCGAGAGGAGCATCCATGCCGGAATCTTCAACCGCTTTCCTGCCGAGTCGAGGACCAGAACTGCTCCATCCCCTCGTTTCGGTCTTCGCAAGACTCGCAGGCTGTAACCGTAAAGCGGATGAAGCTGATAGCAAACCTGAACGTGCGTAATATCTGCACTCAGGGTATTGTGCGTGAGGATGGCATCATCCTCATGTTCACTGTGTTGTTCCAACGGAAGGGCTTGCTTTCGATGAGTCCTGCTGGATCCGTCCACGGGACGGCTTCTTTCTTCCGGTGAAGGTGCTCAGTAAAGTGTTTCGGGGTAAGTTCGTGGCCGGGTTGCGTCGGGCGTTCGGCTGCGGAAAGTTGTCCTTCCACGGCGAGCTGAAGGGGTTGTCAAGTCAGCGGTTGTTTCGTGCATTCGTCCGGTTTTTGTACCGAAACGACTGGGTGGTTTACTCGAAGAAACCCTTTCGTGGGCCAGAGCACGTCCTGCAATACCTTGCACGCTACACACACCGGGTCGCTATCTCAAGCCATCGTCTGCTGTCCTTCGGCGACGATCAGATTACCTTTCTATGGAAGGATTACGCCCACGGCAATAAGCAAAGAGAATGACGCTCAGCGGCGACGAGTTCTTGCGTAGATTCCTGATGCATGTGACCGAGGTCCCGTTACGAAGAGTCATTCCAGCCTGGCCGGTTCACGCGTGTTGAGCGTAACCCCGGCATGGCGAATCTCTGGATGATGGCCATTGCTCCGCCGCAGCGAGGGCAGGTAAGTAGTGTCGATACAACGGGCGCCGCATCGCTACTTTTGGGCGGCAGGGCGCCACCATCCTCCGACAAATGGGCGGCAGGTGGGCACGCGTTCGTCGCGAAAGAAAGCCAAAGAAGCGGATGCGCACAAACCCACGCGGCATCACTCCTTACGCGTTAACTGCTGTGCTCTCGCCAGACGTGTGTGTTGCAACGCCTGCGCACAATTTAGCCACTCTCATGACTTCAAAAACCGACTGCACTTCGAACGGTCGCACACCTTTCATCTGCGAGTTCGTTGCCAACTTCGATGCTAGGCACTTGGCTTCTCAGACCCTAATTCGCAGGAACGGGCTTAAAGCCCCATAGACCGCGGCAGTTCGGTGCGCGGATTCCTTCAAACGGTCCTATCGAAAGCGCCACATCAGGTGCCGACTGTGGGCGGCCGTCTCGGGCGGCGCTTCCGATAAGAATCTACCGTTTATCAGGACTAATCTAACCGGACTGCCGTTCGGAACTCGAAGTGTGATCAAACGTTGTTCTTTGAATGACTCTGAGAGTTAGACATCGCGCCTCGGTTATCTAAGGGCTTTGTAAAATGGACCTTCAACAATGAGACTGTTGCCGTCTGATCCCGACGTAGCCACAATCGTAAGCCGAATCGATAACGGTGATCTCAATCTACAGCCTGAGTTTCAACGAGGTGAGGTGTGGAGCAAGTTCAAGAAACAACGGCTCATCGACAGCATTCTTCGGGAGTGGCATGTGCCTCCCATTCACGTCATCGAAAACTCGGAATCCCGGAAGCAGGAGGTACTTGACGGCCAGCAACGCTTGGCAGCAATTCGAGATTTTGTGAATGGTCATTTCACTGTAGATGGTGAAATCGAGCCCCTCGATTCTGCTTTGCAGACGCTAGCGGGCTTGCGCTACAAAGAACTCCCAGCGGAGTGGCGCCGACGCTTTGATCAATTTACGATTCGTCTTTTTCGGATAGTCGACTATAAGCCCAGCGAACCGGCCGAGCTGTTCTTTAGACTCAATCAGCCGTCGAGCCTTACCGGAGCTGAACAGCGAAACGCATTTTTCGGTCCCGTGCGCCAACAAATAAAGCTGTTGGTCGACACGCTTCAGATCCATCTAGGCGACGGTATTCTCGGATTCTCAAATTCACGAATGGCGTACGACGACGTCTTATCACGGGCGGCAATCGCAATTCACAGGAAGACGCTCGCTGAAAAGATCACTTCAGCTGATCTTACTGAGCTGTATCGTTCGGAGTGGGCTCTAGGTGATGACACTATTCACCTGGTCGAGCACTCGCTAATCCTGCTTTCGTCGGCTCTTAAACAAAATCGTGAACGTGTTTTCAAGTTCAACAAAGCTACGCTCTTTTCTTGGCTAATGTTTGTTGTCAGAAGCCTTCTAAACGATGTTGGTGTGCTCTCGCCAGAAGTATTAGCTAGCTTTTTGCGCTTCTTTGCTGACAGTCGAAATAGGGCCATGCACGATGCTTCTGAAGGGGATAAGAAATTTGCCGAGTTTGTTCCTGCACCTTATTTGTTTGCGGTTTACGAGAGCAGATCAGCAGCTCGGGTCGCTGATGTTTCGTCCGTTGTGCTTCGAGATATGGCCCTCTGGCTTGTCTTCAGTGAATTCAGCACCTTACAGGGCTGGCGTGAACAGATCGAGGGTGTGGGATTACACCGCATTGTTACCGCTTTCAAGTCTGTTGAACGTATCGGTGAGGACGACGTTCTGTCGAGAAGGCTTTTGGAGCAAGGCTGGGGAGAACTCGCATGAGCCTCAGAGGGGCGAGGTTGGATGATCATTGGCGCCGAATTCTTCAGCGACACTATCCCACCAAGGTTCGCCAGCTAACCTTTCGAAATTTGGCTTGTCTGGTAGACAGCAAGGTGACATTTGAGGGAGGTATCAACGCGATCGTCGGCGGGAACGGTGTTGGCAAGTCTACCTTGATTGCAGCTATAACCGAGCTTGTGTCAGGCGACCTCACCAGGCTTACGAATGAATATCGCCGAAAATTAAAGGGTAGTGAAACAGAAGCCGCCACTCTGTCCGAAGATGTTGAATCCACTGTTTCGGTCGGGCACGACGCTTCGGGTAACCGGACGTTCAGCGCGGAGCTGTTCCCCGGTCACTCTACATGGTTGGATCCGTCAGAGCTTGGCAAGAGATGCATAACGCAGATAAATAGTGACCAGAACTTCGCAGATCTCCTTGAGTCAGTCACCCCTTTGATCCTTAATCCTAGTGATTTAGCAGTAGCGTCTTATCTAGTCGGCAAGCGCTACACAGCTATGGAGATGTTTGAGATTAACGATTACGCAGATTTCGAGCGGATGCCCTATTTCCGTGTCACCGCGGCCGATGTCACCTATGGAAGCGAGAGTATGGGCCGGGGAGAGCTTTCGTTGCTGCTCACATATTGGACAATCAGGGACCTTCCCAAGAACTCTGTTCTTGTATTGGAGGAACCGGAAACCCACGTTTCACCCAGATCCCAGGACTGCTTGATGAACGTCCTGGCGAAGTTTTCTGATGAAAAGGGGCTTTGGGTCATTGTCACGACCCATTCACCAGCAATCATTAGACGCATACCAAGTGAGCATTTGATTTTGGTGGCGCGAGCGGATGGTGAAGCGGTAACTCTTCAAAATCCCAGGCGAGGCGACATATCAATTCTGCTAGGCGCCGGTACTGGCTTCGGCGGAATGCTTCTCGTCGAGGACGAATGCGCAAAGTCATTCCTAATGGCTGTTCTGGAACAGTACGCGCCTGAAATCCTACGCACGCATGAAGTCGTTGCGGCGAGTTCCGAGAGCAAGATCACCGCAGTTTTGAAAAATTTGCCGCGAACTGGTGATTGGTTTAGCGTTATCGGTGTGTTCGACGGGGATATGAGAGAGAAGCTCAGCGGTTCGGTTGTAAATTGGCCGTTCATTTTCTTGCCAGGTAAAGAGTCACCGGAGCGCGAGCTATTAGCAGTCACCGATGAATCCGATTTCGTTCAGCTACTTGGAGGTGAACTACAAAAGCCTATCGAGGCGATACTGATCTCTCTGAATCATGCGGCTGGCTGTGATCCTCACGAGTTCTTCGGGTTGATGGCATCAGCACTCAGTCTAAGCAAGAATGAGGTGCAGCGGGCATTTGCGCGAGTTTGGCTCAGGAAGATGTCGGGCGACAAATCGATTGCGATGTTCATCAAAGAGCTTCTGATTGCGGCACAATTGAAGGCCGCCTGATTGTGCTTCCGCTAAGGGGCGAAATGGATTAGATACCGAAAAGTCGGCTTCCCGTCTGGGATCGGCGTTCATGGGGACCGATGGGCGACTTAATCCACCTCACACTGTTTGCGAGCGTTTCGCTTCGCGGTGCAGGGCTATCCTTTGGGTCCGTTGCTGTGAGCTAGTGGTTGACTATCCTCGCTTTTGTTTTCTGGAGTACGATCGGAAAAAACATCAGCAGCGCACCACACACCGAGGAAAAGCTACGCTGGAGAAATTCAGCACGCCGTCAAGGTATGCCTTGTAGTAAATCCATCCCGTGACCGGCAGAAATAAAACAACCGCCGTGATAACGCCGGGGGAAAAGATGCGCGTGACCAGTACCGGAGCGATATGGAACAGAATGGCATTCACAACCATGAACGCAGGGAACGTCAGAGCATATGCGGGATTCTTCCAGCCCACCATGGCACAGCTCGCTCCTAACACAATGACGACGGCATTCACCATATAGAACTCATTCCACTCTGCCGGCATTTTCAGAACCTTGCGGACCCAATCGTGCCAGCCGTACATCGTCTCTTCCAGCATGTGAACGCCGTAGATCAGCGTGGCAATCCAGAGCAAATACGAATGATCCATCTAGCACCTTTACCTTCTAAGAATAGAAACTGCGGCTGCGATCGCTTCCCTTCGGAGTCGGTCCAATACGCAGGCCCTACCTGGTAAGCATCCTTTGCAAACACGCGTTTGCAAACGCTTGTTTTTCCGAGCATATCATGCAAACTGGAGACAGTGGGCTTTGAAGGCAAGAAGTCTCCGGTGAGAAACGCGCGCTCTCTCGAAACACGTGAACGCATCCTCACGCAGGCGCGACAAGTATTCGCGGAACTAGGCTTTGAAAACACCACGATCCGCGCGGTCGCAGCCAAGGCAAATATTCACCCATCAATGGTGATGCGCTACTACCACTGCAAGGAGGAGCTCTTTGCCGCAGCCGCATCTATTGATTTCCGTATGCCCGATCTCACCAGGGTCACTTGCGAGAGCAGGGGACAGGCCCTGATTGCTCACATCATGGAGCAGTGGGAAGGGGAAAACACGCGCCGCGAACTGCAGGTCCTGCTCCGTGCTGCCAGTACCCACGAACTGGCGCGGCAACGATTCGTTCAGTTCGTGCAGCAACAGGCTTTGCCAGTCATTCGGAAAGTGGTCGTCAAAGACCATCAGGAAGAACGAATCGCACTCATCCTGGTACAAATAGCCGGCCTGGTCGTCAGCCGCTACTTGCTCGCCTATGACTCGGTCGTCGCGATGGAACGTGGCCAACTTAGTCGCTTAATTGGCTCAGTGGTGCAGGGCTATATTTCTGGGTCCTTGATGTGAGGGTCCGCTGCGATACGTTAGTACCCTTAAGTCCTCTCCTGTCGGTTGATCCGACTTCGGCAGCTGTTCGAAGGGCAGGGCAAACGGCCAGCTTCCGAGGTGCGCGTTTCGGGTAGTGGCGCGACAAGCCATTACGGTTCGCTGATGTACCTAAGGCTATCCAGCCAGAGTTCGTGGGCTTTATGCATAAGATGACTACCCGCGGTTGGATTCTTGCGATCTCCAGGCCCAATGCCTGTCTCTTCGGTGATGACGAGGCAGTTCGCAGCTTGTGGAACGAAACGCCAGGCATGGTAATGGCCATGTCGGATTTCGGTCTCGTCGGCTCCAAAGGGAATCCAACTGATGCGCTGATCCAATACATATTCAACGATGCGCGATTGGATGGGACTGTTAAAGATCCTAAGGCGATAGAGAGAGCCCTGGCCTGTCGTGCCGGGCGTCTCGCTGATAACGTTCTTGACGATCACGAGCCAGTTCGGCCAATCGGTAGCGTCGGCGAGTCGCTCGAAGGCACGGTGACAATCCGAATGGATGAGGAGTTGGTTGTGGCTGAAGACGGGAGCAACTGAGGGATCGTAGGATGTCGGCCAATGAATGGAAACGTCGCGGAGGGCGCGGTCAGACTGCATCTCGCTCGTCTGAGCCCTTGATTGCTGCGGACACCCACAGCTCAAGAGAAGGAGCACTGAAAACCATCCGAACGCGTTAATCATTGAGTCATCACGACTACAGGAAAGGATACAGCGTCGCAGATCAGACGTTAGTACCGAAGATTATTCCCGCGAAGTCCCCTTCGCGTCGGCTAACTTCCGGATTGCCCGTCATGCTGGATGAGAGGGATTGACAAGGATGACTTCTTGGACCAGCGGCCGTCCCCAATACGCGATTTGTGGAACGCACAATTACTGACGTTTGATCCCGACGGCTTTGACGATACGCGCAGCGCTCTCACTCTCGCTCTGGACAAAGCGCGCGAACTCAGGCTGCGTCATGCTCATTGGATAGGCCCCGTGCTTCGCCAGCCAGCCGCGTAGATCCGGTGCCGCCAGAACGCGGGCAATGTCCTTCGCTAGTTTGTTCACCACTTCGGCTGGAGTACCTGTGCGCACCCATACGCCATACCAAATCGGGTAGTCAAACTCGGCGACGCCGACCTCGGCGATCGTCGGCACGTCGGGTAGCAAGGGCGAGCGCCTTTTGGTCGTCACGCCCAGCGCGTGCAGCCTGCCCGTCCGGATGTCAGCCTCGGCGTAAGAGATGGGTGAAATGAGGTAAGTGGTACGCCCCGCGACTGCATCGGCGATCGCTTTGGGCATTGTGTCGCCAGGGACATGCACGGCCTTAATGCCCGCCTCCAAATTGAATTTGTCGGCCCCGAAGTGTGTACCGGTACCAATGCCGGCAGAGCCGAAGTTCAGCTCACCCGGCTTCCTCTTCGCTGCAGCAATAAGATCGCGGACTGAGGTGATGCTAGATGACGTGCCTGCCACCAGCACATAGGGTTGGCTGGTGAGTGGAGCAACCGGAATGAAATCGTTCAACGGGTCATACGGCAGATTCTTCAACACTGCGGCGCTGTACGGCTGCGCGCTGGTGTTAACCAGCAACGTGTAACCATCAGCTGGCGACTTCGCAGCCAGAGCGGGAGCCGCTGTACTTCCTGCGCCGGGATGGTTCTCTACTGTCACCGGCTGACCCCATAGCTCGGTTAGCTTCGGACTGATGGCGCGAGCTATCAAGTCAGGTCCACCACCAGCACCGAAGGGTTCGATTATCCGCACGGGCTTCGCAGGATAATCTGCTGAACCTTGCAGCATTACAGCCAGCGTACATAAGAGCTTCAAAGCCGTCCAAGTTGACATGATTGACCACCTAAGGGATTACCACATCACGGCCGTACGGACCGGAGATTTAGAGGAATTTAAGCTCAGCGAAAGGTAGCTGGCGAAAAGTCGCGATCTCTCAACCCTGAACCGGCCGACCAGTTGGCGAGCCGTCGTCAATCCCGAAACTGGACGATCAGGAACGAGAAGTCCCCTTTTCGTCTATAATTCCATTCGGCTTTATTGTCTTCACAACCAAGCGAGGATCGTGATGGCGGAATCGGAAAAGAATCGGATCGCGCGGCAGACGGCCGACCTAAGGGTCACCTTCGATATGGCGCTCTCGAATAAGCGGAAGTATCCCGTGACGGAGTTCAAGGCGTTTGTCCAGAGCGCCCGGCGCTACATCGAGATGACGGCTGATGATCCGATGATTCACAGGAGCGTAGTGCAGGCAGTGAATGGCTTTCGGGAGTTCCTGCAAGTGGAACGAAAACAAATTCCTGGAGATATTTTGTTTGAGGCGGACAGACTGGAATGCCAGCTCTTCGCTGGCTACGATCCCAGCTTCGACGGCGATGAGCCTCCCGGCTTATAAGTCGTATCCGCGTTGGACTGTTCCCGCGTGCTGCGATTAATGAACTTTTCGCGACTAGAGCGGATCTATGACGGCAAGTAATTGTGTCCGAGTAGTCGATCGCTCGGAGATAATCAGCATGAAAGAGCATCGCTCGCGATCGGGTCGAACAAGGAGTCATCGTGAAGTCGCCTAAATGGGCTGTTCCGCTTTTTGTTGTCGTCTCTTTTCCGTTTGCCTCGGTCGCACAAACGATACCCAGCGGCACCGCGATCGACGCCGAGGTGGGCAAGATCATGAGTCACACCCATGCCAACGGCATGGCAATTGCGGTGATCGATCACGGCAAGGTTGGCTATGTGCAGTCCTACGGAGTCCGTAACGCCAAGAGAGATCCGCTGGCCACGGACACCGTCATGTATGGTGCTTCCCTCACCAAAACGGTATTCGCATACACGGTCATGCAACTGGTCGATCAGGGTAAGCTCAACCTCGATACTCCTATTAAGACCGATCTGGATAATCCATTGCCGAGCTATGGCCCTGACCCAGTGTTCCCAGACAAGTATGGGCCGTACAAGGACCTCGCCGGCGATTCGCGGTGGGAAAAGATCACCCCGCGTATGTGCTTGACCCACTCCACCGGCTTCAGCAACTTCTGGTTCATCGAACCGGACCAGAAACTACACATCCATTTCGAACCTGGTACGCGTTTCAGCTATTCAGGCGAGGGTTTTATCCTGCTGCAATTCGTCATCGAACATGGCCGCAAGGCGCAAGGCTTGGGGCTCGATGTCGGCGCTCTGACCAAGGCCAACTTCGACCGGCTGGGCATGACCCGCACCAGCTTGACGTGGCATAACGGTCAGGACGCCAATGTCGCCGATGGATGGAACGATCAGGGTCAGCCCCAGCCACATGACAAGCGCAGCAAGGTCCGTGCGGCAGGCTCAATGAATACCACCATTACCGACCTGTCGAAGTTTACCGCCGCCCTGGTGCGTGGAGATGGGCTCAGTTCCACCGCACGCGCCGAAATCACGCGACCTCTGCTGCACATTGGCACAGCGAGTCTGTTTCCCCTCTTCCTCCCTGACCTCCCGCTAGCTGAGCAGCGTAAGGACCTGTATTCAGGACTTGGCGTCATCTTCTTTCACGGACCGCAGGGTAACGGATTCTACAAGGGCGGCCATGACGGCCAGACCGCTAACACCATGGTCTGCATCGAGGCCAGTCAACGTTGCGTCTTGATCCTCTCGAACGACGTTCGCTCCGAAGCGGGCTTCACCCAACTGGCCAGATTTGTCCTTAGCGACACCGGCGTACCTTACGACTGGGAATATGGAGACCACGCGGGCAAGTCGTGAGTTCGCGGCGAGCCCTGCTGGAACTCGGCGCGATTGTTTGTTTCCTTGATACGGCACTCAGAGACTGAACTCACTTGCCGCATAGATCGCGAGTAACGGCGTAGCGTTTACGAATCCAAGTTGCCGTATAGTCGGCGTCAATTCTCCTCTTTCGGTGAAGCTAAGAGGTATATGCGCAGTACTTGCAGCAGCATGATGGGTGCAAGGTGACTAAGGACGAGCGAGCGCCCGATGCCACTGCCACGCATCTCGGTACCGAAACGATCAAGATTCCAACGCAACACGGCGGCATGATCGGAACTTGCGTCAATATAAATGACCGGGGGCAGACGGTTGAATAGCACCGAAGGCAGATGCCCTTCAAATCTGAAGATGGTTCCAACGACGAGGAAGTCTCCGCCACCGTTGCATGACACATACCCGTCTTGAGCCTGTGAAAACAGCTTCTCAGCCCGAAGCCGTTTCTTAAGGGACAAGTTCGAGGCAAGAGAGAACTGCCGTCCGCCGGTGAGCAGGAAGCAATCGCCGGCTTTGAGGCGCACCGTTTGCTGTTCGCCTTTTACCGACAGCCAGCATTCACCTTTCTGCACGACATTGAACGTGAAGCCGTCGTAAGCAGGAAAGTCGACCGCCCACGTTCCTCCAGCGTTCCATGCGACGTTGATGAAAGCTCTTAGACTGATTCTCGTCAGCGCATCTGAAAGAGGGTCGGTCGCCGCAAATAATCTTCTTTCGATCAACGGCTGGACTCCTGAGCATAGAAAATGGACTATTACATCTTGAGAATCAGATACAGCAATCCGATCATAGACTTCTATGAGTAAAGATTTTGCTCTCGCCCCCTCTCCCAAAGCCCTGTGTATCGCGGTAATCGGTATCGGCGGAATAGGCAGCACCTTTGCCTTCCAACTGGCTCGGATTGGTCATCATGATGTGACAGCGATAGCACGCCCTGGTTCGGCGCGATTGGAACAGCTGAAGCGCGATAACGGCATCATCAACATGACGGGTGAACGTGCGGAACTGTGTGTCGCCGACAGGCTGGACGAAGAGGCTCCATACGACCTTGTGCTTGTGACTTTGCCCGCTCACCAGGTTGAAGCCGTCTTACCGGCGCTTCGATGTAGCGCGGCCAGGTGGATCCAGTTCATGTTCAACACGTTCGATCCCGAGCGGCTGCGAGATGCTGTCGGAGCCGAGCGTTGCTCGTTTGGAATGCCATTCGTGCAGGGCAGCATCGACCCGAACGGCAAGCTAGATGCAAAGATCGGAGCCGCTGGCCAGAAGACTAAAATGAACGACGAGAGATGGGTCAAACTGTTCAATGGCGCCGGTCTGCCTGCAGTTTTCGAACCCGACATGCTGCTTTGGCTTCGCTGCCATGTTCCCCTGTGCATCGCTTTTGAGAGTGTGTCGGTTGCGGGGATGCGGCGTCCAGGCGGTGCCTCCTGGAGCGAGTCGCTGACCATCGCACGAGGACTGCAGGAAGGCTTCATCCTGATTAAACGGCTGGGGTATCAACTTTATCCGTCCGGGAAGGCGCGGCTCAACTCGGCTCCGGCATGGGTGGCAGCAGGCATGTTGTGGTTCATGTCACGCATTCCCTCATTTCGTGAGCTTCTTGCCACCGGACTAAACGAGTGTCGTGCTCTGGTGGACGTGCTGATAGCGGCTTCTCGCCAAGCAAAACCTGCTATTTCCATCTCCAAGATTGAGGCGATGAAGCCAGCAGAAAGATAAGACATCCAGGAGCGAGTCTCAGTTCGGCCTGCTGTTGTTCTTCGATAAGTATCGGTAAACGCCCATCAGATCTGGGACTATCGCAAACCGCGGAGCTTACATGGCTGATGTCCCAGATGCCGATTCCGGAAAGTTTGCGCACTTCAATGCGCGCGAAGCGCGTTTTACGTCAACTTGAATTCGAATCCCGGATAAACGGAGAGAACCGGACTACCAGGTCCGTACGCGTTTAACTGATCCGAATCGAAATGCGCGGAAGAGAAGCCACGCCGCGCTAGCCGGCCTGCTTGGACGCGGTCACGCACTTCGCCTTGGGGCTTAAGAGCGCGAATATCCGGAAGGTGCTTCGTGGTTGGAGCAGGGTCGGTGCCTCTCCGGATAGCGTGAGCCCAGTGCCGCTAAATGCGCCATCATTGCCCTCCTGATCGTACAGAACCTTTTCGTCCTGAACCAGGTTTCCTTTGTTATCGACGGGATATCGCCTCCGGCGGACCGAATTATGCACGTTGCCACCGATCGTTTCAGCGAATCTCTTTGTTACATTCACCAGCACCACGATGTCGCCGTGCAGAATATCTCCAGACGCCACTCCCTTGATCGTCTTTACGCCGCTACGGTGTATGAACTCCTTGCGGTCGGAAACAATAATGTCACCGATTTGAACGGAGCGCTTTGCCGGATCGAAGGCGGCGTATCGGCCTTCGATCCCCCTCCGAGCCTCCATCACGTATTCCGCGTGGCGGGAGGTCATTTTCAGCAGCCCGTCCTTGCCCACATGTTTCCCGCCGACGGTCGCCTCCAGGCCAAGTTTTATGGCTGCCTTACGGATCACGCTTCCGACGTAAACCGCACTCCACGGTAACGTATCGGCGCGCGAATTGTGGGCCGATTGCAGTTGATTCTCAATCGAAACGCCGGAGAGACCGGCCTCTGCGAGTAGCTTCTTCGCTGACTTCGCGCAGTCTGCAATCGGCCAGTTTTCTGCGGCGCTCTTCAGTTTATCGGCAGCGGACCTTGCTTTCTCGCGATCTGTCATAGCTGTGGACATGTCGCTCTTTGCCTTAGTTAAAGCTTTTTCGGCTGCATCTGCGGCGTCTCTGGCGGTTTTTAGCTTTGCCTCAGTCATCGCGAGCCCGCTTCGGAGCACCGTTTCATCGGCATTCGCCTTGATCGCCGCTTCCAGCTCTGCCTTGGCCTCCTTTTCTTCCTTCTCCGCGGCATCTAACGCGGTTTTCGCCTTCTCTCGCGCCGCCTGTGCTGCGTCCCGCTTATTCGAAGAGGCATAGACGGCATCCGTCGCCTTGTCAAATAGGTCGTCGGCCGTATTATAATCCGCGATCGCTGTGTTCAGCTTCGAATTGCCGATATTGGTGAACCTCACCTTCGCCACGGCGCCTTGAAGGCTCGAGAGAGTATCCGGATCGAGAGAGCTGTCCATTCCCGCCAGCCAGTAGCGCACCAGATCGGGGAACCTGGCGTCGTTGTCTTCCTCATTGACCTTACCCTTTTCGAGCCAGGCCGTGTGCTCATCATTTGCCGCCGTAACGATAGCCTTGCGAACATCCGCCTCGGCGACCACTGCTCCGGTTGTGTCGAGGAATCCACACTTCGGCTTGGAGGGACTCGAAGGATCATCCTCAGTGGAGTCGCCGCCGCCTGAAACCCCCGCAGCGGGTGCGGGCACAAGGTCGCTCAAGACCTTCAGGCTCTTCGCGTACCCCATGGTGGACTCGACGTTGTCGATCACGCGCGAACCCAGCGCGGTCACCTTCATCTTTTCGGCAACGGCATTCCATCCGATGACGGAGCCGCTGCTCGAAAGCTTGTCCAACACAGTCCTCAGGTTCGCCGGCAGTCCGTGCCTGGTCTTGGTTAAACGCAGCAGCAAATCAGCGTTCGTCACGCCGTACTTGGCGATCTCGGCGCGATGGCGCCGGACGATTTTGATTCCCTCGCGGATCGCTGTCTCCCGGTCTGTCGAGAGTTTCTCAAACGCGCTACCGCTCAGCCCCAGGTACAGCGTGGCCTCTTCTGGGTGAACTTGAAAGTATCCGCGCTCGCCCAGTGAGGTGGTCGGCGATACCTGTCCGTCGTTTTCCTTCGCCATCCATCCCAGCAGGAAATCGCGCGGCAAGTCGCCGCGATATTTGTCGAGCAGGGCGATGATCTTCCGCAGCCAGATGAGCGCCGCGACGTCCTTCGCCACGCGCCTGTATTCCTGGATGGGTTCCTGGTGCTGCTTGTTTTTCGGATCGAGCTTTACGCCGGCCCATTCGGGCTTCAACTTCGCAAAGATGCGGTCCGTCAATCCCCATACGTCTTCGCTTTGCCCGCCGAGGATCTTCGTCTGAAACTCCGAAGGAACCGCGCCGAGCTGTCCGCTGGCCAGTTGTTGGAGCGAGTAGTCGCTCGATATCGGCGTGTCTTCCTGGGTCGCGCTGGCGGTAAGGCCCGCGCTCAATTCTTGGTCCTCATCGAACGTCTCGCCCGCGTTGCGCTGCTCCGGCCATTGGGGAGGAGTCGGGAAGAAGGTCCAGATGCGACGGTCATATTCGGCCGGAAGCGTCTGCCACTCGCCGATGCCGGGCTCTTCCAACACATAACTCCGTGGGGCGGGGAACTCGCGCTCCTTCGTCACCCGAATGCCCGTGCGAGCGTTGAAATCGCGCCTCACCGATAAAATGCTCGAAGCGCGCAAATGGCCTCCGGGATCCATGGCCGGTTGGTCGGCCTGCTGAATCGTCAGCAGTGAATGATAAGCTTCATGACAAATGGTATTGGCCACGCCTCGGGCCACCACGTTCCGCATCAACGCTCGCGCACACGCATCCCTGGAGTTCGTTCGCCAGTACGCGCCCAGCGTTTTCATCCGCCCGCGAAGGTCTTTGTCCTCCGGATTCGAAACGGCGAGTCCCGAGTTCTCCCGCAGCAGCATCTCGAACATGCCGGGAAAGATGGTGATGAGTTCCGCCGGATTCTCGGCAGAGCCGTACGGCCCCTGCTGAGAGAGTGTGATCCCGAACTCTGGACCTCGCTGTCTCGGCGGATAGCCTTGCAGATCCACCTGCGTGAAGAATACCCGCGTCAAACCGGCCGGCATCGGTTCCGGATTATCAGCCATGCGCCAGATGAAGCGAACGTTGTGAGCGCCAGCGCAGCCGAAGGCGCTTCGCACCGCGCGCGGACCTGCGATGCGGTCGACAGTGGTTTGGACCTGAGAAAAGATCTGCAGCTTGTCGTCGAGCAAACCCATCTCCCGGAGCGCCGAGTCCAGCGCCGCCGGCCTCACGATTTGCCTGCCGTCAAGAATGCGCGGCAGATCTTGAAGCTGGGGATCGGAGTCCGTCACCACGAAGAACTGCGGCACGCTGAGGTCGATCGCCGCCGAGGTTTCGATTACGGCGCCCGCTGCATCCAGCGCTTCCACAAACACCCGCGCCCGGCCCGGTCGCCGCGCCATGACCGGAATCTGAAGTGTGGAGAATCCTTGGCCCTGTTGTACAAGCAATTGCCCAAAGGCCACGCCGTCCGGCGGGTTCGAACGCCACCGGAACCCAATATCCGTTGGCGGAAGCAGCGAAGCGAACGTGGCCTTCGCCACCAATCGAGTCACGCCGGACTTGTCGTTCCTTTCCGGCGAGAATGCCCGAGCGGAGGCGCTGTTCCCCGACACCGCCAGGGTGACTCGCTTGCGCAGCTCGTCTCTCGAAGAACCGGCGGGCGCTGCGGGAACCAGTGGTCCCGTGGGCTTCTGCCCACGCGAACGCGAAGATGGGGTCGCCGGGGAAGGCGGCAGCGCGTCGGCGGGCGTTTCGTCACCAGCGCCCCGCAGCGGACGAAGGATTACTGAATGCGGCGGCACCCGTCCATTGCGATCCAAAAACCGCCGCGCGAACAGATCGTCCCGCTTGTGCGGATAGGCGCCGCCTTCGATAACGGCGCCATAATATCCAGGCAGCGAACTCTCGGCCGGGATGCCTTCTGCGCGCAGCTCGGCCCGGTTCAGCAGCTCGCCCGATGCCAGTACGCAGATGTGGCCAATATCACCCGAGCCGGCGATCACGCGGATCATCCAGTCGCCCGCCTGCAACGTTTCGGAGGCCTTTCCGCACGGGGTGGCGATCACCCGAAGCAGATCGCTGAGCGAGTGCCGGCGCCACTCATTCCCCAACGCCATGCGAAACAACTGCGCGGGAGAAGACCGCCACAGCGGCAAGTCGTAGCCCAACCCGGATAACAGCGCGCGCACAAACGCGACCTCCGACTCCGCGCGGCGTCCGAGGCTTCGGCCTAACGCGATCTCCGCTCGCTCCAATTGTTCGCCGAAGTTCATTTGACGGTTTATGCCGGTACCCTCGTGAAAAAGGCGGTTGCGGAGAAGAAGAAAAATCGGTCCCGAGTGGACACCAAAAAATCGCCCGCAAAGGTGGCGAAAGCGAGAGTTGGAACCTTTCCGATCTTCTTACACCGATCAGCGACAGCCATGTTGCTCTGGCCTGCTATTTCACCGATTTGGGTTTTCGCAAATGCCACGAAGAGAGTCTAAGGGTTCTGGGCGCGAATCAATTTATCGATCTCGCCCAACAGTGATTGCAGCACTTCCACGCCGTTATCGATTCCCACTGTCATCAGCGCAACCACGTAGCGATATTTCCCGTTCTCGATCAGAGCAGGCTCATGCGCGTGTGTCGATATACATCTCGAATCGACGCATTTCAGGAGTAGCCCCACTTTGGATGCAATCGCGGCGGAGCCGATAGGCGTCGCCGGCCAGTAGCTGGATTCGAAGAAACTCGCGGTCGAGAGTCGCCTCCGCATCTCTGCCGAGGATTCCGGGGTAACGAGCCTGCGTTGCGCCAGCAGCGTGAAGAATGTAGCAAGTGAGAGAGCCGTGCCGGTGTGCCCGAAGCCGGCTCCGGGCGGCCTCACCGGATCGCTCCAACTCGGGCCACCCTTCTCGAAACCGTTGACCAGCCAAAGGCCGCGGCGCTTCGAGTGATAAAGGCCCGACTGCCACGTTGCCGAAGCGGCATAAGGGAAGCCCACCTCATGAAGCAGTACGGACGCCGAGTGGTTTGCGTTGTTGGGATCGTGGTGATCATTGTTGATAATGTTCGCGACGGATGTCTCTATCGCTTCGCTGAACTTAAGATCAGGAGGATCAGACGACCCATCGAGAAATGTGGAAAGCCGCGGGCGCGACCCGCGCGGGATGGACTTCCAGCGCTTGTCCATCTCGGCGATTAGATTATTCACGGTTTTGATGCCGTCCGTCGCAGCGACATGCCTCAGGTCGTTTAGCAGCTGATAAGCGGCCAATAGTGCCACAACCTTGCCGGAACTCGCGGCCTCCAATGCAACGGTCGATCCCCAGCCCGCGAATTCAGGTTTCGTCAGCTTCGCGCCGGTAAGATCGACGATCGCTACGCGTATCTTGTCCCCGGCCCGGGCGCTTCGCGTTCGAATCGAATCATTCGTCAAATATCGTTTGAAAGCTGTCGTACCGGTAAGCAGGTCCACAAGGGGCGTTTGCGTTGGTCCGGTCACCAAATCGTCATTCGATCCGATGAACCCCGGATTCAGGCTCTCCAGTGCCCTCTCAACTCCGTCAGGAATCCACGATTTTCCGTCAGGCGACGGTTTCATCGGCTGAAAGAAATGGCGAAATGGAGGCAGTTCCGACAAAACCGGCGGCGCGTCTTCTGAGATGTCAGTCTGCTGTTTCGGCCACCAGGCAGACATCTCATCACTGAAGTCGTCTTCTATGGGCTCTGCGGTTCCGGTTTTGATATCAAATTCGGCTTGTTCTTCTGCTGCGCCGAATTTGCCGATCTCTTCGTTGAGGGCAGGCTCGAAGCCTGGCACCGGCATCTCGGCTTTCTCGCGGCTATACCTCCCGGCAGGGCTCTCTAACGGATGCTCGCGCTCCCAGGAGACCCTGCCTGCTTCATATTCTGGATCTGCCGACTCACCGGCCACTGGCCGCACATTGAGGTTTGCGTCTCTTACGTCGAGGATGACGATCTGCTTCGCCGGATGGCTCTTTGGCCTTGCTTTGATGAAATGCTCTTTCATCAGCGTCCTGCAGAGTTCATACGCCTCATCTTTCGTCTTGCTTTTCTTGAGGCGTAGCCAAGTGTAAAGAGCTAGAAAAGAGCCGTCGGGGTGGTCCTCATACGTTGCATTGTGCGAAATAATCCCGGACTTATTCACGATCTTCTCAGGCGTGAGGTATCCGTAGCCGGTAGTCATTACAAAAAGATTCCTGTCCGCCTGTTCGGCCGCGGGTGGAAGGTTGTCAGCTTTGATCGTCCAAATGCCTTTGATTTCGTTATAGGAGATGAGCTGCAGCCATCTGTCCTCGACCGAAGGGAAGAGGTTGTAGATCGAGATCCCTCGCATCCCTTGAAGAGTTCCCGGCAAATCCATCGTCAGCCACCTAACGAGATCCACCTCCTTCTCCAACTGATCCAATGATGGAGGCACACGGTAAATGTTGAAGCCGTCGCCCCAGAATGCCCAGAGATACCCATTCTCCTCTGCGTATTTCTTTTTCTGTTCCTTAGAGAGGCTGGCTGGTGTTGAGGGTATTCCCTCTTGCGTCTGTTTAGAGGAGAGCCAATCTCGATTTACAAATTCGATGCCGATACTGGTTGTGTTGAGCCCGACCGTATGGTTTTCGGTTTCAACAAGGTCATTGAACTGCAATATTTTGGCGTTCCGAGTTACGGCCAGGTGCGAAACCGTCAGATAGGGTTGTCCGTTAGCGTAGTGAACTGTGGGATCAAACCCATCTCCCGAGTCGCTAGAGGTCTCATGCAGTATCAGATGCTTAATGCTAAATGGGTCGCGGTATGCACCTGTAAATCGGTTGTGATGAACAGCAGAGTTGGTTTTCCAGCTCCGGTAATTCGTGATGCCTGCAATGCCAGTATCAAATTCGACCGTGTTGATCACCAGCTTATCGGAATTGGCCGGATTATACTCGTTTAGTTCCTTCACTCGGTTGGCATTAGTGGGAACGGAAGCCGACGCGTCTGCTTTAATGTCCTCTGCTCCCATGTCTTCTGGCTTCCCCAAGGTTGGCCGCAAGATGAAGGAATGCTGCGGAACTCGCCCACTGCCATCGAGAAATCGGCGCGCAAACGGAATGGACCGGTCATGCGGATACACGCCTCCTTCAATGACCGTTCCGTAATATCCCGGCAGAGAACTCTCCGCTGGAATCTCCTCGTTGCGGATTCTCGACCGGCTCATCAAGTCGTCCGAAGCGAGCACCGACACATGACCCACATCGCCCGTCGCTGGCGCCAGACGGATCATCCAGTCACCGCGACGAAGGGTCACCATAGTGCGCTTCGAAGGCGCGCCGATCACCTTCAAGACGGCACCGATGCCGGCATCTTCCCCCGCCGCCAGCCGGAAGAGCTTCGCCGGAGACAACACTGTTCCCGCTGATTGCCAACCTAGCAGATCCAAGAGTTTTCGGAGGAACAGGATTTCCGATTGTCTTCTGTCACCGGCGTTTCGGTCGAGCGCCAGTTCCGCACGAAGCACCAGATCCTCTGCGATCCCATCCATAAACGCCTCCCTTGTTTCCACACCCGCCTCTGCGCTTGCCTCGTTCGTTGACACGGGGAGCGCGCGCCCACGGCCGTAGTCTTCTTCCGGCGCGAAATCGGTGACCGCCTCCACGACCGGCTCGCCACGAGCCAGGCGGATCGCTTCCGTCGCGTTCAACCGGCCCCAGTAGGCCCCATGCTCCTCTGCATCTAATGGAACCGCGCTAAGACGCAGGTATTCGCGAATCTCATCAATCGAAAGACGCCGCCCCGCGGCCTCGTACATTGCGGCTATCACTCCGGTCACATGCGGCGCGGCCATGGAGGTGCCGGATCGCGCCACCGTCAGTCCTTCCTGGTGCGTCTCCCCCCGCGGAATCGAGCGCGCCGCCACCACCGAAACACCAGGCGCGAGCAGCTCCGGCTTATACAGCCGTTCGTCGCGCGTCGGCCCCAGGCTGCTAAACGACGCCGAAGGCATGGTGGGATCGTACGCGTCATAAGCGCCCACCGTGATCACAAGTGGCGAAGTCGCGATCGTTCCTAGCGTGTATCGCTCCGACACGATCTCCGGGGCAAAACGCGATTGCGCCCCGGCTCGCCCGATGTCCCGTTCAATCCAGGCGTGAAATCTGCCGCTGATCACATACTCGCCCACCAGCCGCCCGATCCAGGTACCCGCGGGCGCCGCCGTCCTGAGAAATATCTCGCAATGGTTATCCCCATTATTGGGATCGTTCTTGCGATGATAAATGCGCCCGATCACGTTCCCGTCGTATAGGATCTCCTCCATTCTTCCCAGCGCAACGCGGATCGACTCGGTGGAATGCGGCGGCTGAATCTCGATACTCAGCCGATCTTTGGCCGAATACCAGATGTCTAGCTCGTTTGGCGTTGGATCATCGGGCTGGATGATCCAGAGGAGCTCTCGAGACTCGCCCTCCTGGACCGAGCCCTCCACGGTCAGGTTCGCAGAGCGATAGTTTCCCGCGGATTGCGCAATCGCGCGGCCGTTTCCCATGCGCAGACATTCATGCATGCCCTGCTCCACCAGGCTCGTTCCGTCCTTCGAACCCGCCGTGCGCCCGACCGAGAGGTTAACCACCCAGGGCCGATCTCCTGCTGCCCTCCTCACAAAGTCCAGGCCTTCGAGCAAGCGCACCGAATCTCCCAGGTTCCCTGCTGCGTCCAGACGCGGCGTGGACAGATGAACAAAGAGGATATCGGCCTCGGCCGCCGCGCTCGCCGCGCCCACACGGCCATTGCCGGCCGCAATATCCAACGTATGCGTGCCATGGCTGCCGTCACCTGTGTCGCTGATCGAAGGGTGATAGCCGAGTGCGCCGTAAGGATCCTCAGCTTCCAGCGCTTCATTGATTTCCTCGCGGGAAAAGACCCGGCCGTATCCGTAGGAATTTGGATGTGAGATGTCGTAGCCCGCGCCCTGATTCCAGAAAGCCAGTACGCGCGTGGAGCCATCCGCATTCCGGAAGTTGGGATGAGCGAAGTCCAGCCCGAAATCGAGCGCCGCAACAACCGAGCCCCGGCCCGTGTACGGCGGAACCGCACGCTGGGGGAGTTCGGAGCCGGCATCGAGCAGCCGTTCAAGTTCGGGCGTTCCGATCGGACGCGCAGCCTTCAGACTCGCTACGTTTGGATTCCGGCGGATGGTCCACGCATCCGCGGCCCGGAACCGTCCAGTGAAGATCCGGTCAAACCGGCAGACTACGCCGAATTCCAATGGGATCTCGCCGGGGTCGTCCAGCCGAAGAATTCCCTCGATGAGGAAATTCGGCTCGACTCCCGCCACCGCTTCCGCCAGCGCGGGATCCAGGTTGAATTCGTTAAACGGATGGACAGCCATGAGTGCTCCCCAATGCCAGCCCTGTAATGAGGATGGATGATCGAGGAGCCCCTTCGCGCGAGGCCCTGGATCGGGATTGTGAATGTTAAGCGGCGGAACCGCCGATCAAACTCTCTGGAAGGCCTGCCGCCCGTTCGAGTCAATCACGACTTTTAAGGATTCTCCCGTGTTGCTGATCACGATAGTGTCGCCTACGTTATACCCTTCTGGCAAGTTGAGTTTCCCGAAAGCCGTCTCGTAGGAGTCTTCGAAACCGGAGTAGATAGGCCCTTGTCGAAACAGGGTCCCCGAGGAAGAAAACTTCCCGTACACGAATGTAGCGAGTTGGGCGACAGAAAATATGTCGGCTGCCATCCCAAGTCCACTTCGATGATAGCGGCTGCTGGTTACCAGCCTCGCCCCGGTAGTGGCGAGCTGCGTAGCGGACATCAAGCTCGCCATCTGCGTCGAGCCCTGGTTAGTCCAGGTCTTCAGCTTGTCCACGGGTGCTTCGGCAGCTTTCACCGCCCCGTAGGCGGTCAGGCCGCCGCCGACCGCCAGTGTGACGAGCCCAGAGATGGCGGCGTCATTCTTGACCGATCTGCCGAGCTGTTTTTCCAACCTCCCCAGCTTTTCCTCCAGCGCACGACGACCCATTTCCTGGCTGGCCAGTCCCCGGTTTACCTCCGCCGAAGTCGGCAGCTTTGCCGGGAACCTTACCGTCTGCGCGACGCCATCCGGTCTTCGCACCCGGATGCCCTGAACGCCCTGTGTCGGACGGTAGCGGCTTCGCCGCCTGTCCCGGGCGCGCTCGCCGATGTCCTCGACACTTTCGTCGGATTCGCCGTCTAGCGCTTCATCCGATTCCCAATCGGCCTCATCGCTCTCCCATTGATAGTTATCCGCTAACGCCTCAGCCATCTGTTTTTCTCCTATTCTTGTCTTGCTTTGGAATCATTTCGAGCACGGCGGCGCGAACGAGCCGGCGCCTCACCGCCCATACTCAAGGAAACTCCGCGCGCAGCCAATGGTTCGAACACCAGCGCGCGGAGCAATTCACGATCCGGCTCAAAATGTCCCACGGCGCTCCTGCCGAGACATTTCGGACATTGTTCCAATCCCACCACGCACTCCGGGCAGCATCCCAGCGCCTGAGCCAGCGGACGAATCTTGGTGCGGAGTACTTCGAGCATGGCTTGCTGAGCCAGAAGCTGCCCCTCCATTGCATCGACGCGCGCATGTAGGTCCGAGAGGTCGGACTGCTCCGGCGCGCGACGGGGTTTTAGAGGGGACGCCGCACGATAGGGATGGTGCGCTCCATGGGCGCCTGTGGCTCGGCCCGCAGACCCATAACTGCTGTTCACCTCGGTTTTTGGTTTGGGGATAAGCTGATCGGCGTAGCGCTGAATCAGCGAAAGGAACTGTTCGTCAACCACGAGTTTCGAAAGGACCTCGAATCCCGCATGATCCGCCCATTGCCGCAAATAGGGCAAAACCACTTTGGGCAGCAACACGCCGATCGAATCCGACTCCATTGTTGAACGCCCGCCTTAGTAGAATTCCACTGTTTCGTAGCTTTCGTCGAGCGAATCAACGTCTTCGCCCATCTCGTCCGAAATCCATTCGAGTTCGTCCCACAGACCGGCCCGCGCGTCGCGCTCCTCCCCCTCGGATTCACCCGACGCCCGGCCCCCCTGCAGGTGTGCCAGGACCATCGCCGCGTGCTGCTCCGGGGATGCCGGATCCACAAGATATTCGCCGCTGTCGTCCATCAGATAACTCTGCTCAGTAATTGATTCCGATTCCGGAAGCCCCTCGACCGCATTTGCCAGGAGCTGCGAGAGTAGCTGGTTGATCGAGGCGCGGGGTAACTCCGCGCCCGACGGAGCCTGCACGGTTGGACTTCCATTCGAGCCTAGTACTTGGCTGAGTAAAGCCTTCCTAATGACAGGGTTTTGAAAAAGCCCCACAATTGTTGCCGCGGCGCCCTGGCCCACCGGAAGCTCCGCCGGGGTCACGGCGAGCGAAGCCGCGGCTGTGGTCGTCGCTGTCTGAGCCGTCGTCGGCGCTTGCATAGGCGCGGGGGGTGCCGCCGCAGCTTTCGCCCTGCCCTGTGGCTGAACCAAACCCTGAACCAGCCCAAGCCCACCGCCAATGAGCGCTCCGTATGGACCGCCAACCGAGCCGCCTTGTGCCGCTCCCTGCAAGGCGCTCGGAGCGGCCTTCACCAAGGCGGGTCCGGCGGCTTTGCCAAGCGATCCTAGCGTTGACAGGAAATCTTCAGAGGTCGCCGGGGGCAGCGAGGATAGGGACTCCGAGACGATTCGCTCAAGGCTCTCGCTTGACGCACCAACCAAACCCGGCTTAACGCATTGCCGCACGGAATCGATATCCTGTGAAGACAATCGCGGCAAATTCCAATTCTCTCCCGTCGTAGGTCGCAAGCACGGGGATGATATCACAAGAGAAGCCGATTTAGAAACGAAAACGGTACGCTGCTAACGAAGCTCGTCATTTCCTTGCAACCACCTCCAATCCGGATTGCCCGGGTTGGCGGAACATATATGGAGCGCATCGTGGGAGAATTTCACTGAAGGATTTACAGTCGTTTTGTGCATTAAGCACAAGGGTTACTGGCGTTGCCTTCATGTGGCCCTCGCGCATTCTCGTCCTCTGGCTTGCACGATTTACAAATCGAAATGAAAAGGCTCTTGAGGATTCCTCCTGAGGAACGCGCTTCACGTCCGGAATCCACTTTGACGGAAAGTCGGCGACACGTTCCTTTAAAGCAGGTAGGCTCTACGGTTCGATACCGATGCGATCATTGACGGCGCCACGAATGCGCTGCTTGCAGCCGAGATAACGCTCAGTGGTTTGTACGGAGACATGTCCGAGCAGGAATTGAATCTGTTCCAACTCTCCTCCTGCAGAATGACAGCGCTTCGCGCACGAGCGCCTCAAATCGTGAGGAGCGAGAGTAGCGAAGCCAGACTTGGCGGCATACAACTTGACTACGTGCCAGACGACGCGCTCCGTTACACCATCCCCCAGCATTTGCCTGCTCTGCAGACGCAACGGAATATCCTTCCTGAATGAAGTTCAGCTGCATGGACCCACTCATCCAAGATCGTCTTGACCCACTCCGGCACGGGAACTGTTCGAATGTGCCCGCCTTTGCCGACGAGATCGACGATGGCCCAATGTTCTTCCCGCTGCTGAAGATGTTTGAAATCTAAATCGGCCAACTCGCGACGTCGAAGCCCACAACCAAGCAAGGTCGCAAGAATGGCGCGGTCTCGCTTGCCCTTCAAGGTATCCGGATCAGCACTTTGCCAGAAGCGCCGCGCTTCGTCTGCGGTGAGCCAATTGCCGAGCCTGACACCCAACTTCTTGGGGCCCTTTACTCGCCGGATGCTGGCTGCCAACTCTGGGCTGAGCAAACCGGCATCCGCAGCTTCGTACGCCAACCGGCGAACGGCCGCAAGTCGGCCGTTAATCGTGGACGCCGCGAGGCCGCGATTCTCGAGGAAAATGTGAAAGCGGGTGACCACCACCTTGTTGAAGGCAAGCCGTGGCTCAGAACAATACCAGCTGATGAACTCATCGATTGCATGTCGATAACCCCGTTTAGACTCTGGTGAACGTAGGCTGTCGAGTACGGCCGCTTTGCTATGGTCCAGGTCCGGAAGGCCGAGTTTGGTTTTTGGTCGCTTTGACGCAGCGGACCTCCGCGTGGCTCGTGTGCTCATTCCAGCCGCCTCCAGTGCGGCTGGCCGAAAGCTTATCTCCGCTCTTCTGCAGCAAAGCGCGTTTGGCGGCCAAATGAAATTGCCGGTCACAACGGGACTTCCCGGTCCGTATCTGGCTGACACTTTCCCAAGCTCGTGTCGCTAACACAAAACGGCTGCTCGCCATTTCGCGAGTAATCCTTTGTTGTGTTCGTAACTGATCACGCGTGTCACCTTCCACGTGCCATCTTTGTTCCGCCACAACATTACAAACTTGGCATCGCCCGTGCCGTCCTCAGGGTGCGCAGGGTGGTGGAACCGATGTATCCCGATCTCAACTGCTCCATATGCCTTCAACGGATACACTTCGAGCGTTTGCGGGAGCAGTTCTCGCTTTACCTTTCCGCATATATTCTGCTTGATGCCGGCAAGAAAGGGCGCTTTCCCTACCGACAGTCCTGTCTGGTCATGGTAAAACTCTAAGTCGTCGGAGACCATCGCTTCCAACGTGATCAGGTCGCAGTGGTTGTAGGCGTCGAAACGTTTAGCGTCTAAGGACTTATAGCTAAAAACAAAGAATCAGGCTGAGCTACAGATTGTGCCTCTGAACGAATCCCGCAAAGGACCACCAGGAACAACGGAAACATGCGTTGAGTTCTCTTCAGGTACGAAAATATCCTTTGCGCGAACGCGCGCAACAGCTGATACGAATTGCAGGCCGAAGTTGTTCCAGTGATCGATTGCAGTCTTGCTGGTCCCTTGATTCTGTCGGCTCCTTGAATCAAGGGCAATTCAGAAGTTGAGCGGCTGGCTGATTGTGCTGAAGGTGGTCCGAACACGACCTCTTCCGGAACGCTCGCTTTCCGGTAACGTCACTTTTGCTGGGACGGGATAACCTTGGCATCGATCGACACTGCGCAACGGCGGAGTCCGGATGTCATCCGATGCTAACGTGGTTTACCGGTCACTCGTTTCTCTACGCCACCATGGAAGGCCTGTCAGTACTCTCTCTTGGTTACGCCGGGCTGTGGCACCGGATATCTGCCGTTGGCGTCCGCGAGAAGCGGTGCCGGGGAATCCACCGTGAATTTTTCTATGCCCGGGGCCATATCGTGCTCGCAGTGGAGCATCTCGTCAAAAGTAATTTCCCGACCAGTGTTGGCGGCCATGCGGCCCATGCTTGAGACCAAGCTCGCCTCCACGCCCCTTTTGACCTCGTTGTATGGCTTGTCGTCTCGAATGGCGGCGACCAAATCGTTCCACTCATTTTGATAAGGATCTCTTTCGTCCGGGCTCACCTTCGATTGCCAGATCAAATTTGCTGCGTTCGCCGCTTGACTCTTGTACAGGCTTGACGGCAGCCCGCAATCGCCGCTCTTGGAAGCGATCCCCATGCCCTTGGTCCCCTGCAGGCAGCTCGTGTAGATCTCCTCACATCCGTTCATGCATCGCCCGTCAAGGAAAAACTTCGTGCCATCTGAATATGTGTATTCCACCGAGTAGATGTCAAAATTCTGATCCACATAAGCGACTCCTTCGGGACTGACCTTGTAATGCCGGCCACCCAACGCCTGCGCCTTTACCGGCCATTGGTTCTTCATCCATCCCAGTTGATCGATGATGTGGATATAGAAGTCGTTGTAGCAGCCTCCGCTTGCCCAAATAAAGCTGTGGAAGCGCTTCACTTGGTAGAGCAGGTCGGTGATATCAGGCGGTTTGGGCAAGGAGAGAAAATATCCACCGGGACCATGCATGCGGTAACCACGCTGCAGAATGATCTCACCGATTTCTCCGTTATGGACACGGTCAGCCAATTCCTGCATCGCCCGGCTGTGACGCGACATGAGCCCTACGCCTACCTTGAGGTTCTTGGCCGAGGCGTCCTGGGCAAGCGCGAACATGCGCTTGCTTGTTGGGCCGTCGACAGTAAGCGGCTTCTCCATGAAGACATTCAAGCCTTTCTGGATAGCGTAGGTGAAGTGGACCCAGCGAAACGCAGGCGGCGTTGCGAAAATGGCGATGTCACCCGGCTTCAAGCAATCCATTGCTTTCTGATAAGCGTCGAAGCCGAGAAACTGGCGATCCTGCGGTACATCGACCTGATTCGGAAATTGCTGCTGCAGTTTATTCAGGTCGCTCGAAAGGCGTTCCGCGAACAGGTCCGCCATAGCGACCAGTTTGATGGGACCGCGCTTGACCCCTAGGGCGTTTGCAGCCGCGCCGCCGCCACGACCGCCACAGCCGATGAGGGCTACCCGGATCAGGTCGCTGCCCGCTGCGTGAACCGCGGGAATCGCTACGTTGGCCAAAGCCGAAAGTGCAGCCGTTTTGCTGCTCGTCGTTATGAATTCACGACGGCTGGTCGAACCTTCTGAGGAGTTCATGATTATTCCTTAGGCACTGAATTTCAGGCTTCAATTCTAACTCGCAAACTCACGCCAATTTAGGCTCCATATAATCTGGTCAAGCGCAAAGTAGCACATATGTTGCGCTTTCTGCGCATAGAGCAGAGCGTGTGCAAGTTCTGGAGAATCATCCGCGCCGGAATCGGGATGGGGCCGGAAGCAGTTTGCTGCTTCCGGCCTTCGTGAAAACTATTCTATTCGGCGTTCGGACGAATGCTGCTCAGTTGATACTCGGGACGTGTCCGATGATTGACTGAATGGACTTTGACTTGGTGATCGGTTGACAGGAGCAACCGATCGGGCCGCTGTAGTTCACAGGACAACTTTGTCCGTTGAGTTGCGAATAATGGGAGCAGTCCGTGACTACGAGCGGATGACGCAAGTCGTTGTTGCCGTTTGGATCCGCCTGAGAAGCAACAACTGCGCCCGTCCAGGGCGGCCAACAGGAGGTGCCGTCATCGCGCCAATCAGAGGGGCATAACTTGCCCACAATGCCGGGGCTCGTCATTGCAGTACCAGGAGCGACATCGTAGCAAAGCCCGTCGAAGTTCACTTCTCCCGGGTTGCAGCCTGCGTCCCAAGGTCTGCGAATCCAGACCCCCGATAAACGATTGACCCTCTGCGCGGGCGAGTTCACCCAAGCTGATTGGACGATCGGTAAGCCGGTTTGGCTGGAGTTCCCCTGGACTCCCAGCGTCAAACCGCTTTCGGCCGAAATGATGCGGAAATAAGTTCCGTCACCAGCCGGTTCTACGGTGAATCGTTCTCCGGTGTCGCTGTTTGGTGCCCAGGTTACGACATTCGCGCCGTCCTGGTTTGAGTTGCTTTTTACGGTTAAGGCTTGCCCACTCGAAAACGCGATTATTTGGTAGGTTCCATCGGTTTGAGGAACGAAGTTGAACCACTGGTTCAATCCTCCGTTGCTTGGCCAATTGATCAGCGGTATGTCGGCGGCATTGGAGGCGCCACTCACATCCAGCAGGTTGCCATTGGCAAATTCAATGGCTTGACCGAAAGGAATCTCACTCAGGAAATTGCCATCCTGGCTCAGCGTAAGAGTTTGTGTGTGCGAGTTAGTACTGAAGGCAAAAGCGCGGCCGGCAGTCCCCGCCGCCACGACGCTACCATTCACTCCGGCGAATGGAATGCTGAAGCTTCCATCTGAAGCAATGATGACCTTCTCGGTCTCATCGTTACCCATGACCCAAACTCCAGCTATTGAGGTGTTGTTGATTCCTTCATCGACATTCGGCACGGTTTGCGCCTGCGCCGCGGTGGAACTGTTCGCCAGAATGTGAATCGGGAACGGTACATTGCTGTAGCTGTTCGTATAAATTCGCAACTCTGAATCCAGGTTCACGCTGCTATTTACCTGGACCTCTATAATGCAACTCTGACCAGGCAACAACTGTTTGGAAATGCAATCCGCTATCGGTGTTATGGAGCAATTAGACAACGCTGGGCTGACGATTCGTGTGATCGTGGTGGGCCGCTGTGCTGTGAGCACGATATTCAGAGTTGACGATCCTGAAATATTGCCGAAGTTCAGTTCGTTGTGGTCAACCGAGAAGTCCGCTGAGTTGCACGAGCCGTACTTGGTGAACGACATGACCATTGAGCTCAGCCCGGTCGGATCGAGGAGGGTCAAGTCAGAAAGATTGAAGGGACCGCCGGTAGAGGGGCCATTGGTGTCCTGCTCCACTCCAAATTCTGTGGAAGCCTTATTGATCACGCCCAGATCGACTTTGGTGTACTTCAAGCTTTGCCAGAACATATTTCTCGGATCCAGCTTGTTTTTAATGTGGTCTTGACAAACTGTTTGCCGAAGCTTGTGGCGTAGCTCTTGGCAGCGTTGAAAAGCACAGATTCGCCGGACTCCGGTACGTGCTCCAGAACGGCCATCGCCAGACCGGTGGTGCCAGCTTCCATGGCTTCATGCATGGCGGTCGAAAGACCTGGCCCGCCCAAAGCCATGCTTGCAACATTGAGTGCGACGCCCGCCGTGCTCAGCACCATATTGCCCACTGCTGCCTGACAAGCGGATTGCGAAACGGCACATGCTGCACCGCATCTATAAGAGTGATCGGAAGGGCAGTTCCCCCAGCAAACCGGCCCGACGCCGGTGTAACCGTTACCGCACGAGGGATAACAGAGCGCGCCATCCAAGTCAGTGCCAGTCGCGCATGTTGATGGCACGGTAACCTTGCGCCCGTATTCCTGCTTGCTGCAAAATACACCGCCATCCCCCTTCATACCGCTAGGACAATTGGCGGTACAAATCAGATCGCCGTTTTTGTGGTAATTGGCAGGGCAATTGGGATAAGCGATCAGCCCGCTGAGGTAGCATCCGACGTTGGGGTTCGCCTGTTTACACCTGGATAGCATCCCGTTGTAACAGCCGTTTGAGCCAAGGGGAATATCGCCAAGCTGCCAGGGATAGCCTGCAGAATCGATATCGGCTGGCTTGGTACAGGTGCCCGGCAGGTCGGTGTAGCCAGCAGGGCACGTCTGCTCACAGACCAGTGCGCCGGGTGTACTCTCGTAACCGGCTTGGCAAGTTGTATAACAGAGAGCCCCTTCCTTACTGGTGCCGGGTGCGCAAGCGCCTGTGGTCCCGGTGGTAGGCCGGGTGAAACTGCGCATCCAACAGAAGGAATTATCGGTTTGTGCTTGTAGAGATCCGGCGAGTAGTGCGAGCAAGAGCGTCAGGTGCCCTGCGAGGTAGAAATTGAATTTGGCTTTCATGGTTCTGATTTGTTCGTTTCTTTGCGGTTGCTTGTTCGTGATTACAGGGGGCAACTAGAGTCCGTTCACCGGCTGTGGCTTAGCGGGCGAGGACTCGGAACGGGCACCATCGATCAGGGTCCGAAACGCCTCAGCGCTGAGGGCGCCTGACACCAGTTCTCGGCCGACTACAAATGTCGGCGTGGCCTGAACGCCAAGCTTCGCTGCCAGCTCACCGTTTCTTTTCAAGGTGTCGGCAATCGCGGGCGAGGCCATATCCTTCTCCAGCTTTGCGACGTCCAGACCGGCGTGAGCGGCCAAGTCGAGAATTGCTTGTTTGTTCAACTCTACGGGCGATGCCAGCAGGGAGTGATGGAAGCTCTGATAAGCCCCCTGATTTTGAGCGGCGAGCGCAGCTTGAGCGGCTATCAGAGAATCCGGCCCCAAGATGGGCAGATCTTTGTAGACGATGCGGACACCGGGCTTCTGCGACAGACCCGTGACGACGTCTTCCACTTCCTTGCAGTAACCGCAGCGATAGTCGAAAAACTCCACTACGGTGACGGTGTCGGGCGACTTATTGTCTGCCTTAGACGCCGGGCTGGTGTCGTGATATAGCTCATCGCTGGAGGTTCGGACTTTTTCGCGAGCCTGTTCTTTCGTGGCCTCCTTCATGCGCTGATCGTAGCTGCGGACTGCCTCAAGCAAAACTTCGGGGTTCTTCAGGATGTAATCGTGAACGATTTGTTCGATCTGCTTTGACTCGACCGTTGGTGCTGCAGCCTGGGCAGCCGGTGAGAGTTGGGTCCTCAGAACCATCGCACTGGCTGTCAGGATTACCCGGCCCACATATTTGTATGTGTACTTCATTTTCTGTTTGCTCCTGCGCCGGATTTGGCCGCTCGTCTGAGGATGCTGAGACTACCGGCTAGTAAAGCCGGCGTTCAGCCAACCACTCCTGTTTGCGCTGTTCGATGTTGCGGCTCTTGACTGGGGAAAGATATGGTTGCCGTCTGCTCTTTTTGTGTTTTCCGTCATGCTCAAATAAATGCTTTAATGTGAGTCAGTTATGAGGTTTTATGCTCGGCTTGAGATGCACACGAGCCAGAGGCGCCAGGGCTATAATCCCTTTTGGTGTGTAACCAGTGCCGCAGACCTACCGTTTTGGAGCGTTCGAGTTTGATGGAAAGACGGGTGAACTGCGGAAGGACGGCAGCCTTCTAAAGCTGCAGCCGCAGCCAGCGCGGCTCTTAGAGCTTCTGGTGAGTCAAGCTGGGAAAGTGGTGGATCGCGATCAGATTCACCAGGCTATTTGGGGCTCAGAGACTCAGGTCGACTACGATTTGGGTGTCAATCGCTGTATCCGGCAAATCCGGGGCGCTCTGCAGGACCGGTCGGAGTCTCCTGTCTATGTCAAGACCCTGCCTCGCATCGGCTACCGCTTTATTGCTCCTGTTCACGAAATTGAATCGAGTGGCGCAAACGGGCTACCGCCAGATCCAATCGCAGCATCCGAAGGGTCCCCCGTGCCGACCAACGGTTGGAGATGGCCTCGCCTGCGGGTCATTACTGCGGCTGCCGCGCTCGCTTCTGTTTTGCTAGGAATTGCTGCACTGATGACTTGGACGCACTATCGGCGGCAATCGCAGTTGCAGAGCAATTTTCAGGTCGTTCCTCTGGCCAGTTATCTTGGCTTTGAGTATTCACCCTCGTTCTCCCCTGACGGTCAGCAGATCGCTTTCACTTGGAACGGGGAGAGCTTGAACAACTTCGATATCTATTTGAAGCTGATTGGATCTTCGCGCTTACTTAGGCTCACGGATAACTCAGCCAGCGATTACAGCCCGGCGTGGTCGCCTGATGCCCGCTGGATTGCGTTTTGCCGGGGCACGGAGCTGCCAAATTCCGCGGTCTGGCTTGTTTCGGCCTTGGGAGGCCAAGAACGCAAACTAGGAGAGCTTCATATCGTCGCTGATCCCTCAAACCGGCCCATCAGCTGGTCGCCCAATGGTAAGTGGCTGGTGTTGGCCGGGGCCGAGGCGCCGGGTCGTTCTAACGCTCTGTATTTGCTCGAAGTTTCTACGGGCAAGACTCTGAGATTGACGTATCCATCGGATCGCGAAGACGATGCTTTTCCTGCCTTCTCACCGGAGGGTGACCAAATAGCCTTTACGAGAAATACCGGGAAGGGCTTCAGTGCTCTGTTCCTGCTTCCGTTTCAACCGGATATTCAGAAGACGTTGATGCCGAAGCAGCTCGAGCTGGCCGGATTTAAAGATGTGGCTTACGGGCACCCCGCCTGGACAGTTGAGGATCCTCATATAGTCTTTGAATCGAGCCGGGGTGGTCCACACCAGCTTTGGATCGTTCCGGCGAAGCAGAATGCTACAGCGACACCACTTTTTTCTCTTGGAATCAACTTGTCGGGTGCGGCGTCTTCTCGGACAGGTCGGCTAGCGTTTGCCCAATCTAGTTTCACCTCGAACGTATGGCAGATCGATGCTGAAGCTTTACTCGCTGGAGAACCGGCAAGGGCCCGCCGAACTGTAGCTTCGACGCGTGATGATGAAAGTCCCGCGGTATCGCCTGATGGTCGGAAGCTGGCGTTTGCATCTGACCGCTCCGGTTTTACGGAAGTCTGGGTGAGCGATATCGACGGGTCCGATCCGACGCAGTTGACGTTCCTTGAGCACCTAGCCGGCTCGCCGAGTTGGTCACCGGAGGGAAAGAGTATCTTGTTCGATTCACGCTCAGAGGGGAATGCGCACCTATTCTCGATCTCGGCTAGCGGCGGACCGCCGACGAAAATCTCAGCCGAAGACGGCGTACTGCCTCTCGCTTCCCAAGACGGAAAGTGGATTTATTACTCTTCCAGATCCTCCGGAAGACAGATGCAAATATGGCGCCTATCACAGCGGACGGGATTGCCAGAGCAGGTAACTAAGCTCGGTGGCTTCGGCGTCAAGCTTTCGCCTGATGGACGATTCGCTTACTACACCAGAACCAATGCACCGCTTTCATCGTTGTGGCAGCTCGACGTTCTAAGCCGTCGCGAAATAATGATTGCGCCCTGGGTATTTCTGCGCAGCTTCGTTCCAACGAAGCAAGGTGTGTACTTTTTTTCGGGCAATCAGTATGAACGGCGCTGGCTCAATTACTTTGATTTGAAGACTGGGCTGCATCCACGCCTGTACGATGCCGGTATGATCGATGGGCGCGGCGTTTCCCTGTCCCCAGACGGCCATAGCTTGTTCTTTGGTCACAACGATCAGAGCCATAGTGAGTTGATGCTGGCGGAAAATTTCTGGAAGTGATGCGTTCAGCGGCAGACATCAGTAACTCCTGAGCACATCCCACCACTTTCGGTAGCAACCGGATTGGGAATGGAAAACGCCCATCAGATCTGGGATATCGCAAACCGCGGAGCTTACATGGCTGATATCCCGGATGCCGAGTTCCGGAGAGTTTGCACAAGTCAATGCGCGCGAAGCGCGTTTCTCGGACAAGTGAACGGATGGGTCCATGCTCAGATGCCCAGTCGAACACGATCCCAAGTACGCCGAGGCAGATGTCATTAGAGTTCAGCGGGACGGCGCGACTCCGCAGAGACAGTCCAGTCTGTAGCATGACGAGTTAGTTCTTCAACGTCTTCCGTAGCCGCACAAGCCCGGAAAGCCGAGAAAGCTACGGTCGTACTTCCTCAGCCACATCCCTCTATTCTTCTCGGAGTCCTCAGCCTCAGCGTTACCTTCGGAATGCGTCCTCGTGGCCATTATTCGAATACCACAACAACCCATCGTTACGGCAAACACAAGCCCCCCTCAGATTCCACTGATACCATCAGTTGTAGGATCACGAATGGACCCGACTACCACCATTCAGGCAGTCAATCTGCTGCAGACCATCTTGAAGCCAGATTCGGTGCGTAAGATTTTCAAGCTCATTGTGTCCAAACGCATTGCTAACAAGGCTGGCCTGGAAGCGACGAGTGTAGACGGAGAAGGGATTAGAGTCGATTCCATTCTGCAGACACTGACCGAAGCCGATTTGATATCGCCTAACAAGAGCGGCAGTAAAATTGTTCCTTCTGCTAAAGGATTGCTCGTAGCCGAGGACCTGGAGCAGATTCGTGGATCAGGCTACTAATCATCCCTTCACCTTTCTCTTCGCTTTTGTACTCACGCTAGTCCTTGGCATCTATAAGCTGGACGACAAGGTCCAACATGAGGATGCGATCGTATCTCAATCTTTGGACCATAGCCTACTTTGTTGTAATGTGTCTCCTTACGTCGCTCACAACGTCTTCGGCGTTGTACCTTCTGCTCGATGACAAGGGCAACCCGCGTATCAGTCTCGTGCCGAATTCGTTTCTACCCTTGCTGGCGGCAGTAGTCGGCGTGTTCGGGTTCGAGTTCTTGGTCCGGAAGTTCGTCATCGGCTTCGGCGAAAATCAATGGGACCTCAACACCTCCCTTGACGATTTGGCCGCACACGCGGTCTCGGCTACACTCTTGAAGGAAGCAGAGTAGGACGGTTTTGTATTGCTTCTGCTCTCGAACGATCCGAACCGCCTGAGAACGCCACAACGCCGACTCGTGCTAACGTATTTCCGCCAGGACTGAGGAGCTGCATCGCTCCATAGTTCGTGTGAATTCAACTGGACGTAAAGTCCGCTTTTTGTCTATGATTCCATTCGGTTTTGTTGTCCACACACGAAGTGAGGATCGTGATTGCGGAATCGGAAAAGGATCGGATCGCGCGCAGACTCCGACCTAAGGGTCACATTTGATATGGCGCTTTTGGAATACTAGCGTTGCACACTGCAGGCGAAGGCGTTCAAGTTTTTTCCCGATGCCTGTAGAGTTGTTCCGGTGGCTTTGCTGGGCTGTGTTTGCTGTGCCTGACTGAGGCGGTCGTGAGCCGCAGTCTGAGCGGCAACCAGTCCCGCCAGCGACGCAGATTCCTTTTCACAGCTCGCGATCAGTTCTTGGCGGGCCATTTCTTTCAACCGCGGAGCGTCGGCCAAATTGATCTCCCATTGATCGAGTTTGGAACGAAGCTGCTTTTCACTGTCGACAACGCATCGAGAGTAGGCCTCCAGTTCACCGCCTGCAAACCCGGCGACCTTCTCTGGATCGATCTTTTCGGTAAGAGAAGATGCTGGCTTATGCGTCAAAAATGCCAGCCAAATTGGAATCATCTCCTTATCCCTGCCTATTGCTGAAGTAATCGCTTGTAGACTGATTTCGTCGCGAACATTGCCAAGAATCGGATGTTCCCGGTCTTCCGGATTCTTCGAGTAGGTGTCCCAATCTTTCTGAAACTCGGCTAGTTGGAGCCGCCGGTTTGAAAGATTGAGTTTTGACCGTGTCAGGACATCCAGCAAGTAGTTGCTCAGATCTGGCGGCATAACCGCAGTCGTCATGTCTGTTAGAAAGATATCCGCCCTGTGATCGTCGTCCGCACGCTGTATCCGTTTTTGCATGTCCAACTGAGCGCCCAAAACGCGAGTGATGCAGGCCCGCCGTGCGGCAGAGGGCTGCCGTTCCAGTGGGAGAACATCATCTGGTTTGGTCGCAGTGGCGAATGAAGGCGCGACGATGTTCTTGCAGCCCCCCCCCTGTGACCAGCCTATCTTGTCGAGGCTCTTGCGCTTTAGCTCGAGCAGGCGATCAGCGTTATCCGCAGCCGCCTGGAGTTCACTCAGGAAACGCTTCTGCTCGGCCAAACCCGTATGAGACGCGGTCACGACTTCCCAAGATAGATCCCGAAAACGAGACGTATCGGAATGCCCCTGATCCGCTTTTCGGACTGGCAGCACCCTATTATTGGAGAGCCGAACGAACAGGCAGACCGGGCCGACAGGGGAAGCGGTAAGCGTCTCCGGCAAGACAAATCGCATGGAGGTTGCGCTCCCCCCGGGCGCCTTCCCCTGCGCCAGCGATTGCAGGACAACCCCTTGGCTCCTGGCGTCGTACTCAGCCATCAGGTTTGCACCCCGGGCGATATCGGCGCTCCACGGATGCTTGGGATCCCAATCTAGCACTATCGTCTCGGAGGTAGCCGTCAGCCGAGTACCGACCGTATCGCGCATCGACTTGTCCTGCCCGAAGCCGACGGTTGCCAAGAGGAAGAGCGGAACCCACAGACGGAGTCCGAGCTTGCTCATTTTGGCAACTCGATGCTGTCGGTAACGTAACCCATGGTGACCAATTGCAGGTGAGTCATATACGAGGTGTCCGTGATGCTAGTCATGAACATGGCCCGCAGCATTCTCAGTGCCGGTTTGGCCCGTGCGCCCCGCTCCGCAACCCCAAGTTCGAGATCGTCGAGGGCAAGCGACATACAGTCTCGCTCGACGCGCATCAAGATATCCTGGTAGGCCGCCGGCCCTTCACGACGAATCAAGGCCACATCCGCAGCACGTTCCGCATTCTTAGAGTCGGCGTATGCCAGATGAGGAGAGACCAAGGTTTGCCCCTCGGTATCGCAGTAACCGCTCGAGCGACCGTCCGAGAAGCTGATGGTGCTGTAACTCCCCCCGGCCCACCGGCAGAAATCAGCATCGTTTTCCGGTCGCGGTACGGAGCGTAACGGAAGAGTGAGCGTGTTCTGGAACAACGTCATCAAGCGAAGGGCAAGGTACCGTTCGTCGATCTGCAGGCTTCGTGCAACTCTGGTAAGGGCGGCGTCGGGATCCTGCTGAAATTCCTGAGCAGTCTCTTTACTCAGGCCCCCCTCATACATAGAGGCCGAATGGACGCGGAACGTCGCCCTGCCATCGATGTAGCGGAGCGCTCCACCCATAAACGCGATGGTACAAGCGCTGATGCACTGGTAGTCGGCTGGAACCTCGACCATCACACCGTGCCGGCGAAGCGTGCGTGCGAAGCCGACACCGGCGTCAACGTCGCCCCCACCCGAAAGCAGCCAGACCTCGTCAAAACGCCTTGTCGACCGCAGCAGACTCCGAATGGTTTCAACCGTGGCGCTGTCCCCACCGTACCCTGCGGCGGCAAGAGCACTGAACAGGTTACCGCGATGCTCACTCAGGTTGAGCAGAAAATCCAGCTCAGCTTCATCTCCGACATAATCTTCCGTGGGGCCGAGGAAGCCTTCTCTCTTCTTTCCATCCCGGCAAGGGTGTCGCTCATCGTAGTCGCTAAACTCCTTGATTTCCGATGAGAAATTCTTGCAGTCCCTAGCGACCAGGATATGACTTCCCTTAGCCGTGGTCTTTTCCTCAAAACGAAGCGCATAGAGACTAGACCCGCGACCGAACGCTAGACAGAGGGGGATCGCAAAGGCCACTCGCCTAATCAGGGTCCGCATCAAGAAACCCCCGTGGAGATGCTCCACTGTGTGGACGGCGGGTTTCGGCAATACTTTACAAGAGCTGAATCCCCCTTATCCCCCTCCGCAAGATGGTCTTCGACCGTTCGGCATTCATTGCTCCCTTCCGCGATTTCCGGCGACGTAGTTATCGTTCCTTTCATGTCGGGATGATCGGGGACTGCATAATTTCGTGTTCCAGAATCGGCGTCGATGACGGCCGCATCGATTTCTTTCTGCCGCGCCTCCTGATCCCTCTTGCTCAAACCCGAATACACGGTGCCCGCAAGCAGCTTTCCGCCATTGCACAAGGTAAGCGCAAGACCAATCTCATACTTGCGTTCTAGGGCCTTCGCCGCGGCCGGCGGAAGATTCGTGCGCTTGGCCTGGGCATCCGCAAGCTTCTCACCGAGCTTGTATCCGCCCACGGCACCGCCACCGCAGACGATCATGTGCACAGCCCTCTCCTTAAAACCGCTCGGCTGCGAAGCTGGCCGGACGGTCGCGGTGCTGGGTCCGCGAGTTGCTGGTGGTGTCGGAGTGACGGTGGTCGTAGTTTGGACGGCAGCCGGAGCGGCAGCCGACACCGCCGCAGACGGATTCGACAGCGCATTCAACACCACATCCGACGCACCAGCCTGTTTCAGGGCGATCAGTTGATCAGTAGATGGTTCGACCGGAGTGTTCGTCTCCGCGATCTTCCTCAGAATCACGGTCTCGGGCAGCTTCGCCTGTAGCAGCTTCAGGACCTGAGTAACGATGTCCTCCCTGGCAGGTGCCTTTCGTGCTGGGTTCTGTGCCACCACGGGCGCAACAATACAGCAAGCACCTAGACAGAGGGAAATCAGCAGGCCGAAGGAGAGACTGCGAGATCGGTTCATGGGGCACACCTCAAGATGATATGAAAAAACTCTACCGATTATGATGCCGACTTCGGTGAATTGCAAGCCTCAATGCTCCCCGCTCACCAAGCACATTATTCAAGGAATCGGCTTGCTGCCTTCCGAATCTCCGTGCCTCCGTTTCGGCGTGTGGCTTAGCAAAGAACCGGATTTGCCGCTAGCGCTGCACGTGCGTTGGACCGCGCATCTCGCAGAAATTCTCGCGGAGTCTAGAGTGGGAATCATCTGCGCAACGGCGGACACCATAGGCTCGCGTTGGCTGGCGTTCGAGGCGGGCGCATTGGCAAAGCGTTTCCCGATTCCTATGTCTGCCCGTACTTATTTGATCTGGAACAAAGCGCTCTTTCATATAGCCCGCTTTCCCAGTTCCAGGGCACGATTGCAGACCGGACGGACTCCTTGAGGCTTGTTCATACTCTCAATGTTGCTCTGGATTCGCCGATCACCTCCGATTTCGTATCGGACAAGTTGTTTGCGAAGTGGTGGCCAGATCTGGAGAAGGAGTTCGCAGATCTGAGGCAGTATGCGCGGCGCCAAAAAGCCCTTGTTATATTGCCCTCGCAAGAAGAGAAGATCGGTGCCATTCTCAGCTAAGCGCGTCCACGACCAAGCGCAACTTCCGAATGATCATCGAATAAAAGGGGCAAACCGAAACTGAGGTTATCTTCGCGAACCTGCCAGCGCGGCCAGACAATTGGTTTCAAGTTGACGGTAAGTCGGCGTTGCGCTGATTGGAAAGTGCGTGCGCGCACGCCAACGGCATACGCGTTTCTCGTCAAAGTGTCTGATCATGAGCTTAAGTAATTGGTAAACACATTGGTACTCGCGAGTTACCACGCAAAGGTTTCGGCAGTTGATGACGTGTAAAAATATTTCAAGACGAATCTGAAATGTCACGTGATTTATGACTCAGAGAGACTGAAGCAAGCGTGAGCTCTCGGTTGCTTACCAGTGCAATCACGGATCTGCCACAATCCATACGTTCGAGGTTACCTCGGATCCAAACGTTGCGAGATACCGGCCATCGGGTGATGGAATGCCCCAAACCTGATCTCGTGTAGGAGGTGTCCACAAGACTTCTGATCTACCGTTTGGGTGAATGCTTAACAAATGGGCGGCGTCCGATTGCATGTCGCCGCCGAAAAAAGAAGATCCATCCGCAGCCCAGTCCAGAGCTTCCAAATCTTGGGCCTCAGTTACAGTGATCTCCTGCTCCGTGACACCGCGCAAACTGGCAATTCGGATTTGATTCTGCGGTTTACCAGGCAATACGAACGCAATGTGCTTTCCGTCCGGCGAGATCGTAGCGTCACCCGTCACCCGCGCCTCAAGGATCTTTGCACCACGTCCCTTTATGGGGTCAAGCACTGACACGATCAACAAATCGCCCGCGCGTTCATTAAGAATGCACACCGCTCCTGCAATGTCGGCGCAGGTTAGCCCCACGATGCGATCGCCTGTAAGGATCTCTTGAGAGCTGCCGCCATCCAGCGGCATTCTTAGCACACGCCTTCTGTGCTGCACTTGAGTATCATCGAACGAAAGATTCAGGACCCATTGTCCGTCCGGCGAGACGCGGGCAACGGTGATGTGATCGGCGTCAGATGCGATCAACTCTGGCCTATCCTCGTGAATTGAATGTTTGTACGTCTGGTATTTTCCATCGCGGTTAGACACCTCTAGGATTGCTCTACTGTCGGGTGTCCAATCGAGGGGATAACTGATGGCCTGATCGCCTGAAAGCCGGCGAAACTGCACGGCACGCGCCCCTTCAGTTCCGAGTTCTCCAACATAAATGTTTGATTGTATGTTGCCCTTGTTAAAACAGAGGTGGCTTCCATCTTGGCTGGCACTGAGACTATTAACCAGGAAGTCTGTCCATTGCGTGCGGCGAACGGGAGAGCCGATGGAAAGACCGTTGTGAGAATTCGCGTCCACAAGCCAAAGATTGCTGTCTATGCGTGGCGCACTTTCGTTCATTGAGAACACGACCTGGTCGTCAGAGAGCCAGGCATCACCGTTTATCTGCACCGGTGACTTCACGAGAGTAGTCCAGCGGCCGGTATCCGTTTCAAGCGTCTCAATTTTGGACGCACCGAACGCAAACCATTCACTAAGAATCACAGCAAACCTCTTCTCATGAGGCGACCACGAGATCGAGCGAATTGAGACGCCTTTGCCGGATAGCGAGTATGTTTTGCCGTCCGCTATGCGCTTCACTTGGATATCCGTGTTCGAGAACGCTAACGTGTAGTGTCCACTCGGTGAAGGCATCTCGTCCCCGATGGGGTGCGGAAATCCTCCCGGAAGCGAAACGGCAGAGAAAGTATAGTGTTCGCCTGCAAGTCTCGAGACAAAAAACCGTGTCCCATCTGCCGCCCAGTATTGAACCGACATGCCCTTTGTCTTAGGCAGCAGCCTGCTGTCGGCGGTTTCAATCGAGCGCACGTGAACACCAACCATGTCCGAGTAGGCGAGGTATTTGCCGTCTGGAGAAAGCGCGATAGTTTGGACGGGGGCATCGGAACCGTTACTCGTCACCCGGACGGGAACCAGTTCTGGATGTGGACGGTCTTGTCGCGGGCGCAAGAGAATCAAACCTGCAACCGCCGCAACGAGCAGCACGATACAAGCGGAGCCAAGCCAGGGAAAAAATCTTCTTTGTGGACGGGATACGGGGCGGTTTCCGTAGTGTACGCTGCTCTCGCGTTTCAATCGCTCCACGTCGGTACGGAGGTCGGCTGCACTCTGATATCTCAGCCGGAGATCTTTTTCGAGCGCTTTCTCAATAATTCTGCCGAGCTCAGCTGGCAGGGCAGGATTGCGCTCAAGCACTGGGCGAGGATCGCGGTTCAGGATCGCTTCAAAGATTATGGCCGAGGTGTTGCCGGTAAAAGGTGGCTGCCCGGTCGCCATTTCGTACAGCACGACGCCAATTGAGAACAGGTCGGTTCGCCGGTCTAGCTCTTCCCCGCGGGCTTGTTCCGGGGACATGTAAGCAATGGTGCCGACAGTCTGCCCGGGGCTCGTCTGGAACTCAGCAGGCTCCGTTTCCGTATTCGCAATCTCTTGCTGCTGATGTAAACGACGCGAGCTCACGGTCCTTGCTAAACCGAAATCAAGGATCTTCGCCGTCCCCCTCGCCGTGATGAACAGGTTCGCGGGCTTAATGTCGCGGTGGATAATCCCACAGTCGTGGGCGGAATCAAGCGCGTCAGCGATTTGGCTACTCCATTCGAGTAACTCCACCAGCGGTATGCTGCCTGCTTGTAAGCGGTACTTGAGCGTCTCGCCTTCGACCAATTCCATAACGAGAAACGGATGGCCATGCTCATCTTGGCCGATATCGTAAACCGTGCAAATATTAGGATGATTGATGCGTGAGGCTGCCCGAGCTTCTCGCCGGAAGCGCTCCAGGGCGGCGTAATCGGACACCAAAGAATCGGGCAGAAACTTAATAGCTACTTGGCGTGCCAGCCGAGTATCTTCAGCGCGAAACACAATCCCCATGCCTCCGCTGCCGAGCGGCGAGAGAATACGATAATGAGAAATGGTACGACCGACCACTTTGGTTCAGGGAGCATACCATATCCCTAGCAGGTACCGGAACAAATAGCTGATTTGTCCCGCACTTAATCTGAAATCAACGAATACGGATTGTGCAAACGGATCTGGTTCGCTATGAGTAATGTACGGCCACATCAGTAAGTATCCCTCCCGCTCCATAGATCCACCCTGGGACGGCGTAGCGTAGGGCAATCCACTTGGACGTAAAGTCGTAAGCCTTCATCGGAAATGTCGCGGCGCAGGAATGCCGAGGCGCAGCGGTAGTGCGGATCGCCGGACATTTTCGATAAGGAGCCGACCTTGCAAGACGCTTCGGTTCACAAATACCGTTAAAATGTTTGCAGTCGAGGTGCGACTTGAGCCGAAGAATTCAGGCCGCGATGCTTTTGTTGTTTCTCTTGTTGGTCTACTACGAAGTGTATCGGTGGATTCCTCTTGGTAGATGGAACTGGCAATTTCGCTGGCCTGTACAGAACGACCAGTTCTACCCCGACATCGTCATCGGTCTTCTATTAGTCATCTTCCTAATCGCTTTCATGCGCCTGTGGCGAATTGGGATGTGGGTCGCAGTCGCCCTACTCAGCCTTTGGGTTTGCGTTCATTTTTTCGATTGGTGGATACCGTACATTCAGAGCTCTGCTTCAAATTTTACCCGTTTCAGCTTTTACGCTCGCCGTTCGCAAATTCTCCCTGTGATTGGCAATCACTATCCTCCGGATGGAGGTCACGCCGTTCTGGACTTTCTCCTTTTTCCCACATGCTTGGCATGTTTACTGGCCGCGTCATCTCGTAGAAACGCTTGAGTATCTGACGTCTTGTGGGCAGCGTCTGGGCAGCAGAGTGCTTCAGGTAGCGAGATGAAATTCTGATTGACGCTGGCGTGGGTTACTGTCTAAATCTTCGCCAATCTGGGAAGTGTTAGCCAGATGCGGACCGGTGAGTCGGATCCGCGTTAGCAATCCCTGTTGCTGAGAACCGCCTGTAACCAATTCTCGATGAGTGCGTTGGCCTGATAGCGCAAACTGAGAAAGCAATGGCTCATTGGCTCACTTTAGAACGGAGAGTTGCGCAGCGAGTTGTTTCATTGCGGCATTGTCGCGCTTAACTTCGCCGGCCTCTCGACTGTACAAAGCTATTTCTGCGGCAATTGAGCGCGCGAGAATTCGCTGATCAATATTGCCAAACGGCCCAGGCACGAGGCGTCCCAACCAAGCGACCCAAGCCGGGGTATGAGCGTTGCCGACAATAATGCCTGGGCGAAATATGGCGAGGCGGACAAAATCGATGTTGCGCAGCTTGTCTTCTTTCATGCCCATTACACGGATGTAGCGAAAGCGGCTCCGGGCCGTGCTTCCTGCCGCTGAAGGTAGGCAGAACTGGGCAATTCCAGCATCATGGCAGCCACTTGCAAAAGCACCCACGACGCCGAGCTCAAGTGCTTTCAGGTCTTCTTCGGTCCAGCGCCTCGATTCAGAACCGACACCCACACAGCTCACGGCGCTCGCGGGACCTCGGCTTAAAACTTCCCGGGCAAGCGCGGCCGTGCGCGCGGAAAAGTCAGGAGCGCCGGTATCAAAAACGACATTGCGCACGCGTGATCGCGCCGCAATAGGCTTTCTGGTGACCATCACCACTTCCCGACATTCCGGAAGTGCTAGCGACTCCGTAACGGCTGCACCACCAACTTGCCCAGTACCACCGAGGATAATTGCGGCAAAATTCTGGTTCACAAAATAGGACCTCTGCTTAGGTTAGGATCCGACGCTTCTCTCTTGGGGTGAAGGGCGCAGCATCGCCAATCTTAGTTGGTCGATTGCGGATCTCAACCCCGAGTCACGCCTTCGCCGACTGCTTCTCAGCGCGTTACCCAACACGCTTCGATCGAAAATGACAAGCAATTCCAGTACAGGTAGGCGTTGGCCTCACGTAAAGCGTTCTCGATGTGCCAACTCGCCTACTCACTCGCCCGACGTAAGATTCCTACCTGAACGGCGTTCCGTAAGCCAAAATCTCAGGACCGCTGAATCTGAACCAAGTACGCTCTGCTTTGCGTTAGTCCGGTCACCGGGCGAATGAAACTCAATTCTGTCGGCCACATCAGGTTTCACTGAGGGCAATCCTAAACGCTGAGGCGCCACTTCTCTGACGTGGCAAACCCGAGGCAAGATCCAGAGGCTCAGCACTCTTGGGAGCCTAGCTGCGTGAAGGCGACGAGATCTGACTCGCTCTTTCATTCGTTGCTATGGCTGCGGCTTCCAGGCAAATTATCCTTTTCGCCAGACCAACTGTTACGAACAGAATTCGATGGCAGAGAAACGAGAACTCGTCTCGCGAGTATCTGGGACGTTCGTGTTTGCCCGTACGTCCGCGGGTCCGGCTCGGGGCCGAACAAATCCCTCTCCTTAGCGGCACGACTGGAAGTACAAACTTGGACAGGCCACAAGCGACCCCAAAAAGAGGTCGAAGATCAAACCGCGTGGCACTCTCTCCTTTTCTCTTCGGGAAAGGTCGTAACCGAGGTACGGGACGAGCTCGCCTCCGTCATCAAGCCTGCTCTCCAGCGAGAAGCTGACGAAGCTTTGCGAGTCCTCCAAAACATCGCTGACGATGCGCAGCCACTCTTTCAAGAGAATATCTACCTGAAAGGATCCGAGCTCTCCGGGTGGCAAAAGCGCCAAGACGCAGTTGTGCGACCGCTTCCGTTTGCACGATTGGAAGCTCTGAGCAATCATCCACTTCTCCAAACCGATCCGTTGAGTAAGCAGCTTGGCCAGATGCTGGCTCACGTCATAGATTTGCTGTCACCCAACTGTCGAGCGCGAGAACAGCACAATCGAACAGTCTTGACTTGTAAGGCTTCGGAACATGCGCGTTTGTTTTCGCAGATCGAAGCTCATCCGCTCACGGACGAACAAGTGGAAGCAGCTGTGTCTTTCGACGACGTCAATGTGGCAGTTGCTGCGGCAGGTTCTGGGAAGACGTCCGTCCTTGTGGCCAAGGTTGCTTATGCCTTGGAAGCGAATCTGTTCAAGGACGGCGAGATCGTTGCATTAGCGTTCAATCGAGATGCCGCCCGCGAGCTGCGGAGTCGATTCGAAAAACGTCTCACAAGAGCGTTAGGACGAGTTGTCACTGTCGATGCATGCACATTCCACTCGTTAGCGCTTCGATTCAGCCGATCCGATGAGTCCGGGAGTAGGCAAGCAGTTCATAGCCTGAATAGCGAAGTGGGTCGTCGACTCTTTCTGGCTGCGTTCGACAAGCTACTAGAAGAAGCGGCTTTCCGAGATCATCTTTTCGAGTGGGTTGCGTTTGCCCGGTACGCCGAGCCGTCCGTCAGCTCAGACGGAGATCTCACCGCTCGTGAGCGCCAGTATGAAAGAGCCTGCCGGATAAGACTGGATCGAAAGCTACGGCGAAAGATCGATGGTTTCAAGCCTTGCATTCCTACCCTCGACAGCAAACTATGGGTGCGCTCGTTGGAAGAAGCGAGCCTAGCGAATTGGTTAATCGTCCGCGGTGTAGAGTTCGGGTACGAACCCCCAACGTTCGGGGCCCTCGCCCTAGCGATGGGAATGGGGGTATCCAAAAAGGGCACTCCGATCCCCTATTGTCCGGATTTCGTCTACCAGAATCGGCATGGCGAGCGTGTGTATCACGAACACTTTGGTGTGGATGAGCAAGGGCGTGCTCCCAGGTTCTTGGGAAAAGAGTACGAGGATCGTGTGTGCCAGAAGCGGAAAGCCTTTCGGACGCACTTCGGGCCTACAGGATCGCATTTGTATCTGGAGACGACAAGCGGTCAGATGAGAACCGGAAAGCTCTTCGAGCGATTAGAAGAAGAGCTCAAGGTGCGAGACATTGTTGTAGGCGAAGTCAATACGGCAATTCGAGACCGGGCTCTTGCCGAATTTCGAAAGAGTAGCGAACTCGAAGAGCGCTTCCTGGCCTTTTTGCATCTGATGGGCGACTCAGGGCGCGGCCCTGAGGAGATGAGCCAATTGAGTCGTGACGAGCGATTCGGAAATTACAGATCCGAGTTATTTCTCAAGAGTGCATTTCAACTGAATGAGGCAGTCCGAGCCAGCTATGCCGAACATGGCTTTATGCAGTTCAGCGATATGCTGCATGGCGCGATTCGAAAACTAAAGGAAAACCCAAGTCTCTCTCCCTATCGATTGATCCTGGTCGACGAGTTCCAGGATATCTCTCGTCTACGCATGCGGTTTGTGGAGCAACTTGCAACAGCTAACAACGCAACGCTCTTCTTTGTGGGCGACGACTGGCAGGCGATCAACCGTTTTGCTGGAGCGGATATCAGCATATTTCGGACGTACGTTCCGGACGGAAATAGCCAGACAGCTGTTCGCGAGGACGGTCGGGGTGTTCGCGTGACCTTCCTTCGCAATACTTTTCGGTGTCCACAAGGACTAGCGGATGTAAGCCGAGCACTCGTCTTAGAGAACCTAACGCAAATAGACAAGAAAATCCTCTCGCCGTTGCAACCAGCAACGGCGGGTGCTGTTCGAGTCATCATCCACCAAGATGATGGGCCGAGTCGTCAGAACTGCTTACGAGCAGAGCTGAGAAGGCTCGCTTCCCTCCCGGGTCCAAAGAGTTGTTCAGAGCAACTGCCGAGGTCTTCGTTCTGCTCCGGAACGGGAAAGACGTGGTGAGACCGGAAGGCTGCGACGAGGATATACTGCTGCAAATCTTCGCAGAGTTCCGCGGTCATCTCCAGATAGACTGCCGCACGATGCATTCCTCCAAAGGGTTAGAAGCCGATTACGTGATCATCGTCGGTGCTGACGACGGTTTTGCCGGCGTACCCGATGTGAGAGATCAAGATCCGTTATCGAATTTGGTGCTGCCGCTATTGTCGGACCCTATCGAAGAAGAACGCCGATTGTTTTATGTCGCCCTGACCCGCGCAAGGCACCAAATGAGCATTCTGGCGGCGGCCGGACGGCCGAGCCTGTTTGTCCGGGAACTGCGTGTGCAGAAGTCATTGGGCGACCGGATTCAATGGATCTCGCACGCGGCCCTGGAGGACTCTTTGCCGTCCGCCCCTCGGTTCATCGCAGCCGGAACCTAAGACAGTCTTACAACGCTTCCGACAGCGCCCGCCAGCCAAGGCGAATAGAAGGCGAAGCTGTTACACTGCGGCTGTGGCACGGAAGGTGTGTTCGGTACGCGGTCAGGATCACCGTGGCTTACCTCTGGTCGTATTGGTAGAAGCACAAACACTGTTCGAAGCGACAGCCTTGGGCATCGAGCAATTGCACAAAGCAGGCGGACGAATCAGTGAAGTAGAAATCACAGTCCATGAGCCGGGTGCTCAACAGAAGGTCCGCCCGGACCAACTTTGCAAATGGCTCAATCAGAACGATAGCGAGAGTATCGGAATTCATGCACTGAAGCATCGGGTTCGTGAACTACTCGCTCAGAACGGCCTTACATAGGAGACGATGTGTGTGTTGGTTGTGCATATTAACGTTGGGTCTCCAACGAGCACTACCAACAAGATCTCCCAAACTGGAACTATGCTTCCGCAGTGCGGACTGTAGAGCTTAGAAAAGCCGGACAGACGAGATCCCGCTAACTTGGCTTCCCTGGACAGTCAGCATCCCTACTTCGAATTGGCAATCTGAACGGCACTGCCTACCCGAAGCTCACCCGGCGTAATGACCAAAGCATTCTGACCAAACATCACGCTCCGGGGCAATCTCCTGTACTGGGCAAGCGCTCTCAGCGGCTCGATTCCCATTTTGGCCGTGGTGGGATCCACCAGCACCGTGGAGCATCGAGCACAGGGTTTCACAGTGGCCAGTCGAACTAAACCGATTTGTAGGTAGGCCCAATGATCCTCGGCATGTGGAGTCGCCCCTGCGATCACGAGATTGGGCCTGAAGCGTTCCATACCGATCGGCGACGGCAGTTTCGTGTTCAGCAGGTCGAGCGATGCCTGCGTTAGGATTAGCAACGGATACCCGTCAGCCAAGCTGATTCGCCACTTGGGATCGTGATAGGGGGGTTCGACAGAGCGTGTGATCTTGTCTGGCAGGTACACCAACCGGCAGGGTCGGCCAAGGAAGGAACTGAACCAGTCGCTATAGGCCTGATCTGGATGAGGAAGCTTGAGATAATCGCGCCAGATTCGGACGGGAATCCACTCGCCCTCGCCTGACCATCTTGGGATCACCAAATCCGGCATACCCTCGGCAGCCACGACGAGATTAGATCCTTTGAAGTGCGGTTTGATCAGGACCATGCGCGGCAGCTTGCGCTGGGAAAGAAACAGCCCCTCCTCGTCCACCACCATCCAACGCCTGTCATCCACAGGACCACTGCTGTGTAGCTCAGTCTCAGATACTGCAATCCCTTTGGCGGATTTGATCGGGTAAATAAAAATCTGGCTGACCCACATCGGTTTCTGGCAAGATAGCGTACCTGATAGGAACTTTTGTCGTAGGTTGTGATAGGACTGATCTACTGAACATGACGGATGCCATGGTATTGAGCAGACGCTTACTGATGAAGCTGAGTGGATTGGCCGCCATTTCAAGCTTTGCTAAAGGATCGATCGCGCCCGGTGTCCAACTCTACACAGTTCGAAATGAGGTGCTCCGGGAGCCGTTGGCAACGCTTCGGGCAATCGCAAAAATTGGTTACCGTGATGTGGAGATGTTGCGCAGCCAGGTAAAGACGCTCGCCCCGTTGCTGAACGAGGTAAGTCTCACACCGGTCAGCCTGCATTTCGAAACTCCTCTTCTGACCGGAAACTGGACCGCATGGCAGCACGCTGATATGCCGCCCATCGAAGCCGGAGTGACGTTCGAGGATTGCGTTTTGCTGGCGAGAGATCACGGATTCCGCTATATCGTCTTCAACTATCTTTCTCCTGAGGAGCGCCTCGGACTCGATTCCTATCGATCCCTGGCGGACAAACTGAATCGGGCTGCCCAGAAGGCGGATGCCACAGGCCTTCAGTTTTGCTACCACAATCACGACTTTGAGTTTGAACCCAAGCCCGGTGGAAGACCGATCGATGTTCTGTTGAAGTACCTGGATCCGAAGCTGATTCGATTAGAGGTAGATGCCTTCTGGGTGAGCATGGCTGGGGTAAATGCAGCTCAGTTTCTGCGAGAGCATGCAGATCGAGTTGAACTCGTGCACTTGAAAGATCGGGCGAAAGGAACGCCGGTCCACTATGACATTGCGACGGTGCCAAACGAGACATATCGCGAGCTTGGCTCCGGCGATTTACCGTTGCGGGATATCCTCGACGCGATTTCGCATACTAACGCGAGGCATGTATTCGTTGAACAAGATTTCAGCAAAGACCCGATCGAAAGTTTGCGCCAAAGCTATGCGTACTTAAAGCAGAGTCAGTTTATCCAATGATGAAGTATGGTGAGCGGGTCCGAGATGCCGTTGCGTTAACACAAGGACTCTGTCTTTTCCCTCCCAATTTCGGGTCGGCAAGAAACACAGTCGACTAGATGCCCTCCGTGCTGCCGTCCACGTCAGGTCCGTCAGTCGGCTATCCAGGGGAGCTGCCATACTGGCGCAATGACTTCCGGCGTTCCTAGTTTTGATCCCAGCGAAGTAGCCCTTCTGGCCAGTTCGGTGCAGCAAACGCTTGAGCATCTGCGCCAAGCGAATGAACGCGTGGGTGGAAGTGATCCGGAACTACTAGAGTACGGTCGCCGGTACGCCGTGGTTCTACAAAAATTGCAGATTTCTGCCGGCCAAACTCCGGTTGGACAAGGGCACACTTAAGAATGGTCTAACTCTCGACCATGCTAGCCCGACCAGTGAGAATTTAAATGCCTTGGGTTATTTCCCACGTCAGGCGCTCCGGGCTTTTCTTGACTGAACTCGACCCACTAGAGGTAATCTTCTCGCTTCACGTCTTTTGCTTGTTTATCTTCCCGGAGTGCCACAAATTTGGTGTGGCGCAGATGGTGATCGGGCGTCCATTCGACGAACTCGAAGTGCGCCACCATTTCCGGCCGGAGCCAGCGACAGTTTTTCATCTTGGCTGCCGTGAGTCCTTGTCCCCAACGGCCGCCACGAGCTTCCGGGAGATTGGCGAAAGGACATTCAGCAGTCTCAAGCGGCTTCATCAGTTTCAGAAGGTGCTCGCGAAGCTTCGGCGTAAATCCGTTGCGGGTGCGAGACGCATAGAGGAGATGACCGTCCTCGTAATAGCCGAGAACCAGTGCGTCGAATGTTCTGCCCCCTGTCGTATAACCCCCGATTACAAACTCCTGCCCGTGATTCATCCTCATCTTCTGCCAAGCACCGGAGCGCACGCCTGACTTATAGAGGCTGTCACGACGCTTGGCCACCAGTCCCTCTAAGCGCTGCTCGCGTACCGAACGAATCAGATTGCTGAGATCGGCATCGAGTTCGACACAGGGGCGAATCGGCTCAGAGAGGTTCGGCAGAACATCGGACTCAAGCAGCGATTGCCGCTTGTCCAGTGCCTCCCGCCTGAGATCTTTTCCTGCCAGGATCAGAACGTCGAACACATAGTAGAAGAGATCTCGATGTATGGAGCCGGGATTCTGCAGCAGGTTGAAGGAAGGTCGCCCCTCTTGGTCAAGCGCCACAATCTCGCCGTCGATGACCGTTTGATCTGGCAGTTTAGAAAGAGCCTGGGTGACCGAGGGAAATCGAATGCTGAAATCATTGTCGTTACGAGATCGTAGACTAAGCGCCCCGCCAGACTTGAAGGCAACCGCCCGGTATCCATCTAGCTTCAGTTCATAGCGCCAGGCACGCTGGTCTTCGGGCAGTCGTGCGACCGCCTCCAGCAGCATCGGCTTTATAAATGTCGCCCGTATCTTCGCTTCAGACATGGCACCTCAAAGTACTTCAGCACCTTTTCCCAAGTTATCTCTCCCCCTGTGTAACTCTGGACCAGTCGGCAAACTGCAACCGAAGGTGCAAAGAACCATCTCGCCGATTCATTCATCGAGCAAAGCCTTGAGGTAGGCGTCGTTGTCGTGTGTCCTTCTGGGGCCTAGAGGACTGCATGCGAGTAGGGTGGAACATACAAAGTCGTCACCCATGTTCCCGAACCTAAGTCGGATGATCCGGGCTTAGAGATTGTAGCCTTTCCAAAGGAACTGTCTTCAGTCGCGGTCCGTAAATCGTCCACGAACTGAGAACCGAAGGCACTTGCCAGCTCCGACCAGTTTCCCTCATAGTCCTGCCGAAGCACAGCAATCTCAGCATCGATGATGCGGCGCATCCGCGTGGATCGCTGAGGCAAGCAGGCGTTGTCTGCCAGCCGAATAAAGCGAAGCCGATCCTGTTGGTCGGCGAGGATCTTGAAAAGGCGCGCGGGCCAGCAGTCCGAAACGAGGAGAAGAGGCGGCTGGCAATGCCGCCCCTCCCGTGTGGCTCTACTATCGGTTCGCCCTCTCATTCCGGGACATTGAAGAGATGCTTGCCTCCCGAGGCATAACAGTCAGCTATGAGGCGATCCGCTTGTGGTGCGGGAAATTCGGGGCCGAGTATGCCCGCACCTTGCGGCGGCACCGACCAAGGGTTGGCAGACGCTGGCATGTCGACGAGGTGTTCCTCCGGATCGGCGGAACGATGCATTACCTATGGCGCGCAGTCGATCAAAACGGCCAGGTCGTCGATATCCTGGTACAGAAGCGGCGTGATCGGGCCGCAGCGGAACGCTTCTTTCGTCATTCGATGAAGGCGACCGATACTGTCCCTCACACCGTCGTGACTGATCGGCTCCGGAGTTATTCTGCTGCCCTTCCGCATGTCCTGCCCAGAGTCAGGCAAATACGCGGGCACTGGCTAAACAATCGGGCTGAAAACTCCCATCAACCCACACGAGAACGCGAGCGACGTATGCGCCGATTCAAGTCCTTCCAGCAGGCGCAACGATTTCTTTCTGTTCACGCAACCGTCCACTCTCATTTCCGACCGCGACGTCACCGGCTTACGGCTGCTCGTTATCGCACCGTTCGAGGGCAACGTTTTCTCTTGTGGAACACAGCAGCCCGAGCCAACGCGCTCGCAGTCGCCTTTTAATCCATCCTCTCGTCGCCGCCTAGCCGTTCACCCGTCTCATCTCGTGCTCCCGCCGTTAACTTGTCAATACCCCTTCGATAGATCGCGGGGATCGTAGCGAACCAGAAAGGGCTTCTCTGAGCGTCCAGCAAGCGGACCTAAGACGTTGTCCCAATAATGAATTCGAAATAGTTGAATGCCATCTCTTCGGATCCGTCGTTGCTCGAACGGCAGGAAGTCAATATGAAAGCGTTCCGGATCGACTGGATGCCGCAGGCTGCCAATGTCAACCCGCTGCTTCCAGATATCAATCGGCCGTCCAGCTAAGCCGCGATGAAATGCGTGATGATAAACGCCTGTGAACTGCATCATCAACCAGAGTTCTAATTCGCCAATAGTCATCACAGCGTGTTTTTGCGAGTCGTACTCACCGCGGTCCTTGATGGAAGAAAAGGTTGTGCCCGGCAGCAGGTGAACTGCACCCATCAGAGTTCCGATTAGGCGCTCAATGTGGCCCCCGAAGTTGGGTCTCAAAGGTGGCCGATATTCCAAGCGGATGCCGTGTTCCTGACAGCCTCGCTCTAGCGCGCGGGCATGAAACTCCTTGGCGTTATCTAGGTGGATGATGTCGGGCATGCCTCTTATGGGCCACTCTGCTTCGATCCCGAGATCCCGAAGGTACTTGTCCTTTGGTAAGACCGAATGGTTGATCGTGAGCGCGACGGAAGTTGATGAAGGGTGATCAAAGGACACATAATATCCAACGATCATTCGTGTCGCCACGTCTATTGCGAGGCTCAACCAAGGGCGACCTATTGGTACCCGATTAAGTTCATCCACAACGATGACGTCAATCGGCGTGTGGTCAATTTGAACAAGTTCCAGCGGTTTTGTCGGACGTGGTCCTTGGGCGGAAACAGGCTGGAAACGATCCCGAGCCGCCTTAGGTCCGAAACGCTTTCTGTTTAACTCTTTGACGTCCAAAGAACTGAGCCTAGCCCGTATTGCCTTATACGATGGTTCCGCTAAATTAGCCTTTCGGCATTCAGCCACTACCACCCTGTGAAGTGCAGCAATGCTCGGGCGTTCAGGAGTTAAAAAATAGCTTCTAAATGCTCGGTCAACCAAATCTTCAACTTGCTTAGCGAGCAGTCGTGAACCTGATTTCCTGCCAGGCCGGTCTGCCAGGAGAGAACTCGTGTGAGGACTCTCCCGATATCGGCCCAAAAGCCTGTATGTCATGGCAACACTCAGGTCCAGCTTTTTCGCAGCACATTCGACGTCTTGTAGGCGAACGCGCTCTTGCGAGGCTATCCGGCCTTCACGGATGAGCCTGAGCCCTGTATGGACGACGTCCCCTTACCTGGGAAAGCATTCCGGACGCGGTAGGCCCTTGCCGCACCCGCGTCTTTGTTAGATCATGGATAGAGATGGCGACGAATCCGACCTACTTAGAAATCGTGGACTTTTTCGCTTCTGGCACGACGCCCCAAATGGTGGTTGACTTTCAACCGTCAGAAGAGGCCCAAAAACGTGCCCTCGAACTCCTTCAACTAGCCAAGGAAGAGCAATTGAATCCCGAGCAGGAGTGTGAGTTAGAGCATCTCACGGAGCTCGAGCACATCCTGCGCATGGCCAAAGCTCGCGCTCGCCAGATTCTTTCCGCTCACCCGTGACTTGGCCCTCGTCTTTACGGGAGCTCGTGCGATCCCGGGCGGCGGGACGATGCGAATACTGCTTGCTCGACCAGGCCGATGCTGGCCTACTGCATGAAATTGATCATGTGATCAGCCGTAAACATGGCGGATCCGAAGTGCTCGACAACCTGGCCTTAGCTTGTTATTTGTGCAACCGCTACAAGGGAAGCGATATAGCCTCCCTACATCCGACAACGGGCGAGCTGGTGCCGCTGTTCCACCCGCGTCAAGATCGCTGGGGCGATCACTTCCGGATTACCGGACCAGTTCTTCAGCCGTTGACGGACATTGGGACCGTGACAGCGCACCTGATGCGCATGAACATTGCAGCTCGAGTTATTGAACGCCATTTGCTTCAAAGCTTAGATCGGTACGCGAAGATGTGACTGCCTTTAATCGTAGTCATTCGCATTACGCTCAACCGAACTCACACCGGCTTGATATTTTCCAAACAACCTCTAAGGACCTCACCGGCCGCCACATCTCTCCTCTAGGCGCTGCAGCCCTTTTTGGTCAAACCGCGCCGCCTTCTCACTTGCAGAGCCGAGAACTAAGGTCGATTGCCTGAAAAGGGCGTTCCCAAGCTTCACACTCGTGCGGGGCTTGGTTGCGGAGTCCGCTTGCTTTCTTCTGCTGTGACAGCTTCATCGAAGATCATGCACCAAACTCGAGGAAGAACCTGAAATAAGAAAGGTGCCATCGGCAGTGAACAACTCCGTCCATCTCCGGCCTGCACTAGCTTGTGTTCCCACAAGTTTAACCGGCCTCACCTGCGTCTTCGCTTCTTCCAAGAGAAAGGAGCGAACATCACCCATGAGCGCGTCATCGTTAGCAGTAATATTTAGACTAGATGATGTTCCGCTTAAAGCTGGCGACCGTGCGTTTCCTCAGCTTGTTCGTACTGCACATGCTAGCCGCCCAAACACATTCCAGGAGAGAACCTGTTCCAAAATCAGCCACAGTTGAGTCGCTTCGAAGAAGCTACATTGGGAAAGCCATTGTAATCCAGCAGGCAGATACTGATTGGAAGGGTGAACATGTCATGTGGATGCCTGCTGAGATCATCGCAATCGATCCGGTCCATCTCAACGGAACCACGACTAAGCTTTTCAAACCGAACGCCTTTGGAGAAACCACCGTGCCAAAAGAAGGCGACGTTAACCCATATGTCGTTATAACAGCCAGACTCCTTGACGGAACAACAGCCACAACCGAGGTTTTTGAGCACAACTTTTGTTGCGAGCGAGACCGATTTCAGCTCAAATATGTCCCGCTTAGAATCACCGACTCCCGGGCGGAACATGCCCCTTTGATAAAGGCTAAGCTCACGGAAATTGTCGGAGCAAAGCTATATGCATCGAGGCATTCCCAGCTGTTTGCAGCGAGTGCTACGCGCGAAGAACCTGCCGCCAGATCAGGAACTCTATGGGAAGGGTCTCAAGGGACTTATTTTCACCCTGACTGGCTTTTTCACCCACTTACAATAATGCGCGCCGACTATGATGAGGCAAGCGATTCATTATTCTTTGAACTGAAAATGCCGAATGGTACGGTTGCTTTGGCGGCAACTTCATATGTCGATGAAGGCCCTCGATCGTCGTTTCTGGAATCCGTCGAAGGTAGTTTGTTCGCGTAGATACCTACCTCATTCTCTCCTTTAGATGTGAGATCACTCCAACAAAGCAAGTTAGTTCGGGGTGTATCATTTGACGTCGTCCATGAGCTTTACGGTCCCGAAGATAGCAGCAACCACTGGGGAGCCGCAGAGACACAGCTCGTTTACTTCCATGGACGTTTCTTGATCTATTTGGATCAGAATGACAGGGTCCGGGACTGGCAGAGTCTGGATTTTTGAGGTGCGGACAGACTTGGCGCAATCGGCTTCTATCCGTGCCGTCGAACGGAGACACCCTCCCAGTAAAAGGGCCGAGCCGAAGCCCGACCCATTCTTGCCGTTTTAACACCAGTCGATGTCCGGTTGGTCCGCCGCAGTGCTCGGGAGGAGCCGCTCGGCGGCCACCCAGGCCAACCAAAAGGTCATCAGCTTCCGCGCCCTCCTCTTTATTGACATCCCACTACTACATGTGGAGGGTGTCGCAGATGTAGAGGAACTTTTCCTGTCTGTGGAGTTTCAGTTCGCAAAGCGCTTTCGACAGCGTCTTCGACGAAAGCTTGTTGAACTCTGGGCCGTGGACGCGAACGACGTATCCAAGGTCGCTCTCCCATCCCGGAATCTTACAAATTGGAATCGATTTGGCGGTTGGACAGCCACGGGAACGCCTTCGTATCGGAATGAAACCCTGCGTTCAGACTCACCTTGTTGGACGATTCTCACCGTACCCATGGCACTCCATCGGATGGTACAATTTTTTGCGTCTTACGGGGTTCGCAAATATGCCACAGCGGAATCGGGAGATAACCGACTCGGGAGTAGGTGCACAACCAAAAGGATTTCAGGGCGCGGAATTCAGCAATGCCTAATGTAGAGATTTATGTGAGTAGTCCCGGATCTGACGTCGGCGATAGAGCCGAATTCAAAGTCGATGGAAAGACGGTCGACATGGCGTACGGTCGAGGACTGAATGTTATCGTCCTGGAGCAGCTCATTGCCGCCCCCATGCAGACTGCCACCTTCGACACGCACGCGTCCGCACAGCAGGCCGATGCGTTCGCAGCGTTGATCGAGGGTCTGCCCGTCGGGCGGATCGTCGGGATCGCGGCAATGGACGATGCCTCCGAAAAGCTCACGGACCGCGCGCGCAGGGCGTGCCAATCGCTGGGCAGCGGCCTCGTTTACAACTTGGCGTATCGAAGCGCATGGGGACTCGTGGGGCAAAAGGGGGCACCACTCGGCTCTGTCCCTGAGGCTCTGGACGACACGATGGGTCTCCAGTTCACGGCGAGGCAGCTCCTGCCGGACCCTCTCCATCTATCCTTTCGCATTAGGCTCTGGTCAGCGGGGTTCGACGTCGGCAACTCATTTTACATCGAAGTAGATGGAAAGCGCCTCCCCTTCTACGGACAGCGGGGACTGAACGTTGCCGTCTTCGACACTGAGACTTGCCACCTGTTATTCCAGCATAACTATGACACCTGCGGGAGGAAAGAAGCTTCGGCTGAATTCATCGCGATGGTGAACGAACTGCCCCTCGGCCAATTTGTCGCGATCGCGGTAAAGGACGACGCCGCACTGAATTTGACTGCCGAGGCGAGAAGCGCGATGGAGGAGCTCGGCAGCGGCCTTATCTTCCAATTAGGCTATCGGAACTCTTTCGCGATGGTCGGACAAAAAGGAAGCATGTTTGGTTCGGCGTGCGAGTCGCTATCGGCCTCCATGCCAGTGGCGTGCGAATCCTGGATGTCCCCGCGCCCCCTGGGCTGGGAAGGATTTTCGGTCTCAACGTTCTGCGCGTCGCCGACGGCCGGCGCGAGTTGCACGACCCTTGTTGACGGGCTCCCGGTCGGGTCGCTGCCGGCGGGCGACGCCGGGGTATTAGTCATGGTGATTGACGAAGTCACCGGGGCTGCGCTCCAGTCCGCGACGTTCGATCCGGCTAACGACCCCGGGGCCTCTGCGGCGATCGCAAGTCTGCTCCAATCGATTCCGATGGGTCGGATCGTGGTGGTCTCGACGAATATGGGTGCTGTCTCCAAACTGAAGAGTGAAGCGCTGTTCGCATGCAGGCTGATTGGCAGCGCGCTCGTTTTTAACGCCAACGCCGACCCGCACGCGTGTTGGTGCATTCTCGGGCGAAAGGGGTCGCCCCCAGGTTCCGTTCCCGAGTGTTTCGGAAGCTGCGGCACGGCGCTTCAGTTCTGGTTTCTGCCGGATTCCCCGGACCGCAAACGGTTCTTCGCTGCGCTGCAGGTGGCCTCAGCAGGGTATCTGTCAGGCAATTCCGCTTCGATCGCCGTGAACGGCCACGAACTGGCGAACTGGCAGCGCGGCATGAATGTCGCGGTGATTGATCCGAACACCGGTGCGGTCCTCAGGATCGAAAACTACGACACTAATGCCTCCCCGAGCAGTTCCGAGCAGTTTGCGGCGATGCTGGAGGATCTGCCGCAAGGCCACGTGGTGGCAATTGCGGTAATGGATGACGCTCAGAAGAATCTGACGGAACGCGCCAAACAAGCGTGCGCTGAGATCGGCAGCGATTCCATTCAGACGCTCGCTTATCGCGGCTCATGGGCGATTGTCGGTGTGAAAGGAGCACCCCCCGGAACCGTGCCGGAGTGTATCGGATCGAGCGGTTGCACGTCCCTGGTTGCTGATCAACTGTTTACAATAGCAGCGCGCCAGAACTACGGTATCCAGGTGATGGCCGAATCGGGCGGCTATAGGTGCGGCAACTTCGCCCGAATCGTGGTTAACGGCGTGCCGGTTGCGATGGCGTACGGTCGGGGGCTGAACGTCGTTTTCATTGACCGGGGGACGGGCGAGATTAGCGGTACTTTCACGTTCGACACTCACGAGTCCCGCGATGCTTCCGACGAATTCGCTGCATGGCTGGAAGCAATCGCTCCGGGAACCCTGGTTGCGATAGCCGCGAAAGACGACGCAGCGGAACGGCTGACCGACCGCGCCAAGCGCGCCTGCATGACCATCGGAAGCGGACAGATTCTCGGCCTGGGATACCGTGCGTCGTGGGCGATCGTAGGAGTTAAGGGCTCCAGCATGGGAGCAGCCAACGAATCCTTAAATGGCGGCGGACAGACCGCCGTTCAAACGTGGGTTGTGGGCTGGCGCCCGGCTGACGAGATCACGCCGGCCGGCCCCCCGCAAGCGTCAACCTTCCTAGGCGTAGGCGTTGTTATAGTGCTGGCCATCGGCTACTATCTCGACTACTTCGGAGTGCCCCCACCGGTGACCCGGACTACGGATCCACCGTCGCCGCCGCCACCTCCGGGGACGCGAAGGGCGCTGCTGGTAGCCCTTGACTACCGGTGGAAGCAATCGCTCTCACTGGAGCGCGGCGGTCTCAGTAAAAACGCAATATTTTTAATGACGCGAACGCTGATCAACGGAGGCTACTTCGCCGCGGCGAACATCGCCACTCTCACGGACTGGCCAGATAAAATGATGGCCACGAAGTCGAATTTTAAGAACGCATTAAAGACCCTCCTCGCCGGCGCGAACCCTGGCGACGTCGTCTATCTGTTTTTCTTCGGTCATGGCGCGACCGTTGAGACTAGTACGGGGAGTAAGCGAGAGTGCATCGTTCTTTTGGACGATGCCGGTACGGGCCCAGTGAATTTCTACGACGTTGAACTTGGGGCTTTCATCGACAAACTGCCCACCAAGACCAACCTGACCATGCTCTTCAACTCGTGCTATTCGGCAGGCATGGCCGATTGGGAGCCATACACTCCCGGCCGCGGCATCCTCTTGGCGGCTGTTCCCCGGGATGTACCAGCGTTTTGGTCGGAGGGATTCAATTTTTGCTTTTGCAAATTCCTCGGCAATTACAAACGCCAAGGTACAGTTCCAACTTACGAGCGCCTGGTAAAGGAAATACGGGAATTCATGATCAAAAACGGGGTCGGAAACAGGCTCTTGCCCGAGATTGTTTGCGACGGGCGCTTATATGACGTCAAGACATTGCTGCTTTTTCAGCCGATACCGTAGAAGTTGTTTCGGGGCGCGGCTCACCTTCCGCAACGGATGGCGCTGAATACCACACCTACCCAAGGGCGGTGCTGAAATCAAGAACCAGCTGACTCGTGACAAGGCTGCCGTTTGTAGCTGCAAACAGAATGAACTTGAGGAAGACTTCATCCAGATGCCATTTGTCACCGGTCCGAGGGCGGCGCCTTCGCAGACCGGCGGCATACGCTTTACCAAATTTGTCGCACCAGCGTCGGACCGTCTCATAGCTGAGCCGTACTCCCCGAGCGGCCATCAGTTCTTCCACATCACGGAAGCTCACACCGAACCGGAAGTAGAGCCAAATGCAGTGAGAAATGATCTCCTTCGGGAACCGATGGCCACGGTACGCGCTTTCAAACACTCATCCAGCATGCCATCCGCACTGGAAGCCAACGTGACAATACCCACCAAGGACTTCGAGTGCAAACCGACAGTTTTCTCCTCTCGAAGCCCCCCGCTTTGCCCTGGTCTCCGTTAACATCGCAGGCAGGAGTGTGCTCGATCAATCACCACCAGCCAGCGCGAAAATCGAATCATGGGAAAGTCGTTTAAAGAATGTCTGGGGAAAAACGGTAAATTGATCCGGTGTGGAAGCCAAGCTGTCGTTGACAAGCACCTTTACGTTGACGATGGAGCCTGCAGCATATTCTGTCTGCTGGAAATGCGGGGCATCATTGAGGGGAAAAGGCCGTCTGACAAAGAGAAGCTGGAGGTGGCGCAATGGGTCTATGAAAAGCGCCCCGAATCTTCTGAAAGGATCAAAGTATTCCTTGAGTCAGCAGGGATTAAACTCGTCGGCCAGTACAAAGGACGATGGCTCTACGACGAGCTTTATGCGGGAAACTTCATTATGCAATCTGGCCATTACTACTACCTGCTGGGTATGTACAACACCCACATGAGCACGGGTCACGTTATCTTGGTTTACCAATCACCAAAAGGAGACAACTGGCTGTTCTATGACCCGAATTTTGGGACAGCCTCATTCCCCACGGCTAATGGCTGCTTGCTGGCAATCAAAAACGTCATGCAGAATATTTACCCGCAATACGGCCCCTACTTCCCATTCGTGATTAGGCGATTCAGTCCCTAGATTGGCGACAATAAAAAATCAAGCCGCATTGACTCACTAGAGCCGCATTGACTCACTAGATTTGTTACCGGTGAGAGGTGGTTGCGAGAGCGTCAGAAACCCGGGGGGTAGGCCGAGCGCGAGTAGCGTGGGAGGATGCCCCACACTTACGAAACGCTTTCCCATCAAGTGCTTGATCCTGCGCGCGGTTCTCAATCAGACAAGCCCAATGGTAATCCGGTTGATTTCTGTACCCGACACCCGGCACCTCCAGCAATTTCACAGAATCTTCCGCGCCATCCTCGGCTGGGAAGGCGACTTGGGTTATCTCGTTCGCATCCACGGCCGGGAGTTCAACAGCTTTCGGCGGAACACGCGCGGAGCAGCCCTTTGCGAGTTCCAGTTCCACCGCCAGGAAAAGTTTCTATATGTGTGCGACACGCTGCATATGTGGGAGTGGGATGTTCGTGTTCTGGATATCCAGGACGGCATGGAGGACGATCCCAAGCCGGTTTGCTTGGGCGGACGCGGAGCGGCGCCGCCTGAGAATTGCGGCAGTCCGACCGGCTACCGGCTGATGCTAAAGCGCCAGTGCGAGAGCACCGCCATGTCCGATCCACGTTTGTTGGAGGCTGGTCTCGAGGTGTTGGCGGCGGCTTACCCGGACCAGCATCCCGCCACCTGGGATCTGCTCCGTTCGGCCTTGGACGAAGGGTTCCAAAGCATCGATCAGAGGCTTACGGAATGTGGGCCGCTACAGCCGGAACGGTTTAGCGTAAGTGAGACGAACCAACGTTTGAGTGCCTTGGATCCCAACCAGAGGGTATGGGCATGAGTCTCCGGATCGAAGTCGTCGACAGAAACGCCGACGGTGGCGAACAACGTCATACGGTTCTGGCCTTCGTGGAACGGGAACTGACGATGGAGACGCTAGGGATGAGCCTGGACGAGGAGAGCATGAAATTCCGGGGTAAGTTCCGGCGTGGAGGGATAAAATAAGGCTCCTATGGCCGAGCCCCATCTAGTTGCCATATACGAATTCAAGGTGGTGTTACGAGGTGCAAGCCCCATGATCTGGCGGCGCATTCTGTTGCGTTGCGACCAAACCATCGCCGACCTTCATTACGCCATCCAGATCGCCATGGGCTGGAGCGATTCCCACTTACATCGTTTTCGTATTCACGGCAAGGATTACGGCGTCTGCCATGAGGGAGGCATTGGGTTCAACGACAACGCCGATAGGGTTTATCTGGCCGATTTCCAGTTCCGGCTGCGCGAGCGCTTTCTGTACGAGTACGATTCTACGACCTGTGGGAGCATGATGTCCGCTTGGAGAGAGTTCTTCCTTGGAACGGCCGGCTGTGTCCGGTTTGCACCGGCGGGCGACGGCTCGCACCACTCGAGGACTGCGGCGGGGCGCGAGCCTATATGGAACAAGGAGATCTGCGCTGGCAGGAGTGATCCAATGCTTGCCTGCGCGAGGAGTGGGCGCTGATGGCCGATACCATTGGTCACTTGCTTGACTCGGGCGGCGACGTGCCAGATCTGGTTCGGGATCGCGAGCGGCTGCAAGTCGCTTTGGAACGCGTGAAAGCGCATCGAGCGGCGCGCCCGGACCGCATTGACCGCAGGGCGATCAATCGACGCTCCGGCAATACGCGCATGGCGAGCGCGAGGAGTTGTTCTATGAAATCATCGGCGCATGAAAGCCGTGATTGAAATTCGCATCGAACCCTGGCGGAGAGCAAGAGTCTGCTGACGGCGGTGCAGAAGATCGTAGTGGAACACGAGGCTGCGGAATACCTGGAGGGCCGTCGCAACTGCCCCCATTGTGGCGAAAGCCGCGCCCAGAAGGGGACTCATACGGTGAGTCTGCAGACTCTGTTCGGCAATCTCGCCATCGATAGCCCGCGATGGAGTCATTGTCGCTGCCGGCCGAACGAGACGAAAAGCTTCAGCCCGTTGAGCGAGGTGCTCACCGAGCATGTGACGCCGGAGCGGTTGTATTTGGAGGTGAAGTGGAGTTCGTTGATCTCGTTCGGATTGGCGACGGAGATGTTGAAAGACGCCTTACCGGTTGTGGAAACGATCAATGCGTCCAGTGTGCGGAATCACTTGCATCAGGTCGCACAGCGAGTGGAAGCGGCCCTGGGCGACGAACGAATGAGTTTTGTGGAAGGATGCCCGCGGGAGTGGGCGACGCTGCCGCGTCCACCGGCGGCGCTTACGGTGGGCATCAACGGCTGCTACGTACGGGATTGGGAGGACAAGAAGAAGAACTTCGAAATCATCGTCGGGAAATCGATGTCTGACGAGGCGCCGGATCGCCGTTTCGGGTTGGTCCAGACGTATGACGAAAAGCCGAAGCGCCGGCTATTCGAACTTCTGAAGGAGCAAGGGATGCGGATGAACCAGCAGATCAAGTTCTTTTCGGACGGCGGCGCGGACATCCGCGACGTGCAGATGTACCTGAACCCGGAGGCGGAACACTACCTGGATCGGTTCCACATCACGATGCGGATCACGGTGAAAGGGCAGTATGCCAAGGGCTTAAAGACGACGCCGGAGAAACGGGAAGAAGTGCTGAAACTGCTGGAAAGCGCGAAGCATTACCTATGGCACCGAAACGTGGTGCGGGCGCGAGAGAAAGTCGACGAGACGCTCGGTTTTTTGGACGACGAAGAATCCGCGGGACAATGTGGCGAAGTTCAGAAGAGCGTTGGACGAGTTCGATACGTACATCGAGGCCAATCGGTCGCTTATTCCCAACTACGGCGAGCATTGGCGGAATGGCGAGACGATCGCGACCGGGTTTGTGGAATCGGCAGTGAACCAGATCGTCAGCAAACGCTTCGCGAAGCGTCAGCAGATGCAGTGGAGCAAGCGGGGTGCCATCTGGTGCTGCAGACGCGCACACAAGTGCTCGATGACCGGCTAGAGCGAACGTCCGGAATTGGTATCCAGGCTTCCGGCCTGAGCCTCAGCAAAAGGCAGCGTAGCCCCGGAATTTCATGCTCTCGCAAGTAATTGCTCAGGACACGGGCACTGAAATCGAGCGGCTTATAACCGTCATTGAGCCGGGCGGCGATGCGCTTCTCATATACGGCTCCGGTGTTACCCCGGACGGGAAGCAATGGTGGGATTCTAGTTACCTCAAAAGAGCACGTTAGATCAGCGCATAGCCCTCTTGGAAGGGCTTGCATATGGAGTCTGATGATTTGCTTCCGCTCGACGTGACCTCATCGATCCTTAGCGGAGGTTTTCGGTTGGATGTGGCTACTACCCCATGGCTGCGATTTCGGGAGAAGAATGGCAAGGTCAATGAGATTCCCTGCCATCACAAGCTGGAAGCGTATCTTGATTCCTACATCGAAGCTGCCGGCATTGGGGACGATCGCAAAGGGCCGCTGTTCCGCACGGCGATGGGCCGACAGGAAAGCTTTCGGAGCGATCCGTCGGAAGAACAGATATCTGGTATATGGTGCAGCGCCGCGCTGCCGATGCCGGGCTCGAAACGAAAATTGGGTGCCATACCTTCCGGGCCACCGGAACTACGGACCACCTCACCAACGGCGGCAAGCTCGAAATTGCGCAGCGCATGGCCGGCCACTCAAAAGCTAAGACCACTGGCCTTTATGATCGACGTAACGATGATATTAGCGTGAGCGAAGTCGAGCGCGTCGGGACTTGATGACCGACAACATTCTTAGTTACTTTCTGCACACAATGCGGAGGCGCGCCAATCTATCCGCATCGTGTGGCATTAAGTTTGTTCTCGCTGAAGCAACACGGTAATTGTCACTGCATACTGTGCAGCTTGCGCGGTACTTATATGTGAGACATCGAATTGATGCTCGCTGAGTTTGGCCAGTATCGCTGCTAAAGGCAGCTTTTCGATTCCTTCAATTTTCTGAGGACAATCAACATACGCCGCGTCTCTTCCAACGGATGTTTGAACAATTGCATATTCTCGAGCCATCGAATCAGATTGTATACGTTAGCTGGTTCAAGAGAGCCCCTCTGCTAAGTTGAGAATCTGAAGCTCCTGTAGATGAGTACACCACGTTCTAAACATGTGGCGCACGTTATGTTCCGGCGGTATGATCTCAGGCAGGAGTTGTTTATTCAGGCTTCACCTACAGCGACGGCTGCAACCGTGTTGTACCAGTTCGTGGTGCCGTTCGTTGGCCCCGTTTTCGGAGCCATCACAGCGTTCGTCATCTACTGGATCAAGGATCACGACCCTTCAACGAGAGAGTTTGAGCGACAGACAAAGCGTCTTCAGTTCTGGAAGGCCTTCCATGATCTGCAAACAGTAGCACCGTTGAAGCCTAATATTAATCACCAAATCCGATGTAAACAGACTCTGGAAAGCGCGGCCTTGTGGGTAGAAGCGGTGCCAACAAAGGCATTTCAATACTCGAAGTGGTTGTCACTTCTGGGCTTAAGCATCGCAACATCACTACTCTATGGAGTAATGCTAGGTTGGCTACCACCGCCTCAACCTGGCGAAGAGAATGGCCGCGCGTTCCTCGCAATTTTGATCTTCGGCTGTTTGGCGTTGGCGATATACCAGATTGTTTATGAGAGCCTTCGGGCTGAAATCACGCGCGGTCTTCTTTGGTTGTCTAAACACGTTCGTTTTTTTTGCGTTTCTCGGTGAAATGGCAGGCACATGAAAAATCGTCCTCTTTAGGCGATTAGGGCTTTGGGTAGGCTGTCAAAGCGGTCTTCTCTCAAAGGAGCGCAGCAAATTCTATTACTTACTTTTGTAGCGCTGTAATCGTGAATGCTGTGTCCCTATGAGCACTCCAATTTTTCACTACCGCGCAGACATTATTGTTCTCAGGGGTTCTTCCTCAAATTTGGTGCAGCTTGTTAGGCTGATGGCCGAGTATGGGTAAGCGATGGACCATCACGAAAGTTCTGCCGGCAGAATCGGGGCTGACCGCTAGGAGTGTCGAAGCTCTCCAAGATGGGTGGACCATTCAGGCTGACGGCAGTTCTCGCGCCCGGTGTCCGCTATGCGGGACGATCTCCGCAAGCCGACATAGCCGTTATTGGCGAACGATCAGGGACTTACCAGTACAAGGGAGTGCGCCAGGAAGTCGGGGGTCAGGCTGCTGTTTAGGCTGAGGGATGGTTGAGATCGTCCTGGATAAGCCCGTATCGGCACCATAATCGGCCAGCGCTAAACCCACTTTGTCGAAAGTTTCCGATCGTGAAGACCCTGAAAACCCCTGTAAACCGGGCAGGGGCTTTTTCTACTTTGGTTAAGCTTCAAGAGTTCTGCAAAAGGAGGTGGGTCAAACTAAGCCTTTTCACATTCACTTGGCGGTGAAGAAAGGAAGGACGAAGATGACCCGGAAGCAGGATAACGCGGGAGTGCGCCAGTGGAGCGAAGAGATTCGAAAAGCGTTGAGCGAGGATCGGGATCTGCTGAAAACGATCGTGGAGGAACCGCTGCAGCAGGTGCTGGAAGGGGAGATGGAGGAAACTCTGCAGGCCGGCAAGAGCGAGCGAACCGAGACGCGACTTGGTACCGAGCTGGTTACTACAATCGAACGCTGGTCACTCGGGTGGGCAACGTAGAGTTGCGAGTTCGCAAGATCGACAGGGGCGCTTTCGAACGGAAGTCTTTGAACCTTATCAGCGGAGCGAAAAGGCACTAGTAGCGGCAATGCTCGAGATGTATGTGCAAGGCATATCCACACGAAAAGTCAAGGCGATTACGGATGAGTTGTGCGGGCATGAGTTCAGTTCGGCGACCATCAGCCGGATCGTCGGGCAACTAGATGGGGAGCTGGAAAAGTTTGCTAAGCGGCGTCTAGAAGAACCGCATCGGGAAGGCGAGGAGCCATAGCCGACGATGCACAAGCTGGAGAAGTCAGACCCTTCCACAGTAGCTGCGAAGCTGGCGAACAACGCTGGACCATTGGAAGCGGAGTCAGTGGAGCCTAGGGAAGGGGCCAAGGGGAACACGCCCGAGCCGCACACGCACCGGACACCGAGTCGGGCAAGCGTGTCACCGGGGCTTGAGCGTGTACGAGAGCGAGCAAGACAAGGGAAGAAGGAACGGTTCACCGCGCTGCTTCATCATGCGACAGTCGATCTGCTGCGGACGGCGTATTTCAAACTTAAAAGAGATGCGGCTCCGGGATTGGATGGCACCACATGAACGGAGTATGGGCAGGACCTGGAAGCCAAGCTTGTAGATTTGCATGGACGTGTTCATCGTGGCGCTTATTGGGCGCTGCCCTCACGGCGTAAGCTCATAAGAAGCTTAATGAAAGAGTCAGAATCGATAAATACAATCGTCACGTATAACATTAGATTCGAACTCGACTTTACTCTTGGGTGTTAGTAATACGATTCTCTCAACCGTGGACTCCTTCACAATTCTGATCAGCGCCAGTAAACGACTGAGCGTAACGTCAGTAGGTATAACGAGCAACACTCTCTGACTTCTTGTCTGAAAGATGCTGTTAAGCCGCGCAGTAAGCTTTGTAGCTTCTATTTGCTTACCTTCTACATTCACGACCACGGGTCCAATGTCCAAGCGAACAAAAACCTCGTCGTATTTGTCTGTCGTTCGAGTAGGTGTACTTACACACTTGGGTAGAAGATTGATCACAACTGCTTCATTGCCGCGGTCAGACCGACTACTTACGGCAGTTTTAACGACGGACTCGGCGGCTCCACTGCAGTAAACTGCCACTAGGATTGAGTGTGTCAATACGTACTGGATCGAACGATTCACGTCTTTAATCCCAAATCGTCAGGTCGCCCGTAGCATGGCAATCCGTAGCTATCCATCTACTAATCGCGTTGGTGTCTGCATTACTTGTTGGCTTGAGACCATAAGGGGCGAATAGCCTGAACATCTCAGCGTCATCTCCGCTACCAAGCCTAGTAAACCGCCTTAGATAGCTATGAAGTAGCTCGTGTAATAACGAACTCGTAGCGAATAGCGCATTCTTTTTCTTATAATTTGAGTAAGCTATCACAATTGGCGCATACTTCAGGGGGGAGTCAGTGAACGTATACCCGTTTGCCGACGCTTCGGGTGAGGCACTTTGTGCCGGACCACTTCATTCCCACACTGCCCACTCATTGATCCAGTGAGAGCTGTGCTCGAGGAGCGGATATCGTGGGGGTAGCGGGATACGCGTCAGAGACAGTGTGCCGTTTCTAGCTGCTTCTTTCCCCGTCGGTGTGAGAACCAGATGCGCTCCGTCAGGTTGCCTCATCTGATAAGTAAGATCGTATGTTCCATTGTTGAAAAAAGGGGAGCCGAGAGTCATGGTGTGGGTAGCAAGATTAATCGTCGCGTAACTGCGCCAAAGTTTGGCGTCCGCAGACCGGATCATTAAGTGAGGCGCCTAGAGCAATTGGATTCAGCCATCCCTCACCCTAAACAGCAGCCCGACCCCCGGTTTTCTGGCGCACTTCCTGAACCACTCCGAGTTTTAGCGAGCCTACCAGACGAAGCATGTCGTCCTAGTGATCAGCGATGAGATGAGTGTTGATCCGGTGGCGTGCGACGCTATTCAGCGAACCGTATTCGCCCCTGGGTCCATCCGCCAGTAACGCGCTCCGTCGATGTCAGCGATGCGCGGACAGAAAAGATATCCCAGCAGCCAAAAGAGCCCGAACACCACATCTGTGTAAGCGCCTGTGTCGGTCATGATTTCCGTGGGTGTGAGTTCTGTTTGCTGACCCAGAACAACGGAGAGAAGAAAGAGGTTGGGCGGCAGGCAAGAGTGGAGCGAGCAAGGCCTATGCTGCGTGGGTGAGATCTGTGGCGTGGTGATTGTCAGGCACTCTCTAGCTTCACGGAAACCCGCTGCCTCCCTAATGAATCGTAAGGCGGAGTTACCTTTTAAGCACCTTCTGAAGGACTCAATGTAAATCGGAAAATTTGATTCGAGGTTTTTCAGAGTGTATACGATCGGGGTTGCGCGGTGAAGGACAGTATGCTTGGAGTCTCACAATGCCATCTCAAGCGGTTCCGGTTTGGTCAGGTGGGAGTAGCGGCGGTGATGGCGGACTCGTCCAGTTCCAGGATGTCTGTGAAGTCTCTATCGAAAGGCTTGGGTGGATCCACGATGCTGCCGTCTGGCTTTAGCAGGATTTTAGTTGTGAGCCGGAGCTTATTGGTCTCCCCTGTAGTTTTATTCGACGTTAAGAATCCCAGTATCAATTGAAGAATGGCTTCCACCGGTACTCGCCGCACGAACTTCAGGTATAAGTAAAGGCCTTGCAGACCTCCGTCTACGTGTCCCCCAATAAACAGGTGCGTGAGAATGGCCGGTTTCCGTATGTCGGTAAAAAAGTAAGTGCCTTCGCCGTCCTTCTTTTGCCAGCCGTGCTCGAAAAGATAGAAAAGCTTACCGCCGACTTTAACGACAGGCTGCCAGAAATCCGCCTTGCTCAGGTCATCAATGTTCCTGACCAACTGATTGGCTATCAGGGAACTCACAAGAGTGGCTAGGTGTTCGAACTTATCGGATTTCGCATACTGAATCAGCACATTGCTATCCTTCTCAGTCAAGATCTTCTTCTTGTCAGGACCAATACCTGCTGTCAATGTAGGGAAGTTCAGCAGCTTGTCTTTGCTCAGAGCCAGTTCATAGTAACCGCCGGTTTGTTGGGGCGAGAACTCGAGGGGAACGAAAAGCTTGGAAAGCCCAGTCAATTTTGTCTTAAGGTAAACTCCTTTCGAGCTCGTTTCGAGGTTAAAGATTGGCTGTAACGGTTTCAGCAAAACACCATTCGCGTCGACCTTGAAGGCCTCAATAGGGGCGTTCACGAACTCAATTCCGACTGAGCGCTGATTGGTAGTCTCCCCGTGCGGAACGTTGGTGGCCAAGTCCACAAACTGGATAATATTTCCTTTATCCTGATCGTCCTGATTATTGATGCAGAAATGAGGGATAGGGAAGTAAGTGTGTCCATCCTTCGTGGTTTCCTGGCGGACACTTGGAATGGCAAGATTGCCGAAGGCGGCCGTTTCGTGTAGAAGAATTTGAGTCGGCATTCCTACGGCGCGCAGGCCAATGCTGCCGTTGTATTTCCCAAGGTCTTTCTCATCTTTCCAGTTGCTGAAACTCAGAATGTTGGAGGCAATTGAGTACTCCTCAGAAAATCCAACGAGCGTATCTTTTTTGAGCGGATCATAAACGTGTAGCTCCGATGCAACAGCAGCTTTAGCAGGATCATAGGGCTTGTAAAACTTCTTGACGACATTGTTGGTGGCCTGTTCCCAACGGAGCGAATATTGGGTGAAATAGGAGATGCTGTCCTGCGTGTTAGTTAGGTAGATGCGGGTATCGGAGATAGGAAAGTCTTGGATAGAGGCATTGTTGCGAACTTCGTTGATATAGAAGCGAGCGATGGTGCCATGTACCTCAAACACATCCTCCGTAGCCTTGTTTTGGAAAAAGACCACAAGCTGAATGTCGTTTGGATTCGATTGATTGGGATAGTTGTCCACCTTAAAAAAACCAAAGGACGACAACATGTTCACTATGTCGTCTTTGGTGTGAGGCGCACTCTGGAAAAAGCCATCTTCCTTGCTGCTGAACGCCGACGACACAGCGGCGTCGTAGGTGTCCATGGCGCGTGGACGCGGGGTTAGAGCGGGCGGAGGTCGTGTGATGGTGCCGGCTTGAGGAGTTGCTATGGGTCCCATATGCAATCAGATTTGACGGCCCGTTTTCGGATCGTAAGTTACCGGGACTGGAACCACCTGATCTGTGGGCAGCACCTCGATCCATTGATCGAAGACCTCGTAGGGCTCGGACGTGATTGCACGGAATCCGCCTTGAAGGGGATAGAACCCGTGTTCGTACACCTTATCAATTGGCGTGGCGCTTACCTTATTGTCGTCGTTGATTTCTTCTTTGGGGTATTTACCCACAATCAGTGATTGCTTATATTTAAGAGCTACCTGAGCGCACAAGTATTTGATCGCGTCGGCAATGGTTACGTTCTCGATAGCAAGATTGATTCTGATGGTTTGAAGTTCATCTTCAGGCGCTTCATATAGAGCATCCAGGCCGTCCGTCCCTTCGATATGCATTTTCTGTAGCCAGTTGCTGGCTTCGAGTTCCTTGCCGGGCCTAATGGGTATGACTGCCTTCACCCAAGGCGCATTCAGGAAGGCGTTGCGCAGATCATCACCGTCTAACTGAAGAAGCCAACCCAGTGAACTTCCCATTCTGGCGTAATTGGATTTGTCGGTGATGTAGTAGTTATCTGGGCGCGTTTCAAGGTCCGACCAGTTGGTGAGATTACCGGCAAAAATATCGTTGTTACTGCCCTGACCAAGGTATTGGTGGTAATGCTGACGGGGCTTCCACCATTCCGGAGCCACAAAATAGAGCATTTTGTCAATATCAAAGATGGAGGTGAGGAGCTCAGAGATGACGTGGCGCGTTTGATCATTGGTGACGCTCTCAGGCATGTTGTACAGCACGTCCGACATCAAAGCCCCAATGAGCTTGCGATAGACGATGATGCGCTCCTCTTCGCGTAGGTCTTCATATTTGCGGATGTTGATACTGCTGGCCTGCTCAATGCGCAGCTTCGCGGCGTTAACGAAGGCTTCCCGAGTGGCGCGCTCATTCTCAGCAGTGGCTGCTTTCCCGGCCGCGTTCTTGGCCGTATTGGCATCAGCGATTTCTTTTCTCTTCGTTGCATCCGGCGTAAACATGACAGCGCCACCAACCACGAAATCAATTTGTTCATCCCACTTCATGCCGCCCGATGCGATGGCAACTCCAATAGACATAAGCGAGCTGCCGATGAGCTTCCCTTTAAAGGCCCAAACGCCATTAAAGTCTTCTCCCGTACCAGATACCTGGAACACGTCAAGCAACGAATTGGGATCTTTGACTTCGTAGCCTTCGGGAGACGGGGGTACACTTACGCCGTTGTTCAAGGGAAGGAAGCCATCCGGACCATTGAACTTTCGTGTGTTGTCAAAGTTCCAGGTGAGATTTGCCGTGAAGGTAACGGGCTTGTCCGGGGGAAGGAGAACTTCTGTCTGGTCGGGTACGGCGATCAGGTCGGCTGGTTTCGCTATGTTGACAAGATTAGCCAGCCCAATGTTGCGCCCGGGTTCATCGACAAACGTTTCCCAACATAGATACGTGCCGATGTCCTGCACCTGCACACCGACTTGACGCATCTTGCGACGTAACTCGTAGTTGATGAGATCTGCGGTAGTGTTGTTCAGCACATACCGCTTGCTGGAAGTATCAGTAGTTTCAGTGATTGTCTTGAAAGTGGATTTGTAGTTCTGTTTGATTTCCGAAGAGAGCTTGTCCGTTTGTTCGCGCATGCGCTTATGAGTGCTCTCGCGCGCGGTGTCCTGCGTCGTGTCCATGTTGAGGCTACCAGTGGCAGTCGCGTTGCCTGTGCCCCAGGATTGATTCACGGTAAGGGAAGCTCCCAATTTCAGATCTGACTTATTGTCTTGCTTAACGGCCTCAGATATTTCATCGTTGGTCGTCTCACTGGTCTCTGTCTTCTGAGTGGTCTCGGTAGATTGCTCTATAGTTTTCTCGGTGTAAACCCGTCGGGTACTGACCTCAATCAGTTCAACCGAAGAGCCGGGGCTGAGCCAAACATGACCGGTCGGCGTGCCTAAAAAGGAGTCGAGTTCAAAGAAGAATTGGCGGAAGAGATGCACGATACCAAGCGGCGATAAACTCACGTTCTTGATATCGCGCTGAGGGTCGAAGGTAGCAAACGGATCACCGGAATTGAGAATAGTGGCAATCTGCTGGTCGGCGAGGCCAGGATCAACGCCAGGTTTTGTATAGAAGAGCGACTCCAGTTGTGAGTACAATTTTTGGTCTAGGAGTCCCAGCAGCGCGCCCGCCAGTGCCGATTCACCAACGATGTTGCTCTGAAAAGTCTTTACTAATTTATCTTCCGAAGCCTGTAGATCTTCCTGCTGACCCAATCGAATGTAGCCAAGATTTGACTGCGCGTGAAGCTGACGGCATTGATCCTTATAATCGTTTGAGTATTGCTCGATCACGGTAGTATTTAGAGCTTTTACCAGCAAATCTCGACTGATGAAAGTGCTCCACTGTTCGTTTACGGGCGCTTTGTCCGGAGGGAGCCCGACTGCGACCGCTTGCATGAGAATACTGTCATTCCCTTTGCTAATCCTCGTGGCTGCGAGGCTGCCAATCTGAATCCTTTTAATAGCGGCGGTGCAATCCGTCTTTGAAAAAGCCGTATCTGCCGCCCCCGTATAGTTAGCCGCGAAAGCCTGCAGGAGAGAGCTGTTTCTATCTTGGATGCCGATGCTGTAGCGTCGCAACTTGCGTTGGGACCGCCAGCCAATCATGGGTTGATAGACGCCGAACATCTCGCTGTCATAGGGCAGGATGGAAGTATAGTCGGTGAGGTCGGTGATGCGCTTGTTTGTGGGCATACAGATATCCTTGTTTCGGGGCGCTTATTATATCGGACGACGTCTATGTTGTTCAAGCAGGCCACTAGTGCCCTATCACAGAGACCCTGTCAGCGGGTGTTAAGCGACCGGAGTATAGGAGCGCGCCAGGAAGTCGGGGGTCAGGCGGCCTTTCTTTGTGGTTTGGTTTCTTCCGGGTGCGGTCGGAATTTCGGATACCAACCACGGAAGAGGTCGTCCAGTTCTCCGTTCAAGACTTTGGTCCGCGTCTGTAGCAGTAGATGGGCGCCACGCAGCGTCCACTGCATCGATTGCCGCTTAACGAAGCGTCTGCTGACAACCTGATTGATGGTCGATTCGACGAAGGCGGTGCTGATGGTTTCTCCGTTCCGATAGCGCTCGCCGAAGTTGGGAATGAATTCGCGGTTGTTGCGAATATAGATCTCAAACTCCGCTAGGCCCCTCGCTAATTTCTTTGCAGGAGCCGACCGCGCCTGAATGAGACTGAGATCCAGAACCAGGCTGTCCAACCTTTCCAGAGCTTCCGCAACATTCCCGTGCCACAGCAAGTGCTTCACACTGTCGAGTCGCTTCGATATCTCAATGCCGGTCGAGGGCTGTTGTTCCTGGAGAGCCTTGGTTTGCTGCTGCAGCACGGTCAGGCGCATGGTGATGTGGAACCAATCGATCAGATGTTCGCTGAACGGATGCAAATACTCTTGTACCCGGCGCACGTTCTCGCCGCCGTCGGACATAAACACGACCTGCTGATTTTCCTGCATCCCTTGTGATTTGAGCAATTCCCACAAACGCTGCCGCGGCTTGTTGTCGTAGGTCTGCACGAACCCGAAGCACTTATCTGCTGGGACATCCTGTTCCTCGGTGCGCCGGAAGGCAACCACAGTTTTGCCCGCGATTACTTCGAACCATCCCTGCTTGTGCGCAGCCCGCACGTATCCGCCATCTAAGCCTATCGTGATCGGGCCATCAGGCATGGGTTGTTGTTCCCACTCCGCTTCCGATCCTTCGAACAGGTTGCCCTGCGGTTCCTCGCCCAGCTCTTCTTCCATGCGTTCCGCCACCGTATGTAAATGAGTTCGGACCGTCTCCGCATTGACGGAATCGTCTACTGGCAAAACATCACACAGCAAATCCGCCACCTTGGCGAACGGGATCAACGAGCCCCATTTCGTTTCCAGGTACATCATCTCCGGGCTGGTGCGTTCTTTCAGCCACCGTCTCATGGGACGGAATGTCCGCCGACCGGCGCTCTGACAAGAGCAGCAGTTCCAGCGAGGATTCGCTACCGGCACTGAGCCGAAGACGGTCTTCACCGCCGTCGTGCCGGCATCCTTGCTCGTGTATCGCCGACCGCACTCGGGACAGGCGCGCTGCTGCTCCAGATATTCCTGCGCCTGTTGCTCAATCACAACATCTTGCACGCCCGACAGCAGCGCTTTTCCCTCAGCCAAACTCATTCCCAAGGTTTCCATTGCCAGCTCGGGCCGCTCGATCGTCAGCACCGTGTGGCGTTGTTCTTGATTGATATCGTCCAGGCACACCACTTCTACTTGGAACTTCATCGCTGAAACCTGCCGTGCAGTGCGGCCAACCGCTCGTTGGTTTCCACCAAATCGAACCGCTCCGGCTGTAGCAGCCCAGACTCTTTGAGCCTGCGATCGATGCTTCCCAACCCTTCCGTCAATACCGATCGCAACAGATCCCAAGTGCCCCCGGGTTCATCCGGACAGGACTCTGCCAGCATTTGAATTCCGGCCTCGCGAAGAGCCGGATCGCATAGAGTGGCCTCATTGCTTTGCCGTTTCAACATCAACCGGTAGCCGGTTGGACCACCGCAATTCTCAGGCGGTGCCGCGCCGCGGCCACTCAAGCAAACGGCATCGTACTCTCCTTCCACTCCCTCCTGAATGTTCAGAAGGCGGACATCCCACTGCCACAGATGCAGCGTGTCGCAGATGTACAGGAACTTCTCTTGGCGGTGAAGCTGGAAATCGTGCAGGGCTTTCGACCGCGTATTCCGGCGAAAGCTATTGAACTCCTGCCCCTGTATACGGATGATGTATCCCAGATCGCCATCCCAACCAAGCATCGTCAGAAAGATGTCGTGGAATTCGCTCAACCGAAGCTGGTCAGAGATTTCCACGATCCGGATCACCATCGGATTCAGATCGCGCAGCACAGCCCGTAAAGTCAGTCGTTTAAAGGAAATGGATTCAACCATCCCTCAGCCTAAACAGCAGCCTCACCCCCGGCTTCCTGGCGCGCTCCATCTGTGCGTAACCACATGTTTTCTTCGCGTTTCAGGGTAGCCAATAAGCGCAACTCGCCAAAGCCGACAGCCTTCAAACAATGACTACTCAGAGCAATTATTAGCAGGAAACACAATCGGACTGTGCTGATCAACCATGGCGACTGAACCTATTCCTTCTGACGCTCCTTTGCCCATCTGGCATTCGCACTTTTCTGCGCTCGCTTCCGCTTCTCTTCCGGCGTCAGCTTTGACCAAAATTCGCGAGACACAGCACCCAGCGTTTTTCGGAACACTTCCGCCTGACTTGCTTTCACTGTCTTGTTGAGAGGCGATTGCTCGCGTTCCTGCTCGCGTCGGAGCGCGTCTAATCCCCGGCTCAAAGCTTCATATCGCGACATTCCAAACTCCTTAGCCACGCTATTCAGCTTTCGATAAAACGATTCTGTAGCCTGCAACCAGACTGGAATAGTGGGATCATCTTTTTCGGGCTTCTCACGCTTGACTTTCTTCTTGTTTGACAATGTTGACCCCTTCAGTCGTGCAATGAGGCGAAAAGACTCACGTGATAACGGCACCCGCCCGCACTTCGTTGCCTGCCCAGCCCTTCAGGGCAGTACTGGATGCATCACCTTGGCTTCATTGATCTTCAATGTCCAACTCCTTGGTTGCTGCGTATCGCAACCAGCTGCTACGACTGAGTCCCCTCTTCTCGGCGGCCCGATCGACTCGAGCCAGGAGGCTAGGTGGGAATCGGACGGGAGTTTGGATGAACCGCCCACCTTCTTCGGTTTCGTGTGCGGAAGCGGCCATGATGAACTTCTCAGCCTGCTTGTTGGTCATCTGTGTCTTGCGTGAAGGATTCTTGGCGATAGACATGCGGTATGGAGGCGATATCGCCATGGTATCCGAAAAGATGCGCGGCGAAAAGGCCAAATTCGGTGACCGCCTTCTCGTCACGAGGCCGGTTCTCCAAGACCGACAAGCCGGCTGAAGCAGCATTGCGATAGGTTTTTCGCCTCACCACGGGATGAGGAAAATATTCGAAGGCGTCTTGCTCCTGGATGATCGCCGCTGCCTCTTCGTTGTCGCGACCTTGGGCGTCAGCTGCATTGAGCAATGCCACTACGGAAAGTTCAGGGTTGATTCCTCTGGCCTCGAGTAGCAGATCCTGCAAGGGCTCGAGTGCCCAGACGTCGAACGAAGCGGGGAGCACGGGCACGACAAGAATGTCAGCTACGGTAAGCGCAGCACGCAGACTTGACGTGTCGCGCCCACCTACGTCGATGATGATGTTCTCGTATTTGTTGCGGAGTTGGAGGAGCTGGGTTCGAATTTCCGGTCCATGAAGGGAAACTGCTGTGTAGCCGGGTGAGCCGAGCTTCTCAGCTCTCAATTGCGTAAACGCCCGAGCAGTCCCTTGTTCATCTCCGTCGACGAGCAGAACATCTTCGCCACCTAAGGCCTGGCTGACAGCAAGGTTCACGGCCAGGGTCGTCTTCCCAACTCCTCCTTTTACACTCCCAACAGCAACAACGAGAGCTCTTGGCGATGGATTACCGCTCCGATTTCGTTGAGGCTTCGGTTGCATATCCATCCGGTTTCGGCGCGATATCGGTTGTATAGTGGAACGATTCTTTGTCACTTGACACTCCGCTGACCCAGGACGGCAGATCCTTGCTCGATTAACAACGTCGTTCCATCGCTATCGATCCGCGCTGGGCACTCCGGCCAAAGAGTTCGGATCGTGTCCAGCCATTGCTCGAGTTTCACCCGGAATCGCCGCGGCCGCGAATACTCGATCGATCCAAGTTGGTGCGCCAAACCAAACGCACCGAAGATGGGAATGCGTTCTTCTCGTTGAGCCAAATGGCACCGGTAAGATAGCCACATAAACAAATCGAGCGCGGCGGGCGCGCCGGCGAGGACCTTCACCACTTCCAGGTCTGTCGGTATCGGGTGAGAGGTGATTTCCCCATAGAACTCGTCGCTGAGAACAATCACGTTCTCAGAGTCCCCGGACAATACCGATTGCCCTGGATCACGGCTGTACCAGATGCGCGCCTCTTGCAGGAAGTTGAAACGAGACCGTTGCACCACCTTGGCCGTTCCTCGCGTCTGATCGGTACCGAAGAAAATGGTGGCGCCGAATATACGTTCGAACGCTTGCACCAAGCGCCGATACTCTTTCCCGCCTTTGCTCATGCCGAACGTATCGAGCATCTCGGCCCCGGAGCGAAAGCGAACGGTCCGGCTCTTTTGTTGAACCGCGAGGGTGGCCAGATAGATCGGGACTAAGCGATCCTGTCCGAACGGCAGCCCGAACTCTGGATGCCCGGTGATCTGCAACACGAAGCTGCCATTCCTACGCTCAAACAGAAGTTGCCCTTTAGGCGGCTGTCGCACGGGCAGTCCGCACATGACAAAGGGCCGGGAACTGAAAGCCAGAATCTGTTTCTTCTCGTCCCGGTTGGTCCGGACGAAAGAGATGCCGTCCGTTTGTCGGATCCTCTGCTTGGAAACGATCAACTCGGGCGATATGCGCTTAAGCGCGTCGCCGCAAGATTCCATCGACTTTGGCTGGACGGTGCCACTCGAAGACACACGTCGAGCGATGCTGTTTTGCAACCTTCACCTCGCGTCAGCGCCGACCCAAGTCGGCGCGCGTGGGCGAAGAAAAACTATGACTGGCTGGCGTGGTTTTCGGGAGCTAAAAGGTCAACGGCCCGGATTAGTTCGATTAGTTCATTAAGCCGGGTTTTCGGCAAAAACCTGTGATTTCCATGGGTACACATGATCAGGATGGTCGTCCATGGGCGCATAAGTTGTCTATTCACAAACCAAGTACGGTTTCCCAAGCTTGATACGGGGGTTCGACTCCCTCTCCCGCTCCATATTCTCAATATGTTAGAGCATTCAGCTGCTTTCCGAAATTTCTCATTGAACTAATTGAACTCCGAGTCACTTACGTAAGCTCTTGTGAACACAGAGTGAAAGCAGATCGACTGCCATCGCGGCAGGCTGGCATCCCAGACGGCGATAATGCACCCGAATAGCCGGAGCGAAGCGCGTTCGTCGGTCTTATAGTTCGGTCTTATAATCTGGCCCGACATGCACAAGCTATGTCACCTCATCGATTTGCCTGTTTTAAGGCATAGTGCCTCGGATGGGCTATCCAGGTAAGCCATATACGTTGCGCTGAGCGCCCACGGCAAGCAGTTGATGGGGTGGGTAGGCGCGAGATCAGTAAAAGTTACAATGAGTCCCACGTGCAATCCTTCTCCCAGGATAGTGTGGCGTTGCTTGCTGCTGATTTCCGTCGCGTTGATGCAAACCCGGCCGGCGAACTGGTCGAGCAGTTCTACTCGGAGCTGCGGCGCCTGGCGTCCTCACGAATGAAGGGAGAGCGCACGGACCATACGTGGCAGACCACCGCTCTCGTCAACGAACTGTATCTCGAACTCCTGAAGGTTCGAGAACTTACCTCGTGTAACTTGGTTCAAAAAGAGGACAAGGCGGCGTTCCTCGGCTTCGCGGGCCAGCTCATGAGGCGATTGCTGATCCATCACGCCCGTCCCCTCTCTCACCAGATCCAAAAAGTGCAGCTCGAACGAGAGCCGGAGCCCTCCGAACAAAGTATCGAAGCGCTGCAAGAGGTAGACGAGATTCTAGCGCGCCTGGCGACAATCGATCCCAAATTCCGATCCGTGGTTGAGATGCGCGTTTTCGAAGGTTTGACCAACGATGAGATTGCTAGCAAACTCAACTGCTCACGACGGAGCGTCGTAAGCTACTGGAACTTCGCCCGGCGCTGGCTTGAAAAGGAATGGGTCGGGAACGCAACGTGACGAACGAAAAATGGCGGATCGCTTGGGAGATATACAGCGACACGCGTGATCTGTCGCCGGAAGAACGCGAATCTTTCATCAATGCCGTAAAGCCAGAACCCGATGTGCTCGAAGAGGTGTTATTCCTTCTAGATGAACCGGAGGATCCGACCTTAGAGGTAGGGCCAGAGCACAAGGCTTGGCTGGCCAGCTTCGCGGTTGGTCGCTATAAGATGCTCGATTATCTCGGCAAAGGAGGGGTCAGCGAAGTTTACTCCGCGCATGACCAGCAACTTGGCCGCATTGTGGCGCTCAAGTTTCTCTTGCCCGGGACGATTGGCGTCCGCTCCACTGAACGGGTGATGGATGAAGCCAAGACACTATCGAGTCTGAATCATCCCAACATTGTCACAGTGTATGAGGTAATCGAATCAGCATCTGGCCTTGCCATCGTTATGGAATTGGTGGAGGGACGGGCGCTCCGGAGCCTCTGCGGGACACCGCTCGACGAGGATCAGGTGATTCGTATTGGTCAACAAATCGCCCAGGCATTGACGGCCGCACACGCGCATGGAGTGGTGCATCGTGATGTCAAGCCGGAGAACATTCTGGTCCGGCCGGACGGTTACGTCAAGGTTGTAGATTTTGGGTTGGCTCGCCAGGTGGCGGCAGACGGCTCGACGTCGACCTTCGGTGTCACTGCCGGCACGCTGCAGTATATGTCTCCCGAGCAGGTGCAAGGAAGGTCCGTCTCGCCCGCTAGCGACATTTTCTCCGTTGGTTTAGTGCTGTACGAACTGGCCGCCGGTCATCATCCGTTCACTGCGGAAACTTCCATCCAATCGGCATTTTCGATCGCAACAAAGGAACCGGCATGCTTGTTGAAAGGCAACGGTATCCGTACCGAGCGCCTTCACCGAGTGATCTTTAAGATGTTGGCCAGGGATCCGGTGGACCGGCCGTCTGCGGCCGAAGTTGTCCAAGAGTTGGGAGAGATCCGTCTGATAACCGCGCTCCACCCTCTTCTGGAAGCGAACCCCGGCCGCACTCGGAAACGCAGAATATGGGGAAGTGCGCTGGTGCTTGCTGGAATGGGCTTAGCGGCCGCAACGTGGTTCGTGTTCTCCACTGTGGACTACACGCAGTCTTCGGACCTCAAGATTCAACCGCTCACTTCGCAGGCTGGATGGGAATTCGGTCCGGCACTTTCGCCGGACGGCCAGTCCGTCGCCTTCACCTGGGCTGACAAACTGGACGGGACGCGGAATATCTACGTCAGGAAACTCTCGCAAGACGATGCCGTCAAGTTGACTGACATATCCGAAGGACTTGTGGGCTATCTGACGTGGTCGCCCGATGGAAAAAGAATCGCGTTCAATTATTCCGGGTCAGCCAAGACAGGATTTCGCGGGAGTATTTCCTCCGTGTCGATCAGCGACCGCAAACAGCAGAAGCTGCTGGATCTGAACAAATTCAATATCAGCTCAAGTCTTGATTGGTCTCCCGATGGAAGCGAGTTGGCATTCTCCGACGCGTGGCCGGCTGGAACAGAACGCTTGGCGTTGTATCTACTGAAGTTCCGCACTGGAAAAGCGCAGCGTCTGACATCGCCTCTACCGAACGACTGGGGTGACTGGGATCCCAAATTCTCACCCGATGGTTCGATGCTGGCGTTTAAGCGAGTCAGTGGGTTCTGGGTCGACGATCTGTACCTGGTATCCAGAAACGGCGATCCTCCCAGACGTTTGACCCGCACGGGTCGCGGAATATGGGGACACGCCTGGATGTCGGATGGCAGGAGCTTGTTGCTCTCGTGGCAGCGAACGGGCACCATCTTCGGGATCTGGCGCTTTCCGGTGAGGCGTTACGAGCAACCGGAGCGGATTAGTGTAGGAGCGATCGACGCAATCACGCCCACCACTGGCCGTCACACCGATCGGATTGGTTGGGTCAACCAGCTCTGGGACCTGAATATCTACAGGATCGCAATGTCTGGCGCAGGTATGCCGACCAAGGTGATCGCTTCCACGCTGCGCGATCAGGGCGCCGCTTATTCCCCGGACGGTCGCATTGCTTTCGTCAGTGATCGTTCGGGAAGCCGCGAAATTTGGCTCGCAAATCGGGACGGTTCCGGACAGGTCCGTGTGACGAATCTGAAAGGCGCTCCCATCGATCATTTGCAGTGGAGTCCAGATGGCACGCAGCTGGCCTTTGATAGCCGGCTTTCCAGCTATATCGGAGTTTTCACCATCCACTGCAAGCCACCAGGAATGAATTGCGAGGATCCGAAGCCTTTGCCTCTCGACGGTATACCCCAGTCGGCGCCTTCCTGGTCCTCTGACGGCAAGTACCTCTATTTCGCCTGCCAGCGGACTGGCCAATGGGAGATCTGGAAGCGGTCGTGGCGGGGACAGGAAGTTGTTCAGGTAACGCACGGGGGAGGGTACCTGTCCGCTGAGTCCCCCGACGACCAATGGCTCTACTTTTCTAAACCAGAAGTTGAGGCCATCTTCCGACAGCCCGTTTCGAAGCTGGCCGCCCAAAGCATGTCCGAGCCTCAGTTGGTCGTGGGCCCGCCCTACCGTGTGCAGCCCGGCGGCTGGGCTCTGGGTCGGAAAGAGGTTGTTTTCATAGACCGTGCTACTGGAGACCACCCACCGGTGATTCGTGCTTTCAATCCGACCACCAAAGCAGTTCGCTCGATTTTGTCCTTGCATGAACTCTTCGCAGATCGGACCGATATCGGACTATCCATCTCACCAGATGAAAAGTGGGTCCTCTATTCACAGTTAGATCGCTCAGGCAGCAACATTATCCTGGCGCAAGGCCGCTAAACAGCAAAACCAATCCAGCAAAAAACATTTTTTTAGTTGCACACTTTCACCCTGTGGTCGCCCTTTACAAGGTGTAGCGCTCTCCCAGAGAGGGGATGACCGGTTATATGGAGCAACGATCGCTGACTTCCACCAGTGCTTACCGATACCGGGGAAAGGTTCAACCGCCGAATCCGCTCAGCCACGGACTGCCGGATTAGCACCGCCTCATGGCTGCCGTTCCCTTGTATGACGATGCGTATCGCGGAAACGCGCACGAACTCTATCGGCAGATTCGAACTGACACCTATGATGTAGATCTTGGGCAGACGGGGTGGATAGATGCCGCCGAACTTCGTGGATTTCTGTCCTTACTGGAGTTGCCCTTTCAGAGCCATATTCTTGAGGTGGGTTGCGGCGCGGGCGGAAGCGCACCGTACCTGAGTCAGCTGACTCACGCTCAAGTTACGGGAATCGATGCCAACGCGAGTGCAATCAAGGAAGCTCGGGCCTCCGCTCAATCGACGCCGGGAACTCGCACCTGCTTCGAGCAGATCGATGCGAGGGAGAGGCTTCCGTTCGAAGGTGCATCCTTTGATGCAGTCTTCTCGAATGATGCCATGTGCCATATCCCCGATCGAAACTGTGCGTTGAACGAGTGGTTTCGAGTCTTGAAGTCTGGCGGTCGAATGCTTTTCACAGACGCAATGATTGTGACTGGCCCGATTACGAACGAGCAGTTGATGACCCGCAGTTCCATCGGGCTCTACGTCTTTCTTCCGCCGGGAGAGAATGAGCGGCTGATTCATGAGGCACATTTCTATCTGATAACGAGCGCCGATTTAACGCGGAATGCTGCCGTGATCTCGCAGCGCTGGTACGAAGCACGTGCGCGCCGACGAGAGGATCTCGTACGCATCGAGGGCGCGTCCACGTTCGAAAGCGTCCAGACTTTTCTTTCCAGCGTTCATTATTTGTCAGACAAGCGCCTGCTTTCTCGATTCATGTATGAGGCGCGTGAACCAACATCACGCTCATTGAGCACGGAACACTAACAAGTGATTTGCGGCTCAGCTAAAAGTGCTTGCCGCCAACAATTAAGTACATCTACAAGAAAAGACCCTGGTATCTGGAGACCCTTTGACACGCAAACTGATGTTCGTCTTTGTTCTAAGTATCTTGCCCATCATTGCTCGAGGGAGCAACTTGACTCTGGAAGGTGACTTCACCGCGGATGATAACGCGCAACTCTTCTCGTTTTCTGTTCTGAGTCCTGCTGCCATTGACATTCGAAGCTTCGGTTACGCAGGCGGAACTACCTCGACCGGCACGACTGCGCCGAGTGGCGGGTTCGACACGATTCTGACCCTGTTCAGCTCGTCCGGTGTGTTTATCGACGACAACGACGAAGGAGCAGGCGTCGCAACGGATCCCGCCACCGGTCTGGCGGCTGATGCGAGGATCAGAACCAACCTCAATGCTGGAAGCTACATCCTGGCCTTAACGCAGTACGACAACTTCTCGATCGGAAACCTGGCCGATGGCTTCACGGAGATTGGCCATCCGAACTTCACGGCCGATCCCAGCTTTGCAACCGGCGGCGCATGTCCGGGCAACATGTTTCGGGACATCTCGGGTACGGCGGGACGATGTCGTACCGGCAACTGGGCGCTGGATTTTGTCAACGTAACAAGTGCCACTGCCGTGCCCGAGCCTGGAACAACGGCGTTGTTTGGCGCCGGCTTATTGGGATTCGCTCTCCTATTGTGGAGGAAACGCGGCACCGCCATCGTGACGCCGGTATTGCTAGCGGCGATTTTCAGCACAATTATTCGTGCGCAGGCACCCGACTACAGCAATGTAACCGATTTTCTCAACGGCAAACGGATCTTTTTAGCCATCGACGACGTGGTCGTCGCGGGAATCACTCCAGGGACCCAACCGGGCGACCCAGGTCAGTTGAGCAGTTTCACGCTGCAATCTGCGAACTCCCAACTCACTCCTCCGACCAGTCAAACCTCCTCAGCCATCCCTTCGGATGCCAAAGTGAAAGCCCTTACGACACACATGCTGAACACGACGTCTTCCACGCCGTTGGAACTGACCTGGTCACCCACCCTAGGCAGCAGTCTCTTTTTCCCAAGCCTGGGCAATGCGGCTAACGTACCCTTTTTTGATCCGCCGTCGTTCAGCGCAGCCGCCGGCGCCGCAGCCGATTTTAACCAAGATGGCTTGGATGAGGTTGTTCTCAATTATTCGAATGGAGAAACACTTATAGGCAGCAATCTAACCCAAAATGCTGAGAAATCCGTAACGCTTGCCTACGGGCCAATTAGCACTTTGGATGCTCTCGCAGACATGGTTATAGGCGACTTCAATGGAGACGGGCGGCCAGAAATTGCCGGTTTGGTGACGTTGCCGTCCGGTGGACTCCAGATCGTCATCTACACGGTCGATCCAACAACTCTCGCCGTTTCAAGCGCAGCACGTCTCACGCTTCAGAAGGCTCTGGCGTTCGAGTTTGGTCCGTACGTCTCGATCACTGCAGGCAGATTCACGTCGCTCACGCACGACCAGATTGTCGTTGCCGACGGTGGCTTTCTCCATGACAATCCCAATGGAGGCGACTGGCTAACAAAGCTGGAGCTGCTTGATTTTTCCCCTCCGTCGCTCGTGCCACAGGAAACAACAACCACCGAACTCTTTTCACTCCCTTATCCAAGTATCAAAGTCAGGGCTGGAAGATTCGGACTTCCGGCGAATCATTACCAACAAGTAGTCTACGCATCCATGGCTCCGTCAGCGATAGTGGACGGAATTGGAGAGGGATATGTCGGCTCGATCCAAAGCATTGATCCAGCCACACTTGCCTGGAAGGGGTTCGCGTATACCCCATTTCTTAACGACTGCGCCTACGATATGACAGTCGGAAATTTTGACAATCAGCAACCTGACCCTTTAAATCCCGGCCAAACCGAGCATAATTTGAACGATCAGTTTGCAGTGCTACATGGCGCTTGCGGCAACGGAGGGCGGGCACTTGATGTTTGGCAGGCGAACTCTCAAACCTTGAAGCCGAGCCGCACCTCCATAACGGGCCTCCCGTCCTCCTCCAACAACCTCGGTTCCATGAGCATCACACCATCCGATACCCAGGGCCGTTCGCTTCTGCTGGGCCAACCGACAAAGATCACTATTAGCCAACCCGTTCAACCATCGGTCGTGATCGGCGCGCCCCCTATGCATGTGGACTGGATCAGTCCGGATCCGCTGGACAACGTCCCTGAACAAGTGATGAATTTGAGCGCTGATCCGGACGGATTCAATACAACCTATGACGTGGAGAACACGACTGACCAACAATCGGGCATTACGAATTCGACGAGCTGGTCTTTAGGCACGAAGACGAGTGTCGGCGGCTTCATTCAATTTGGCGACCCCGATGTAGCCGGACTCAAGATCAACGATATGTCCACAGCAGCGCAGGAGTTGAAACACACCGCGGAACAGGAAAATGGCAGCTACACGCGCAGCACATACAACATTTATCAAGCCACCGGTTTCGGCGACCAGGTGTCTTATACCGATTCCGATTTCAACATCTGGGTCTATCCGGTAATTGGCCGGACTGTGTGTACGGCGGCCACGCCAAACTGTTCCAATGACCAGAAAGTTCCGCTCACGATTCAATTTTCAGCACCTAACGGCAATGCCGCCGCGCACTCGGACCAGGGACAATCTTTACAGTGGTACCAGCCTCCGTGGGAACCCGGCAATATCTTCTCGTATCCAGCCAGTTTCGATCAACTCCAGAGCATCTATGGAGGAAATCTCGCGAAGCTCACGACGGATGGCTTAGAATTTGTAACCGATACCAGCAGGGTGACGCAAAAAACCACGTGGGCAGTAGGTACAAATTCGAATCAGACCGCAAGCGTTGAGCAAAACTACTCCTCCGAGAACGACTTCTCTGCTGAAGCATCTGCCAGCTTCCTCGACACCGGTGGCGGCGCCAGCGTTGGCTACGACGTCAGCGGAAGCAACGGCTTCAGTAACTTGAGCAAGTCGGCCAGTGATCTCGGAACGTCGACCGGCATCAGCATCAGCAAGCCTGGAACATTTCTAAGTTTCCAGTCCTACGGCTACTCGGTATCGCCTTATATTTTAGGAACAGTTAAGCCCGGCGGATTAGTGGACAATCAGCCGCTCAGCACCGATGTGCGGACCTTCGGGTTGATCCGTTCGCTATTTACAGCAGATCCGCTGACCACCAATAGTGGCGGTTGGTGGGCGCAGGCATACAATCAAGCTCCTGACGTCGCACTGAATCATCCCTCGCGCTGGTCCATATCAACGCCCGGCTTAACAAATCCAGTTCCTACTAATTGCCTCGCGACAGGAACCGGAGCCTCGCAGATGGATTGCGCGGAACTCAGCTTTAGGGCGCCTAAAAATCCATGGCTGAGCTCATTTCATCAGATGCGTGGATTCTTTATCTCCAATGCCAATTCGCCGGGACAAGGTCCGCAATTGGAGCAGGCACAAGCGGGCGACGTCCTTACATTGCAGGCACGCGTCTATAACTACAGCCTGGCTCAAATGCCGAGCGGCAGTAAGGTGCACGTACGTTTCTACTTCCAGCCTTGGAAAGGGACTGTGCCGTTGGGTGAAAGCGTCTTGATTGGCGAACCAGAACTTGATCCCATTCCGCCGTTCAATGATGTGGCTGGACAGCCCGCGAACTGGGTACTGGCGAGCACGACCTTTGACACAAGCAAGTACGACCAGACAAAGGCCGGAGATGCGTACGTGGCGTTCTGGGTGGTGGTTTGGATCCAAGCAGCCGACGGGACGATCGTGCCGGAAATGCCCGGGCACGGCCTTACAAGTATCCCAGGAACCCTAACTTCGATGAACGACGCGGCGACGTTGGAGCAGATCGCAAGCGACAAGAACTCCTATGACAATAATGTAGGCTTCTTCAAACAGGCCTTCTATATCGGTCAGGCAAAAGGCTTGGGCACGACGCCTCCGGCAGCTCGGCGACCAATCGAAGTTGGTAAAGCGGATGTTTCGGCGCACACTCTTACACCACACGACACGATTACGGTCTCTGCCACGCTCATGACGAGCAGCGCTCCCGTCTCGGGAATAACAGCAGCGTTTTATGACGGAGATCCGCAAAAGGGCGGCCGCAGGTTCGGTGCGGAGCGAGTGCCCTATATCGCCGCAGATACCTCTTACGATGTGGCCACGACTTACCGGACTAACAGTTGTGGCACGCATCAACTGTTTGTCGTAGTGAACGAAGCTAAAGCCGGAGAAATCGTACGGCGGGCGCATCCTGTTCGGGTTGATTGCAAGGGATTCTAATTACGACGAGACAATTTAGGCTGGCGAAGGCGTCTGATGCCTTTTAAGAACTTCGCGTACCTCCCAGGGGTGACGAGCTGGTAAGCGTCACTTTCAGGACTGAAGTGAGCGCCAGAAAGGCAGGTGCGAATACGGACCGACAAGTCCCCTTACAGCCTCCGAAGTTCGACGTGCATATTTCACGGAGCCGCTCGGCGCATAGGAGGCGCTTAGCCGTAGTCTGCGCTCCGCAAGGCAGGGTCGTGCGCGGTTCATCCTATCTCCACATGAAAGGCTACCTATGTTTGTCAAACGATATCTGATCATACGGGGCAACGCTCCTTCTTGTTCACTTCGCAGGGCTGGTGTGCTTTTAGCGATCCTGCTCGCTATCTTTTCTACCGCCGCCGCGCAGCAGTCGAATGCCGCAGACCCTGATTACAGCGGCGTTAAAGATATTCTGCAAGGACGGCGTACTCTACTGTCCATCAACGATCTGATCATCGGTGGCACCGTGCTGAAGACCAGTGCTGGCACCAAAATTGAGGATAAGAACATCTCCGAACTGCCGAACTTTCAACGGGGCCGGCAGAACCCGGAAATCCTGGCACGCATGTTCGAGTCAAAACCTGAAGTTTTAGTGTACGCGCACAGTTTCACAGTGTACGCAACAGATCCGAGCTCGCAAAGCACAATATCTGTGCCTTTGTTTGGCGAGTTTACGTCGACAGGTATCGGTCGTGGAGACTTCCGGGGCGACGGGCTCCAGGAGGTCGTTATCGCTAGTTCTTCCAATGTACGTGTGGTGAGTGCGGTGGATCCCAAAGACTTTTCTAAAGGGCTCTATTCTGGCCCCAAATGGACGTCGTATACGGGACTCAACAGACCCGCCGTTGCAGTTGGCGACTTTGATGGCGACGGGCGCATGGAAATTGCCCTCGCATATGATGCAACAACCGAACAACGGCTGAACATCTTCCGAGTAGACCCCCAGACGCTCGAGCCCGTCTTGGTGTATAGCGGTGTGTTCACGCTCAAGCAGTACGGCTTCGTATTTCACACGTTGGCCGTCGGCAGATTTGGAACCACTCTTCACGATCAATTGGTCGTCGGGGCCTACTTGCCCAATAAGTTGCTTGGGTTTAGGTCCTTCACCTTCAACGGCTCACTTACCCCCATTCTCCAGGATGCGATTACCGTAAACAGCAATATTCGGGCGGTAACGATTGAAGCCGGACGTTTTGATCCGAGTTCGCCCTTCAGTCAAGTTGCTTTAGAGTTGAATAACGGCCGGGATAATGTACAGATTGGAATTATTTCCCTGGACGCCAGTTTGCGAATCCGGCTTCCCACCTTGGTCGCCTTACCGGGGGTAGCCTGTACTGACGGAGGCTTGGCAGTTGGGAGCTTCGCACGTACCGAACCGGTCCCGCAAGACCCGTCAAAGACCCAGCCGAGCCTGAAGCTTCAGTTAGCGATCAGTACCTCTAATTGCGCGGGCAGTCACGGGCTAAACATCTACAACATCGATCCACCAATGACAGAAGGAGGGGATTTCGTCATGAATAAAAATGCGGTACTCAGCCGGTCCCTGCCGCAAGCCGCCGATTACGGATTGCCCATCATTGCTGCCGACATACAAGGACGGTCGGTCGTTCTCGGGCAACCGACTAAGTTCGTCATGGAGGAAACGGCGCAACCTTCGGTCATTGCCGCCATGCCTCCCATGCACGTGGACTTCATACGGCCGTCCGGCGAAGGACAGCCCACTTTGCTGAATCTGAGCGCAATCCCGAGTGCATTTCGAACCGTCTACGAAACAAGTGAGACCAACACCACCCAGTCCTCGAGCACCAGCACGAGTAGCTGGTCTTTTGGAGCGGAGGTCAAATTGGGCGCTTCCGTCGAAATCGGCAGTGTAGAAAGTGGCTTGGGCGTGGAAGTGGGTGCCACTGCGCAGGCAGCGCAGGACATCAAAACTATAAACGAAAAAACGTATGGCTCCTACCAGACCAGTCGTTTTGACGCCAACGTCAGAACGGGCTTATCCGACCAGGTTTGGTATACGCAATCGCGCTTCAACGTATACGTTTATCCCGTGCTCCGACGCACCGTTTGTCCCAAAGAAGAACCCGATTGTACAGAGAAGGTCCCGTTGGCAATTCAGTTCTCAGGTCCGGACAAAATCGAATCTCACAAAGTGGATGGAAATCTAATTCCCTGGTATCAGCCGCCCTGGGAGCCGGGAAACATCTTCTCGTATCCGGCAAATGACGAGCAGTTACAAAGGATACTACCGAACACTCAGCAGCTTTCAAAGGCCAGCACATACCGCACCGATAGCGGCACCGCGACGGAGCGGGCAACCTGGACTACCGAAACAACGGAGGGCGCAACCGCAAGCATCGATGAGAATTTCTCTTACGAGCTGGGCTTCTCAGTGAGCGGCGCCGTGAGCAGCGGCTTCGTCACCGGCAAGGCCAGTGCGAGTTTAAACCTCAGCGGAAGCTCCGGGTTTAGTGATCTGAACAAGTCAGTGACAAGCCTGGGCCGATCCCAAGGCATTGGTGTAGAAAAGCCCGGAACGTTTCGCGCTCCTTCGAGCTATAACTATGTCTTCACGCCCCACATCCTGGGGCAAAAGCAGCCTAGCAGTGTAGTGGATAACAACCCGTTGCAGGCGGACGTGACAACATTCGGCCTGCTGCGAACCGCTTTCACGGCCGATCCGGCCCGCAACGATGCTGGCGGTTGGTGGAAAGGTGCATACCACGATAAGCCCGATGTAGCTCTGAATCACCCGTCACGGTGGAGCAACCAACCCGCGGCGGCGGCGGCGCCGCTCCCGGCCAACTGCCTGGACTCTAAGGAAGGCGTGGATTGCATCAATCTGGAACCGCGCCGTCGTGACAACTTGTGGGAAAGTAACTTTCACGTCATGCGCGGATTCTTTATCTCGAATGCGCTCAGCGGCGGGAAGGGGCCGCAGCTTACGACGGCCACAGCCGGCGACAAGCTGAGACTGGACGCTCGCGTCTACAATTACAGTTTTGCGTCCATGCCCTCCAATAGTCAGGTGCATGTTCGTTTCTATACTCAGCAAGTTGACGTTAACAATAAGCATCTTCCGATCGGCGACAGTATTCTCATTAAAGACGTCACCCTGTCAGAAATCCCGCCCTTCAGGGACGGTGATGGTGACCCTCTGAACTGGGTGCTGGCGAGCACCGATTTCGATACCAGTGGATACGATCGTAAGTACTTGATCTTCTGGGTTGTAGCTTGGATGGAGGACGGCAACCGCAACCTCGTGCTGGAGACTGAGGGCCATGGTTTGAAGAGCATTCCCGGTACTCTCAATTCCCTCGCCGATGTGCAAGAAGAGGAGTATAGCAACAACGTGGGCTTCTACAACTGTGTTTTTTACGTCAACCAGAATGAGGCTAATCTCGCCCAGGCATCGAGCGGCGACGGCGAGCCGGCGAGAATTGACATCGCTAAAACGCGAGTTTCTGAAAAACGCGCTCTTCAGGGTCAAACGGTAGACATCTCAGCAGAGGTGATTGCTGAAAACAGCAGTGCCTCGGGTGTGACCGCGCTTTTTTACGATGGGGATCCGCACGCCGGTGGCACCGTGTTTGGACTGGAGCGCATCCCGTATGTCGCGGAGAATGGAACGTACCAGGTAGAAGCTCCATATCACTCCTCCGCCTGCGGCAAACATGAATTGTTCGTGGTGATGCACGAGGGAACACCCGATGAGGTAGTCTCGTTGCCGCGACGGATACGAGTCGACTGCGCACGTTGATTGGCCGCATCACAGCGTAATTACATGGGCAGGTGTCCGAACGGATTCAGCAGTGCGCGGCTTCAAGGCCGGAGCGAAGCATCAATTCCTGGCCCGCTCACAGCAACTGTTGATGCTATTGGAATACTCGGCTGTACAGTTGCCGGATTCGGGAAATAGAACGGCGCCAGCATTGTATCCTTCTGTTCCAGAAGGGGCAACACAGAACGCGCAAGGCAATCCCGACCTGCAGCCGCTGATTGCCATTTGGTCATGAAACGCGCATCCGTTGATGGCACAGCTCCAGAGCATCCGGCAGGATCAGAAGAACAGCCGCTAGTGTACTGAGTTGCGAAACCGTTTGAAAAGGAAGCGGAAGTCAGCATACTTGGGTGTGGCCGTCGGACGTCCCACGAAAGCGCTGAACGTAACACCAGAGGAGAAAGAGAAGCTTACGATGCTAGCACGCCGCCCCAAGTCAGGGCAAGCGCTGGCTCGAACAGGCACTCGCACTCGCGGTCAGCATTCCAGTGCGTGGATCGTTGCGGGCGCGGACCTGATCGGTTTGGCGCACATGCATTTCTTTCAAGGGCGGCCGCTTGAGGTGAGTGCCGTGGCGGCCGAGGCGTTGGCATTAGGTCGCAACGATGATGACGTGTCGCCGCGTCTAAAGGCGATCACGACCGGGCGCAGCTGCTCTATTCCGAGTCGATCGAAGTGCTGCGGCGCGCCGGTGATAATTGGGGTCTGGGGATTGTGCTAGCCGCCGCAGCAAGCCTTGCCATCGTTCGAGGAGACTACACACAAGCCAGCGCGCAAGCATCCGAAGCACTCTCCTTATGTCAGGAACTCGAAGATCCGCGTGGTATTGCTTGGAGCCTAGAAATGTTCGCCGGTCTCCTGGCCGCCACAGGACTAGCCGACTGAGCTGCCCGATTGTGGGGAGCGGCAGAGGGGCTGCTTGAAAGCGTAGGCGGCTCGCTAGCGCCATCGATCAGATGGCTTCGAGAGCGCTATATCGAGAGCGCGCGGGCATACGCCGGCGAAAACTCGTTCGAAACTGCTCGAAACGAGGGGCACGCTTCTCGGGGTAGCGGCCACAATCGTGCAGATTTTTACTCTAAGGCATTACACGCAATGTTGACCTGCGTCGTCGCTAAGCGCTGAACTGACAGCCGCTTGAGCGGTCTCGTGCGAGGGGTATCGCATACGAGATACATAAATCTGGTTGCGGAGAGTGTCGAAACAGGAGCGTACAAGGCTGTTTTTTCGTGAAATCATGGCGTACAAATAGAACTGCACGCTATCCGCCGATACGCTTTGCCGCATTACACGCAGTAACGTGATAGGCTATCCCGGGGGTTGACTATGCGTGTAATCAGGCGCGGACCAGCGTTCCTGGGGGAGGGAGTGGCTAAAGAGTTCGCGGGTAGCCTTCGGGCCGCCGACCTGGCCGAATCGACCAGGCGCGGATATGCGGCCGATCTCGGCAGGTTCCGGAGCTGGATCGAGCAGAGCCGCGGGACGCCGGTCCCCTTGCGCCGGATCTCCACCGCCGACTTGGCCAGTTACCGTCATCACCTCATCCGCGTGGAGAAACTGCGGGCCGCGAGCGTCAATCGCAAGGTGCAGGCTCTCAAAAGGTTCTTCGCCTGGGCCGAGCAGAAGAAGCTCATCGCGGCGAATCCGGCCTCCGCGTTGCGCTTGCTGCGGCGGCAGAAGCGGTTGCAGCCAGCTGGCCTCCGCGACGAAGAAGTGCAAGCGCTGTTACGGGCGGCGGGCCAGACCGGACACGGCCTCGCGCGGCGCAACTACGCTCTGCTTCAGTTGATGTTACAGACCGGCTTGCGCGTAGGCGAGGTTGCGCAACTCGCTATCTCGGATTGTCTGATCAATGACCGGTCCGGTTCGGTGCGCGTTCGTGCCGGTAAACGCAGCAAGGAACGAGAGATTCCGCTGAACGCTTTGGCGCGAAGAGCCTTGGCTGCGTATCTGAAAACCAGAGGAGACTGCCGCGGAACGAACCCGTTGTTTTTGAGCGAGCGCGGCGGCGAACCCATCTCCTTGCGAACCATTCAGGCGACCATCCAACAACTCGCTCGCCGAGCCAAGGTCACGCGGATTCCGGTGTCCGCGCATACTTTCCGGCACAGTTTCGCTCTCGGGTTTCTGCGCTGCAATCCGGGCAAGCTGATCGAATTGGCGACATTGCTCGGGCACGACTCTTTGGATACAACGGCAGTGTATCTGCAACCGTCGGCGGAAGATCTGGCCCGCGCGGTGGAGGGCAACGACGATGATTAGCGGATGTCCGAACTCAACGAAGCCAACGATACGCAACACGAACGATACGGCCGCCCGGTCAGCGGTGCAGTTCTTCCCGAGGACCCGGATGTCGAAGAGTTGGCTCGCGATTGGACTTTGACGGAAGCCGATATCGGGGAGGTTCTCCTATGCCGCGGAATGGATAACTGCTTACGCTTCGCCTTGCAGTTGTGTGTCTTGCGGTTATTCGGACGGTTCCTGGAGGAATATGACGATCCGCCCGTCCGCATCGTCAATCACTTTGCAGCTCAGTTGCACCTGCCTCCGGTGTTGCTGCTGGCTCCGCCGCGACCGGCCACGGAAGGCGAATACCGGGAGCGGCTCAGGCGTGCAATGAGCCACAGCACAGACGGGATCACGCTGGAAATGCTCCGTCACGTAAGCCAGTGGTGCCTGCGACCGGAAACCTTGAAGGCCGCCAACCGAGTGCTGGTCGACTTTCATCACCGGCTGCCGATCAGCGCAGTTTGGGGTACGGGCATCCGCTCTTCGTCGGACGGCCAGCGGTTCGCCGTTCAGCAGGACTCCAAGATCGGCGCTTACTATCCACGCTACTTCGGCTACTATGGCAATGCTCTTACGCTATACACTCACGTGACGGACCAGTTCGGGGTGTATTCCACCCAGCCGGTATCCTGTATCATTCGGGAGTCGCTCTACGTGCTGGCCGGACTGCTTGGCAACGATACCGTCGTCCGCCCCTAGATTCATCACACCGATACGCACGGCAGCACCCATCAGATCTTCGGTCTCTTCCGCTTGCTGGGTCTGTCGCTCCAGCCACGGCTGGCCAAACTGCGCCATCAACGGCTTTTCAAGCTGAACAAAGACCGGCGTTACGGCGTACTCGAACCGTTATTCGAAGGAAGTGTGCCCGACGATCTGATACGAGAACAATGGGACGGGTTGATGCGCGTTACCGACTCACTCCGAAGCCGTCATTCGGCGCCGGACGCAGTGGTGCAAAGGCTGGCCAACGCGAGCGGAGCGGACCGGCTCGCTAAGGCACTGACCGGCATCGGGAAAGTCGACAAAACCATATTCCTGTTGCGATGGCTCCACGATCCGGAACTGCGCGGAGATACAGGAATGCAACTCAACCGCGGGGAGCACCGCCAGAGTCTGGCGAGATGGCTGTTCTTCGCCAACCAGGGAGAATTTCGGGATGGCGATTACGAAGAGATCATGAACAAAGCCAGTTGCCTGAGCTTGATCTCGAACGCGGTACTGGTATGGAACAGCATCCAGATCCAACGGATCGTCGACGAACTGCGTGGGTCAGGCCACTCCATCAGAGACGAAGATATAGCTCGCGTTTCGCCGCTTCTTCGTGCTCATGTGATCCCCAACGGCAGCTACGATCTATCGGTGCGATAACACTGGGGTCAACATTGCGTGTAATGCGTTAGAGTAAAAATCGGCACGATTGTGGCCGCTACCCCAACTGAGCGGTGTTTTGGCCAGCTAGTTCGAGGTAATAAACGGTAACCTTCACTGACTTGTCAACATCCTTATCCAGATCTATACCTGTATCCGAGACAGCACGCTCAGACAAGCGGAAAGTCTGATCGACACCGGAGGCAGTCCTGATCGTGAGAGTCTTGGCGTCCCGATTTATTTGTGCAATCGTGCCTTCAACGCTTTTTAGCCCGTCAGTGCCAAGGCGGTCGACCTCCGTCGCAACCTCTCCCGTGTTTTGCTTCGTGTAATGGACGGCTACGTCAGCGCCTTTGGTCAGCCCCTGTATGGCTTCGCGACTATCTTGCTTGAGATCCCTTAGTCCCTTAACCACCGTTTGATCGGTGTAGTGGAAGGTACGCTCGATCCCTTGCACGTTGCCACAATGGCCGTTTTGGTTTCTTTGTCTATACTTGTAACTGTTCCCTGTATAGAACTGGACACATCTCCGGCCATTGCAAACGATCCTGATATTGCAACGGCGATGATGAAAGTCTTACTCTAATCGATCTTTTCCTTCTGTTTAAATAAGTTGAAAGATGGGTACGTATTAGCGCCCCCAATCCTCTTAGTGTTTTGGGCAACAACCAAATGTCCGGTCTGCAATTCGACCTAAGCTTCTTTGACGAGACGCACCTGATCGAAACGCTTACTCAGGCTCACGATGGCTAATTCTTGCGCTAATAAGTTTGCAGCATCATAAACAGGATCCTTAGCTCTTGCAACAAAGATGTTCTCGGGATATCCAAGGCATCTGGAAAGGTCTCGTTCGCTGGTCTCGAGCATAGATTTGCTTTGTTTGAATTGAGATTCGGTCACTAAGATCCTCTTGTCAGCCCTTATGAACTGAACCTAACGTGGCGAAGGTCAATTGCCCGTCAAAAGGTGTTTACGTTTAGGAAATATGAAGGAACTAGTTTCTGGCTGTATGTTGGCATGTGTCGCACGTGGATGAACGGTAGGCCCTATCTCGCAAGCAATGTGTGCGCGATTATAAGTAACTAGGTCAGTCAGTCAGATGAAAGTCGGAGAGGGGTGAACCGGCAGAAGGAACCGTGCAATGGTCCCACCGTCCGGATTGACTTCCAAACTGATCCGGCCCCGATGCGCTTCGACAAACTCTTTGCAAATGGAGAGTCCAAGACCAAGACCGTCGGTCGACCTAAATTCTGCGAGCCGCTGAAACTTGGAAAACGCTCGGTCAAGGTCTCTTTCGAGTACACCGATTCCCTGGTCAATAACCATAACATCTAAGTCGTCGCCAATGATTTGGCTGCGCAATTCAACGGGTGTATCAGACGGAGAAAACTTAAATGCGTTGCTCAATAGGTTTACCAGAACCTGAGTGATCAAATTAAAATCCATGGGGACCAGTGGCAGGTCCGGAGAGATTGTTAATAAGATTGTCCGCTTGTGGGTCGATGCTCCCAATTCCTCTAACGCTGCACCAATTACATCCGACAAATCACAGGGTTCACTCTTCACCCTGGCCATTCCTGCTTCAAGGCGCGTCACACTCAGAAGATTGTTCATTAACCGATGCAGGCGTTTGATCTCGAACTCAGCCGTTCCCAATAGCTGGCGTTCACGAGCGTGGTCGAGCGGAAAATTGGGATTCTGAAGGCTACTAACTGCTGCCATGATCGCCGCGATCGGCGCACGGACCTCGTGTGAAACTGCGGTTAAGAGCGCATTTTGTAACCGATCTGATTCAGCAAGGAACCGAAGACGGCGTAACTTCTGTTCAATCAATCCGCGCTCAATTGCCAGTGAGGCCTGACCGATAAAGCCCGATAGGAGTTCACGCTGAACGTGCGAAAACCAGGCTGCGGGCCGGGATTCTAAACCCAACACGCCTATGACTTGGCCTCTGACAATCAGCGGGAGGTAAAAAGCTCGTGAGTCTGCAATAACCTTTGTGGACAGTCCAGCTTCTTGACCTGACTCGGCACACCGTTTCGCCGCTTGCTGTTCTTCATCGGTCCACACGAAGTCTGCGCTTCGAAAGGCCAATCTCAGACCCTCATCGTCCTTGAGCAAGATTGATGAACCGCGGTGAAAGTTGATTTCCAGGTGGTTCCCGATCGTCTCAAAAATCTGTTCAAGATCGTTAACCATCGTCAGAGATCGACTGAACGCCGCAAGTGCTGTCAACTTTCGATAGGTCAAACTATGCTGGATAGCAAGTGACGCGATCTGCGCTGCGGCTAGACAGTTGGTTAAGTCCTGTTGAGTGAATTCGTCACCGAATTGCTTGTTATAGACTTCGAAAAATCCGATAACATCTTTCTGAGTATCTAAAATTGGAATGCACATCCCAGACGTGACGCGCAATCGTCTACGCAGTTCCGGTACGATGACCGAGTCGTGGAGCGCGTCGTTCGTCAAATAAGGTTTGACATGGGACAGGACCCAGCCAGACCATCCGGAGCCCGGAGTGCCTTCATACGAGAAAGCTACGAAAGTTGGACCTTGCCGGACGCGGTCGCATGTCATTCCTTCGGCGTTTCGCAAGCCCGCACACCCGCTCTCGGCATTCGTTAACTCGAGTACCTGTTCGACTAATGCATCCAATAAACTATCCAGGTCAAATGTAGAGTTCAGCTGATCGCTGATACAAAGCAACGATCTAAGCGAATGCTGAAGCTGTTCTTCTCGGGTCAGCAACGAATATCTAATTTCTTTCTTTCGCTTCTGTCAAACCCGACTCGGTGCGAAGCCGATAGCCGACTCCCGGCTCTGTCACGATGTAACGAAGTACTCTCGGATCACAATTTAGTTTATGCCGAAGATTGCTGATCGTGACACGCAAAAGGTGAACGGCATCCTGATATTGTGTCGTGCCCCACACTTCATGTATCAGCTGATAGTACGTTCTTACCAGTCCAGCATGGCGAACGAGGACTCTTAAAAGATCGTACTCGGTAGCCGTCAATTTCACCTGGTCAGATCTGACATGCACCTCTCGTCTGTTGAAATCTACTTTGAGTTCGCCGAGGGTGAATATCTCTGTCTGCGCAGCACCGAAAGCTCGACGTAAAACCGCCCGAAGTCTTGCGAGAAGCTCCCCCATCGTGAAGGGCTTCGTTACGTAATCGTCTGCACCAGCATCAAGGCAAGCAACTTTCTCAGATTCCTGATGTCGCACGGACATGACGACAATTGGAGTCGCCGTCCAGCTCCTTAGTTCACGGATTACCTCTTTGCCATCCATGTCCGGTAGGAATAGATCGAGAAGAACCAAGTCGGGACGAGCGAGTTGGACTTTTTGTAAAGCCTCTCTGCCAGTCGAAACTGGATACAAATCATAACCAGCCGGCTGAAGAGTCACCGTTAGTATGTCCTGCATTGATTGCTCATCGTCAACAAGCAGAATCCGTCGGCCCTCCCTGTCCATTCCAGCTCCTTAAAGGATCAAGGTCGCGAACTTGTTCGGCAGCCCTGCTGCGGGTGCGGCATAGTAACGATACAGCAAGTTCGGTATTCAGCCAATCGCTCTAAATCGGTTCATCGATGATTAGCGTACCACCGGCACGCAAGTTAACCCACAAACAATCAAGTAGATTTGATATTTCTTAACGAACCTGACGAGCGCAAAAGCAGCATGCTATACCACATGAGCTGTAAGTTTTTGAGTTACGGCATTCTTTCCTGTTTCCAATGCTGCCACTTTTGCCAGACGTCGGCAAAATCGTTCTGCACCCTTGAAACGAGCTGCCAAGAACGTTTGAACCAGTTCCCAAGCAAGCTCGTGCCCAACAACAAGCCCACCAAGACAGATCACGTTCAGATTGTCATCTTCAACGCCTTGATGCGCGGAGAATGATTCGTGAATTAAGCAAGCCCGTACACCGGCGACTTTGTTCGCGACCACAGAGGCTCCAACACCGCTTCCACAGATACCAATTCCGCGCTCCACTTCACCGCTGGCCACAGCACGCGCCATAGGAACAACGAAGTCCGGGTAATCGTCATCCGGTGCCGGTTCCTGGTCCCCAAAATCGCAGACCGCGTAGCCTCTCTGAATCAGCCTTCCTCGTAAGAATTGCTTTAATTCGTAGCCGCCGTGATCGGCAGCAAGTCCGATTCTATAAAGCGTTGGCGAGATTGGTGGTCGATTGAACATTGTTTGGACAACGGTGAGCGCGTACAGACTCAAATGCTGAAGCCTCGAGATAACGCGCAGAATCTTAACGTACCTCAAGAACCGTCAAGAACTTATCAAAACTCACCCATTTAAATACAACCGTGAGCTTTGACGAAATTTGACGTAGATCTAGCTAAATCGTGACCAAGCTCTTTTGACGTCCGATTGACGTCTTGAATCGTAAGCTAGGTGGACAGAGATTGACCTTCCATGAATGATTCTAAGCAAAAAAAATGCGGGCATCCTGCCTGTTATTGCACGATTGCAGAAGACCAATCGTTCTGCAGCCAGCACTGTGCAGAAGCGAAAGATGTAACAGAAATCTCGTGCGACTGCGGACATCCTGGTTGCTCGCTTTCAGAGTAAAAGCGTATCGCAGTAGCAACATTCGAGAGAAAAGGAATGAACACAATGTCAGCAGTTGAATCCGTTGTAGCGGTTTATCACACCCATCCAGAGGCCGAGCAAGCTGTTAAACAGCTTCAGCATGCAGGTCTCGATATGCACAAGTTGTCGATTGTTGCAAAAGACTATCACACCGACGAGCAAGTTGTCGGGTATTACACAGTAGGTGATCGGATGAAGCGGTGGGCGACCACGGGCGCGTTCTGGGGAGGTTTCTGGGGCTTACTATTCGGGTCAGCGTTTTTTGCGATTCCAGGTATCGGTCCGATCCTGGTAGCAGGTCCTTTAGTGGGTTGGATCATCAGTGCCTTAGAAGGAGCGGCAATCGTTGGCGGCCTAAGCGCATTTGGCGCCGGGTTGTTCAGTATCGGCATTCCTAAAGACAGCGTGCTTCAGTACGAAACGGCCGTGAGAAGTGACAAATTCTTGCTGATCGTGAACGGTTCCACTTTTGAACTGGCGACAGCAAAAGAAATCCTCGACCAGACGCGACCCGCTTACCTGTCTTTACATTCTGAAGCAGCAATGCTAGCGACCAGGTAACTCACCAAGGCTGGTTATCCTGCAGGATGCAGTTGCCAGAAACCTTCAGTCTTCTTTGAACTGTAACTTCCAAATTCAGTTAACTTCGGATGGATTTTAGATTTTTGCTCCAGACAGGTGGGACGAGGCCGGGCTTTGGTGCTTAGGAACTCAGCTTGGGGTTGAGTTCGGGCGCGCGCCTGGTTTGCACGATTCAGCAACCCGTTTTTCCACGCTGCCGCATCCCAGCGCATTGTCTCCCCAGCAGTCAACTACTGCGGTCCTGGCTGCATTCCATGCCACGCCGTGTATCGAGTCGACGACTATGCCCGGGTGAGATTTGGCACTATCGGCCCAACCACGAAGGTGCTTTTCCAGCCCAAATCAGCATACGGCGGGAGGCATATTCCCACTCGCTCGGGTTCAAAGAATCATTTCAGGAGAGAACACCGTCAAGTCGGGCCATGGATCTCGAGAGATGCCTGTTTGGGGACTGATTTTCTCTCAGGTTTCGGACGATCGCGACTGGGGACGAATGCGCGTGTATAACCTGGCTGAGTTCATCCAAGCATTGCAGAAGACGAATTAGACCCGGCACTCAGCAAAGCGCTTGCCACGTGGCTCTACTACAAACCCTGTGGGGGATATTTCTAGCTGGTCTGGTTGGTTTGGTCGCCTACATGCTTCGGCGCGGATGGGGGGAAGGGGCTCGCGCCGCCATTTGCCCAGGAAGTGGATCGAAGGCTGGATATTCCGGACACGGACCGGCGAAGCTACGGCGACCTGATACTTAATAAGTTTGCCGACCAGGGAATCGCCCGAGCTCAGTATGTCGTGATAGTTGACCGAAACGAGTTTACCCAAGCGGCGATGATCTTCTGGATAACTCCCGAGCATACTTTCAAGTTCATTGGCGCATCTCCAATTTCGACTGGCAAACCTGGCAGATACGACCACTTCATAACACCTTTAGGAATGTTTGAGCACACCACCGCCAATCTAGATTTTCGCGCGGAAGGTACGAAGAACAAGCTAGGTTTCAGGGGCTATGGCCGTAAAGGGTTCCGCATTTATGATTTCGGCTGGCAGCAGGCGGCCGTTCCGGCTATACCCGAGTTGCCGAAGTTCGTCACGGCCAAAATATAGGGCTGTTCGGCTTTGGCTCTTCGGCTCAGTTGATGATCAAAGTTCTGCAATCGTGGGATTGCCGCATTTATGTAAGCACACGTGATGAGTCACATCGAACGATGGCTCGTCAGTCCGGGGCAGACTGGGTGGGGAACGAAATGGAGCGGCCCCCGGTGGAACTGGATTCAGCCATTACGTTTGCTCCCTCCGGCGACGTCGTCCTATCTGCGCTTAGATCCGTTGCAAAGGGCGGCATTGTTGCCATCAACGCGATCCATTTAGATCGGATGCCGCAATTCGACTACGATACGTTGCTTTGGGGAGAACGTCAGCTGAGAAGCGTGGCCAACATGACCCGACAAGACGGTCGCGACTTCCTTCAGATTGCGGAGCAGATCCACCTGAGTCGTAAGCCATCACGGGCCCGAGGTCCGAACCGCCGATGCCGACATTGATTACATTCCGGATTCGCCTGCCTGAGCGCCCTTTCCAAACGCCTCCACGCACTTGGTCGGCAAACCTCGACCAGAAAGTTTGTTGTGATGCTCCGCTAGTTCGGCCCAGGCTGGCGCTGAGTGAGTGGCGCAATAGTGGAGGACGGTTGCTTGATTGGCATTCTAGGCTGCTTTCAGCGTGGTGGTCTTGGCGGCGATGCAAGCGAGCAAATCTTTCCAAGACGCGACAAAACCGTCCGCCCCCTCCCGCTGTAGATCCATGGCAAGCTTTTGGTCGTCGATGCCAACCTTGGCAAATTCGGCAATTACCGTTTCGGCATCGCCGCCGTTCACTGGCATAACCGATGCCAGCGTTCCATGATCGGCAAAGGCAACCAGTGTCTTTTCCGGAATGGTGTTGATGGTCTCCGGCGCAGCGAGTGCTTTTATGTATAAGATGTCGGCCGCTTCGGGATCTTTCGTTCCCGTGCTGGCCCAGAGCAGGCGTTGCGGTTGCGCACCCTCCTGGAAAGCCTTCGTCCAGCGCGGGGAAGCGAGCAGTTCGCGGTACGCCTTGTACGTACGCTGGGCAATAGCGATCCCTAAACGGTCTTGAAGGTGCTCCGGCACTTTTCCCATCACCGCCTTGTCCCAGCGGCTGATGAACATTGACGCGACTGAGCGTACTGTCGGATCTAGCCGCGCCGCGATTCGTCTTTCGACGGCTCGCAGGTAGGCTTCGGCGGCTGCGACATATTGCCCGCTTGAGAACAGAAGCGTAACGTTCACCGGCACTCCAGCGAAGATGGCGTCCTCTATGGCGGAAAGCCCCTCATTTGTCCCCGGAATTTTGATGAATACATTCTGCCGATGTGCCTGAGCGCGGAGTCCCACGGCCGCTTTAACAGTGCTGGCAGCATCATAGGCGAGTAGCGGAGATACCTCAAGAGACACCCAGCCATCGACGCCTTTAGTGGCTTCATAGGTTGGGCGAAACAGATCGGCTGCCTGCGCCAAATCCTCGATTGCAAGCTCGAAGAAGAGCGCTTCACCGGACTTCCCCTCGCGTGTTTTCTGACGGATGGCATCGTCGTAGAAGGCAGAATGCTTGATTGCAAGATCGAAAATCGAAGGATTAGACGTAAGCCCTGTGATTGACAAATCGTCTATGTAACGGCGTAGCGTCCCGCTTGTGAGCAGCCCTCTAGTGATGTTATCGAGCCAGAGGCTTTGACCGAGACTGTGAAGTTGTTGGGTTGGGTTCACAGCTTCACTGTAAGAGGAGCATTGTCAAAATGGCATCAAAATAGAAGAGGGTACTCTGAGGCGTTGTCTTTATGCCTAGCGAATTGGTCACTACCCTCTAATTGTTTTGTGTGTACGGATGATTTTCGGACCCATTTGAGTCAGCTCTTTTTTTGCAGAACTAGCTTGGCGTTCGAGAACGGAACGACTTGAAGATTGCATTGCTATCGTCTACAAAAAACGGTTTCCACGTTAAACTCAATTCAAAGATTCACGATGGATGCGAAGCTGACTGGATCGAGGCTAGCCCCGCCGATGAGGAATCCATCGATCTCAGGCTGGTCCATGAGACTCCTCGCATTGTTTGGTTTGACGCTACCGCCATATAAGATCCTGACTTTACCTGAGGCATCCGCGCCGAATTTCGTCTTTGCTTGAGCGCGAATCAATTGGTGAGTATCGGCCGCGGCTTTCGGGGTGGCCGTTTCGCCGTCGCCAATGGCCCAAATAGGCTCGTAGGCAATCACGATTTTCGCGAACTGAACATTCGTAAGTCCACCGATGCCGCAGCGGAACTGCTCCGTGATCACTGCTTCCACATTCTTCCTTTCGCGTTCTCCGATGCAAACGATTGGGATAAGCCCCGCGTCGAGCGCAGCAACAATCTTCTTCAAGACTTCTTCATCCGTTTCGCCAAAAAAGTGACGTCGCTCGCTGTGTCCCACGATCACGTGCGAACATCCGGAAGCCTTGATCATTGAGCCGGAGACCTCGCCCGTGAAGGCACCCTTGTCCTCCCAGTAAAGATTCTGCGCCCCAATTTCAATCGCCGTTCCGCGTGTGGCGGTGACGGCGTTTTCCACGTCCAGCAGCGTTGGGCAGATCAAGATCTCGCAATCGACGGAACTTTTTACCAGCGGCAGAAACGATGCGAAGAAGGCCGTGGTTCCCTGTGGATCCTTGTGCATTTTCCAGTTCGCACCAATAAGGGGTATGCGCATAAAAATTCCTAAGCACCTCAACTGTAGGGGACGCTTCGTCAAAATGGCGTCAAAACGGCAAGGATAACTCAGAGCGCTCGGCTTGAGTTGTTTAGTAGTAGGATCGCGCTGGAACGTGCTTCCAAACGGTACGGCTTTGTACTATCCAATAGCGGTTCCCGGCCCGAGTCGAACAAGTCGTTCGGTGGTGAACGCGAGGTATCCGCCGCGATGTGCCACCGCGAAGCTTGGGCTGGTAATGGGACAGCGAAGGCGTTTTCCTCTTCGCCCGCATTGAACATAAGGAAAACGGCGCATTCCTCGTCTTCCCGTATCAGGCATGCGAAGCCCTTATTCGTGGCATCAAACCAGTTGGGGGTCTCTCCGTCTGGACTGAACCATCTCAAGTCCCCGTTCGTGTAGAACTGTTCCTTGCTCAACACGGGATGCGCTCGGCGAAAGGCAATCATGCCACGGGCAAACTTGTAAATTTCGTCATGTCGCTGAAGACAACTCCAGTCGAACCAGCTAATGTCATTATCCTGACAATACGCATTGTTATTGCCGCGTTGAGTGCGCCGGAATTCATCACCGCCAAGGAGCATCGGGACACCGCGCGAGATGAAAAGCGTAAGGAGGAAGTTCTTGATCTGACGTAGGCGGACAGCTTCTATTCCTGCGTCGGTAGTCGGACCTTCCGCGCCGTAATTATCCCCCAGGTCATCGGCGGTCCCGTCGCGGTTCTTTTCTCCGTTCGCCTCATTGTGCTTATATCGATAGCTCACCAGATCGTTGAGAGTGAGTCCGTCGTGACAAGTAACAAAGTTGATGCTGCTCTCCGGGCCTTTGCCGGATTTGGTGTATATGTCGGCGCTTCCGCAGATACGGCTGGCAAACGCACCAAGCATTCCGTTATCGCCGCGCCAGAAGCGCCGGACGTCGTCGCGGTAACGACCGTTCCACTCCGACCAGCGCCGCTCGGAGAAACTTCCCACTTCATACGCGCCGCCTGCATCCCATGCCTCCGCAATAATTTTGACGTCTCTCAGAATCGGGTCTTGCGCGATACGTTCCAGAAGAGGGGCATTAGCCAACAGCTTGCCGCTTTCGTCGCGACCGAGCACGGACGCCAGATCGAAGCGGAAGCCGTCTATACGCATGTCCACTACCCAATAACGGAGCGCCGCAAGAATATGGTCCCGCACAACAGGATGGTTCGCATTTACGGTATTACCAGTACCCGTGTAATCTCTGTAATAGCGTTGGTCTTCCGCCAGCATGTAAAAGATCGCGTTATCTATGCCGCGGAAACAGAGTGTCGGTCCCAGTTGGTCGCCCTCAGCCGTGTGATTGAAAACGACGTCCAAGATTACTTCGATGTCGGCTCGATGAAAGGCCTGAATCATTTCCTTGAATTCGAGCGTTTGTTGCCCCACCCCGCCCGCACTGCTGTAGGACGCTTTGGGTGCAAAGAAGGCCACGGGATTGTAACCCCAGTAATTCGTCAGTGGCTGGCCTGGTTGCCCATTTGCACGGCTCGCAATGTTCTCGTTGAACTCCTGTACTGGCATCAATTCCACGGCAGTGACTCCGAGGTCTTTCAGGTGAGGAATCTTCTCCAACAGTCCACAGTATGTGCCGGGTTTTTGAACGCCGGAGCTCGGATGGAACGTGAAACCACGGACATGAGTTTCATAGATGATCGTCCGTGACCACGAATGTTTGGGAGGCTGGTCTTCATTCCAGTCGAAATGCTCGTGCGTGAAGACGCATTTCGGAATGGCCGCGCTATCGTCTACATTTGAACAAATCAAGTCCTGCCCCGGATTGGACGGATCATATCCAAGAGCCTTTGAGAAATCCCAGTGATCCGATCTTGAGATCGCCGTCGCGTAAGGATCGAGAAGAAGTCTTGCGAAGTTGAAGCGCTGTCCTTCGCGCGGCAAATAAGGGCCGTTCACCCTGTAGGCATAGAGTTGGCCGGGCTGAATCTGATCGACCCAGACGTGCCATACGTCGCCTGTTCGGTTGCGTAGGGGGTCGAGATCGATTTGCCAGGCAGGTGCCTGATCGTACGGATGGTCGAACAATTCAAGCCGGACACCGGTTGCGTGACGACTGATGAACGCGAAGTTCCCGCCGTTCTCCCGCCGGGACGTACCCAGAGGCAACGGAGAGCCCACGCGAACGCTCCCTCTATCTGAGACGTCCGCGAGGTAATCGCGCAGCGGACGGTCAATCGGACCCGCCATCAGTGCTGCCATAGAATGTAGGGGGCTTCCAGCGGAACCGCCACCCCGGAGAAATATGGCACCAGCCGCACGGTATAATCGGCGGCCGGGCGGGACGCAGATACTGCCGCACTGTAAATGGAACCGCTACCGCTTGCGAGCTCCGCAACTTCGCGCAGACGCTTCATTTCCTGCCGGACAGCCATACCGCCGTTCGCGCCATCTGCATAGATTTCCACCCGAAATGAGTTGGGGTCTAAGTCATGGATAAAGACTTGCACCTCAAACAGGTGATTTTCTCGATTGGTTTCAACCTTCACAGCACCAAATCGTAACGCCGCCCAATGCCGATTGAGATCCTGGCCCCAATCCAAAACCTGTTTACCAGTTGCGCCTTTGTCAGCTGCGCGGACACGAAATGCCGCCGCGCCGGGAATATAGTGTTTCTCCGAATATTCGCGAACTGCCCGGCTCGCGGAGAAACGCGGGGTCAGTTGAGCCATACTCTCGCGTACCCGTGCTACCCATGCGGACGGAATCCCACTCTTGTCCCGGTTATAAAATTCCGGGATCACCTCGCGTTCGAGAACACCATACAATGCTTCTGCTTCCGAGACGTCCCAGGCCGGACTATCGCCGTGTTCCTGCCCATCTCCCAAGGCCCACCCGACTTCCGAGGTGTAGGCTTCCGCCCACCACCCGTCTAACTCCGAGACGTTGAGACCGCCGTTTACCAGCACCTTCATGCCGCTGGTACCACATGCTTCCCAGGGACGCCGCGGCGTGTTGATCCAGACATCAACTCCCTGAACCAACTGCTCGGTTAATTGCATGTCATAGTCGCTGAGAAAAATCGCATGGGGACGCACTTCGGGCTGGCGGATGAACCGCACCCACTTCTGGATCAGGTCTTGTCCCGCCCGGTCTGCCGGGTGCGCTTTCCCGGCAATGATGAGCTGTACGGGACGTTCTGAATTGGTCAGGAGTCGAAGAAGCCGCTCCGGATCGTACAAGAGCAAGTCCGGTCTCTTATATGTCGCGAAGCGGCGTGCAAATCCGAGAGTCAGGATGTTTGGATCGAAGAGACGCTTAGCGTCTACGATCGCTTGCGAAGTAGCGCCCGAAGCGGCCAGTTGCCGAGACAATCGTTGGCGAGCGTAATCAACAAGAGTGTTCTTCGCTGCAGTTCGAAGTTGCCATACTTTTGTGTCGGAGATGCCGCGAATGGCCTGCCCTAGATTCTCATCCGAACCTAGCCAGCGATCCTTCCCGCATGCATCAGTCCAGAAGCTATCGGCCGGCGCCGAATCCCATGTGGGCATGTGAACTCCATTGGTGATGTATGCAACAGGCACTTCGGATTGCGGCCAATGAGCAAAGAGAGGTTGAAAGATATGCCGGCTCACCTCTCCATGCAAGCGACTCACGCCGCTAACTGCGCCGCATCCGCGAACTGCCAAGTAAGCCATGTTGAAAGGCTCTGAAGCGTCTTCCGGATTCTGACGCCCGAGAGCCAGCAAATCATGGATCCCGATGTCGAGCCGGTGCTTAGCATAATCGCCAAGATACTGCTCGATGAGGGCTGGTGGGAAGCGGTCAAAACCAGCGGGAACCGCTGTGTGAGTGGTGAAGAGATTGCCTGCCCGGGTGGTGGCGAGCGCTACCTGGAAGGATTGGCCTGTCGATTCCATAAAAGTCCGGGCGCGATCCAATACGGCAAAAGCTGCATGGCCTTCGTTGAGATGGCAGATCTCTGGCTCGATCCCGAGCGCCTGAAGCAACCGCCATCCGCCGATACCGAGCAACATTTCCTGCTGTAGCCGCAGTTCCGGGCCGCCGCCATACAGTTCGCTCGTGATTCCCCGGTGCGCCGGATAGTTCTCCGCATCGTTACTGTCCAACAGGTAAAGCTTCGTCCGGCCTACCTGCACCTGCCAAGTACGCAGCCAGAGCGAATAGCCCGGAAGCTTGATTTCCAGTCGCAGCCATTCCCCATTCGGGTGGCGCAGTGCGGTGATAGGTAGCTGCCCCGGATCGTTGTAAGGGTAAAGCGCCTGTTGTGCCCCGTCTTTATCGATTACCTGTCGGAAATAGCCCTGCTGGTAGAGCAGCCCCACCCCCACTACGGGCACACCCAGATCGCTGGCTGCTTTGAGCTGATCGCCAGCCACGTTCCCGAGCCCGCCCGAGTAGATAGGCATTGCTTCGCTCAACATGAATTCCATGCTGAAATACGCCACGCATTTAAGGGAAGCCTTGGGATGAGTCTTCTGAAACCATGCGGGTTCCACCATTCCCTGCCGCCTTGTTTCGAGCACTCCGTCCACGTTCTTACGGAAGACAGGATCAGCGAGCAAACGTTTGATTTTGTCTCGGGATACCGTCTGCAGAACAACCCAGGGATTATGGGTCAGCTCCCACAGTTCCGAGTCGAGTTGCCGCCACACTTCATCGCTGGCGTGATTCCACGACCAGCGCAGATTCAAAGCCAGCTCCGCTAGGGAATCAAAACCGTCGATTTCTTTACTCACGATTGATCCCAAGGCTGAACTTATCCGGTCGCAACATACGCCTAGTCTGGCGGGCGGAAAGTCAAAATGGCATCAAAAACTGCAAACGCTTCGGGACATGCGCTGTTGACGTCGTTTTGACATTCTTCGCCGTAGCTTCTAAGGATGACGACCCTTGGATTTGAAACGAACAAAAAGGCCGCTGTCGATCTTAAAGAGGGAAACATGGACGGCCACCGTTGGGGCGTGATTCTTGCCGGCGGCGACGGGAGACGGCTGCTTTCGCTAACCAGGAGTATTTGCGGCGATGAGCGGCCGAAGCAGTTCTGTGCCGTGATGAATGACGAAACACTTCTTCAGCAGACGCAGCGTTGGATCTCGCGGCTACTTGCTCCGCATCAGTTATTCGTTGTGCTGACCAGCAAACACGAGCGCTATTACGCCGACCAGATGGACGGAATGTGGAGTTCGCGGCTGGTGATTCAGCCTCAAAATCGAGGAACCGCACCCGCAATTTTATGCAGCCTGTTACGGGTAGAAGAGAAAGACCCAGACGCGATAGTCGCAGTATTCCCCTCAGACCATTACTACTCCAACGACGAGGCCTTTACCGCTTATATGGACCGTGCCTACGATGTCGCCGCATTCCGGCCCAGTACGTTAATTCTCCTGGGTATACCCGCCGAAACACCGGAGGCGGACTACGGTTGGATCGAACCCGAGGGCGCGGAGGATCGGTCCGCTCCGGATTCCGTTCTCTCCGTCAAGCGGTTCTGGGAGAAACCGGATCGAGCCCTTGCTTCAGAACTGATGAAGCGTGGATGCCTGTGGAACAGCTTCGTTATGGTGGGCCACATCTCCGCTTTTATGAACCTGATTCGGAACACCCTGCCCGATTTGGCGGAGTCTTTTGAACCCGCATGGGCAGCCTCGATCCTGGGGAATGGGCCAAGCGCCTTAGCTAAGGTTTATGCGAGCATTCGCCCGAGTTGTTTCTCCCGTGATGTGCTTGCGATGCGGCCTCGGGACTTGGGGGTTCTTCCGGCGATAGGACTCGGTTCGAGCGATTTAGGGGAACCCGGGCGCGTGCTTTCCGTTCTGGCGCGTAAAGAAATCCAGCCCGCGGCAAGCGCCAGTCCCGCACACAGCGAAAGCTCGCGAATCTCCGCGACCAGGCTCACGGCGACTGGATAGGGGCTGCGACATCGACCATGGATCGAGAGTTTAACGAATCCGGAGATTATGCCAGTTACATTACCCTTTAGAGATTCCGTCGTTAAAAAGGCAACTACGCCCGAGAACGCGCCGGTGAAGATAGGCGCGTCATCGCATTCGGATGGGCCAATATATACCTGCCCGATGCACCCGGAAATCCAGCAAACGCATCCCGGCGCTTGCCCAAAATGCGGAATGACGCTGGAACTGAAGACCGCAAAGGCGGGTACAGACCAAAGCGAGAACATCGAACTCAGGGATATGACGAAGCGCTTCTGGATCGGCGCCTCGTTCGCATTTCCGGTTTTTGTACTGGCGATGGCCCATTTGATCCCTGAGCTCGCCAGACAAGGTTGGGTAGAGGGAGACGCCTCACGTTGGACACAGTTTGTACTCACCATACCGGTAGTCTCATGGGCAGGGTGGCCGTTTTTCAAGCGCGGCTGGGGCTCGATCGTAACGCTTCAATTAAATATGTTCACGCTAATTTCCATAGGCGTGAGCGCTGCTTTCCTGCTGAGCGCCTTCGCGATGATCATGCCTGGACTGTTCCCAAATACAATGCAACACGGGGGTAAGGCCGCAATATACTTCGAATCCGCAGCCGTGATCATCGTGCTGGTGCTGCTCGGGCAGGTGCTCGAACTTCGTGCGCGTAGCCGCACGGGAAGCGCGATCAAAGCTCTTTGGAACCTTGCGCCACCCACGGCAAGGCAAGTAGAGCCCGGCGGTGACCACGAGGTTTCACTGGACCAGGTGAAAGTTGGCGATAGGTTCGCGTAGTGCCAGGCGACCGCATTCCGGTTGACGGCTCCGTGATTGAGGGGAACTCCAGCGTGGAAGAGTCGATGGTCACCGGCGAACCTCTCCCGGTGGAAAAGACCGTCGGGGACAAAGTAACGGGAGGAACCGTGAACGGCCCTGGAAGCTTTGTCATGCGCGCCGAGCGAATTGGCAGCGACACTTTGCTCGGTCAGATAGTAGCTATGGTTGCGCAGGCCCAGCGCAGCCGTGCTCCCATTCAAGGCCTCGCCGACAAGGTTGCCGGTATTTTTGTGCCGGCGGTCTTAGCGACTTCGGTGCTCGCTTTTATCCTTTGGATGTTCCTGGGACCGGAGCCAAAGCTTGCGCACGCTATCGTAAATTCCGTCGCTGTTCTCATCATTGCTTGTCCGTGCGCTCTTGGCCTGGCGACTCCTATGTCGATCATGGTGGGCGTCGCCCGAGGAGCGAAGGAAGGAGTGCTTGTGAAAAATGCCGAAGCACTGGAACGCCTGGAGAAAGTCGATACCCTCGTTGTGGATAAGACGGGTACTCTCACCGAGGGCAAACCCAAACTGGTCGACATCCTGCCCAACGCCGGTTTCGATCCGACAGACTTTTTGCGCTTTACTGCTTCGTTGGAACGAAACAGCAAACACCCGCTTGCTTCAGCGATTGTGCAGGGTGCGAAAGATCAAGGTATTGCTTTGGAGTCGGTGAAGGACTTTCAGTCCGTAACCGGGGGCGGAGTTACGGGCACGGTGAGGGGTCGCGCGGTGTTTGTCGGCAAATTGGCATTTCTGCGGGATCAAAAGGTCGCCGGTGTGGAGGCACTCGAAGCCTCGGCTCAGAAGCTTCAGGAGGAAGGCAAAACCGCTATGTATGTCGCTATGGACGGTAAGCCGGCGGGTCTTCTCGCAGTGGCTGACCCGATCAAGGACACAACCGCCGAAGCAGTTCGGGAACTTCAGGCATTGGGCTTAAAACTCGTGATGCTCACCGGCGATAATCGGCTGACCGCAGCCGCCGTTGCCAAGCAACTCAATTTGGACGGGTTGGAAGCTGAGATCGAACCTGCCGGCAAAGTTGCCCACATCAAGAAACTGCGCGCCGAAGGTAAACATGTTGCGATGGCGGGAGACGGTATTAACGACGCGCCAGCCCTGAGCGAAGCCGAAGTAGGTATTGCAATGGGAACAGGTACCGAAGTGGCTGTGCAAAGCGCGGGTGTCACGCTTGTAAAAGGAGATTTGCGGGGAATTGCGAAAGCAATCCGGCTCAGCCGGGCCACCACGTGGAATATTCGGGAGAATCTATTGTTTGCCTTTCTTTACAATGCGGTGGGCATTCCGGTGGCAGCGGGTGCTCTCTATCCATTCTTTGGCCTGCTGCTTAGTCCAATGATTGCCGGTGCCGCAATGAGCCTCAGCTCAGTGTCGGTGATTGGCAACGCGTTAAGATTGCGAACAGCAAAGCTTTAAATCGTTCATTCCAGCTATCCGTGCGCAAGGAACGCTAAATTGTCGCTCAGAATATAAATCGCTGATGGCCGCAAGCATGCAACCCATTCCCACCCAGAACCGCCAATCGCGGTGAGCTCGCCTCCAATACGGTTGCGTATCCCGATCAAGGCCGTCGCTCATACCATCGCGACCGGATGTATGTCCTTCATCTCTTGCCTATCCATCGCGGCATCGTAGTTGCCACGGCGCGCGGCCCGGTTACATCTTGCCCGATGGAGTAAGGCTTGTTGAGCTGGTGCCACGTTGCACTCCTGACCTGCCCAGATCTCCAAGGCAGGTTGCTGGATGGCCCGGCCGAACGAAAAAGCTACGGCCCAAGGCAAATGGGATTTGAACCTGACATTCATGGCAGTTAGACGGGCGGACGCTAGTTCACCGGACTGACCTCCAGACAAGAATGCGACGCCCGGCACCGCTGCGGGTACGGCCCGCAACAGACATTCCACGGTCGCATTGGCGACTTCATCCACACCCTCCTGGTAAGGGCACGTCGAACCGGGAAGCACCATATTGGGTTTCAGGATCATACCCTCCAATGCCACCCGTTGTGAATGAAGATGGCTGAAGACTGCACGCAATACTTGTTCGGTTGATTCGCGGCAGCGCTCCAGAGTATGAGGGCCCTCCATGAGTACCTCCGGCTCGACGACCGGAACGAGCCCGGCTTCCTGACATAGAGTGGCGTAGCGGGCCAGCGCCTGCGCATTGGCTTCGATGCAACCGCGGGTAGGAACGTTCTCGCCGAGCGTGATTACCGCGCGCCATTTAGCAAATCGGGCGCCCATTTCGAAATATTCTTTGAGCCGGTCCCGCAGTCCGTCGAGACCTTCCGTCACCTTCTCTCCGGGAAAACCGGCAAGATCCTTCGCGCCCATGTCGACTTTGATTCCTGGAACAATGCCGGCATTCATCACGGCCCTCACCAAAGGAATACCGTCCTTCGTCCGCTGGCGGATCGTCTCGTCGTAGAGGATTGCGCCACTAATAGATTCGCCGAGCCTAGGAGTAGTTATGATCAACTCGCGATAAGCACGTCTGGTTTCTGCAGTCTGCGGTATCCCCCATTTCGCAAACCGCTTGTCGCAAGTTGGGATGCTTTCATCAATAGCGAGGAGGCCCTTGTCATCGGCCACCAACCTTTTTGCGATATCTGACAAATTCTGAAGGTTCATTGTCTGTGCTCTTTTCCTAAAAGTCCAAGGGAAGTAAGTTCGGCACGCGTGGAATCGAAGCCGGTGTGAAGTATGCTTCGAATCCCAAGCCCTTCGGCGATCTCGACGAACATCGGTGTGTTCTCGATATATACGACCTCGCGGGCCGGCACTTGGGCAATATCCAGTGCAAGTCGGAAGATATTCGCGTCGGGCTTTCTCATCTGAACGAAGCAAGATGAAACAAAGAAATCGACGAATTCGCCCAGCTTAAAGGTGCCAATTCGATGTGCATTCAACTCACGTGATTCGTTGCTTACTACAACAATCTTGAGGTCGTGCCGCAGTTTAAGATCGGCAATCATCTGGATCATTCGCGGATACGGTTTCGATTGGGAGAGCATAAAAGCTCGAAACTGCGCTCGCGTGAACGTCCGTTTCTCGTCGAAGATCACGAGGCCCAAGTACTCCTCAAATGTGAGCTTGCCCTCTTCGTGGATCTCGAAAGCCATTCGATGTCGCGCTTCCATCGGTGCCCATGCCAACTTGAAGTTGGCGGCTGCGCGTCTGCGGGCGTGATGATCCCACCCGTTCGTGAGCAGGACACCGCCGATATCAACAAACGCGCAGGTGATCTTAGCCGCACTCTTCATCGTTTTCCTGATCGACCAATTAGCTAAGCCAATTGTGCGGTGCCGCGCGTCAAGAAGTTATCAAATCGGCGCTCCATTGTTAGGAGGACGTTTTTGACGTGATTTTGACGTTTTTGCCGGTACGGTAGGGGACGTATGATCGAAAACACTCTTGAGACTGCTATCGAAACATCGTCGGGTGTCTATGAGGCCGTCAACCCATTAGCGCCGGAACTGCTGCGAAAGATAAACGCATATTGGCGTGCCGCAAACTATCTATCGGTCGGGCAGATTTACCTCTATGCCAATCCCCTCCTTAGAGAGCCGCTGAAGCTTTCACATGTTAAGCCGCTGGTAGTGGGCCACTGGGGCACCACGCCGGGGCAGAATTTCATCTATGTGCATTTAAACAGGGTCATCAAAAAATATGACTTGAATATGTTCTATGTCGCCGGTCCCGGCCACGGCGGCCCAGCCATCGTCGGTAACGTTTACCTCGAAGGCACCTGGAGCGAGATTTATCCGAACGTCACTCAGGACGAGGCAGGGCTCAAGAAGCTGTTCAAGCAGTTCTCATTTCCGGGCGGGATTTCCAGCCATGTTGCGCCCACGACGCCGGGATCTATCCACGAAGGCGGAGAGTTAGGGTATTCCCTCAGCCATGCTTTTGGGGCTGCATTCGATAACCCCAGTTTGATCGTCGCCTGTGTCGTCGGTGATGGTGAGGCGGAAACAGGTCCTCTGGCGACATCATGGCAGTCCAACAAGCTGCTCAATCCGATCAGCGACGGAGCGGTACTACCGATCCTGCACCTCAACGGCTTCAAGATCAGCAACCCCACCGTTTTAGCTCGCATCGAGCATGAGGAGCTGGACCAATTTCTTCGAGGATGCGGATGGACACCACATTTTGTCGAGGGAGATGATCCGGACACGATGCATCAACTCATGGCCGCCACCATGGAGAGGGCAATTGAGGATATTCACGAGATCCAAGAGACTGCGCGAAAGACGGGACACGTCATTCGGCCTCGTTGGCCGATGATCGTGCTCAGGTCACCTAAGGGCTGGACGGGGCCGAAATTTGTCGACGGTCTGAAGGTTGAGGGCACATTTAGGGCACATCAAGTGCCACTCCTGGTGGATGCCTCCCATCCTGACCACGTCGCGCAACTCGAAGGCTGGATGAAGAGCTATAAGGCGGAAGAGTTGTTCGATGAGAATGGCCGTCTGATGCCGGAACTAGCCGAACTGGCGCCGAAGGGTAACCGGCGGATGGGTATGAACCCGCATGCCAACGGCGGCATTCTGCTGCGCGATTTGCGCATGCCGGATTTCCATCTGCACGCGGTTAATGTGCCGTCGCCCGGCGCCGTAGATGGGCAGGATACGCTCGTGCTGGGCCAGTTCCTGCGTGACGTAGCCAGGCTGAACCAGGATCAACGCAATTTTCGTGTCTTTGGTCCCGATGAGACCCTGTCAAACCTGCTTGGCGCGGTTTTTGAAGTTACTAACCGGCAGTGGGATGCCCGTGAGGTCGATAACGATGAGTTCCTCGCTCCCGCCGGACAAGTACTGGACTCCATGCTCAGCGAACACCAGTGCGAAGGCTGGTTGGAAGGATACCTACTAACTGGACGGCACGGCCTGTTTAACAGTTATGAAGCGTTCATTCGCATCGTCGACTCCATGTTCAGCCAGCATGCCAAGTGGCTCAAGGTAACGCTGGAACTTCCCTGGCGAAGGAAGATCGCATCGCTTAACTATCTGCTGGCCTCTCACGTGTGGCAGCAGGATCACAATGGCTTCACGCATCAGGATCCCGGCTTCCTCGATCACGTGATTAACAAGAAGGCCGATATCGTTCGCGTTTACCTTCCACCCGACGCCAATTGCCTACTGTCGGTCTTCGATCACTGCCTACGGAGCCGGCATTACGTCAACGTGGTGGTGGCGGGCAAACACGCCCTCCCGCAGTGGCTGACCATGGACGCAGCGGTTGTGCATTGCACGGAGGGAATTGGCATCTGGCAATGGGCCAGTAACGACCAGAACGCCGAGCCTGACGTCGTGATGGCTTGCTGCGGAGACACGCCAACGTTGGAGATTCTGGCAGCTGTTTCGATACTTCGAGAGCATCTTCCGGACCTGAAGATCCGAGTAATCAACGTAGTTGATCTGATGAAGCTACAGTCCAGCAGCGAGCACCCGCATGGGCTGAGCGAAACGGATTACGATTCTCTTTTCACCAAAGAAAAGCACATCATCTTTGGATTCCATGGGTACCCGACGCTGGTCCACAGGCTGACCTACCGTCGCACCAATCGCAACTTGCACGTCCGCGGATACAAAGAGGAAGGCACCATCACAACGGCGTTCGATATGAGAGTGCAGAACGACCTTGACCGCTTTCACCTTGTACAAGACGTGGTAGACCGCGTGCCTCACCTGGGTGCAAGGGGCGCTTACCTCAAGCAGATGGTTCAGGACAAGTTGATCGAGCATAAGCACTTTATCGATGAACACGGAGAAGACATGCCCGAAATTCGTAACTGGAAATGGAAATCCGGGTAGGTGATTTGACCTCGTGTAGATCCGTAGATCAATGAGCAATCAAGTCACACGCTCGCGAAACGGCACAGTTGTTTCGGTGCGTGGGGGAGTAGTGGATGTTCATTTCGACCGTTTTCTGCCTCCCGTCTATCGGGTGTTGCGCGCTGGAGTTAACGGAAGCATTCTCATCGAAGTAATGGAGCAGCTTGATGCAAGCCGCGTAAGGAGCATTGCCTTGACGGCGACTCAGGGCCTGGCGCGAGGAATGGCCGTCGAGGACACGGGCCAACCTCTCAGGGTACCCGTCGGCAAGCAGATCGTCTCCCGCATGTTTGACGTATTCGGTAAAGCGATCGATAACCTGCCGCAGCCGAAGGAGGTCGAGTGGCGCAGCATCCATCGCGATCCTCCTCCGCTGTCCGACCGCTCCACGAAATCTGAAATCTTCGAGACCGGCATCAAAGCAATCGATGTGTTAGTGCCCCTGGAGCGTGGCGGTAAGGGGGGAATGTTCGGAGGCGCTGGCGTCGGTAAGACAGTGCTGCTTACCGAGATGATCCACAACATGCTCGGGCATCAGCACGGGGTTAGTATCTTCTGCGGAATCGGCGAGCGCTGCCGTGAAGGAGAAGAACTCTACAGCGGCATGAAGGAAGCCGGTGTCCTGAAGGACATGGTCATGCTGTACGGGCAAATGAACGAGCCGCCCGGCAAGCGGTTTCGCGTGGGCGCTGCGGCGCTAACCATGGCCGAGTATTTCCGCGACGACGAGCACCGCGACGTTCTCTTGCTCATCGATAACATCTTTCGCTTCATCCAGGCGGGTATGGAAGTGTCGGGGCTGATGGGTCAGATGCCATCGCGGCTTGGCTATCAGCCTACTATGGCTACGGAACTCTCGGGGTTGGAGGAACGGATTGCCAACACCCATGCCGGAGCGATCACGTCGATTCAGGCCGTCTACGTGCCTGCCGATGACTTAACCGATCCAGCCGCCGTGCACGTGTTCTCGCATCTCTCCGCGTCTATCGTCCTTTCGCGCAAACGCGCCAGCGAGGGTCTGTATCCAGCCATCGATCTCCTTCAATCTAATTCGAAAATGGCTACTCCGGGCATTGTTGGTCAACAGCACTACAACTTGGCTCAGGAGATCCGTAAAACCCTGGCGCAATACGACAACCTGAAAGACATTGTCGCGATGCTCGGGCTGGAACAGCTTTCCCCTGAAGACCGTAGAATCGTAGGCCGCGCCCGGAGGCTCGAACGATTCCTGACGCAGCCCTTCTTCACCACCGAAAAGTTTAGTGGCATTCAAGGCAAACTTGTCAGTCTCAAAGACTCGCTCGATGGCTGCGAACGCATTCTCCGGGATGAATTCAAAGACTACCCCGAGAGCGCACTCTATATGATCGGAGCGATCGGGGAGGCGAAGAAACCCGATCCCAAACCAACACCTCAACCGGCGGGTTCCGGGCCAACTGAGCCCAAAGCAGCGATGGCCAGTGCATCTTAAGATTCTTCTACCCTCCGAAATCTTCGCGGACAAGCCCGATGTGGTTCGCGTCACGGCCAACACCTCCGCTGGTTCGCTGGGGCTACTGGAGCATCGGCTCGATTGCGTCGCAGCTTTGGTGCCCGGCATTATGATCTACGAGACAAAACAGGACGGCGTGGTCTATCTCGCGCTCGATGAAGGCGTGCTCGTCAAGACCGGCGCTGACGTACTCGTGTCGGTTCGCCAAGCGATCGGTGGAGAGGATCTCGGTAAACTCCGTGACGCGGTCAAGAGTACCTTTCTGGCTCTCGATCAAGAAGAGCGCAGTGCCCGCGATGCGGTCACCAAGATGGAAGTCGGTTTCATCGGCCGGTTCGCGGAGTTTGAACATGAACGATAATTTGCAACCCTCGAAATTCGATTCCCCCTTCCTCCGAAACGTCTCCTCCGAGGCCGCTCGCAAGCTCAAGGTGCAACAGGATGGGAAGCAAGGAGTCTGGTTTGGACTCGGCATGTCCGGCCTGATCGGGTGGTCTGTTGCGGTTCCGACGCTTGGTGGAGTTTTTCTCGGTCTCTGGTTAGACCAGCGCCATCCCGGAACTCGATCCTGGACACTGATGCTGTTGGTGGCAGGTATATGCATCGGTTGTGCTAACGCCTGGTACTGGGTGGCTCAGCAGGACAGGGCAATGCACGACGAAGGTGAGGACAAACATGGTTGAGACCACGTCTTTCTTCGTGGCGTCGCTCGCGGGCATTTTGCTGGGAGCGATTTTCTTTGGCGGCCTTTGGTGGACCGTCCGCAAGGGCTTAACGTCTCAGCAAGCGGGGCTCTGGTTCTCAGGCAGCCTTCTTCTCCGAACCGGAATCACTCTCGCGGGCTTCTGTTTTGTTTCACACGGCGAGTGGCCGAAGCTCTTGGCTTGCCTGCTCGGTTTTCTGCTGGCGCGTGTTTCCGTCACTCGATTCACAAAGTTACCCAAGCGCCTTGATGGAGAAGCGTCGTGAATCTCACTTCCGATCAACAAATCTTCTGGCAGCACGGCTTCCTAAAACTCAATGGAACGATAACTACCACGTGGGCCATGATGCTCGTGATGGCGTTGGGTTCGAAGCTGGTGACGCGCAAGCTTGTCAGCGAAGGGAATATCTCGCGCTGGCAGGGTGCGCTCGAAATCGTGGTTACCACCATCGAGAAACAGATTCAAGAAGTCGGCCTAAATCAGCCGGAGAAGTATCTCTCTTTCCTCGGTACGCTCTTTCTGTTCGTCGCGGCGTGCAGCCTCTGCATCGTCATTCCCGGTTATCAACCTCCTACGGGTTCACTCTCAACCACGGCTGCGCTGGCGCTCTGTGTGTTAATTGCCGTACCGCTCTTCGGCATTAGGGAACAAGGATTTCTAGGATATTTGAAGACCTATACGAAGCCGACACTGCTTATGCTTCCATTCAATATTATTAGCGAACTCTCGCGAACTCTCGCTCTGGCAGTTCGCCTCTTCGGCAACATGATGAGCGGCGTAATGATCGTCGGCATTTTGCTCACCATCACCCCGTTTCTCTTCCCAATCGTTATGACTGCTCTGGGCCTGCTCACCGGTATGGTGCAAGCCTACATTTTCTTTATTCTGGCAACGGTCTATGTCGCTGCCGCCACGCTCGTCACCAAAAGGAAAGCCAATGGATAGCCTGACTCTCATCGCAATATTCTCAATCGCCACCGCCGGCCTTACCATCGGCATCGGCTGCATGTGCCCGGCGCTTGGTGAGGGCCGGGCAGTCGCCACGGCGCTCACTTCGCTGGCGCAGCAACCCGACGCTTCCGCCACGATCACGCGGACGCTGTTCGTTGGCCTTGCGATGATCGAGTCCCTCGCTATTTATTGCTTCGTCGTCTCTATGATTCTGATCTTCGCCAACCCTTTTTGGACCCACGCTATTGCGCACGCCGGGGGGAAGTGAGCGATGCTCATCGACTGGTTCACCGTCGGTGCGCAGGCGCTTAATTTTCTAATCCTGGTTTGGCTGTTAAAGCATTTCCTCTACAAACCGATTCTCAACGCCATCGACGTAAGAGAAAAGGGAATTGCCACAAAGCTAGCCGACGCCGATGCGAAAACGAAAGATGCGCAGAAAGAGCACGATGAATTTGACAAGAAGAATCACGACTTCGATCAGCATCGCGGCGACCTCCTCACCAAAGCCACGGATGAGGCCAAGACCGAGCACGATCATTTGATCGCTGAAGCGCGGAAAGAGGCTGAGACGTTGCGCACCGGCCAAGCAACCGCACTCAGGAACGATCAGGCCCGGCTGAGTAAGGAGATCACCCGCGTGGCCCAGGAAGAAGTCTTTGCCATCTCCCGCAAGACGCTTCAGGACCTCGCCGCTGCTAGTCTCGAAGAACGTATCGGGGCTGTCTTCACGCGCCGCCTTGGCGAGATGGACGACAAGACCAAGCAAACCCTGGGTGCGGCGTTAAAAACCTCTTCAGAAGCGGCCGTTCTGAAAAGTGCTTTTGAAATGCCCGCACCTCAGAGGGCCACCATCCAAAACGCGCTGAACGAAACGTTCTCGGCAGAGATCCGCGTCCAGTTCAAGACTGCGCCCGACACAATCTGCGGAATCGAACTTAGCGCAAACGGCCAAAAGGTAGGCTGGAACATTGCGGCATACCTCACTGCGCTTGATCAGAAGGTGGGCGAACTTCTCGCTGCTCAGCCCGAACCGGCAGCCAAATGAGCGCCCAAGGCGTTCTTCAAGTCGCGATTGATCACACGTTCGACGGCGTACGCAAGGCTCTGGAATCTTATACGCCGCAGTTGACGCCCCATGAAGTGGGTGTTATCAAGAGTGTCGCCATTGGCATCGCCACCATTTCCGGTCTTCCCAGTGTCGGATACGAAGAATTGGTGCATTTTCCCGGCGGCCTTTTGGGCATGGCATTCAATGTAGATGAAGACGAAGTAGGCGTTATTCTTTTGGGAGAATTTCAGGATCTTCACGCGGGCGATGAAGTTGAACGCACGGGCCGCGTCATGGATGTACCGGTCGGGGATAGCCTGCTTGGGCGGGTGATTGATCCATTGGGCAAACCGCTCGATGGCAAAGGAACGATCGCCTTTGAAAAGCGCCTTCCAATCGAGCGAGCCGCTCCGTCGATCATGGACCGCGCTCCTGTTGACGTTCCTTTGCAGACTGGCCTGAAGGCAATCGACGCGCTGATTCCCATTGCGCGTGGCCAGCGCGAGTTGATTCTCGGAGATCGTCAGACCGGCAAGACAGCCATCGCCATCGACACCATCCTGAACCAGCGCGGGCAAAACGTGCTCTGCGTCTACTGCGCGATCGGCCAGCGCGCATCTGCAGTAGCGAAGGTCGTCGCCATTCTACAAGAGAAAGGCGCGATGGAATACACCGTCGTTGTTGTGGCCGAAGGCAATAGCGCTCCCGGTCTTGTATACATCACGCCCTATGCCGCCACAAGCATCGCTGAATATTTCATGGAGAAGGGTCGCGATGTGCTCATTGTTTACGACGATCTGACTCATCATGCCCGCGCCTATCGCGAGCTTTCCCTTCTTCTCCGCCGTCCGCCCGGCCGCGAAGCGTTTCCCGGAGACATCTTTTACATCCATTCGCGCATGCTCGAACGCGCCACACATTTGAACAAGGATCACGGGAGCGGTTCGCTCACTGCCCTTCCTATCATCGAAACCACTGCGGAGGACATTTCCGCTTACATTCCGACTAATCTCATTTCCATCACGGATGGCCAGATTTATTTGTCGCCCACGTTGTTCGAGCTCGGTGTTCTCCCGGCAATTGACGTCGGCAAGTCTGTTTCCCGCGTCGGTGGGGCGGCGCAAAAGCCTGCTTATCGATCGGTCGCCGGCCATCTCAAGCTCGCCTACTCCCAGTTTGAGGAACTCGAAACATTCGCCAAGTTCGGTACTCGCCTTGATGCCGCAACCCGCAAAACCATCGATCATGGTGAGCGCATCCGCGCTTGCCTCAAACAGCCCGAATCCCAACCTTTATCAATGGCGCAGCAGATCTGCGTGCTGTTGGCTCTGACGAATGGTTTGGTCGACCGGATTCCGCTCGAGAAGATGAACGACGCCCAGCAGGCATTGCAGAAAGCATCGGCCGACATTCCGAAGGATGTGGCCGGCCGTTTCACGACCGCCGATCAATTGAGCGACGGTGACAAAAAAGCGGTTCTCGATATTGCCACCAAAGTTCTTGCCCAGTTCCAGCCTGAGCCCTTTGCTGCGCCCGAGGAGGCCGGGCACAAGCCGGCCGCTCAGCCAGAGAAAAAACCAGATCCAAATTCCGAAGGCGAGCCCAAAAAATGAGCGGCAATATGCAAAGTCTTCGCCGGAAAATCGACGGCGCGGGTGATCTGGAAGGCGTGGTTCGTGCCATGAAGGCTCTGGCCGCTTCCAGCATTGGTCAGTACGAAAAGGCTGTTCAGTCGCTTGACGAATACTATCGAACCGTGGAACTCGGCCTCTCCGCTTGTCTTCGGCAGGCCGGTCCAGCTCAAGTCATAGCTGCCAAAGCTCCGAAAACTGGCGTGCCGGTTGGAGCAATCATCTTCGGTTCGGACCAGGGACTTGTCGGCAGGTTCAACGAGGTCATTGTAGATTTGGCCGTCAACACGCTTAACAAGCTGCCGGGTCCCAAAAAGAAAATCTGGGCTGTCGGAGACCGCGTGCATGGACTTCTTGTGGACGCCGGTCTCGGTGCACCCAGCCTGTTATCCGTTCCCTCTTCGGTCAACGTCATCACGCCTCTGGTCGGCGAGATTCTTATTCAGATCGAAGCGGCCCGCGAGCGGCATGATGTCGTAGACGTCTATTTCTTCCATAACCACCCTAAATCCGGCGGGGTTTTCGAACCCGTCTGCAAACGGTTGCTGCCGCTTGATCAACCATGGCAAAGCAAGCTTGCCAAGCTGCCGTGGCCCACAAAGATGCCTCCTCAGGTCATCGAAGGCCCCACGGCAACACTGGAAGCCTTTATCCGCGGCTACCTGTTTGTCCTCCTCTTTCAAGCGTGTGCGGAGTCCCTCAACAGCGAAAACGCGAGCCGCCTGGCGGCGATGCAACGCGCCGAAAAGAACATCAAGAACATGCTGGACGATTTAAACCGGGAGTTTCACCGTGTTCGACAGGAATTGATCGACGAGGAACTTTTCGACGTTGTCTCCGGCTTTGAGGCATTGACGGGACGGAGCAGTCGCGCTTAGGAAGTCCTATGAAAATAAGTTCAGACGACTATCGCGTGATGCGTGGGAAGAAGGTGAAACTCGACGAATGGCCGACCATCGGCAAGCCTATCTGCACATCGAAAAAAGCCTACCGAGAACTCCTCGAGAAACACGTTGAGCAATTGAGCTCCCTGCAAAGCCTCCACTATGCGTCCAATCGCCATGCTTTATTGTTGATTTTTCAGGGTATGGATGCCGCAGGAAAAGATGGGGCCATCCGGCATGTTATGTCCGGGGTTAATCCGCAAGGATGCGAAGTCTCCAGTTTCAAGCAACCGAGCGCAGAAGAACTGGAACATGATTTTCTGTGGCGTACCACCTGCCGGCTTCCGGAACGCGGCCGAATCGGCATTTTCAATCGTTCCTATTACGAGGAAGTGCTGGTTGTTCGTGTACATCCGAAGATGCTCCTCAGCCAAGGCCTGGCCGAAGAGTTGCGCGACGAGAAAGCGATCTGGGATGAGCGGTATCGCTCCATCCTGAATCTCGAACATCACCTGCATCATAACGGTACCCGGACGGTCAAAATCTTCCTCCATCTTTCAAAGGAAGAACAGCGACGGCGATTCCTCGTCCGAATTGATGAACCCGACAAGAACTGGAAGTTCAGCCTTTCGGATATTCACGAGAGGAAGTACTGGAAGCAGTACACGGGCGCATTTGAAGACTGCCTGAACGCGACGAGCACCAGTCACTCGCCCTGGTACGTGGTTCCCGCCGACGATAAAGACAACGCCCGGTTGATTGTCTCCCAAATTGTCCTCGATTCGCTTCATGGCCTCAAGATGAAGTATCCCGAAACAACGACGAAGAAGCGGGAAGAGCTGGAAGATATTCGTAAGCTTCTGGCGAAGTAATTCGGCGAAATTGACCTTGTTCGAAGTCAATTCGACTGATGCGCAGAAGAAAAGCCTTTCTAAATTCACCTTCGCGTTATTGACGTAGTTTTGACTTTCTTGCCGCTACCGTAAGAACGTTGCTGTTTTCAGGAAACTAATCTTCTGACGCAGGCAGACTGCGATCGTGATGTTTTCTGAGACAGCTGAGGTTCAAGCACATGATCGAAACTCCCGTCCAAACACCAAAACTCAAACCGACCATCTTAGTTTCACCCACAGGACACCCAAGTCCACCCGTTGACTTGAAGGCTCCAACGCCCCCAGCGTGGCCGATAAAGATGCTGCGCTGGCTTTTCCCTGTGGCGGTGATCCTATCTATCGCTCTCATCGCTATTCCCGGCTTTCTACAGAAGTGGTTATGGATGCGGCAGTTAGACTACGCGTCAATCTTTTGGACACTGGTTTCGGTCAAAGTCGGTTTGACCTTCGCTGCGTTCTCCTTCTCATTTCTATTCCTGTGGTTCAATCTGCGCGAAGCATCTAGGAGCCGCACGGTCACGGCTGACCCGACTGCAGCACGGACAGATGACGTTAGTGAGACGCCTTCTCGAAGCAGCCTCCAAACCAGCGTTTTAGTTCGCCATATCGCGTCGCGGAGTTCATCACTGATTGTGGCGGCGATCGCCGCTATCTTAGCGAGCGGTCTGTATACGCAGTGGGACACTTATTTGCGTTTTCGCTACGGCGGCTCCTTCGAAACTGTAGACCCGATATTCCGACTGGATCTTGGCTTTTATACGTTTCGATTGCCATGGTATGAGTTGCTGCAGAGCAGTCTCGTTGTTGTAATTGTCTTGGCCATAATCGCCGTTGTTCTCCAATATGCGTATGTTGGCCTTCTCCGGTTTAGTAGAAAGCGAACTTTCGAGATCACGGATCGAGCAGTTCGGCATTTGTCGATATTGTTTGCGCTTTTGGTCGGTACGTTTGGATGGGGCTATTACCTGGACCGCTTTGAACTGCTTTACTCCAAGACCGGTATCGTGCATGGCGTCGGCTACACAACCGCTCATGCGACATTGCCCGCTCTTTGGATAATGATTGGGCTATCGCTAGCGGCGTGCATACTTCTCGCCTTAAATGTCTCCCGCCTGCGATTGAATGCAATGCTCATCGGGGTTGCCGTGTATGTGGCAGTTTACATTCTGGGCATTGTAATTGTTCCTGCTCTCGTTCAGAAATTTGTAGTGCAGCCAAACGAACTCAGCCTTGAAACTCCCTATTTGAGAAACTACATCTCTCTCACGAGAAAGGCGTACAAATTGGATTCGATTCAGGAGACGGCATATCCGGCAATGGCGGATCTCACGCCCTCTGTGCTCGCCAGGAACCAGGACACGATACAAAACATCCGACTCTGGGACAAACGGCCGCTGCTTCAAACTTATCAGCAGACTCAGGCTATACGCCTCTATTACAAGTTCTATAGCGTAGATGTGGATCGCTACCATCTCGCTGACGGATATCACCAAGTGATGCTTTCAACCCGCGAACTCTCACCGGAGTTGCCCGCTCAAGCTCAAACTTGGGTGAATGAAAACTTACAGTTTACGCATGGATTCGGCCTTGTAATGAATTTCGTGTCCAAAAGCGTCGGAGGCGGATTTCCCGAATATTTGATTCAAAACGTTCCACCGCAGTCCTCACTGGGCCTTAATGTTACCCAGCCATCGATTTACTACGGAGAAGACATGCCGGGTTCCCGGATCGTTTCGACAGGAGTCAAAGAGTTCGATTATCCCCAAGGCAATCAGAACGTGTATACAAGCTACGCCGGAAAAGGCGGAGTCCCGCTCGACACCTTCGCAAAGCGGATCTTATTCGCATGGACGCAGGCCGACATTAACATTTTGCTTACGTCTTATCTGACCCCGCAGAGCCGCATTCAAATATGGCGGAACGTGCGGGAACGTGTGTCGCAAGTTGCCCCGTTCCTAAAACTCGATGCCGACCCTTATGCTGTGTTGAGCGACGGCAAGCTGTATTGGATTCAGGACGCCTATACGGTATCGGATCGGTACCCCTATTCGAATCCTCGCTCGAGCGACTTTGGAGACGGTCTGAATTACATTCGAAACTCGGTTAAGGTGATTGTCGATATGTATGATGGCACCGTATCTCTGTATACTATGGATCCGGCCGACCCGGTATTGAACGTTTACCGGCAGGCCTTTCCCGGAGTTTTCAGTGACCTTAGCAGACTCTCGGCAGATCTTAAATCGCACTTACGATACCCACAAGATCTTTTTGCGATACAGGCCACCCAATACCAAAGCTTTCATATGACCGATCCTCAGGTTTTCTATAACCGTGAAGATCTTTGGGTACCACCGCAGGAAAAGTACGACGGGAAGATGGCACCCATGGAGCCCTATTACATCCTGATGAAGCTTCCTGGAAGCGATCAACTGGAATACCTGCTCATGAGTCCGTTCACGCCAAAAAATAGAGACAACATGATTTCGTGGTTGGCCGCAAGGTCCGACTTCCCGGACTACGGGCGAATGCTGTTCTACCAGCTGCCCAAAGACAAGCTGACCTATGGTCCCAACCAGGTTCAGGCGATGATCGACCAAAGTACGAAAATTTCGGAGCAACTTACTTTATGGGATCAGAAAGGATCGGGAGTCATTCGAGGGAAGCTGGTCGTGATTCCGATTGAAAATTCATTCCTGTACGTGGTGCCCTTATATCTGCGGGCTGAAGGCACGAATTTCCCTCAACTCAAGCGGGTCATCGTGGCGACCGGCGATAAGGTAGTCATGGAGCCGACGCTTGATGAGGCGCTTTCCGCCCTGTTCGGCTCGCAGGAAACGCCGCGTTCTGGAACGCTGCCAGCCGTCGCAGTCCCCCGTGCGGAGACGCAAACAACCCAAGTCCGGCTTCAGCTGGCGGCAGCGCAGAAGGCCATAGACTCGCTCAAACTCCTCTTAAACGCGGGCGTCTCCGGCAAGCAGTGATGACAATCAACCCTAGGGCCGGACAACAAGCGACTGCTTGCGACTTAGTCAATGTACCGAAATTGATTAGTGCTTACTATGAGAACCGGCCTGATCCTGCTGTTTCGGAGCAGCGGGTAATTTTTGGCACTTCTGGTCATAGGGGTTCGTCCTTCAAGAGCTCTTTCAACGAATGGCACATCCTGGCCATTACTCAAGCAATCTGTGGTTACAGGCGGCAGCATGGAATTAATGGGCCATTGTTTCTCGGAATAGATACTCATGCGCTTTCACAACCCGCCTTCGAAAGCGCGTTAGAGGTACTTGCCAAGAACGATGTTGACGTAATGCTGGCCGAAAACGATGAATACACTCCCACGCCCGTCATTTCGCACGCGATTCTCACGTATAACTGCGGCCGGGAAACAGGTCTGAGTGACGGCATCGTAATTACTCCATCACATAACCCTCCAGAATGCGGAGGATTCAAATACAACCCTCCTCATGGCGGACCAGCGGAAGAAAAAATCACAAGTTGGATTGAATCGAAGGCCAACGAGTTTCTGACGAATAACCTCGACGGCGTCAATCGTATGCTCGCCGCCAAGGCGCTCTCGGCACCGAGCACCCACAGGCACGACTATCTAACAGCCTACGTCAGCGATTTGAATAACGTCGTCGACATGGACACCATTCGCGAATCGAAAATCCACGTGGGCGTCAATCCACTTGGCGGAGCCGGCGTTCACTACTGGGAACCGATTGCGGAGCACTACAGACTAAATCTTAAGGTTGTGAACAAAGTCGTCGATCCTACTTTCCGTTTTATGACACTCGACTGGGATGGAAGGATTCGCATGGATCCTTCATCGCCCTACGCCATGCAATCGCTCATGTCACTGAAAGATCAGTTTGACATCTTGCTCGCTTGCGACACGGACCACGATCGGCATGGGATTGTGACCAAAAGCAAAGGACTACTACCCCCTAATCATTACTTGGCGGTCTGCGTTCATTATCTGTTTTCGAATCGTCCGGGTTGGAACAGGAATGCCGCAATTGGAAAGACCGTGGTCACCAGCACAATCATCGACCGTATAGCCGCGAAACTTGCGCGTAAGCTCTACGAAGTGCCGGTCGGGTTCAAATTTTTCGTTGAGGGATTGCTACACGGAGATCTGGGCTTTGCGGGCGAGGAGAGCGCCGGTGCTTCGTTTCTACGTCGAAACGGAGCCGTGTGGACAACGGACAAGGATGGTATTATCGCGGCCCTGCTCGCAGCAGAAATAACAGCCAAGATGAAGAAGGATCCGGGCGAGCTCTACTTCGAACTCACGAAGGATTGTGGCGACCCGCTCTTTGGTCGGATAGACGCGCCGGCGACCCGCCTTCAGAAGACATCACTCGAAAGGATCACCAGAGAAACCGTTACGACGCCCACCCTGGCCGGTGAGACCATCCGAACGATCCTGACCAACGCACCGGGCGACGGAGTCTCTATCGGCGGCTTGAAGGTCGTTACGGAGGGCGGATGGTTTGCGGCGCGCCCTTCGGGCACTGAGGACATTTACGAAGTTTACGCGGAAAGTTTCAAAAGTAAGGAGCACCTTCAGCTAATCGAGGCGGAAGCCCAAGTTGTTGTTGACACCGCGTTTAGAGCGGGGGTTTCCTAACACCACCCGGCCGTTTTGACGGCAGATTGATCCCTTTGACTATAGACTCGGTGCAGAAGAATGACAGGATGCACACTATCGGGAGATTCGATAATATGTTTGGCCGCTCTGAGTCGCCAAAACAGTTCGATTCCGTGCCTGTTTAGCCAAAGCAGAGATGTAGTAAGTAGCCTGGACAACAAAAAGCTCGTTTGAGATAAGCGCTCAGCCACCGCTGGATAAGATACATTCCCTTGGTGGCCACCCGCCTTACCCCAGGATTGGGGTTGTCGGTTGCTTTTAATGGGGTCTTCCTCAATCTGTGGGCAAATTGACAATAGAAGCGTGAGAGCGAATCTTCCGTTGGCTTCGATGCCTGAAATCCAGGTCTTAGAGATCATTTCAGCACAAAGACTGTTTGCTCATAAGAGCGCTGGCTTCCGGATTAAGGAGGTGTCCGGGTTGCGGAACACTATCCAACTCTGGCAAAGGCAACTATGTTCGGCAACTGCAGGACCTGCCGGTTCAGGGTTTCCCTGTGCGGCTTGAGGTTCGGATGAAACGATGGCGATGCAGGAATCAACAGTGTGCTCGACACAGCTTTGTGGAACCCCTGGCGAAGAGTGCGCGCCCTCATGCCAGACGAACTTGTCGGGTCAGCGAATTAGCTCGATTACTCGGCCATGCGACGGGCGGACGTCCAGCGGAGAAACTGCTGCATAGTCTCGGCATCCCGCAGAGCGACGATACTGTCCTTCGAATAGTAAAGCGCGCTATGACCAGGCAGAGACCACCCGTGGTCCGAGTAGCGGGTATTGATGATTGGAGTTGGCAGCAAGGACGGAGTTACGGAACCATCGTTGTTGATTTGGAGCAGCGAAAAGTCGTGGATGTATTACCGGAACGCTCGGCCGAGTCGACCGCACAATGGTTGCAGCAGCATCCGGAGATCGAAATCGTCAGCCGGGACCGGTGCGGACTCTATGCACAAGGCGCGCGCCGCGGTGCGCCGCAAGCTCGGCAGGTGGCGGATCGCTTTCATCTGTTGCAGAACTTGCGAGAGACTATAGAGCGGCAACTCAGCCGAAGTTACCGGGAAGCCAGCGTAGCGCCGCCGGTTGAGAGTCCCTCAATCGACAGCGAGGCCACCGCCAGCATCAACAGCCATGGTCGACAACCTGAACTGCTTCAGCATCGACTGCTTGCTCGGCGGGGACGCCGGAGGGTGTGGCTGGAGCACTTTGACCGTTTCAAGACGTTGCAAGGGGAGGACAAAAGCCTCAGCGCTATCGCTAAAGAGATCGGCCTCAACTGGCGTACTGTCGCCAAGTGGGCACTGTTGACGGAACTACCGGAACGCCGTAGCATGTGTCCCAAGTCGACCACACCAAGGAAATACGAAAGCTATTTGGCCGAGCGATGGGCAGAGGGTTTTCGCACCGCGCGTCACCTGCTGCCAGAAATCCAGAAGCTCGGCTACACAGGCAGCTTGACACATCTGGAGCGTCTTCTGAGTCAATGGCGCCGAACTGCTCCCAGACCTAACTTACAGGAGCTTAGTACCGAGGCAGATGACCAGGTTCCCCGGCCGGTCGTCCCGCCGATAGCCGCTTCGTTTCTGTGTATGAAGCCGCGGGGCTTATTGAGTGAGCAAGAAGCGAAGAAAGTACTGCAGCTGAAGCTTAGCGATCCTACCTTCGCCACCATGCGACAGTTCGCAACACAGTTCCGTGGCATCCTGCAAGGGCGAGACCCGGCCAAACTCGATTCTTGGCTGGACAATGCGCACCGATCGGGCCTGTACGGCTTACGTCGATTCGCCTATACGATTCGCAATGATCTGGTTGCTGTCAGAAATGCCATTTGTGAGCGTTGGAGCAATGGGCAAACAGAGGGTCATATCAATCGCCTCAAAACTCTCAAACGGCAAATGTACGGCCGTGCCGGAACGGACTTACTTCGTGCTCGACTCCTTCCTCTTTTCTGTAACGAGCTGCCCATAGATTGAGGAAGACCCATTTAAGTACAACAGTCTGTGATTTAAAGGCGACTACAGTGCCGTTAAAACGCGGATAATTGTTGAAAACAAGTGGGCTACAATCCTCGAATTGAGTGCCGCCTGACAGAGGACGTGGCCTAGCGGTCCTTACACCGGTTTTCTGCCCGGTTGCTCCCCAACACCCACCTTCTGGAGCAAGTTTTGTCTTGACTTAGTACCTGAGGAACAGATTTAGGACGACATCAGAACATATGAGGTTCGGGTGAATATGCCATCTTCGTAGGGATGCATGGTTGTCACTAATCTTGAATGTGTACCCTCGACAAAATGGCTCATTTCGTCGAGAGTGGGGCTTCGGGGCTTAACTTTGCAAGGTACGCTTGGCCTTCTAGGATTTCTAACACTTGAATGGCAAGATCATGCATTACCAACATGGCGGCATTTTCATATTCTGAATACTCGCCTACTGACTTAATCGTCATCGTCTTGCCGTGGGCAATGTCGTTGCGGCGGGATACCAAGGCTTTGATGCGGTTGTGTTGTTTTTGGATTTCGTCAGAGCGCACCCCTACTTTTAGGCATTCGCGTTCGAAAACGTCTGGCCACAAGTTGCTTTCTGCGTCGAGGCGGCACACGGCTGAAAATTTGGCATTTGAAGATAAAAAGTTAGGAAACTCGGCAGTAAGGAATTTCCACAGATTTCGAGAGCTAAGGTCTGCTCTCAATTTCTTCAACGGCTCTTCGAGTGCAAGCGCCTGAAAATTCTGGTTCAGCGCTGCTATTGATACCTGCTGTGATTGAATCTGGTCAAAGATCAGTTCCCAACAAAATTTGGTGAACCCCTCAAAGTGGGCGTAAAGCATAGCCCAGCTTGCCCGTAAGGTCGCTTCGTATAGAATCTTGTTTTCGGTGCTGGTGATAATAACGCGCTTCAACGAGGCAAGCTCGGCCTCACGCCACTTGAGGTCGTCTTCGAGAACCTTCTCCCAGTTCGTCAAGCAGCCCTCAATGCCTCTGTCGCAAGACGAATCCTGGCTTCCAGCTTTTCTTTAGAATTAGCGCCGGGACCTGTCACCTCTCTAAACGCTGCGGATTGGACGAGTGCTTTGATCGCATCGCGGAGCTTCGCCGGTTCCTTATCTTTTATTTCGGCTCTGGTATTAGCAACGCCGATCGAGATCGCTTCAAAATATGCGGGAGGCAAGGACCCAATGGGCTGGTCGTTCCTATAACGTAAAAAGGCCGTCTCACTAAGCTTTTCTAGAGTGAGGTCGAAGACTTCTCGGAATTCGTTGTTTTCGCCGGCATAATCAAACTTTCGGTGACCCAACAGTGTGCTTTCCATATATTGGTCGAGCCAGTCCTGTATATTTCCCCGGTACAGATCGCGCGCGTTTTTTGTTGCTAGAAATCGAAGGGCAAGTTCCTCAGCGCCTTTCTTTTCCTGTTGTGGGGCAGGCAAGTACTCGATGAATGCTTTGAAAGATGGAATCTGTGAAAACTCCACAAGCGTCGCATAAAACTTGATACCGGCCTCGCCTAACATTCGTGCCGAGCAGTTTCTGATCTCCTGTGGCTCTAGGTTTGAACCGCCGGTGTTGAGTCGTTTGAACATTTCATAACGCAGAAATGCCTTGCTCTGTTTCTTAATGACGACAGTTCGCAATGGCGAGCGCTTGATACTCAACCGTAAGGACAGCGGTAAATCAGTGAATGTTTTGCCATTTAGTTCGTCAATGAGGCTACATCCCTCAAGAATTAGAGGCTCCAACCCAATGGAAGCAGGATCAATGAATTGCAGAACAGTGCTTGTGCGCTGAAGCCCATCTATCAGCTCTAGGACGCCGTCTGAATTCTCGATTGTGAAGATTTGAGGAATTGGCAACTCAAGCAAGATGGATTCGATTAGGTGAGAGCGCTGCTGGTTGCTCCATCTAAATAGCCGCTGGTATTCAGGCTGAATAATCAGCTCTTTGTTCGCATGAAGGTTTGCGATTTCTCCGAAGCTGAGGTCAAAATTGTCTGTACGTACTTCGCCAACGCGCTGAGTGATCTGCTCTTCAAGGGTCGTCATGTTTTTTTTCTATGCTATTTCCAGTCGTGTCAGCTTGAGCCGGTCGCGCCGCACATGCGCGAGGTCGTACTGGGCCTGTTGCACAAGCCAGCCCTCCTCCGTGCCGCCGAAAACCTTGGACAGCCGCACGGCCATTTCGGGCGATATGCCGCGCTTTCCGTTTACAAGTTCGGAAAGCGTGTTGCGCGACACGGCGAGCGCTTCGGCGGCGTTGGTGATCGTCAGGCCCAAAGGCTCAATGCACTCCTGCAACACGACAGTGCCGGGGTGCGGCGGATTTTTCATGGTCATGGGCTGGCTCCTCTCAGTGGTAATCGACATAATCAACGTCCTCCGGGCCTTCGTCAAAGCGAAAAATCACCCGCCAGTTGGCGCGTACTGTAACGGCCCAAAAGCCTTTCATCTCGCCTTTCAGCGGGTGCAACCGAAACGACGGCAAATCCATATGCGCCACAGTAGGGGCGGCGTTAAGGGTCGCTAGAATATTCCGCAGCTTGCCAACGTGTTCCGGGTTTACGCCGCTCGGGTCGTCTTGTTCAAAAAGCCGTTTCAGCCCCTTGTGGCGGATCGTCCTTATCACCCAGAACCGTAACCCGCCACGTGTCGCATGTCAAACAGAATTATACGTCACTTGAAAGGGCCGGGCAGGGAAGTGCTTTTGAAAAATCCCTGCGGCCTGCTACGGCTGATAAATGCCGCCGCCGTGCAATCCGCTGAATATGCCGCTCTGGGCCTTGCCCGGCTTATCTCTTTATGTAGCTTGTAGCCAGCACGGCCACAATACGGTCGTGTATCCAATCAAGCTGCTGGCCGCAAAGTACGGCCACCATCACCGCTTGCGCGAAATGCTTCCGCGCTTCAAATGCCCGCAAGGCGGACAGCCACCGGCAAAGGTCATGCTGTGCGAAAAGCCCTATAACCTGAACAACAGGATCGAACAGGACCATCGCCGGATCAAACAAAGACTTCGCCCGATGCTGGGATTGAAGAGTCTTCTAACGGCGGTGGTTGTCATCGCCGGCATCGAACTGGCAGAGAAGATCAAGAAGGGACAATTCAAAATCGGCAAACTCGGCGGGAACGCGGCGACGATGCCGGAGATTTGGCAAGCCGCTCTGGCCGCGTAACGTCTGCATCCACTTCGAAGGCTAGCAAGGCCGTCCGAGTTCAGCATCGTTCCCAATTTGCACCAGAACCGGCTGAACTTCAGTGCGGCAAATATTGGCTGCCGAGAAAGAAGTTGATGCTGGCCAAAGTTCAGAAATTCAAGCATTAAGCTCTATGGCGTCTCTTTGCAGGAATCGTTCTCGCCGGTGTACTTGGGAGATACTCGTTATTGCTTATTGAAGTAGAGTCGATCCTTGACCAGCACCACCCAAGCCTCGTTCTATTAGGACGTTAGGACGATCTATTCATGCGATACTCGATTATGTCGTTCTTCGCTGCTTCCGCTCCCTTCCGCTGGTTGTCACCAATCGACGGGCTGCGCCTCGCGCTGATGCAGTCGCTCCATCGCGCGCACCGGCCGGAGCTGGCGGATCTGATCGAATCGGCTTACCTGGTTCTCGATCTACCGGGTCTCTGGGTTCGGCCCAACGAGGCGACGCGTACCTGGTGCAGCGAAAGCAGAGCAGTCGCTATCGAACAGGCGTTGCTCGCGGCCAGCACCGAGGCCGGTTTGCCGCTCGCGGCGATCCGGCTGCTCGACGTACCTGCCGCCTCGCTTGCTCTGACCTCTTCGCCCAAAGAACCAGCAGTGCCACAAAACCCCGGCCCATGCAGCCCTGCAGCCGCCTGAGACAGCAGGCACTGTGGTGCCAGCGCTGCGGCGCAGTGTCTCTCTGGTCGTGCGGTCTATGCCGCCCGTGCTACGATCGCCAGCGGCATTCGCGCCGCTATTTCGGAGGGCATCGCGACCGGGTCCTCGCACGCGATGTTTGGTGTCAACTGTGCTGGGCCGACCAGCAACTGCTGGTCCACCACCGACGCCCGGGGCAGAACCGGCCAGCCTGGCATGTGACTCTCTGCGTGCGCTGTCACGTCCGCCTGCACCGCCGGTTACAACTGCCCGCCCAGTACTCGGCCTTCTTTCTGGAGTTTTGGCAGGAGCAACACCCGGGCCAACCCGTGCAACTGGCCTTTCCGCTCGCGGCATGAGCCGCCCCGTGGGTCCGTCTTCCCTCCCTCCGCGGGCCGCGCAACGAGTCCTCCGGTCGGTATTGGCTTCGCTCGCCTCCATCAAAACTCGCGAAGCCTACCGCACGGCGATCCTCGATTTTCTGGACTGGTTTGAAAGTTCTTCGAAGCCTCTGGTGAAGTCGTCTGTCGCAGCGTGGCGCGTCGCTCTGATACATCGTGGCCTGGCACCTTCTTCGGTCAATCAACGACTGAGCGCGATTCGCTTGTTTTTCCGGCACGCGCAAGAGCAGGGTGTCGTCGGAGCGGCCGAGGCCCTCGAATTCCTGGCCGTCCCGAATATCAAATTGGGCGTTACATCGGTGGGACAGTGGCTCACGGCCGACGAAGCCGGACGATTGCTTGGCGTACCGGACCCGAATACTCTGCTGGGTCTGCGGGATCGGGCCATTCTCGCGTTGCTCGTGACCTGTGGACTGCGCCGGGAGGAACTGGTCCACTTAGAAATTCGACACCTGCAGCGACGAGAAGGCCGTTGGGTGCTGTTCCACTTCCCGGGAAAAGGATCCCTGCGACGGACTGTGCCGCTACCGTCCTGGGTCAAGACTTGGATTGATCAATGGCTTGCGGCAGCGGCGATTAAACAAGGCTCCTTATTTCGCCGGGTGCGCAAAAACGGGGCTGTCGATCCCGAGGATACTCCGCTCAGTGGCGACTCGATTTATAGCTTAGTCAAACAGGCGGGTGCGGCTATAGGAAAGACCGAGCTCACGCTGCACGATCTTCGCCGGACCTGTGCGCAGCTATGCCGGAAAGCGGGCGGAGACTTGGAGCAGATTCAACTTTTGCTAGGACATGCAAGTTTCGGAACCACCGAGCGCTATCTCGGCACCAGGCAGGATTTGCGGCGAGCTGTCAACGATCGTTTGAAGATCCCGGTCAAACCCAACCGAGGACACAAAGGATGACTTCCGCGAGGCGGCCTGATTCTGGTCGTTGCGCTAGGCCCTCGAAGCGGGCGCAACGGCCCATGGCGATGCGCTACCGTATCAGGTTTAAGTGTCTGGTTTGAATGCTTGTAACTCTTCTGTTCTTCTCGCTCGCTCTGACGATGGGCGTGTCACAGATCCTGTTCAGATTAGTGCTCTGCCCGACCCACAGCTCACGCCCGGCGACGCGCTCAACGTCACGACCGCCGACATCTGCACAGTCGGTTATACCAAGCGCGTGCGCAACGTACCAGCCGCCGTCAAACGCCGGGTCTATGCTGCCTACCGCCGTATTCCACAGAAAGAGATCTGCTGCGAGATCGATCACCTCATCCCTCTGGAGCTCGGCGGATCGAACCGGATGCGCAATCTCTGGCCGGAGCCGTACGACATCGATTGGAATGCCCACGTCAAGGACCGCATCGAAGGCAGACTGCACAAGCTGGTGTGTGACGGCGACCTTGATCTTGCGACGGCCCAGTCCTTGATCGCTCAAGATTGGCGGGCCGCTTACCAACAATATAGGGCTCAGAAATCAGGAACGCGAGCGCAGAAACACAACATACCCAAGAGGAAGACCTTCCATGACCTTGAACCATAAATTGACGGACGTCATCAAGGGCCGATCTATTGAATCGGTCCAGCAATCAGACACTCACCTCGTCATTCAGTTTGATGATGGGTCAACCATGCTCATTGGACTATCCGAGGCAAGCTCAAGCGTAATGGTTCGGGATCGAAGGAACGGCATGGAGTACACCGATTGAGGTCAGCTCTTCTGGGGTTGCTTCGTTTTCAGAATGGCGTTCGAGTCTGCGGATGAACCCTCCATCACGTAGCGACGAGTCCGGCATCCTTGGCAGTATTGTCATCATTACCGCACAGGCATGGGTTGTGTGTTGAGAGGGAGCCGCGCCCAATGACTCCTCTTGGCGCAGATTCTATCGGCACCGCTTGATCCTAAAACCCAAGGCGAAGGAAGACGAAACCGATTAACCTCGAGGATTGGGCTGCAGTCGTTGCCAAACATAGCCGCTGGATCGGCCCCGGCTAGCTAAACCGAAGGCTTCTGAAATCGCATTGGTCGAAATCGCCCGCACTCAACTCTCGTGACTGTCCCCGGTTTGCTGTGTTCTAGCGCCTCAGCGATCTTCTGTACGTGGGGCTCGATCACGGGCCAGTTCGTAGCAGATAGGATCAGCACGGCGAATGGACGGCGCAACAACCGTTGTTGGAAGTCCATGCGCTTGTCGTTGGTAATCATGGCGAAAGCCAGCAGCCTCCACCGCAGCTAAAAGCTTGCCGTTGCGCGTGCCTTTCCAATTAAGCGAACTAACGCTCTCGACCTCATGGCCGGACAGGTGTTTAGCGAGTTCTCGGGAACACCTTCGTCGAGAAACACTCTCAAGGCTGAAGCTGGTGTTCGTGCGCGTCGCGGTAGGCGAGGACTTCACGCAGGGCTGCAGCGCCACCGGGCGTCGTGGGAAAGTTCTCAAGTGCAGAGGCTATGGCTTCCTCCTCCGATTGGGCGCGCAATTCCATGTAGGCATACACTTCGTCGGTCACGATTTCCACGGGCAGCCGGGTTCCTTTGAACACAGGTTCGCCATGAACCACGTTAGCGTCGATGCTTACCAGCCGGCAACCTGACCAGTCTTTCACTCCCATACCTCTATTTTAGCGGCTTTCCGATAGAGGCAACGGCAACATTACGTCCGGAAAATAGCTTTGCTCGTTACGAACCGGGAGACCCAGGAGCGCGGCGTGACGGGACGGGAGCCCTTCATAGCTCCCTACTATTTTTCTGGTCTACTGCCATTCCGTTCTCCTTTATCCTCTCGGACAACGTTTATACAGTTGTTAGGACACCCTCGTTCAAGCCGGTACTTCCCTTCCCCTGGCATCTCGTTCTTCGTTTCTAATCCTTTCCTTGCTGCTGCTGTCTTTTCGATCGTAGCTGGCCGTCAAGGCTAAATGGCACTCCGCTGTGCTCCGGCCTTGACTCGGCGCAGCTCTGTCTCAAGTGTGCAGCCAGCACACAGGAGACATTCATGTTCGCTAAGCAATCCAAATCAGACGTCTACGAGCAAATCACCAACGCTCTCATCTCTGCCATTGAAGCCGGTACCGCCCACTACAGCATGCCGTGGCACCGCGTCGGCACGCCCATCAATGCCGTGACCCAAAAACAGTATCGCGGCGTCAATGTTCTCAGCCTCTGGGCCACTGCCGCCCAATGCGGCTTTGCTTCCCAGGAGTGGGCCACTTACAAACAGTGGTGCGATATCGGTGCTCAAGTCAAACGAGGCGAGCGTAGTACCGTCGTTGCCTTCTGGAAGTTTCTGGATTCATCCTACTCAGCCGACAACCAGGAAGGCGATGATGACTCTAATATGGATTCAGACCGCGTGCGCTGTTTTGCTCGCGCTTATCACGTCTTCAATGCCGATCAGGTCGATGGCTACCAGCCCGCTCCTCGTCCTCACTTATCCGCTGAACAACGCATCGCCCACGCCGATCAGTTCTTTTCAAGCCTCCCCATTGTTCTCCGGCATGGCGGCGATCGTGCCTACTTTCACCCCTCTGGCGACTTCATCCAAATGCCCCCTTTCGACCTCTTCAATCAGCCGAACAGTTTTACTCGGTGCTCGGTCATGAGTCGATTCATTGGAGTGGCACCCAGGCGCGCCTGAACCGCACCTTTGGCGAACACAAAGGCGATGCCGCGTATGCCTTTGAGGAACTAGTCGCCGAGATTGGTGCTGCCTTTCTCTGCTCCGATCTCCAGATCGCACCCGAACCCCGCCCCGATCACGCCGCGTATCTCGCCCATTGGCTCTCCTAATGGCCAGCTCGTCATTAGGAGAGTAATCACCAGCAGCCAATAATGTGAAGGAAGGTTACTAGGGAGGCCAGGATTGCGGCGGTTTTCGCGCTGCCATTGGGTCGGGAGCTGGGCATTATCTTTACATGTGGAATCCTTGGCGGTTGTTCCAACCCAACCAAGGAGATTCCCATGTCACACAATCATGCCGATCTAATTGCCGAGTACGGGGACAAGCTGGCACGCCTACAATACAGCCCCGTCGTCGTCCACAACTATTTGAGCAATGCCGAGACCGTTTCGAAGTACCTGGTGCTGGCGGTGCGGCGGTTTCAGGGGCGTCACGGAAAGGCTCCCGCGCGGGATTGGATTTCTATCCCGCGCTCTGGGATTCATGGCCTGTTAAAGGTCGCTCTGAAAAGGTGGCCACCCGAGGCGATCGCATCCACTGCCGGCGAAGCTCTCTGTCTGGACGTTTGCAACCAATACCGCACGTGGCTCCACGAGGAGCGCGGGCTTGCTCGCGTCTCGATTGATGCGTTGCTGTGGGAGGCTCGCAACTTCTGCGCTTGGCACTGCGGGCACGCTGATTCTGCCGGGTTCGCGGGATTGAGCAGCCGGGACACTGATGCCTACTTTGAAACACGGGCGCCGGGGCTGAGGCGAAAATCGCTCAAAGATGTGGCCGAGCGTCTGCGCTCGTTCCTGCGGCACCTTCAACGAGCGGGGCACATCCGTGCCGATCTGGCGTCACGAGTCATCGCGCCGACGCTCTACGCCTATGAATCAATCCAGTCGGTGTTGAGCAAGGATCAGATCACCACCATTTTGCAATCCGCCGGGAAAGATCAAACGCCCAAGGGTTTGCGCGACTACGCCATGCTCCGGCTTCTGGCCGCGTATGGCCTCCGTGCGGGTGAGATTGCGCACCTTAAGTTGAGCGACGTGGACTGGCATGCGGAGACGTTGAGCATCCACCATTCCAAGACTGGAGCCCATACGCTATTGCCGTTAATGGATCAGGTGGGCGATGCGTTGTTTCAATACCTCCGCCACGGGCGTCCCAAGGCCGCTGCTGTTCGTGACGTTTTTGTTCGCATGCGTGCGCCGTATGAACCGCTTTGCAGTACCGGTCTCTACAGCGCGGTCCGGAAACGGATGGAGGCGGCGGGAGTGACACCTGTTGGCCCTATGCCGAGATACGTGTTGCGATTAACACATCGCCTCTAAGTCGTTGATTCTAGGGCGATCAACATCTGCGTATTTTTATTCATTTCTTCGCAAGTTGTTGATTCCATGTTAGCCCAAGTGCCTGAGTTTCTCCATTTTGAAGACAAAAGTCCGTCAGCTGTGCAAGGGCGGCTCGTTTTATCAGGACTATTCAGGCGCGAGTTCCGCGATTTGCTCTAGTCGAACGATGATGGATCGCAAGGATTGCTGGCAATCGCTAAACTCCTCCGCGATGAAAAAGGCACGTTCGCTGAGGCTTTCCTCCCCTGGCACGATAGCCAAGGGCGCGCCGTTGATTACCGTGTGTGCCATGCCATGCAGTCGCAGCAATTCGGCGCGCAGTTCTCTTTTCCATCGCGTACAGAAGCGGTCGAGATCATCGACCGCTTCTAGTATCTGACGTGTGTCAAAGGAGGCTTGAAGTGCAGCCAGGCTTTGTGCGCGAACCTCGCCGTAAGGCGTCCGAATCAGTTCATCCATTTCGGTCAGGCCTCCTTCCGCAACTCACGCGATCCATCCTTCGACGGCGGGCTCTTCCGTCGCGAGAGTACTTGCTGGATCGATAGCTCCAGTTCGCGATCAAAATCAAATCCGTATTCTCCGAAACGCTTCACGCCCGGAGTCACATATGGACTGAGGAGCGAGAGGTCCTCCTCAGTGATCGTCCACCCGTCTCGCCGGAGATCTGCAATGATTTGGCTCATGTCGATGACATTCTGCAGGATCACCGCCGAGGCAAGCAGATCGTTGTATCGAAGATATTTCTGTTGTTCGTCCGGATCATTTTCAGCGATGACCTCTCCGCCGAAGCGCAGCCATTTGGAGAAGCTATGGTAGCCCTCCACTTTGTTGGTCATGGCCGTCACCTCTTGGCGCATGGGCTGATTGGAAATCCACTCCAGAAGAAATATCGTTCGATCCACGTTTCCCAATTGCTCCGCGAATTGGGACAAAGCATTGACATCGCTCCGATGGCTGAGCTGCCGGATTAGGGTCGAGGATGGGACTTTCCCAGCCTGTACCGACAGCACCAACTGCATCCAATCCTTCCAGTGCCTTCGCAGCAACTTCCAATCGACTGTCTCGCGGAATAAAGCATCGAGATGGCGATAGCGCGCGTTTGCGCGCGGTCGATATAGCTTGAGGTTCTTCCAGTTTCGGATGCGGGGCAACAGACGGATGCCGAACATGCGTGCAAAGGCAAACACCACCGCCGACTGGCCTTGTGTGTCGGAACACACCGTGTCGGTCTGGATGCTGAGCTGTGGCTGTTGAAGCGCGTCGATGACGTGAATGCCTTCCCAAAGTCCCGGCGGCATGAAATGTCCAAACACTGCGATGTAGTTGTCAGCGACGTGCCGGTAAGCGACCGCACCCATCTTGCGATAGCGAAAATGATATCCGGCCAGCAGATTGTTGTCGTAGAAATCAAACTGTGTCCCGTCAGCGGCTACCATCGTGCCCTTGCCCCAGGCTTTCGGTAGATCGAGCGTTAGATAGAACTCGACCAGCTCTCGCCGGGACGCTTCCAGTTTTTCAACCGTTACGTGTTTGCGGTTGGCAAACGAAAGCATGTGGGCCGACACGACGCCTCCCAGATGGCGCGCTGCCTGGACCGGACCCAGGCTAGAACCGATGGCGAAAACGGTCAACAGATATCGTTCAGCGGCGCGTTCGATCTTCGGTTCGGAATCGGAAGCCGGACCGAAATGGTTGGTGAAGTTCGTCAAGTGCTCTACATTGACGAGGATGTCGAGCAGGCTGCGCTGCGGCATGCGCCGCATTACCTCGAGGTGCAGCCGCTGGGCCGATTCGGGAACGACACGAGCGCTGTACTTCAGCAGAACAGGCAGGCCGTCGACACCGATCTTTACCGTCGTGTTCTCCGGGAATTGCTGATCGACTCTGGTGGCAAACTCCGTCAGTTGCCGCTGCAGGTGTCTCACGAACTCGGGGGCAGTTGCGGGCATCCCCAGCCGATCGCAGTATTCCTTCAGACGACGTTCGCACTCCGGCCACGGCAGAAGGTCGGCGCGGTGGTCCGCAAAAGCCTCCGATCCGGGAACACAGAGATTGCCGGCCTGCAGGTGATCGCCAATGTAGGAGAGCACACAAACTTCGAGCTGGCGTCGATTTATCAGAGTTGAGTCCGAGGGGTGCCGAAGCAGGGTCCGCCAGCGTGCGCTCGCGAAATGTAGTAACTCCGATTCGACTGATATCCAATCAGCGCGACGGTTGCTCGGATCACACAGTAGGTTCCAGACTTCTATCAACGAATTATCCTGCGTCGCTGAGGTTACTACCAGCGCTTTGATGGCGCGGAAAAGAACGGGGCGATTTCCTTTGTAATGCCGCCACAGGAGCGGGAGGTAGTTGTTGCCAGTCCAATTCTTGGCGGCCGAGTATTCCTCCTGTAAAGTCTGGATGGGCTCCGTTTGTGTCAACGTTGTGCGGACTTGCTGGCCAATCTTTGTATCACTCCTTTCCGTGGCCACGATGTCTATTACCTCTCCCAGCCTGCCCAGCAGACGATCAACCCGCTCGCGCTGCTCCAACTGGCGCTCCATCAATTCGGTCTTGGCTCGCTTGTGAATGGTTGAGATTCGCTTGACCAAAGTTCCGGCGACCGCATCGCGGGTACGGGCCCTCGTTCTGTGAATCAGGCACAGCAGCAGGGTATACCGCTTTGCTGGAGTAAAGTCCTTCAATTCGCCGGCGTCGGTGGTCCGCGCTTGTTTGGCGAAGTCGCGAATCAAGGACGGAGCAATGTCTTTCAGCTCGGTTTCCACGGTGCCAAGCGACTGGAGCCACTCGAGATGATCAACACTCTCCTTCAGGTGCTTGCGCGAGGGCCGCTGAGGCAATCGCTTGATCGTCTGAACTGCCGTTCGCCGTTGATCGACGGGAATCACCAACAACAGGTCCAGAGTCTGGCGTTCTTCGGCCGTCAACCGCGCAAACACATTGCCGCAAAGCTTGCGATGAGCCAAGGCGCGCGCGTGTCTTGTAGTGCGCTCCAAGGTCGAGAAGACCGGCAATTCGAAGCGTGCATTCGTCAGTGCGCCAATGATTGCATTCGTGATGTCCGCCGGCCGGCCCATGACGAGAGCCGCTTGATAACCCGCAGCGGCCGCGACATGACCAGCCTCTTTGGACCACGCCTGGAAGCCCGTGTATTCGCGGACCAGATGGCGTTGGCGTGCTCGCTGGACGGGCTCGTCGTATTCAAAGAGTATGACCGCACCCAGCCTTAACTGGATTCGGAGGTGATCGACCACAGCGGCTGGAACCTCATCAGCGTTCGGGAATCGATGCAACGTTTGAAACAGTTTTAGCAGCACCAAGAGAGTCAAACGAGACGTTGGCTGACGGGTGCTCCTCGTGCTGAACTCAATCTCTTCTTCACTCGGGGTGAAATGAAGGACAAGTTCGTCGGCGCTTATCAGTTCGGCAAGCCGCGGGTAAACAGTCTTTTCGTAGAGAGACATTCGCCTCCTCTCCTAGCCGGGGGAGGCGTTCAAGGAAAAGTATTTTCAAAGCCTACCATGAAGCCTAAAGTGCGCTGTCAGCCTAAAATGGAGGAATATTCAGTCCGCTGTATAAAAACCCACTCAGATTGAGCGTTGCGTCTTCAATGACTTACGGGCGATGTGTTAATCGGTTGCACGTATCTCGGCTCAGGGCCAGGTAGCGCTGCACGGTTTGCGGCGGCATGTCGAAGACCCGTCCGTCGTGCAGTGAGCGAGAAAGTCTCAGGTACTCGGCATGCGCCCACACGAGAGGCATGGCCGAACCTGAAGGCCGTCCAAAACGAAGGTCCTTTGCTGGTATATCGTACTTCTTGATCACGCGATTCAAATGCACATAGATGAAGTTCTGGCCTGGCGTCGTGCCCCAGTGTCCAACCACCAGGGGCCTTACGTGCGAGAGCTTCAGTTCCTTCAGCAGGGGATTGTCGTGCAGATAGATTTGGCCGACCGGCAGGTAGTTGGCGGCACGCCAGTAAGCGTCCATCTTCCTCAGCAATTCGCGTGTTAATGGATAGCCCGTCTGTTTTGGCTCGACAGGCCGCTCTGTGCCTTTGTGAGCATCCCGCGTAAAACCGTTAGTTTCCACGTTCGCGGTTGGTGCGTCCATGGCTAGGCGCCGGAAGCAAATGACAAGCCACTGATGCTTAAAAGACAAAACAACGGGAGTGAGTTTTCATAAGACTTCTTGAAGCGCATTCGTATGCGGGCACGAACGGCTCAGAGTTACGCGGGCAGGTGCGCTTTCACTCACGGGAGGAAATAATGACCGACTATTATTTCGCCGGTTGATAACTTTCTCTGCCGTTCACACGAATGTACGCTCGAGGGCTTAACCTCAGAGAGGCATATTTATGAAATTTAGCAGACACATGCTCGCAGCGACGGCCGCTTATGCAGTCGTTCTGACGTCGGCTTTCGGCTACGTCGACCCCGCGATGGCTGACGGTCACCCGCGGCGCGCCCACCCCTCGGTCGGCATCTTCACATACAGTTTTCCTGGGGCGCTCAGTATCGATATCGCTCATGAGACGGTGACACTGCCTCTTCACAAGGGCGAGACGCCCAATGGAAGGACCGTTTGGTACGTGATAACGGAGTCTTCGGATCAGGCCGACGCCAAACGGCGCGGGGTGAACTATTCGAACAAGATGTTGAACGCCCTTGGCACCCCAGCGGTGCAGAAGGCCCATTATAACGAAGACCTCGACATGCTCATCTTCGAGGGTACGGTCGATTTTGGGCTAACGCACGTGCTCGTGCCTGGTCCCGACGGTTTTCCACCCGCGGACTTTGCGCCCGGCGCCGCGGGTGATGCGAAGTACAGCCCGCTCGTGCATATCGTATCAGCGAGGGATAAAGATGGGGACAAGGACGATAAGGGGCACCGCATCGGCCTGGTATTAAACGCCCCCCAAGTCGCTAACGAGACGGGCAAGAGCGGCAGCGTCGTCGATATTGACTACGATCGCAAAACGGTGACTCTGAACATGCTTGGCGGCTGGGTCGATGGCCAATTCAACCTCTACCTTCATACCGACGCCTCCTCAAAGCTGATCGCCGCTCTTGAGAACAGCACCTACGCCCCTAATCTTAATGCAGCCCCTGGGATCGCGAACGACGAACCACCATCGTCTCGGGCCGCGATTATCCCCGTGGTGAACGGCATCGGCGGCGATAATAATCCCATGCGTCAAGGTCTAATTTCTGCACTATCTGGTGAGGGAGATCCATTCAACGTCCCTCAGGAGCAGCCAAGCGATCCTATCCACTACACGCCCATCTGGGACGTGACCCCCGTCATGTGGACGGACGCGGCTATCGCCGCGGGCCTTCGTGTGCAACTCCATTCGCAGGATGCCGTGCGTACGCAGGTGCAGGCCGGAAACCTTGTGAGTGCGTTCCCGGGGACACCCAACGTCGGACTGGGTGGCATCAATGCGATCGGTGCGATCTCGAACTGCCCCATCATCGTGGTTTTCCCGGGAGGAGTGACCTTCTCCGGGGGTGTCCAATAGGCGAAATCGATCAGCAGATCCCCTTCCGGGCTGAGCACGATGGCCAATCGTCGCCCGTGCTTCGGAAGGGGATCTTCCCCCGCGGGTATAGCCAACGTAGCCTCAATCAGGTCCGACAGCTTGCCGTTCTTGATCGACCTCCACCCCTCAGCGCGCACTTTCGAGGCTTTATGACCAGACAAACGGCCAGCTAGCCTCTCTGGCACGCCTTCGTCAATGATCGCCTTCAAGGCTGGAGTTGATGCAAATGTACTTCCTGGTAGGCCAGCAGCGTACGGAGCGTGCTCTTACCGCCTGGAGTGCCAGGGAAGTCTTCCAAGGTCGCGTCAATAGCCTCGTTTTCACTCATGCCGCTCAGTTCGTGGTAGGACTCAACGCTACCGACGAGGGCATCGGCCGGCAGTCGAGTTCCCCGAAGTACAGGAGTACCATGAACAATCTTTGGGTCTCGGTGGAGAAAATCACACCCGTCCCAGAAGGTGTCTTCTGCCTCTTCCATATACCCCATTTTACAGCCCTTCACCTGCGGCGTCTAGTGAACAGAACTCCTTCAATCTCCTACACTGGCTTATGGCCGAGTAATCCGAATGCGGATACGCCTAGACATTCGCACCACTGCGCGAGCGTCGTGACCTTGGCGCTCGTTTAAGCCACACATTGTTGCACTTGGTTCTTTGTGTTCAGCCCAATTGTCGCCGCAGTGGGGCGACAATCTGCTGGCCATATTCGGCCCGGCCTTGCGCCAAAATACCGACGTGCACTCGTCGTCCGATTTGCCAATACAACTGGACCAGAGCACCGTTCACGTCGCGCGCGACCGACCGCCGCGTCTCAGTGACCAGAGAATGCAACCCCGGCAAGAGCGCAGCATCCACAATCTCAGGAAGGAAATGTTCTGCGGAGGAGTCTTTCATTTCATTACGCGCCTATACCGGCAACTCGGATCTTTCCAAAAACCTGTTGGATCATTGGTTCGTCAATCTGCCGTGCGATGTTCTTCCTCACAGTCAAGCCCCAGGCGATCGTTGACGGCTTCGACCAAATTCTGGCGCGTGCCAAGGTACTGTTCGGTAGTCTGAATGAAGGCATGCCCGAGCAGAAGTTGTATTTGCTCGAGATCGGCACCAGCGGCGCGGCATTATTTAGCGCACGTGCGCCCACACTACGCCCTTCTTATTGAGGGCAGGGCATTACGGCTAAGGTCATCTGGTGAGTCGTGCTGCGCATGCCAAACAGATGGGAATTCCGAAGCTGGCGCCGCATGATCTCCGCGCTTGCCCTTCAGCGTCTCGGCATTGGGAGCGTGAATGAGTTGCGAAGCCTGCTCCTTAGTCAACAAATTCCCGGCGAGTGCATCAAGAAGTCGGGGGAGCAAGCGACCTCTGGTCGGAACTGCGGATACCATCGTCGTCGTTCGAGCGCTTCCTCGGTATTGCCATGCCAGAGCAGATGCTTTACGCTTGCCGGACGCTTCGATATGTCTTCCCCTGCTTGTGGCTGCTCTTGCTTGAGTCCTTTGGTTTGCTGTCGTAGAACCGTTAGACGCATGGTGATGTGGAACCAATCGATCAGATGCTCGCTGAAAGGATGGAGATACTCTTGCATCCGGCGGACATTCTCGCCACCATCGGACATGAATACCACCTGCTGATTTCTTGCAGGCCTTGCGATTTCATCAACTCCCGTAAGCGCTGCCGCGGTTTGTCGTCGTAGGTTTGCACAAATCCAAAGCACTTGGCCGACGGTGTTTCTCCAGGCTCATCCCTTTAAAGCGCGACCACGCTTTTGCCAGCGATCACTTCAAACCATCCCTGCTTGTGAGCTGCCCGGACATACCCGCCATCAATGCCCACCGTCATCGGACCGTTTGGCAGCGGCTGTTGCTCCCACTCTTCTTCCACTCCTTCGAAAAGATTGAATGGCCGCTCGTCGCCGAGCTCTCGCTCGATACGTTCCGCAGTTCCCTGCAGATGATCTCGAATGCTCTCTGGGTTCATCGAATCGCCGACCGGCAGTACTTCCTTCAGCAGGGCCGCCGCACGTGCGAAAGGAAGCAGGGAGGCCCACTTTGTCTCCAGGTACAAATCTCCGGAGTGCTTCGCCCACAGAGCCACTTTTTCGCTGGCCGAAATGTCTTTGGGCCGTCCGCTTGGCACGCACAGCGATGCCAACGTGGATTCGACACATCCACCCGGCCAAACAGAGTCTGTACGGGCGTGCTCCCGGAATCCTTGTTCGTATGCCGCTTACCGCAGCCCGCGCATGCCCGATGTTGCTCCAGGTGTTCGTGGACTTGGTGCGCAACAACAACATCCTGCACTGTTGCCAGTAGTGCTTTGCTCTCGGTCAAATTCATTCCGAGTGTTTCCATCACCAGTTCCGCTCGCTGAATCGTCATCACAGGCTGGCGTTGTTCCGTTCCATCAACCCCGGTACATACAACCTCCACGCGGACATTCATGGCCGGAGTCTTCCGCCCTGCTGCAACTCAGCCAAGCGCTCGTTGGCTTCGCTCAAGCTGAACCGTTCGGGTTGCAGCGGACCGCATTCCTGGAGCCTGCGGTCAATGCTGCGGAATCCTCCATCCAAAGTGGAGCGAAGCAGATCCCAGGTGGCAGGCGGCTGATCCGGGCAAGCCTCCGCAAACAACTCTATGCCGGCGGCCAGCAAGAGTCGGTCGGACATAGCGGGACCATCTTCTTGCCGTTTTAACATCAGCCGATATCCGGTTGGCCCGCCGCAGTGCTCGGGAGGAGCCGCTCCGCGGTCACCCAGGCAAACCGAAAGGTCACCACCTTCCGCGCCCTCCTCTATATCGATCACTCGAACATCCCACTCCCACATGTGGACGGTGTCGCAGATGTAGAGGAACTTTTCCTGTCTATGGAATTTCAGTTCCCAAAGCGCTTTCGACCACGTCTTCCGACGGAAGCTGTTGAACTCTTGGCCGTGGACGCGAACGATGTATCCGAGATCGCTCTCCCATCCAAAGAATGGCGCGAATTACTTTGTGAAAGTCTGGGAGTTCGATGCAATCTGGAACCGCAATGAGGCGAATGAGCATCGGGCTCACCTGACGGAGAACCGCCCGTAAACTCAAGCGCTTGAATGGAAGGGTAGTTAGCACCTCTCAACCCTATGCGCAACGCTGCTCCCCGACTTCTTGATGCACTCGCTATGAATCCGAACGCACGGTTTTGAACAATCGAGTGTCGTTTACAGCGAGAGAAACCTCAGTCTTCGTTCCTCGTAGCCGAAGCTAGCCTGGCGGGCGGTTGATGTCTTAGGCCGCCCGCTTTCTCGGAGGCCCTTACTGATGGCTCGTCGTGTCCTTATCCGGGTTGTCCATCTTTTTACTCTTTTGCATCATAGAGTCACTCTTCATCATGGACATTTTCTTCTCCATCGGCATTTTGTCAAGCATGTCAGCTTTCTCCTGCATTGAAATCTTGCCCATCATGTCCATCGATTCTTGATTTGACATTGTGCTCATGTCGTGCCCGCCCATTTTCATGGCAGACATTTTGTCTTTCTCCGTCATTTTGTCGAACATGGCGGCTTTATCTTCAGCAGACATTTTGTTCATCTTGTCCATCATTTCCTGATGTGACATCTTCTTGCCCGACATCTTCTTGCCCGACATCTTCTCACCGGACATCTTGTCATCCGACATTTTCTTGTCGTCGCTTGTCTGAGCGGATAACAAGCTCACGGTAAGCCCGCTAAGTAGTCCCGTAGTGACCAAAACTGTTCGTATTGCCGTTCTCATCCTAATTTCTCCTTTGGGGTGTTTCAGGGGATCTCGGCTGACGACGAAGTGTTAGCGATCGCCCCGTAAGCTACTTCGTTCACTTAGTCGCAAAGTTACGGTCGCGTTAGAAATCACTGGCTCTTATGGGCGTTGACGATCCCGGAGCGTCGCGCCCGTAACAGCTATGGCTCTGCCGATGAAGGTTGCTGTGGCCACTGCTCCCAAGTGCCAAAAAGCAACGTGGCCTCGATCCTGGAAGGGACAATAAATCTCTAGAACGGCCAAGCCCGCAAGTCCGCCAAGAAATCCGGCAGCAGATCCCAACTTTGTTGGAGAGAGCCACGCGGCGCGCCTTAACAGAAGGGAGAAGAGTATGACTGCTCCCGCAGCAACAGTTAAGCCAAGCGACCAACACTTGAGGCCCTTCGAAACAAAATGTGGGTCAGGCTTATACGGAAAGACGAAGACAAACGCGGCCAGAAGGCACAAAAATATGCCGGCCATTGCCGCGCGCGGAGTAACGTGTTGGCGAGCACCCGGGACCATCTGCCGGATTACGACGTGCGAAATCGACAATGTGCTCCCGCCGAGTAGCGAGAAGATGATGCCCGCTTGCCATGGCGCGAACAATCGCCACCCTGCGAGACCAAGGATCCCGACTCCCGTCACTATCGCGAGCGCGACGAGCAGGATCAAGATCGCTATCAGAATGCTGTCTGGGAAAAGCGGCGAAACAGGTCGCAACCCCGCGAGGATTCGTCGATGAATCTCCCCTTGCACTGACAGCGGAATCTCCACGACCGTCGACTCGCTGGATTCCCATAAAGCTTGCAGCTCGCGACAGTCCTCGCAGCCCTGGAGATGTTCTCTCGCAGTGGCGCTAAGTCCTGCTTCGCCGTTGTTCCCCCGGTTTCGAAGGTCGTCGAGCCGATTGCAGTTCATTACGATTTCCTCGCGTCGGCCTTGGCTCTGAGTATTCGACGCAGGTGCTCATATGCCCGGTGCGCCTTTTGTTTGACAGCCCCTACGCTAGACGCCGTCGCATTAGCAACTTCCTCCAGGCTCATTCCTGTCGCCTTTAGCATTGTTACGACTTCCCGTTGTCCTTGTGGAAGCTTTGCCACGATCTCTTCGAAACTTGGCAGCTCTGGCGCGGAGGATTTCTCAGTCGGGAATTCGGGGAGGACCTCCATTGATTGTTCGCGAACGCGAGCTTTGCGCCGACGGTAGGCGTCTATTTGGACGTGTCGTGCTATTCCGTATAGCCAAGGAAGCACGGGCTCTCCGGGTCGGTACGTATGACGCGATTTGTGAACACGAAGCCATGTTTCCTGAAGTAGGTCGACTGCGTCGACACGGCTTTCAGGGTAGTGAAGAAAAAAGCGGTACAGCAACGGGCTAACAACACTGATGAGGTCGGCCGTAGCCGCCGCATCCGCCGCTTGATATCGCACCATTAGGCGTGCGAGTTCATGGCGGATATCCGAATGATTGAAGGCGGCGGACGGGTCGTTCAATGCTCCTACCTAAGGCCCGCTCTTGAGCCCAAATTAACCTGCCATCTCCGTCCGACCAAGAGTTTCAACCCTTTCGTAGCTGATTATCTCTCAGGCTTTCTCAAGTCGGGCCGCTCCAAAATAGCGCGACTAAGATTCTACTAAAGCTTTTCGAACCTTAGTGCGGTACCGTTTCATGCAATAGCGAAGCCCCGTCGATCGCGGGCGAGAGCATGCAAAGTAGTGGGAGACCATTCGATTCCGGGGGAAGCGGCCTGGTTCGAGTAACCTCCTGATATGGCCCAACCTCCGCAGCCCCAACCATCTACCAAATACGCCTTGTACTTGCCAGGATCAGCCCGATGATCTGGCGTCGTTTGCTGATTTCAAGCGAAACCAGTATCGCCCAACTCCAAGAATGTATTCAAACCGTCTTTGATTGGACTGGGGAGCATCTGCATCGATTCCGCATTCATGGAAAGGATTACGGAATTGCTTATCTGGGGGGCATCAGCTTCAACGACAACCCGCACCATGTTCTGCTATCGCATTTCCGGCTACATCCGCGGGAATCGTTCGACTATGAATATGACTTCACGGCCAACTGGCGAGTGGACCTTCGGTTGGAAGCGATTCTACCCCAAGATGGGAGGCCTTTTCTGCCGATCTGCAGCGGCGGAAGAGGAGCGGCGCCAGGCGAAGCATATGCCGGAGCGCTCGCTTATCTGAAGGAGTTAGACCGGCATCGCTATGCATTCCCCTTTGAGGATCTGGAAAAGATATCGGACGCGCTGCAGCGTTGGCTAGATTCTGGAAGAGACCGCCAGGCGCTTGGGGATATCGAAGAGCTTCGGGAGGCGGCCGAGCGTGTGGCGGCCTATCGAGAGTTTCAACTGCGGCGACTGGACCGCCCCCAAGTGAATCGAAAACTACGGACGCTCAGCCAGGAGGCGGTGGCATGACCTTCCAAATTCGCCTGGTCGCGATCGAGGATAACGGGCAGGAGCAGGTACACGAACTCACTTCCGTTCAGCGAGGGGAACTCAAGCTGAAGACGCTGGGACTGAGCTTAGCCGAAAGCAAAGCCATCTTCCGAGATATCCAGCGGGTGATGGTCGAGCAACAGAGCGCCGACTGGATGGCGGCACACAAACGCTGCCCGGCGTGTGGCCAGACGTCATACCAAGGGGCATCACGATCTTCCAATGCGCACGGTCTTCGGCAAAATTACGCTTGCAAGCCCGCGCTTGCTGCCTTGTGAATGCCAGCCACACGAGACCAGGAGCTTCAGTCCTTTGGCTGAACTGCTGCCGGAGCGCACCACGCCCGAGCTGCTGTTTCTGGAGACCAAATGGTCCTCGCTGATGAGTTACGGCCTGACCGCCGATCTTTTGCAAGAGGTGTTGCCGACGGACTCGCCGCTGCAGTGCATGCTTCAACCATTCGCGAGCACGTTTGCAGCGTGGCGCAGCGGCTGGAAAGCGAGTTGGGCGAAGAGAGCATCAAGTGGTACCTGTGGCACGGCAACGCATTCCAGGCACTAAATAAACTGCAGGATCTGGAAGTGGTTTTGGATGCGGCGGCATTTAAAGGCAAAGACGAGAGCACTCGCAAACTATTGGAGGGCGTAGAAGAATTACATATCTAGATCAAGCGCAACCAGAGCTTCCTGCCCAACTATGGCGAACGCTACCGTAACCGAGAACGCATCGCCTCCAGCTTCGTTGAGTCAGCAGTCAATCAGGTGGTGAGCAAGCGCATGGTCAAGCGCCAACAAATGCAGTGGACACAACGTGGCGCCCACTTGCTTCTACAGATCCGGGCGCGGGTACTCAACGGAGAGTGGGAGGATACCTTTCGACGCTGGTATCCGGGCTTCCGGCCGCAAACACCAGAGCTGGTCAAGAAAGCTGCCTGACCCGCCGGAATCAAATGCTCTCGTTGTCGTGTCAGAACTAGAAAAAAACTTGAAGCTGTGCATCACGGAAAAAGCCGCCAAAATCGCGCCTTATCGGGCTGAGTATCTCGAATGGTGGGTCGTCCTCGTGGATTCCATGATGGCGGGACATCAGAAACCTGTCCGGGTCTTCCATCCTTTCGGCAAGTTAATAGTCATACATCCAAGTAACTATTCACACGCATACGAGATTCAAACGTTTGGTTTAGATTTGTACAGCAAAATTGTGCTCAACTATTAGGCGTAGTGCGCACGCTTTCGTTCGTACAGGTCGGTCTTGGGATTGTACGCCCACAGATCAGCTGCATCGACAACGACCTGATCGGCCATGCTCGAAACCTGTTAGGTGATAGCCGCATCAATCGGTTGTTTCACTGATGACCATGCCTCTGCCGGCGCCTGCCGATAGTCAGGCGTGACGCCAAGCAGGCGAATCTGGCGAACAATGCGCGTTGTGCGCTCGATTAGTAAAAACATGAAGCCGTTGGTATCGGAGTGCGCCAGAAACCCGGGGGTCAAGCTGCCTTTCTTTGTGGTTTGGTTTTTTCCGGTTGCGGTCGGAATTTCGGATGCCAACCACGGAACTCTTCGTCAAGTTCTCCGTTCAAAACTTTGGTCCGCGTCTGCAGCAATAGATGGGCGCCACGCAGCGTCCACTGCATCGATTGCCGCTTGACGAAGCGTCTGCTGACACCTGATTGATGGGTCGATTCGACGAAGGCGGTACTGATCGTTTCTCCATTGCGGTAGCGCTCGCCGAAGTTGGGAATGAACTCGCGGTTGTTGCGAATGTAGCTCTCAAACTCCGCCAGGCCGCCAGCTAGTTTCTTTGCAGGAGAAGTCCGCGCCTGAATCAGACTGAGATCCAGAACCAGGCTGTCCAACCGTTCTAGTGCTTCGGCAACATTTTCCGTGCCACAGCAGGTGCTTAACACTGTCGAGCCGCTTCGATACCTCAGTGCCGGTCTGGAGCTGTTGCTCCTGGAGAGCCTTCGTTTGCTGCTGCAGCACGGTCAGGCGCATGGTGATGTGGAACCAGTCGATCAGATGTTCGCTGAACGGATGCAAATACTCTTGTACCCGGCGCACGTTCTCGCCGCCGTCGGACATGAAGACGACCTGCTGGTTTTCCTGCATGCCTTGCGATTTGAGCAATTCCCACAAGCGCTGCCGCGGTTTGTCGTCGTAGGTCTGCACAAACCCGAAGCACTTATCCGCTGGGACCTCCCGTTCCTCTGTGCGCCGGAAGGCGACTACGGTTTTGCCAGCGATCACCTCGAACCATCCCTGTTTGTGCGCGGCCCGCACATAGCCGCCATCCAAGCCTACCGTGATCGAGCTGTCCGGCAAAGTTCTGCCACCGCCTGGAGATGAGTTCGGACCGTCTCCGCATTTACGGAATCCTCCAGTGGCAGAACATCACACAGCAAGTCCGCCACCCTGACGAAGGGGATCAACGAGCCCCATTTCGTTTCCAAGTACATCATCTCCGGGCTAGTGCGTTCTTTCAGCCACTGTTTCATGGGACGAAACGTCCGCGAACGGCGCTCTGACAAGGGCAGCAGTTCCAGCGTGGATTCGCCACCAGCACTGAGCCGAAGACGGTCTTCACCGCCGTAGTGCCGGCATCCTTGCTCGTGTATAGCCGATGGCAATCGGGACAGGCGCGCTGCTGCTGCAGATATTCCTGCGCCTGCCCGGCAATCACGACATCTTGCACGCCCGACAGCAGCGCTTTTCCCTCACCCAAGCTCATGCCCAAGGTTTCCATGGCCAGCTCGGACCGCTCGATCGTCAGCACTGTGTGACGTTGTTCTTGATTGGTATCGTCCAGGCACACCACTTCTACTTGGAACTTCATCGCTGAAACCTGCCGTGCAGTGCGGCCAACCGGTTGTTGGTTTCCAACAGATCGAACCGCTCCGGCTGTAGCAGCCCAGACTCTTTGAGCCTGCGATCGATGCTTCCCCACCCTTCCGTCAATACCGTTCGCAACAGATCCCAAGTGCCCCCGGGCTCATCCGGACAGGACTCTGCCAGCATTTGAATTCCGGCCTCGCGAAGAGCCGGATCGCATAGCGTGGCCTCATTGCTTTGCCGTTTCAACATCAACCGGTAGCCGGTTGGACCACCGCAATTCTCAGGCGGTGCCGCACCGTGGCCACTTAAGCAAATGGCAGCGTGCTCTCCTTCCACTCCCTCCCGGATGTCCAGAACGCGAACATCCCACTGCCACAGGTGCAGCGTGTCGCAGATGTACAGGAACTTCTCTTGGCGGTGGAGCTGAAATTCGTGCAGGGCCTTCGACCGGATGTTCCGCCGAAAGCTATTGAATTCGTGCCCGTGGTTACGAATGATGTATCCCAGATCGCCATGCCAGCCGAATATCGTCCGGAAGATATCATGGAATTCGGCCCGCCGCAGCTGGTTGGATTTCCACCATCCGGATCACCATTGGATTCACGTCGCGCAGCACGGCCCGTAAAATCAGTCGTTTAAAGGAAAGGGCTTTAAGCCTAAACAGCAGCCTCACCCCCGACTTTTTGGCGCGCTCCAAGTAGACCAACAGGCATCATGTCCCTGGTGCCTTTGCCTTCTTTGAAATGCACCTAAAAGTGGAAGGCTATCGTTGCGGTAATTGTTCGGGGCGTAATGTAATGCGTTCCGCTGAACGTCGAAAGAAAATTGTACAGCGCCTCTTTGTTGGTCAGGTTAACGACCGCTAAGCGTGCGCTCCATTTGTATTTGTCGGAATGAAAGATGTTGTCGTGTCCCACCGAAAGGTCAAACAGATTGCGAGACTTAATGCGAGGCGGATTGTGATCATCGTCTTCGGTGCCTGGCGCCGGGATCCTAACAAACTTCGATGCGTACTGAGAGCCGGCGCAAAACCCGGTGGGACTAATCGGCGTGGTGGGAGTGGCGAATACACCGGCGCAGGAAAGGCCCGACTCGAACTGTTGATCTGGAGTTAGGCCGGATACATCGACGATGCTGTCCGTCCCGTTAGGACCGTTGTTACAGTTGCCGCCTGCACACGGAAGAGGACCTGCAACCAGGCCGCTGTCGTAACGCCAGTTGAACCCGATCCAGGGACCTCTCTGAGAGGGCTGATACTGCAGGTGAGTAGTCTGATTGAATATTTCGTCATGATCGATCCGGAATACTGCATTGCTCCCCGTCGAAGTTGGAGTAGCGCCGATACCAGTCACCTGAGGCCCAAAGAAGCGAGCGGCAACGGAGGAGAAAACCACAAACGCTGTGAGTCCATGGAAATTCGGCACACTAGCGCGAACGGCATAGCCAGGAATCTTGGACTTATTCCACTCGATCGGATACGTTATCGGCGTGTTGCCAAGCACACTGAAGTCGTACGCCCTGTCCGTGTACTTCCAAATGTACTCGGCGTCAATCACCAAAAAACGTCCAAACGCTTGCTGAACTCCGACGTGATACTCATTCCGCGTGCCCGGAGTGAGGGGCGCGGTGAGGCATGGATATCCTTGAATAGTCGCTGAGATCGCGTTGATGACTGCGTCGTTACAGCCTGTGCTGGCTAGCGCCAAATTTTCGTTAAACGGTGTTTCGAGTGTGCGCGCATAGGAGGCTCGAAGCACAGTATTGGTCCGCTTGATGTTGTAGGCTGCGCCGACGCGAGGCTCGGCCTGGCCAGCGCTAGTGATGCCGTTGTATAGATCTCCGCGAAGTCCAAGATTGATAGTCCAGCCCTTAAAGGACAAAGTATCTTGTACGTATAGAGCGAGTTCCTTGATGTCACTGTGTCCTCTGTATGTATAGGATCCAACTCCAGGACCGGGCCTCGTCAAGTCATACGGAGCAAGTACAGGGTTATATGCCGGGTTGGAGGAACTTGCGCAGTTCGCCTGATTAATGATTGTTGCGTCGGTGTTTAGGCTTCCGTCCGCGTTCAAGCATAGTGCGTTGAAGGTAGGATCGACGATCCCGAGCGTATCTTTTTCAGTCAAGAATGTGTGTTGATATACGACGCCCGCTTTGATGTTGTTAATCCCTTTGACGTATGAGAGATCAGCGTGCGCACCTGCGTTTGTGAGTCTACGGCTCTGCCCTTCGGTAGTGGTCTGAAGACCAGGTGTGAAGTCGGAAAAGGGATTCGCGCTCGGATAATAGTTGAATTGATCCTGCCGGACATAAGCGCCAAAGTTGAAAACGGTGCTGTTATTGATAAGTCGCGTATAGGTTGGCGCGACGTTGAAGGTTCGGATTTTAGATCTCTGGTCCTGAGAGCCGACGAGCATACCGTTGGGACCAAGACCGCCATTATCCACGATAAGTCCATTCCACGCGGCACCGGTCTGAGCATCATAAGAATTGGGAGTCTGGAACCAGGAACGAGTAAAACCCAAATTGAGACTAAGCGTATCGGCAGGAGAGAGTTTATAGTCGAAACGGTCGAAGATGTTTTCCTCATTGCCATGGTCGTGAAATACCTGATATTCGGGGCCATCAAGAAATCGGCCACTTTTGAGGCCGTTCGCCGATAGAAAGTTGCCCCAATTCTTACCGCCGTAAGCGAGGTTGAACCCGAGGTTAGCTGTTCCGAATGTGCCGTATGAGGCGGTCACCTCTCCGTGGGGTTGGTCAACGCCTAGGCCGGACCGCGTGGTAACCACTATTACAAGGCTAGTTTTATCCCCATACTGAGCGGGAGGAGCACCCTGAATCACTTCCATTGATTGCACAGAGTCGAGCGGAATTTGATTTGAGAAAATTTTGCTCTGCTGATCGCTGATCGGTTGCCCATCTAAGGAGAAGGAGTTGGAAGCGTGATCACCCATTCCATGAAATAGGCCATTGGAATCGGCGGTTGTGCCCGGCGTGGAAAGAGTTACTAATGAACTGAGAGACGAAGATTGACTTTCGAGGGGAAGTTTATCGAACAGCGCTCGATCCACATCCGTGTGGCTGACCGGATCATTCTCGACAAGATCTCCACCTGACGCCGTGACCGAGACGCTCGTGTTTGCCGTCCCAAGCTTCAGGCTGATCTTAAGATCGGTCGGTACAGCGGAACGCACGTCCACATCCTCGCTGAGCGATTGGAATGAAGTTGTGCTGACGTTCATATGATACGTGTTGAAAGGAATATTGTTAAATTCGAATCTCCCTTGCGCGTCTGTTTTTGCGGTTCGTTCATATTGTGAAACAGGGTTCCTGAACTCTACATCCGCGCCCCGAACAATTGCGCCGGACGGATCGAGCACTGTTCCACGGACGGTGCCGTTATTAGACTGAGCATTACTCAGACCGCCGCAGCCCATGCAAAGGGCGAGGAGGGTGCCTGCGGCCGAAAGCGATCTAATCATGCCAGCGAGTATCACCCGGGATAGTAAGGTTTCCAAAATATTTCCAACAAGTGATTCAGACGATCCGATGAGCGGCCTCGTTTTGGAAATGAGCGGACTGCTTCTCTCTTACAAAGAGTGATGCCCGGTCACCAATTGAGTACGTCGCGCACGTTCTTCGCCTGACGCTTGCTGACGACAAACTCCTGACCGTTGTTCAAGGTCAACAGCCATCGTTGGCTGGTAATCATACTCATCTTGCGGATCTGCTCGAGATTTACGAGAGCGTTCCTGTGAATTCGCCGGAAGACACTATTGTTCAGCCTTGCCTCAATTGCCCTGAGGTTCTGAGTAGCGGTATACCGCTGTTTTGCTGTTAGAATCCAGGTTATTTCACCGTCCGCTTGAAACGCAAACACCTCATTGGCGTTCAGTATGAAGTATTCCTGCCCGAGTTTGCCTACAATCTTCCGAATGTTTGAAAGCCTGTGTTCAGCTTGAGGAACCAATTCCTGCAGCTGTGCTAGACGTTCCGCCGCTTGCGCGGGGTCACGGAACACTTTTCTGGCTCGGTCAAGGGCTTGTCCAAGCCGCTGCTGACTGATCGGCTTCAACAAATAGTCGACTGCTCCGGCATCGAACGCCCGAATGGCATGTTGATCATACGCAGTCACCATCACAATAACGGGAAGATGTCCGCCGTTCAGATGCTCAATCAATTCGAAGCCGTCCATCCCCGGCATCTGGATGTCTAGGAATACGACATCCGGCTTCGTAGACGAGATTTTCAGAAGGGCGATTTCGCCGTTCTCTGCCTCATCAACAATATCCACCCAATTAATAAACTCGAGCTCTTCCCGAAGAACCTTTCGGGCGATTGGTTCATCGTCGACAATGAGGGCACGGATCACAGGGTGACTTCCAGTTGCTCTCACTTCGTAAGTCATGTCCACCAAAACCTCATACGCGGGCTAGGGACACCGACGAACGAACACATTTAAGCTGCGAACAAACTAATCATTTCGCGGTAACCTTGGACGGAAGGACGCTTGGATGTGTGTTCGACATAGGGACGAGGAAACTGACCGTCGTACCCGCCTCACTCGACTGAAGTTGCAAAGCGGCACTCGGTCCATAGCAGAGCAACAATCGACGGCGAACGTTTTCAAGCCCCACACCGACACCCGCGGAGCGATTCGCCTTACTCTTTTCAAAGCCTGAGCCACTGTCCGTGATTGAAATACGGACACCGCCACTTGCTTGCTCAGCCTTCAGAGAGACTCGGCCCCGACCGCTTTTGGCAGCGACGCCGTGTTTGACCGCATTCTCAACCAACGGCTGGATCGACAAAATTGGTATTGTCGTAGATCGCACCGCTTCGCTGACCAGAACCTCTATTTCAAGACGGTCACCGAGCCTAAGAGCTTCTATTTCGAGGTAAGCCTGCACGATACGGACCTCTTCCGACAACTGGATTACGGCTCGGTCACTCTGCAGCAAGTATCGAAATAGATCCGCCAAGTTAAGCACCATGCGACGAGCATTGTAAGAATTCCGATCAATGGTGCCGTAGAGCGTATTGAGGGCGTTGAACAAAAAATGCGGATTGATTTGAGCCTGAAGTGCCCTCAGCTCTGCCTGGCTTACAAGCCGTTTTAGCTCTTCGGCTCGAAAGCGCTCCACCTGCCCAACGATCGCAGTTCCTAAACGGCGCATATCATCCAGGTCCTCGCTAAGATAGCGACGCCCACCCCTGCGGGATCCACCAACCAGGTAACGACTATCTCCGCTCGAAAAACGAAGTGGAATCTGCGCCTCCGCCCGGAACTGTAGCTGATTTGGTCCAACGGGCGTCTGCTCACCAAAAAGAACAGACGGATTTTCGGTTCGCCGGGTACTCTTCACGGGCTCGTTCAAAATGACAAATTGCTCTGCCCGCAGATGACGAGCTACTTGCTGAGCGGCCAGGGCAAGCAATTCTTGTTCTGATCCGACCGACAGAGAGATATCAGCGATTTGGCCGACTGAAGCCTCTAAATTCGAGCGTCGGAAAATGCCGCGGCTCACCCAGGTCTGCAGTACATTCCTCAAATGGGCGAACGCCACAAGCGATAGACACAGAAAGACAAGCGCTATGCCGGTGACAAAGGTGCTCTCATGCGTAACATCCCAGAACCGAAACTTCTGGAGAAGGGTGAGCACTCCGCCAACATAAATGGCCGCCAAACCAAAGTTCACAAGGAAGCGAACGAACGTGTCCAGGAGTAAAAAGCGGTAATCCTGCAGGAGAATCACCAGCGCAACCGGAATACCAATGTGGTGCCACGCAATCTCTGCCGCCCACGGAGAACTTACATGTTGGTACCCGAAGTGAAGAAATGAGCTCGCGAAGAGTAGAAGAGAGCCCAATACGATTAGGTCCGGTCGTTCGCCCTCTTCGTCCTTGCGATCGGCCCGTTGTTTCAGGAAGGCGATAACCGTGAGGAGCCCGAACCCCGCGGCGATTACGACCAGAGCCGCCTGATGAAATGGTGTGCTTGGAAAAAGGAGCTCACTAAAATGCAGGCCAACAGCGACGACGCTGACAGCGTATCCGGCTAACACAATTGGGGTGTATCTGCCTTGCAAAACGACCTGAAGGAGAACGGCCGGCAATAAACTTAGAATCGCGAAGCTGGCGGTCATCACAAAACCAATCCATAGCGCGTTCTGGTCTTGGGTACCTAAGGCAATCAGTGAGCCTACATTCCACCCCAAAGCAAGAACCGCAGCGATCAACGGCAGCTTCGTTTGCCGCACCCGCTGAGTTTGCCAATCCTGGACGAGAAGAACGATGATCAGACCAAAAACGAGCAAAGCGGCTGTGTGCCCGATGCTGTTAACGAGGATCGGATCGAGCCAGTTGGCCTGATTTAGCATGCTGCCATGGCTTCTTATCCACGATACTCTAGACTGCGCTATGGCCAGCGGACAAGACATTGATCGGTTTCGCTGCTGCGTTTAACCTACGTCTTCTTGGACTAGAAGTCGTCCTATTGGTAACGAGCGGACCGGACCTCAGCGTGAACGGGACTAGGTTGTGGATGAGCGATAAGTGCTGAGCGGGCTGTCGCGACAGGATTTTATTGCAGCAATCTGCCCTGGCGCAGTAAGCCTAATGTGTAGGTTCCGAGTGCATTGTCCGTGTTATGACGTTCCGATAGAGAAACCTTGCGAGACCAATTTCGGGTGCTGAGACCAGACAATCGGGTTAAAAACAGTTCAGCAGCAGATGCAACTGTGACCGCGCCAGGACCGCTGTGCTTCCCGAAACAGCAGCGGTACGACCGCTATAGCAGCGGCGGAATCGAACCAAGCAATGTGGAGAGTTGCATTCAGTGCCAGGCCCATCAGTGTGATGGCAGCCAGATATGCGCAAGTCGCCGACTGAACCGCATCCGCAGCAAGGGCAACATTATTGCTCCGGCGTGCTTCGCGCCGTTTCAGCCAAGCCAATGTCGGCATGGCAACAAGAGCCCCAATGGTGATACCAATGCCAAGGGCGCTTATCTCAGGCTGTAGATGTAATGCGAGAGCCAGGATAGCTATCACCATGACGACAACTGCTAGAGCAAAGAGCAGCACGGAAGCAGCGCGGGTTGCAGCATTTTCTGAAATCGAGAAGTGAGGCAGGAACTGCAACAAAACTACTGTTGCCGACATTAGCTCAACCAAGCTGTCAAAGCCAAACGCAAGCATAGCTGGGCTATGGGAATCTACGGCCGCAAATAATGCTAAGCCACACTCCACCAGCATCCAAATCAGCGTGACTGCCTGAAGCCACAAAACAGTCGCGGAGCGTGGCGAGGGTTCACGTGCATCAAGCGTGGCTTTTGGCTGTGATCCGATTTGAACAAAAGGTGAAATGTTAAAACTCGCCTTCCCTATTCTCTCCCCAGCGATTCGGTTCGACTACATACGCGCACTTCACCGTTGCGACACTCCCAAGTTTGCGAGAACAAAACATTCCACTCCGCAGTCTGGCCGCTCATTCAGTGCATTGCCCAAACCAAGGGTTGGATGTTGGGAGCAATGGGGCAGAAAACCGGCATAAGGCCAGACATTTCGCTTTTCTTAGACTTCGGCGAGTGTTAATGGGCGTGGGACCTTGCCGTCGAAATCAGTCAAGCTGGACTCGATCGCCAAGTTTGCCGCGACGCCTACTGGCCGGTGTGCCGCATGACATCCGAAGCGGCATCCAGCGCAGTCACGGCGCTCCCAATGAACTGCGGGGATTCTGAGTTGCTAAAGGTCAAGCCAACCGGCAGCTTGCATCAACCTTTTCCTGCACGGCGGCAAGCGACATGGATCGGGCCGCAGCTCTGAACCTCGGCTTCGATCAGTTCACGTTCGCGTCAAATCGTCGATCTATGCGCAGCGGAACAATCCCAGCTTCTACTGGCAGCAGAGCTACACACGAACACCGGCTGGAATATCGACTCAGTGCCCAAGCAGCTCGCCGGTCTCTCAAGGAGGTTTGTGCTATCCGAATTGCTGGGAAAACTGTCCCAGCGGATTTACACAGGTCGCCGCATACCCTTAGCAGAGATCGACAGCGTTGTATCCGCGCGGCTCGGCCCAACGCGAGGGCTGGGAAATTCACAGCCTGCTTGCTTCAACCGCCAAGTGGCGATGTATCTGCGGCCCGCGTTGGTCGTTGGAGCACCAAAATAATCGGCCGCTTCTATAACGGTCGCGACCACTCGACCGTATGCCATGACATACAGCGCATCGAAGCTTTGAGCGAAAGTGATCCCGAGGTGGATGCGTTACTCTCGGATCTTAAGCGGCGATTAGCTAAGCCTTTCGACAGTCACGTTGCTGAAATCAAACTGGGGCAGACAAGATCCAGTTGAGTGAAGAGCAGATTGAGCGGATCGCAAACTTGATCGCTGCCCAGGTCTTCTCGCTATTCGATGCCAAGTTGGAATAATTTCCAAAGCGCAAGTTCACGACGACGCCAAGCAATTTGGCACCGTTTTGCTTCACAGCGTTGGCACACTTAGCGCCAACGAGTGTACGTCCTTAATCGATTTCGATTATAAACAAATCAAAATAATTGCCAGTCCCAAAATAACAGCCGCGGATGTAACCGATCTCGAAGCAGGTATAAATGGGCGTGCGCCTTATTTGAGGCTTACCGCAGGAAATGTTTTTTTGGCAAACCTATTCCGGATTACGGCATCACGATCGATGCCGCTTCTGCAATACGTCCAAAAACTGGCGTAAATTCGGCGGAGACACCCACGCTTGCGATGGCCCAGAATCTAACGCAATGGGACGGCAGCGCCACCTACGGGACTTTGCCTGATCAATACAAGGCGGCTCCAGGTCCACCCTCACTTCCAGCGGCAACATATCAAATCATGGATAGTATCGGCGGCTCCATCGATCCCCACTTCCCAACACCAATTTGGACGCCTTACGCGACAACAGACCCCATGTTCAATGACTCACCAAGCATTCACGTGCCACTCCGATATCTTAAGGAAGGCCCACTCCTTACTTTCGTCAGCTACATTGACCTGCCCGTGAAAACTGGACCATTCATGAGTAGGATTTCCGTAATTGTTCAGCCCCGATCGTAGCTTTCCTTCGCCGTCATATGAGGTGCCGTTCACACGAGAGCGGGGCCGAGTCAATGCCGAGCGGAGCGAGCCCGACAGGGTTGCCTTGACTCGGTTTCGCTCTCGTGTTTTTCAAGATTGGAACGACGAAGGAAGCGTTGCCCCAGTTTGCGAACTCCTTTGGTGTCGCGTGATCTAAAGCGCTGTGTGGCCTGACCTCGTTGTAATCGGTCCGATAACTTTCGATGATGTTCTTTGCTTGACGCAACGTGATAAACCAGTGCGCGTTGAGGCACTCGTCGCGAAACTTGCCGTTAAAGCTTTCCACATGTCCGTTTTGCATCGGCTTGCCCGGGGCAATATAATCGAGTTTTACTTTTCTCCGCTCCGCCCATTGACGCACAGCCACGCACACAAACTCAGGTCCATGATCGACACGGATGGCCTCAGGCAATCCGCGTGTCTCTGCTAATTGCTCAAGGGCTTGGACAACGCGTGCCCCTGGCAGACTCAAGTCCACCTCGATCATCGGGCACTCGCGCGTGTAATGATCCACGATGGCTAAGGCGCGAAAAGTTCGTCCATCAGCCAAACTATCGCTCACAAAGTCCATGCCCCAGCGCTGATTCACTTGAGATATCTCTGTTTGCGCTGCTGGGCAGGGCGGGAAGCGCTTTCGCTTCCGACGCGGTACCTGCAATCGCAACTCCTTCGTGATGCGATGGACACGGCCATGCCAGACCGACCGGCCTTCTCGCTGCAGCAGGGCGGTTAAACGCCGATAGCCGAACCGCGGACGTTCTTCCGATAACTCGGCAATCCGTTGTCGTAATCTGTCATCTGACCTCAGCTTGCCGCGATAGCGCTGCGTTGAGCGCGGCTGCCCTAGCAACCCGCAGGCACGGCGTTCGCTCGCGCTATGCGCCTGCCGCATGTGCGTTACCGCCGTTCTCTTGGCCTCCGGGTCTACCATTTTTTCCGACCAGATCCTTCAGCATTGTGATGTCCAGCAGCTGATCGGCAACGATCCGCTTCAGCTTGGCGTTCTCTTCTTCTAGCTGCTTCAAACGCCTCGCCTCATTCACATCCATGCCGCCGAACTTGCTCCGCCACTTGTAAAACGTGGCTTCGCCGATCCCATGCTGCCGGCACAGTTCGCTCGCCTTGGCTCCCGCTTCGCTCTGCTTCAATATTCCAATAATCTGTTCTTCACTGAACCTGCTGCTTTTCACTCGCTCGTCTTCCTTCTGCAACCTTCGTTGCGCTGGAAAACCCTAGCTTAGTTCGGTTCAGTTTCGTCGGGCAACGTCAACATAAAGAGCTTTACTACCTATATCGGGTGTAGTAGTCCATCTGTCAGCGAATCTATCTTAAAAGCTACGTTTCATCTTTTGGCAACAGTCTCTTGGCCAAGGATGACGAAACAGGCAAAAGTATACGCTAAGTCGGGCTGAGGCCAGCTTGGATCCAGAACACCGTTGCAAAGTCGGCCATCCAAAGTAAGACTAGGCCGTTTTTGCTTTGCTGGCTACTTTAAAAGCTCGAAGTGGCCGGAGAACATTGATATCGCTGGCGTGCTTACGCCAATAGTAAGAGCCGGTAAATGTAATGTGCTCCCAACCTAATGGAGAGAGATGAGGGATCACATGCTCTGGCAGGGGATTGCCGGCTTCAGCCATCGCACGAATTGCCTTTTGAAGGTAAACAGTGTTCCAAAGGCTGATTGCTGCGATGGTTAGATTCAGGCCGCTTGCCTTTCGCTGTTGTTCTTCGCGGTCCCGATCGGCTACGGCACCTCGCCGGTAAAAGCGCAATGCTCTTGCTAATGAGTTTCGAAGTTCTCCTTTGTTCAAACCGGTCTGAGCTCGACGACGGAGTTCCGGTTTCTGAAGCCAATCCAGGGTAAAGAATGTCCGCTCAATGCGCCCGAGCTCACGCAAAGCAAGCGCCACTTCCGAATGCTGCGGGTAGGCGGCCAGTTTGCTGAGCAATAGCGAGGAACTAACTTTGCCGTTGCGGATTGATCCTGCTAGCCGAAGTAGATCGTCCCAGTTCCGTTCGATCAGGGACACGTCCACCTTATCGGCAATGAGATCCTTCAATGTTGCGTATTGTTTGGGACTGTTGAGAGTGAACAGACGGCGATCAGGTAGATCGCGAATCCGCGGTGCAAAGCGGAAACCGAGCAGAAAACAGAGCCCGAAGACCTGCTCGCTTACTCCACCCGTATCGGTGTAATGCTCCTCGATCTGAAGGTTGGCGCCATGGTCCAGTAAACCATCGATCACATGCGTTGCATCACGAACGGTGGATCGGATGACCTTTGTGTAAAACGGAGCATAGCGATCTGAGATGTGACTGTAAAGGGTCACTACGGGGTCACGGCTGTACTTAGCGTTGGTATGCGCGTGCACTGGTTTGCGCGTTGCTATAGGAAAGGCCTGTCCGTCGGAAGACGAAGTGGTGCCCGGCCCCCAACGACTTGCTAACGGGACTTGATGCTGCTTGCGGACGATTTCAGCGAGGGCTTTGGCGTAGTTCTCTTCGCGCACATACCAGTCGGCCACCCAACTGAGACGGGCAAAGGACCTGCCTGGCGTAGCATCGGCGATCTTTGTAAGGCCGATATTGGTCGCATCGGAAAGGATGACGCTGAACACCATCGTGCGGTCGACGGCTGGCTGTTGGTTGTATAGATGCGTAAAGTGATTGCTGATAGCGGTCCAGGAATCGACCTCCATCAAAAGATCAGTCAGGTAAATTCTGGGAAGCAAGTCATAGATGCGATCTGACCACAGATCCACTTGTTCAGGCACGTCGGCTTTGAGCGGTGAGATGCTCAAAGCGCCGTCCTGCATTGAAATATCTGGCAGTTGGCCTTCTGCAAGAAGTTGAGAGACCTTTTGAAAGCTTTCGTGCAGCTGGGTCTGACGCTCGCCCAGGTACTCGCTGCAGATAATGGAGCTCCGAGAAGGCGGGAGTGTCTTCCAGACTTCGGGCGAAAGCAAGTAATCGTCCAGCGGTAAATAGCGGCGGCTTCCAGGAACCCACATATCTCCGGACCGAAGAGCCAAACTCAGTTCGCTGAGAACGCAAAGTTCATAGTAGGCTCGATCGATCTTTTCCCCATCGAACACGTAGGGTCGCCATCGTCGAGGCACGAACTCTCGAGGAGCGTCTCTGGGAACCGCCGAATGCTGATGGTGATTCAGGCTCCGCAGTAACTCCACGGCTTTTAGAAGGGAATGCCTGCGTGGAATTGCCTTGAAATCCAGAGCAGATAAGAAACGAGGAGCATATTGCCGAGCGTGCGAATATTGAGACGACAACTCGTCTAGATTGCTGAAATCCAGAGGCGCTGCGAGTCTTTCCGTCTCGCCGACAGTGGCCGCAAGTTCCTCCCAACCGAATGTTAGTTCGATAGCTTCATGGAGATCTAACTTCTTCTCTTGAGCCTCGATCAGTCCGCGGCCGAGAACAATAAAGTCATGAAGTCTTTGGTTGATGCTTCGGCCGTTGTTTTGGAACAACTCCCAACGCCGCTTATCGGCTTTGTTGAACCACCGCCCCACCAGGCGAATAAACATATCAACGAGCTCGTCGTTCAGAATCGGGGCGTTGTGCAACAGAAAAGCAACAAGAATCCCAAAACGCTTTTGCGGGTTATACTCACGCAAGTGCTGCAGTGTGTGGCGGGCTCCGCGGTCGGCAAGTTTGCGCAACAGTAGCGGGTTAACACCTTCGGCTAAAGATGGGTTCAACTCGGGTGTGCAAACAAGTTCCAGCCGGTCTATCAAATCGAGCATCCCCTTCGCGCCCGCCGACAAGATCGGCCGGCGAAGCCACGTCAGAGTCCGATCTTCTGGATTGATTGCCGGCATTAACAGGTCATCCAGCTCTGACCGCTGCAAGGGTCGAAGCGAATCCGATAGTTTTGCCAGGGCTTCTTGCTCTACTTGCCGGTGGATACGCCAAGCCGTGTGCTCAAGCAGCGACATCGCCGGCAAGATAACGCGTTTGCGTCGCAGTTCCTCTAAAAGAGATAAGAGCAGACCCATCGGAGTGTGCCAGTGATGGGCTTGAGTCTTCATCCAAATCGCAATTTCTTCCCCAATCTCTCTGTTATAAGACCGAAAGCCGTAGAGATCCATAATCTCTTGCAAATGTTCGCTCCGAGTGGGCTGGCGACGGAAATACTCTTCAATATTGTTTGTCTCGATCTGTAACTGTTCCCCAACGTATTGCAACAGCTGTAACGGAACGCGGTCTCTCCGCTTGGGTGTCCACCCGGGAAAGCGAAGTAGGCAGAGTTGAACGGCAAAGCCGAACCGGTTCGAGTCACGGCGGCGGCGGTCGACACGAAGCAAATCCAGCTCTGACAAGGTCCAATGACGAGCAACCTCACGGTCATCTAAATCAAAGTGTGCAGTCTCGATGGCTTCGCGCTGAGCATCGCCAAGGATTAGATGTCGGGACATTGCCTCTTATCATCGAACCTGCGCTTTCAGTGGCGTAATTCGCAGTCAATCAACGCTGCGGAAAGCTCTGACTCTTAAGCTTCTAACCTGCATCGGAGAAGCAAGCCGACCTCTTCAAGGCCTAACGTATACTTTTGCCTATTTCGTCTTCCTTGGCCTACAAAGCAAGATGGACGACGGACATTCACCGCGAATGGATTGAGAATTTGCTGGAGAACGAGCCGCACCGCAAGCGCGCCGACCTGGAGCGAACGCGCGACCTCATGGACAGAGCGACACGCGATGCCCTGGTAACAGGCTATGAGGGGATAATTCCGGCGCTGCAATTGCCCGATCCCGACGACCGTCATGTGCTGGCCGCCGCCATCGTCGGAAGCTGTCATGTGATCGTGACGGCCAATCTGAAAGACTTCCCCGACGCGGCGCTAGAGCCGTTCGGGATTGACGCGCAGCACCCCGATGAATTTCTCTGCAATCATCTGAACCTGGCGCAAGGACTGTTTTGCGGTTGCGTTCAGAGAGTCCGCCGCCGTCTGACGAAGCCGCCTTATACGGTGAATGAATATCTCGACACCCTGACGCGCAACGGTCTGGTTGCTACTGGGGCCGAGCTGCGGCCGTTTGCCGAGCTGCTGTAACCGCCTCACAACAGACGCTCACAAAGAAACCATCGATCATCGGTTTTTGAGCGAGCTGGGCTGTGGCCAATATCGGGCTGCTGCCATCCATTAGCAGCGCGTGATCGCCAGTGCGAAAGCGCAACGACCCTTGCAGATTCATTAGACCGAGAAAGGCCTTGTGCCGAGATACGTGTGCGCAGTTGACATATCGCCTGTAAATGGCTGTTCCGGAATACTTTAAGGTGGCTGTATATTTATTCGCTCCGATGGTAAGTTGTTGACTCTACGTTTGCCGTCGTTCGTCGTCTGATTTCAAGAGAACAATCGATAACGTCGTGCGGCAGGGCAAAATCGTGGAATTTGTTGGCAAAGGAGCAGCCCTGCTTGCAAGAAAGAGCCGAACTGTCAAACATGCCCTTGATCCCATGTTGCGAACTATGCTGAAACGCTCGAAACCCGACGAGTAGGCTCACGTAGAATCAATGGTTTACAACCAAATGTATAAAAATACGTGAACCCTAACGTGCCTCGAATCAATAAGTTCTGGGGGATGTGTCAATCCTACACACGTATCTCGGCATAGGGCCCACCTGGGATAGCGCCTCGTGATCTGGCCGCTGCCATGCTGGACGTCGACAGATCTGCAGCGAGAGAGCAACGTTTTTCTTGATGTCGAGCCAGGTAATTCTCTCTAACGTTGATTTGGAGCGCTGCAAAATGGAAAGCAAAGTGTCAGTAGGTCCAGACTCAAGGAGGCGCGTATATGTCGTATTATGTCGTCGGTGGCGGTGTGGCAGCCTGTTGCCACCCTGGGATCGCTCAGACCGATCTCTTTATAGTGAACGGAACTGGGCAGTTGTGCGTGTTAACGCAGAGTGGCGCGGGTATCTGGTCGCCGCCATTGCCGCTAACATCCACCACATTCGGGCCAGCTGGAGCTTTCGTCGTGGCTTCGCCTGATTTTGGCGGGCCTCTTTCCCGGAACCGACGTGTTGATCGTGGATGCTACCGGGACGCTTCAGCTTTTTACTCAGGCCGCGCCCGCCACGAGTTGGCGAAAACAAGCCTTGAGCTCACAGGGTCAATTCGTCATAGGCTCGCAAACGTTTGCTGTACTTGCTGGCACACTCTCGAACACGAGCGTCGTCAATCAGCTCAACGGCTTAATTGTTGATCGACTTGGTAAGCTTAATCAGTTTCGTCGCGACGCCAGCCAGAATTGGAGCCTCGACACGTCTGTCTCGCTGGGCCAGGCGGCACCTAACGCAAACATCGCTGGACTCGCGCACTACTCCAACTCACAGATCGCGCAGGAACTTAGCTTCTTCTATGTCGATTCCGCCGGAGCATTGAACAGGTGGACTAATGTTGGTGACACGGGTTGGTCGCAAACCGTGATCCCATTGGGCGGTGCTCAGCTGAACGCCGGTTCCCATCTAGCGACTTCTGTTCGATTTGGTACTGGCGATCCGCTCGACGACGCTAATGTGTTCGTCATAGACAGCACAGGCAATCTGATCTGCTTTTCACTCGGTAGTGCTGACACGTGGGAGATGACACCCATCACATCCGGGAAGCCCTTCGGACGTCGTCCGACGTTCGCTCCACCGCGGGCCCCGCTTGTCGCCGGCCGGCAATATCTCAATCATGGCGGGCATCCGTATCAGACTGACGTGTTTGTGGTGAGCAGCGACGGAACGCTGAACCTTTTTACATCCCAAGATGGCCAAGCCTGGAGTGGTCCGATTCCAGTGCTGCGACATATGGCCGCGACGAACATTTTCAATAGCCCACCCTCAGACTTCACCCAAATCCTTTTGGAACACGGATCGCCGACCTATAGATCGGCGGTTTTTTTCGGTTTCGTTTGCATTCCCGTTCTTCCCTAAACGGATACGCACACCTATAACCTTCATGTTTTCAGCCATCTACACAAGCACCTATAAAGCAGCCTAAAAACATCCCGCAAACATGGCCTTCTCCGGCGATTGCTCCGCACAATGAAATCCGCGGATGAGGACTGCGAGTTTTCTGCAGCGAGCCCGCCCGATTTTCTAAGGAGTTTCATGACAACGCATCGCTCTCGATTCAGGCCGCCGTCGACGCAACCCGCTAATCACGGTAAAGCATTCTTAGGTCTTCTAACATTTCTCGCCTTTGTAGGCATAACGCAAGCTGCTCAATTACCAATCTGTCCGACAACCATCGAAAATGACCCGCCCGCGTCACTTAATGCCTGCGGTGCCCTCTTGACGGTGGGAGCGAATCTGGGCGTAAGCACCATCGCGACAGGTACGTTGGCTTACAACGGCAGCGACAGCACATTCGGAATCGTTAACAACTCAAACAGCGTGATCTCATCGCTATTCCTCCAGGGTGGCGACATCACAAACTTCACTGCGAACGGGATCCGGACCTACATCTCCGCGAACGGAGTAGCGATCCCGCCGCCGCCATCACCGCTGAACTTCATGTACGAGTCTTATTACGGCCCGGCTAATACGTTCAGTCAGATTGATCAAGCCCAGCAAAGCCTGCTGGTCGACTTCACCGGAGGACTCGCTCCCGGAACTGCGACCTATTTCAGCTTGGCGGGCGATCCTGCCACCGACGTGGCTGGGCTGACTGGGCCGAACGGGAGTGTATCGGTTTCCGCCGCCGCTGTCCCCGAGCCCTCCACCAGCAGTCTTGCAGCCATCGCCGCTACTCTCGTCGCCTTCGCAATCTACCGCCGCAAGCGGAAAACACTTTCGGCAGTGCGACGTCTGGCGCCGATACTCTTCGTTGGCGTCGCAATGCTCGTTCTCGGAAATAGCGCCCGCGCCGATATAGTCAAGTTGCCCTCCAGTCCGACCGAGGAGGAAATTAGCACGGCGAAGGCCGATCTCGCGAATGGATCAATAGTAGCTATGATCGACGCCGATCCGGCGGTGTTCGCCACAATGTTCAACGTAACCTTACCGAAGCACCGGAACAGTGCCGAGCTGAAAGGGCCGTTGCGCTACTACGTAATAGCAGCACACAAGCGCGAGAACGGCTCGGTTCACACGTTTTTGGGTCCGACCGTCAAAGCAGGGCAAAATCAACTCAGCGCGGTTTGGTCCTCTTTGGAGAAATGGGCTGAAAAGGAACAGCAATTGCAAACGGGGGAGACACCTTCCCCGTCTGCCTGGACGGAACTGAGTGTTAACACGTTCATTGGAGATAGCTACTACTATCCGGACGCTAACAACGAATTTCAGCTGATCGTCTCAGTCTATAGAGCCAACAGCAGTCAGACAGACGTCGATTATTACATGGTGACGCAACAGGCTAATAGCGAACCGCACTGGGAGGGATGCCCGTTTAGCACAAATTCGAAATGCGGCTGGTATAACCGCACAAGCGACTTCAAGATTTCTCTGTCGGAGCCTACATCGAAGTTGATCGACCATGGGCCCACGACTGTGAATGGCAGCTCGAGTGCAGGTTTCAGTGTGGGCGGTGGGGTCAGCGGTCTCGGTGTAACTGGTAGCGCATCCTTCTCCGAGTCTTGGAGTAATTCCGACGTCAACACACAGGACCATGCGGACCCGGTCGCCGGCACGACTTGGTGGCATGATGACTTCACGAATCGCTTTACCAATTGGGTCGACAGTCCGCCCGATGCGGTGAAAGATTTGTTTACTAGCTACCAGGCGGCCATTTTTACCGTTGCGGCGAGTACTCCTACATTCAACGTTTCCATCGATGCCATATCGGAGTTCGAATTCGATTATTACGACTTCGCAAAGGGGGTAATCTACGACACCGACATTCAGGAACTAACGTTCGATATTCCGACCAGTGCGCCCTCGCTTTCGACGTTTCCGGCCTCACCACTGCGCGTGTTCCCGGGGCAGTCTGCCAACTTCAACATCTTCGCAGACATTCCAAACAGTACAGGCGAACAACTCAGCTGGAGCATTAGCAACATTCCTAACTTTGTCACACTGAACACCACAACGGGAGCCGGCAGCCAAACGATTACGGTGAATGTTTTGCCGGGTGCAACAGTGGGATCAACCGGCACTCTGAACATCGACACGAACCCACCAACTGCGTCTCCCAACACGCGAAGCGGTGCGCTCAAACTCCCTGTTACGGTAGTCAGCCCTTCCGATGTGCCGCCGGGTGTTCTATTTACAGGCGGCTTGAGTTGGACCGGCAATCCTCAATTCTCTGCTGAAGTATGGAACCCCACCACCGGACAGTCCTCTTCGGTTAAAAGCATGTCGCATGCTCGATATCTACATACCGCTACACCTATCCAGAATAATCAAATTCTGATCGCCGGAGGGCTCGATGATGGCTTTAACCTGGTCGGCCAAACTGAGATCTACAGTGAAGCGACGCAAAGCTTCTCACTCGGTCCGCAGTTACAGGTTCCACGAGCCTGGCATACGGCAACGTTTCTCAACGATGGAACCGTGCTGCTCGCTGGCGGACAGGATGGGAATGGGAATGCCCTAGCCTCGGCGGAAATATATGACCCGGTAACGAACCAGACTACCCCGACCGCCGGAAGCATGATTACGGCGCGCATGAAGCATAGCGCTACGCTACTTCGGGATGGGACGGTCTTTATCTATGGAGGCACCACCTCGGTAACCAACACCGGAAGCCTATACACCTCCGAGATTTACAACCCGCAAACAAAAACCTTCTCGCAGTTGGGGTCGCTTTCGTATGGATACCAATCCCAGGCGGCGGCTCTTCTTAACACCGATCAGCTGTTACTAGTGACGGGCTACGCAGACGCACCGGGAAACATGACGCTCTGTACCGGAGGCGGAAGCGCGTGCTCGCAATCTCAAACTCCAGCTGATGTTGCGGGCGGCTCGGCGCTGATCCCGCTTCCCAACACCTCCGGAACGCTTGCCTTACTGGCAGGAGGCGACCACAGCTTTCTGTTCGCCGACGCGTCTTCCACCTTCGGCCAAGAAACTTCCATGTTAGAGCAGCGCAGCTACCCTAACGCGGTCCTGATTCAAAACACGAATACTTCCTATGACGGGTCTGTTTTAGTGGCCGGTGGAGTAACGCTCAATACCGGATCCTCGAACGGCACAACGGTGGAAGTGAATAACCCGCAGAACAACGTCTGGCAAGCAGCCGGCGCGCTGACCACCGCGCGTAGCCAGGGAACAATGACTCTGGTCGGTGCTATACCAATCACCTCGACGGTCCAGCTTTCCTCTTCGCTCAATCCCTCAGTCTCGGGTAATCAAGTCATCTTCACCGCAGCCGTAAGTGGCGCTTCAGTCACAGCCACAGGAACCGTCACATTCTACGACGGAACGACCCTGTTAGGCACGTCCCACCTGAACAACGGGAGCGCGCAGTTTCAAATCTCATCGTTGAGCGTCGGATCGCATAACATAACTGCGGTCTATAGTGGCGGCGTTGGCGTGTTAGGAGGCACTTCGAATGCTGTCACTCAGGTCGTAAACCCGGTTCCGGTGACTCCTGTCTTTACCAACTTGAGCTCGCAAACCATCACCTACGGCACGCTTGACATCAACTTCAGCGGTCAACTGTCGGCTCCAGGACCGATCTACCCGGGGGCAGGAGAAACGGTACGAGTAAGCTTCGGCGGCACGTCAGCGCTGATTCCCGTTGCCGCAAACGGCGTATTTAATTTCAACCATTACGGCACAAGCGGGTTTTCAGTCGGTACTTATCCGATCACGTACAGCTATGTCGGCGACGTCAAGCTCAAGCCCGCTCAGGACACCAGCACAAGCCTCACCATTACTCCGGGGACACCGGTATTCCGCTCATTGAGCGCTTCACAAAGTATCATTGCTGCCGCCACGGTTATCCATCTGACAGGACAACTTACCTACCAGCAAACTTATATTCCCCATGGTAACGTTCTAGTCACAATCAATAACATCCAGCAATCATCTAGCATCAGTGACTCTCAAAGTTGTGCAGGCTGCTTCTCACTCGACTTCAACACATCTTCCATACCGGCATCCACAACGCCTTACCCGATTACGTACAGTTATGCGGCAGCCGGGAATTACACGGCTGCAACCGACAGGAGTACTTCGCTTACTGTCAATGCACCGGCGCCGACCACCACAGCACTTACCTCATCGCTGAATCCGTCGTCATTCGGCGCTTCCGTGACGTTCACTGGCACAGTAGCAAGCCAAAACGGTACGCCGACGGGTAGTGTGTTCTTCTACGACGGCCAGACACAATTGGGCAGTGCAGTTCTTTCCGGAGGCTCGGCGAAGTTCGCAACGACTTCGCTCTCGATCGGCACGCACGCCATCACGGCAGCCTACGACGGTGGCAATACAAGCTTTGCGCGCAGCACATCCGCGGTGCTGACGCAAACCGTTAACAAACTTGCAACCGTCTTCAGCGGCTTATCCCCCTCGCAGACGGTCGGCTACGAAACGCCGAGTCTGATTCTGAAGGGAACCATCAGCGCGCCCAATAACACCTATCCGCCCACGACTGAAAGTGTTCAGGTCACGATCGGAGGCGTTAATGGTACTGCGGGTATTGGCCAAAGCGGCGCATTTTGGGTCAGTTTCCCGACCGCTAGTCTGGCTGTCGGCACTTATCCGATTACCTACAGCTATGTGGGCGATGCAAACTTTGCCCCCGTCAGCGACAGCAGTACAACACTGACGATCGGCAAGACTACGCCCGTATTCAGCAACTTGACCCCATCCCAAACCATCAAGGCCGGCATGTCGCCAGTTCAGCTATCGGGTAAGCTCACGCAAGGCACAGCTATTGCGACCGGATCGGTATCGATCTCGATCAACGGGCAAAGCACCCCAGCTACCATCAGCTCCGACGGAACGTTCTCGATGTCCGTGAATACGAGTGCGATCCCGGGCTCGGCGACCCCCTTCCAAATCACCTACAGCTACGCCGGAAACACAAACTTCAATCCGGCTAGCGACAGTAGCACGACGCTGACGGTGACGTCTACAGCATCAGCTACTGTTCTGACGTCCTCACTGAATCCGTCCCGTTTCGGGCAAGCCGTCACCTTCACCGCGACCGTAACGGCTTCGAACGGAGCTCCCACCGGAACGGTAGCGTTCCTGGATGGAACCGAGACCATCGGCTCAGGCACTCTCACGAATGGCTCTGCCACATACTTGACAACGGCGCTTGCGGCCGGTTCTCATGCGGTTACCGCCGTGTACGGGGGCAGCGGCAACTTCGGCGGAAGTAAGTCGGCGACAGTCACGCAAATCGTCAATCAGGCCGTCGCAACGCTGACAGTCTCTTCTTCCCAGAATCCTTCGCGGGTAGGAAGCCCCATCACATTTACGGCGAATGTCAGTGGAAGCGGCGGTACGCCTACCGGCACTGTCACTTTCAAAGATGGCACGACAGTGTTGGGTACGAGTCCACTCAACGGAGGTGTCTCGACCTTCGTTACAAGTGCTTTGGCGAGCGGAACTCATCCTATAACTGCCAGTTACGGTGGTGACTCTTCTTATGGTTCTGTCGCATCCGCGCCCTTCAATCAAGTAGTAAATGGCGGCTTAGTTACACCGACTGCAATCCTAACTGTGAATAAAACAGTGGCTAAAGTAGGCGACGTAATTACATTTCAAGTAGCAGTTAGCTCGCCAAACGGACCGGTCCCAACCGGCAGCATAACAGTCAGCGACAGTACGAACGCAAATAACCGATACGGAAGCGCGCCGCTTATCAATGGAGTCGGGACTGTTAGTAACTCCCAGATTCCAGCAGGTACCTACACAGTCGTAGCGACTTACGGAGGAGATGGAGGCGTAAATTATCTGGGCACGCAATCTAATGTGGTAGCTTTTACGATCAATCCGGCTGACTGAACCCTGGCCAACCGGCTGTTTGGGACCTGCTCAGGCAATGGAAATTGCCAATCCTCAGCGTCCTCGCCCTATCCCCTCACCGTGACGGCAAAAGGCGGCGCGGTGAAAGCAAGTAGTTCATGACCTGAAAACAAGCTGGGTGCCGTCATCTAACAGCGGCGCTCAGCTTGAGTCTCTACCGAAAGCGATCTCGACCTTTAATCGTTCCCATTCTGCTAAGCTCTTTGGTGATTGTCGTCGAACGGTCGAGTAGGAGACACTTTTCGTTTCGGCGTTTTTGAACTGTCGCGCACGACCGGAACGCTCCTCCGGAATGGAATCCCTGTCAAACTTTCCCCGCAGCCTGCCCAGCTTCTTGTTTTACTGGTCGAGCGTGCGGGCCAAGTTGTGACCCGTGAAGAGATTCAGCAGCTCACTTGGTCCGATAACACAGTGGTCGATTTCGAGGTCGGCATCAACCGCTGCATCCGTAGGATACGCACCGTGCTCCTCGACGACGCGGACGCGCCTCGGTATCTTGAAACGGTTCCACGAATTGGCTATCGCTTTATCGCCGCGGTCGAACCATCCGCGGCAGAATCCAAGCAGATCGGGCAGTTGCCCGCGGCCGTACCGGTGGAAGCGCCGCTTCCAGTTCCTCGCGTTCGGCAATCTAGCAGTTGGATGCCATTCGGGATCGGTGTCATCCTGTTGCTTGCGGTCGCTATTGCAGTCACCTACTGGCTCGCGACAGCGCGTGAAAAGCAACCAAAAGACTTGCATGTAGTTCCGCTCGCCGTCTCTCTCGGCGATCAGTACACGCCCACTTTTTCACCCGACGGTCGCCAGGTCGCCTTTGCCTGGGATGGCGACACACAGGACAACTTCGACATTTATCTGAAGCTCGTTAATTCGTCTTCGCCCCCGCTGCGTCTCACCACCAGTAAGGATGTTGACTACGGGCCCGCCTGGTCTCCCGACGGCGAGTGGATTGCATTCTGCCGTGGTAACGACTACGGTAACGGCGGCATCTGGGTTATTCCCGCCTTAGGGGTAGCGGAGCGCAAGATTACCGATCTCGATTCACCGGGCGCTCCCTGGCAGCGCCCGCTTTCCTGGACGCCTGATTCGAAGCGACTTATCCTCTCCGCTCCTGTTGCATCCGGAGAACGCCTTTCTTTGCGATCTGTCGACGTGACCACCGGCGTCAAGACCATCCTGACGCGTCCGGCAGCTTCGGATGAAGATATGCAGCCTGCCGTGTCGCCCGACGGTCAGTACGTTGCTTTTACCCGCGATGTGGGCCGCGGAATCAGCCGCATCCTCGTCGTGCCTATCGACGGCGGAACGCCTACCCTCATCCCGGTACCTTCTCAGAACGTCTATAACGCCCGGCCCGCCTGGACGCCCGACAGTAAGGGCATCCTTTTCGTCTCGAATGCTGGCGGTGAAAATCACGTCTGGCTCGCACGCTTCCGCTCACATAGTCCGCCCGAAGAGCTAGCCGCGCTTGGCGATGGCATTCACGACCTGACGGTGTCCGCGATCGGCCAACTCGGATTGGTACGGCAATCGGAAGACAGCAATCTCTATGTGCTGGATCTGCCGCCAGCACAACATACGGCAGCGCCCCGCCGCATTCTTGCCTCCACTCGTACCGAAGAAAGCCCCTCGATCCGGCCCGACGGAAAACAAATCGCATTCGCCTCCAACAGGTCCGGTTACGAAGAAATCTGGACTGCGCGCATCGACGGTTCCGATGCAATGCAAGTCACATATCTCCAGAATCCAGTCACAGGTTCTCCAGACTGGTCTCCCAATGGGAGCCGGATTGTCTTCGATTCACGCGCTAGCGAACGTCCGCAGCTCTACCTAATGTCGGCCGATGGCGGCAAAGCCCAGCCGGTCTGTTGTAGCACGGGCGTCAGTACCGTGCCCCGCTGGTCTCGGGGCGACGGCCGGGTTTATTTTTCGTCTGACCGAACGGGACGTATGGAGATCTGGCGTGTCGCTCCGGAAGGTGGTAACCCGGTCCAGGTCACCAAGTCCGGCGGATTCGCGCCGGTGCCATCACCAGACGGTAAATCGCTCTACTACGCATCGAATAATGCACTAGTCACTTCTTTATGGAAACAGGATCTCGCTTCGGGCGAACGAAAACAAATCGCGTCGCCGGTTTTGCGCCGCTCTTACGCCCCTGCCTTCAACGGCGTTTACTACTTCTCCGGATCGACAAGCGAACAGCGAAGCTCCCTCTATTGGCTCGATGAACAATCGCACCGCAGCACCCTGCTGTTCACCACCGACCGCCGCATCGGGAACGGCATCGCCCTATCCCCGGACGGGCACAAGCTCTACTTCACTCAACTGGATGTGAGCAACCACCAGCTTCTGCTAGCGCAGAATTTCTGGCGATAGCCCGCGCATCCGAACTCATAAACCTTGACCTTTCAATTACTTTCCTGGGCACCTCGAATAGCACGAGGAAAGCAGCCGTTGCACATGGACCTTTTCGCCCCAAATCCGGCATCATCGATTGCGTCGAGGGCTAATCGTGACACTTCCTTACCTGAGCTCCCAGCCGAACCTCTTCCGTTCGCGCTTTTCGCTCCCCGTTCTAGCCATGCTAAGCGCCGCCGCTACCGTCCAGGCTCGCGTCGAGCTTTCGCCGTGCTACACCAACTATTCGCCCGAGGCCCAAATTCAACTGGGCGATGGAAGCAAAGCTCAGGTCTACAAGCAAATGCCGGTGCTGCCCGACACAAGTCCGGTCACTCAATATGTGCAGAAACTCGGCGTCAAACTAGCCCAGTATGCGCCAGGTTACAAATGGCCTTATAACTTCCATGTGGTGGACACCGACGAGATCAACGCGTTTGCTCTTCCAGGCGGGACGATCTTTGTGAACCTGGGCACGGTCCAGGCCGCCGAGAACGAGTCGCAGTTGGCCGGCGTAATGGCACATGAAATTTCGCACGTCGTCCTGCAGCACTCCGTCTGCAATGCCGAAAAAGAGCAGCGAGTCGGCCTCTTGGCTAGCTTGAGTCAAGTGGCCGTAGGCGTCGCGCTAGGTAGCGGAACCACCGGCCAGATTGCCGACCGCGGGATCCAAGAAACCACCAGCCTCGGCTTTCTCAAAATGTCACGCGGCGCCGAGAAGCAGGCCGATCTCGAAGGCGTCGGCATCCTCTACGATGCCGGCTACGACCCGCACGGCATGTCGCAGTTCTTCGCCATCATCGAAGCCAAATACGGCGAAGGCACCGCGCAATTCCTGAGCGATCATCCCAACCCGGGCAACCGCACCGAATATGTTGATAAGGATATCGCCTCGTTCCCGGCCCGTCTCACGAACGTGAGCACCAGTCCGGATTTCGAGCGCATCGAGAAGCTCGCCTCCGGCATGCACGCCTATACCGAGAGCGAAATCGCTTCCGGTGCCTGGAAGCAGAACTCGACGCCAGATGCGCCGGTCATGGGCAAACATGGCAAAAAGAAAGAACAAAACGCCCGAGAACAGAACGTCGGGACCGCTTCGTCGGGAGAGCCGGATCTTACCGCCCCTACCCGCTGGAAAGACGTTCAAGTGAACGGCGTCACACTCGAAATCCCGGCAAACTGGCGCTTGTTCAAGAAAGAAACGCAGGCCCTGGCCGGTCCTCAGGGTGGCATACTGCGCGGAACCGATGGAAATGCGGGAAGCGTCACGTATGGCCTGATCGCCGATGTGTACCACCCGGAAAAAAGCGCGACCGAAGCGACCGCGCTCACGGCGCTGCTGCATGAGCTTACCAGCGGGAGCGCGAGCGTGAAAGTCGGACAGCAGCGCGATACAAAGATCGCAGGCGTCGACATCGAAATGGTGGAATGCACCAATCCTCAGGAACGCGGAAATCGCAGCGAACGCTACTGGATCGCTGCGCTGCCCGAGTCCAACGGCGGGATGCGCTATCTAGCTTTCATCGCTCCCGCCGCCGATTTCAAACAGATGCGTCCAACATTTCATCACATCCTGCGCAGCCTCACGGTCGAGTTCTGAACAAGCGTAAAACACAAAACAAGACAAGAAAGAATACGTCCATGAAGAAAGTTCTACAAATCACAACCTTGTTTGCCGCCGCCCTTGGCTCCGGTCTTACGGCCCACGCGGCCGATATGGTCATTCCCCTCTCTGGCCCGGTCTCGCAGAAAAAAGTGACGTTTCAATGCGACGAGCACGCCACAACGTTGGGTCTGCCTTCCGGTCCCTTTACAGTGACCTACCTGAATGGCGAAAACAATTCGCTGGCCGTCCTTCCCATTAACGGACATCCCTTGATCTTTTCAGGCGTCCTCAGCGCCGACGGATCACGTTACGCCGCCGGCAGATTCGTCTGGTGGGATGTTGGTTCTCGAGGCATTCATCTCTACGGTGATTCCTATCCGAACAAAGACCAGACTGCGTGTCACGTCGCACAGCAATGAACCAACCGCCTACGCGCGTCAGACCGCTTTCGCAACGCTGATTTTCTCTGCCGCGTTACGAAGCCTTTCTCGGGAACGGATCTGGCCCAGGATGCCCTACTACACACAGCCATTTAGAATCGGGCATCTGGCGAGTGCCGCCTCCGCGGGGAGAGGAGACACCGATGACTGAAGCAACCGTCCAGCGCAGCCTTGCGATAGCCATGGCATTTTCTTCGCCGCTCCCCCTCAGCCCTGGGGAAGCATCTAGTGCAGGAACGCCGGATTGGTGAGCACTTCTCATTCAAGTTCCCTTTGGAAGGCCGATCAATCCCGTATCAAAAACAGATGGGGAGGACGTCGTCGCCACTGGAGCTTTAGCAGGCTTTTGTGACTTTGGACGGCCTTGTGTCATTGGGCGGCACTGCTATCGCAAAACTTACAGATTCGAGACATTCGCCGTAAATTACCAACGTGCAGCACGTGGAAATTGCCAACCCTTCGCCTGTCGGGATGCGGCCGATGTCATAGACCGTACGGTCGTAGTGGTGTGCTGACTTATAGCGTTCCAGGTCTCCTCATCAGACGTTAACTTCCGAAGAGTTGCCCCACGCGCTGGCAGCGCAGTCGTGATTGCGTCGCGAAAAACAATCTTCTCGCTCCAGATATCACGCACATAAGTATGCAGGATCGCCGCCCGCAGGGCGTCGCTCGACTGGATTTCCATAAATCTTGCGTTGCTTGCAGTGAGCAGAGCCTCGAACAACTTGAATGCGTATGCCCGGTGCTCGGGTAGTACGTAGAAATCGAAGATGGTGGGCTTGTCCTTCCAAGGGCCAGCCGTAGCTATGGACCCGAAACCAGCAGTGACTTCGTCGACATTCAAGATGTAGGTCACTGTCCAGCCCTCACGGCGGTGAATCGAGTCGTGCACGATTTGGCCGTTCATCTCCTATCGGTAGCGGACACGTAGAGAGAGAACCGCGTCTGCTGTCGATATTGTGGCTAACGCAAGCATAGTGCGCTCGGGCACCGTCCAGCATAGACGTTCCTCATGGTCGAAGGCAATGTCGCAACCCTGCAGCGTGGAAAAGGCGGTTGTGGACATGCTGACAGGGCCCGTTTGATCAGCGGTCTCTTAGAAATTTCGTTGTCTTTACACCACGCAAGACAAAGCGGAGAGGCCGATCAGGAACCAACTCAAGCTGCTGAGCGCACTGATACATGTCAGCCCGGCGTGACAGTCCTTAGATGCCGAAGCGGCGGCGTTAGTTTGGCGGAAAGGTCTCGTTCAGAGAGCCGGACGAGGAATAGAGCTCCGAAATGGAATTGCATGGAGGGCGTAAGGCACACAAATACTTCCTTATTGCGGCAGTGTCGTGGTTCTTTGCCCGGAGCGCAACATAGCCATCTGGCCGGACGAGCCACAAACCACTCGCATCGTATGGGCTTCTTAGCACGGGGTCAAGAATATCGGCGAACTCCGAGGCGATCGAGGTAAGGGTCTGCTCGTGTTTGGCAAATAACGCGAAGCGCGGCATAGCGCCCTCCCCAACCGGGGTCTCACCATCACGAATCGGTGCTCTCTTCCCGGGTGCTGGTCCATGTTCGAAGCCACTCGCGCAGTTGAGGGGGCTATCTGAATACCCGACCGAGATCTCGGAAAGTAGATTCGCGGCCATATGCCGCACCGGAGCCAACCCTAATACCACTTCAGCGATATGGTTGCGGAGCCACTGTTTTCCTTCCCCCTTTAGCACTGCAAAGTTAGTGGCTCTGCCAGTTGCCTCCAGAACGAGCTTCGCCACCGCACTTCGTTCGGTGCTGTAGCTCTCCAAGAGTGGCTCTGGAGCACAAATCCCACGCGAGACCAACGAGAGTTTCCAGGCGAGATTGAACGCATCCTGCATCCCGGTGTTCATGCCCTGACCGCCCGCCGGGCTATGCACATGCGCAGCGTCACCCGCGAGAAACACTCGTCCTGATTGGTAATTCGCGACCTTCCGATCGTTGATGGTGAATCCTGATAGCCACACCGGGTCGCTTGCGACTAAGCCTTTCGGACCGCGAACGTCTAAAATCCGTTGCACCTCCTCCAGCGTCGGAGTACGGTGCTCTCCCACAGCTGTGGATGCCGACTCACCCGCATCCGCGATGACTCGATACCTTGTGCCTCCAAGCGGAAATAAGGCGAGAACACCTTGAGCGTGCCAATGCATACCGATCGTCGGCTTTGCCGGCAACCCGTTTATATGGATGTCGGCGAGGATCCACTCATTGAGCATGGTGTTGCCCTCGAACTTCATGCCTAACGCATGCCGCACCGTACTGTGGGCGCCATCGCAGCCAATCAGCCAAGACGCTTCCACTTGCTCTTCGCGCCCGTCCGCACAGGTGAGAGTACAGGCGACGGTATCAGAGCTTTGCTCGAACGCTCTCAACTCCGTCTGGCGCTCGACGTGGATACTCAGCTCAGCCAAGTGCTCTTCGAGCAGCCGTTCGGTCTCACTCTGCTGGATTAACACCACGAACTTATATGGCGTATCAACAAACGACAGATCGACATCTGCAATCTGTTGACCATCAGCAAAGATATCCGTAGAGACTACTTTCAACCCTGAATTAATAAACTGCTGCGTGACCCCGAATCCCATCCGATCGAGTAACTCGAGGGTTCGGGCCCACACCACGATCGCCTTCGACTTATCGGTCCTTCGCTCGTTCTTGTCTACCATTCGAACCGACAGCCCGTAGCGCGCCAGCTCGCAGGCCATCGTCAATCCCACCGGTCCTGCACCGGCAATCAAAACATCTGTTTTCATATCAGTTGCTTCGCTTACCGTGCCGAGCTTTTGCCACAGCCAGCCCCACGCACGCCGCGAGAAAAACCAGGCCGAGGCTGGCCGGTTCTGGAACGGCAGTGGTGGACACGGCCGCCGCTGTCAACGTTGAAGGTAGGGTGAGCTTTTGTTGCGCAAAGTACTGGTCATTCGGACTGGTAGCGATGCCCAGCTGCTGCGCTGATGAGGCGTAGTACCAGAAGGCGGCTGCGGTGGCAGTGCTACCTGTGAAGGTGAATCCGTCGGACAGCGTGTTGAGCGTCAGCGTTAAATCAGTGCTAGTAGCTTGGATCTGAGTAGAGCCTTTCGTGGCAAATCCGCCAGAGCTCTGAGTGATGCGTATCGGAGTCTGGCCCGTTAGGGTGAAAGTAAGGTCCCAGACCACGATGTCGCGCGCGGCCAGTGTTCCCAAACCGTCGGTCGTAATCGTGCCCTGTAATCCAATGTTGGTGTTGTCAGGGCAGTTGGCTGAGTTACAGGGGAGTGCCTCGAAAACATCGTACGTGTAAAAGGTGAGAGGTGCGGCATGTGCGGCGCACGCAACCGAGCCGAGTACGGGAATCAGTGTTGAGAATGGTAAAAGTTTCATCTACGTTTCCTTGATTTATTCAGTTCGCTCTTTCGCGCCACTGCCGACGTGCAAAGGCAACAAGAAGTCCCATGCCAACAAGGACAGTGCCGAAAGCGGCCGGTTCAGGTGTTGCTGTTTGGGCGACGATGTTGTCCATAGCCAGAGAAGTGGCTCCGGTGAGGGTCAAGCGATCAAACATCCCGGAAAAGGAGGCCAGACCTTCTCCGTTTAGGAAACCCGTGGGCACATCTGAGTTGAAACTCAAACTGCCGACAGCGGTTGAATCTTCGAAGGCAGCCAGGGTCACGGTGCTAGAACCGCCGACCGTCGCGAAATTGAATGCAATGTGGGAGAGATTGGCAGAAAACGACACCGATAGCGGACCCGATTCGGTGGAAGGGCCGCAGAAATTCTGGATGAGAACGTTGCCCGACAAGGACTGGAAGAGCCCAAAGGAATTGCAAACGGAAGCCGCACCGCCGAAAGTGGCTGACAGTCCGTTGACAGTATCGGTAAAAGGGGCTGCCGTATTCGACGCGTTGGCTTCGAAATCAAAGAGGGCGTCGGCTTGTGCCGTCCGGCCGCTAACTAGCAGCAAACCGCCCAAGAGCAGAACGAAAAAAGAGAAACAAGAACGGGGCATAGTCATAGAAGATCTCCTCAAAGGTTTGAAAGGTTGTTACACAAATGAAGGAATGGCCGCTTGCCTTCGTCACTCCCTGCCCTTTCCTCAAACACGAATAAGTGCGGAAAAAATCAGCTTCGCGGGAGCTTTCCGGCGGGCACGACCTGAGTGGCGCCCACCGGCGAAAGCGGGAAACGGGGCTCCTGGTTTTTGCTGTTTCTGATTACGGAGGGCAATACCCCGCTGTACCCTCCCCTGTATCAGGAGGAAGTGGCATCACCGAGTAGTTCATGTTGGAATAGCCGTACAGCAGCATGGCCGGAAGATTCAGGTTATTGCTGCCGTTGCTGGACACTCCCGCCGTTGTCAGTTGCTCGGCTAAGGTCACGGAAACGGCTTGATCGTTACTGGTTGGTGTTGGGTTGTCGGCAAAGACATACACGTCCCACGAAGGTCCCTGGCTCGGGTACGGATTGGGTATCGTGAGGTATGAGCCATAAACGGCTGCGTTTACCTTTGGGTAGGTGGCGACGCAACCGTGATAACCATAACCCCCGTAATCCCCAGCATTACTGCTGTACCCCCCCGAAATATAGCGGATGCCAAACTGTTGCGGAACGATGTCCAGCCATAGCGAGCGCGCCGCGCCGTCAACGAGCGGACCCTGAAGCTGATCTGCCGAGATTTGAGACGGAAAGTTCCAAGCCGAGTCGGTGTCGGAGGTAAGCGCCCCGATGGTCGAGAGTTTTCCCGAATCCGACTGAATGTTGTCGACTGCTTTATCGAAGCCCGCCGTCAGGTTCCCGGCATAGGTTGTGTATTGTTGCGCGATATTGCTCAAGCTGTCATCGAAGGCTACCGCCGGCGAGGGAATGTCGCTGCCGTTGCTGCTCAACGCGACAGCAGCCGCACCGACCCGCAGGGCTCCGCCGACCACCCCAAAGATCTGGCCGAATCCCGGAACCACCGAGCCGAGCGCGACAATGCCCCCGGTCAGATTGAGAATGCCGGAGAGTCTGGTATTGGCCTTCGTAGTGGGCGACGTCAGCGAATAATTATTACTGATGGTCCCCGCCATGCTGAACATATCGGCGAAGATCGTCGAATTCGAGCTGGCCATTTGGCCGCGCACGCCGTTATCCCCCAAGTAGGCATCGTTCTTGGTGACGTATCCCAATTCAGGCCAATCTGCTGGAGCGACGCCGTGAACTCAGCCGGCGAGGCGTTGTCCCAGGCTTGTTTCGTAAACGGAGTGGAGGCAGGAGAGGTCGGGGTGCCTAAGTAGTTTGTAATGACTGTGCCCAGCCCCTGCGTGGCTAGGAAGTCCGACGACGTATAAAAGTAGCGCACATCATACAGACGGGATCCCGTATAACCGAGCTTATTCATGATCTGAAAACTGATATCGGCATAGGCTTCAATCGGAAAGGCGGTGTCGACCAGCGGCCAGTCTTGGCGCGGACTGGAAGCCACTTGTTCAAAGGTGTAGTCGATCGGGGGCAACAGGGCGTTCCCATCGCTGTTCGGGACCATCTGCGCTTTACCCTCCACGTCATACAAGCCTTGGTTGTTGCGCGCGACGAAACCCTGCAGAGAGCCAGATTGACCATTCGTCCCAAACGCGCCGGCGGCGGAAAGAGCAATCTTGTCAGTGAGTGGGTGCGTGTGGAAACCATCATTGACCGTCACCAGACTGTAGTTGCACTGAGAGCCCCCGGTCATCATGTTGACTGCATAGGACGCGCCTCCGATCTCGTGCAGCATATTCGCCAGGCCGCTCCCCAACTGCGAACTGTTCTGAACGGGACACCCCTCCGAGACCAGAAAGATCAGATCATGGTCCGAGAGGCTGTTGAGCTCCGTAGCGAGTCTGTTTCCTCCATCGCTGTTTACTGTATAGATGGCACCGCAAGGTTGCGTCGGTAATGTGTTACTACAATCCGCCGCAAAATCCGGAGACAAATAGTAGTTCACCGGAGTCAGTGTTTCCCGGTCGAGAATGAGCAACCAGAAAGAGCCATTGATTGCGGCCCACGGGTTATACGACTTGTTTCCTAACGTGATATAGGACGACCCAGTGTTCACGTCGCTGTGCACCTGAAACGCGGTATCTCCGCTCGGGAGGAAGTTGTAATTGCCATTCTGATCCTGCATGAGCGTTCCATTCAGGGATGGATTGTAGGCGTTTGGATGACTTGCTGTCGGCGCAATACTAAAGTTCTCATACGCCGTTCTCGCTGCCGCGCCGGGGACACCGACCATGACGTACGCCTGCGGATAGTCGCTCGCGGGCATTTGGGAATAATTGGTCCCGCCGAGAGACGAGGCGTCAAAGCCGGCCGGGACCGTCTGGCCGGGAGCTGTGCCCAGAATCACCAGATCCTGGCTGCCAAGTGGGCGGCCCATTTTGTTTTGAAAGAACGACTGGAGTTCGGATATGTTGTTGCCACACCATCCTGTCTCCACGTATTTGTCATCGGGTCCCCTCTGGTACGGGTTCTGACGACCGAGCACGTAAGCTTGGAAGGGAGCGCCGCTGCAGGTGAACCCCTCGGTGACATCCGGATAGGGAATCGTCACCGTGTTGTTCGTGCCAGGCAGTCCCGGGAACGCCCACGCGTCTGCCGTCGAACTCCAATCCGCTGGATAGCCGGTGGTGATCTGCAGCCAGGGGTTGCCCGAGGGTCCGCCCCCGTCCGGCAGGGTAGACAGACCGAGGGACACCGGGGTGTAGTAGTTGACCGTGTTGTAGTCCCCGCTCGTCAGGCCGCCCTGCAGGAAGTCAAACCGGGTGCTTTTGAGCAGGACGGGCGTGGAGGACGAAGGTGTCGCGGAGGTAGGACGGCGTAGGCGGCCGGTGAGCGTGGCCGAGAGCTGATTTTCTCCCGTGCGCAAGCCATCCCAAACGGTCAATTTGCCGGTGAGCGTGCATGTGCCCCCTTGGCACGATTTGGTGAAGCGTTCGCGGTTGACCGTCCGTCCGTTGACCTGAACATCCACGGTCGGGGTCTCATTCTTCGTCACGTATTGCAGCTTCACGTCCACTTGCCCGGTTTGAGTGCTGCCGAAGCGAGGCTCGACAATCGCGAAATCAAGAGGTCGTTCGCTGACGCTGTGGGCTGGTGGCGCCGCCGCACAGACTAGGTTGAGGGGAATAAGAAGCATGACTAGCAGGTTGGCCGTCGTGATGACGGCCCGCTTCCGGTAGCCTTTGAGCAGTGAGCAGAGAGGGATAGCAAACATTTCTTTTCTCTTTCGGGGTTAGGTGGACGTTGTTGCGGTTTTATTTGAGCAACACTCCAAGAAAATCTCGGACGTCCCAAAACGAAATCAAAAGCGCAGCAAAGCTGCGCAGACCACAAGCTTCTACAGAGCAGCTGAAGAATGCGACGGAGGTTCAGGTAATTGCCAATGCAAAATGACTCAATGATGCTCCTGAATCAGATATGATTAGATATAGCATTGGTGTATTGAATACGCAAGTAGAAAGATGAATATTTCCGCTGTCAAACGCAGCTACAAATCGAGCCTACGGGCTGAACAGGCTCAGGCTACGCGCCAGTCCATCCTGACCGCCGCAAGGCGAGTCTGCATATCGGGCGGGTGGCCTAATGCCACCATTGCCGCAATTGCAAAGGAAGCCGGCGTTTCCAAGGAGACAATCTACGCAATCTTCAAGAGCAAAGCCGTCCTGATTGGCGAGACCGTGAAGGCGAGCGTCGCGCAGACGGTGCCCGGCAAGCATTTCCTCGATGAGGAACGTCCTGGCGCAATCCGCGCTGAAACCGATCAGGCGCGGCAGATCGAACTCTGGGCGATTTACCTTTCCGAGATCATGGAGCGGGTGTCACCTCTTATGGCAGTGGTGCGCTCGGGTGCCGAGGTAGAACCGGAGATGGTTGATCTTTATCACGCGCTGCATAAGGGCCGGCGAGCCAACCTCAGCGTGTTAGCGCAGTCCATCTGGAACCAAGGGACATTGCGAAATGGTCTGTCCGTCGAGGCAACAACGGATATTCTCTGGCAGCTCGCCAGCCCAGAAATTTTTCATCTATTGACCACGGTCGGTGGATACTCCACCAGGCAATACGCTGAGTGGCTTGGAGAGATGCTGAAGGCCTCGTTGCTAAATAGGTAACGCACGTTAGTTCGCTGCGCTACTTTGTGCGGCACTGAAAACTCGGATCGGCGCGCTAGGTCTTTGAACAGTTTGCCGGGATTTAAATGGTGCAGTGACAACAATGGGAAGCCGGCTCAGAGGCGGAGTGGGGAGTAGCTGTAGAGCCGAAATCCGTAATACGCTCTCTGGCCGAGCAGCATAGGGTGCGTGCAGGCGACTTCGAGCAGCTAAGGGTCGTTCTCATGTGGCTCGAAGTGTCCTCTACGAGCTGATTCGTCGGAACCAGCAGCCACCGCAGACATCATCTCTGCGTCCTCGGAAGTGGGGCCGGCACGGCAGTATCAGTGTTCTCGATACGAAGCGAGAGCAGCTATTACACACAAACTGGTCCCCGCCGAGGATTGCACCTACCTTCAGCCGCAAGATGAAAGCTGCGGTAACGCCGCCTGCTGAGTAAGGCAAAACGGCCACCCATCAGCCAGCTAGAAACCAAGGTGGCGGGAAGTCGGCTCCCGGTAAATTGCCATGCGGATTACCCGTGGGTAATCAGTGCGCCCTTACGCGCGAGTAGTCTGAAAGGGTAGAGGATGTGCCGCAGTCTTCCCGAAGCAGCTTGCACTGTGCGTATCTAGAAAAACTGAACTCGGCCCCCGCACGTTATTCGTGCATAAACCTTCCTTTTGGCACGATGGCACGGCTCATCGCCGCCATTCTTGGTCGAAAATCCTAGCGGGGTTCAGGGGCCGGCAATGAGGCCCCTTAGAGGATTCGGGACATCACTGAGTTGCGATCCGATCTGAACCGGTAAACCGTCTACGACCTGAACACCTAAGGGACTTCGTCCCTCGCGCGCGACAAGCCGTCTCCCCATGCTTCCGCGCTGACGCTTGTGCAGCACTCCGCTGCGCTTCGGCCTTTCCGCTGACGCTACAAGGCTGGGTGATTCCCCTCAGCTTGCGCTTTCTACCCCCACCGCTCGCCGCGGCAGGCAGGGGTGCAGTTATTCAACTGCACCGCATTTATCCAAGGAGAAACGCAAGACATGAAAACCGAAAAGATGGACATCTACGGCGAGATTACGAACCAGATTATCGAAGCCATGGAAGCCGGGGCCGGCAATTACCAAATGCCCTGGCACGTGAACGGAGCCGATAGCGTATTGCCCGTGAACGCTTCCACTCACAGGCCCTACCGAGGCGTGAACGTCATGATGCTGTGGGCCGTGGCAGCGAAGAAGGAATACGCAACCAGTCTCTGGGCTACGTATCAACAGTGGCGCGATTTGGGCGCACAGGTTCGAAAAGGCGAGAAATCCACTCCCGTGGTGTTTTGGAAATTCTTCCATGAAGAGGGTGAGCGCGAAGCAAGCGAAGCCACTGAGCGAGATCACCACCGGGGCGTCATGGCGCGAGCCTATCACGTGTTCAACGCCGCTCAGGTCGACGGCTACGACGTGCCGACTATTCCTCAGCTTGCAGGAACGGAGCGGATCGAACGCGCCGAGCAGTTTTTCAGCGGGTTATACGCCGATATCCGGGAAGGTGGATCGCGAGCCTTCTATTCACCCGCAGAGGATTACATCCAAATGCCTCCGTTTGCGGCTTTCAAGAGAGCCGACTTCCGCTATTCGGTTCTGGCGCATGAGGTCACGCATTGGTCTGGGGCGACCACCCGCCTCAACCGAAATCTCGCGCCCCGCTTTCAGAAAGAAGCCTACGCCGCGGAAGAGTTGATCGCGGAGTTGGGGAGCGCCTTTGTTTGCGCCGAGCTGGAATTAGCCATCGAGCCGCGACGGGATCACGCGCCATACATCCAATCGTGGCTCAACGTACTGCGAAACGATCGCCGGGCGATCTTCACCGCCGCTACCAAGGCGCAGCAAGCGGTCGATTGGCTGTTTAAACGAAATCTCAATCTCGAGGAGGCCGCCGCGTGAAAGCGGCAGCCTCTTCTTAACCGACACTACTTAGAGTTGTGGGGCCGCCGGGCGGGCGCGATGCCACTTGCCAGGCCTACTCGTCGGGCGAGTTTTGAAGGTAGAACTCGTGCAGCTTCGCCCGGAGCAGCTTCTTGTCCGGAAGTTGCGTCTGGTACTCCGCAACGAGTGCCGGCGAAAGCGCTCTGCTTAACGCATATTCGACGACTTCATCGTCTTTCGTCGCGCAGAGTAAAACGCCGATCGACGCCTGTTCATGGGACTTCCGAATATCACGGTCCAACGCTTCGAGGTAGAAACCAAGCTTGCCTAGATACTCCGGTTCAAAGCGTCCGACCTTGAGTTCAAACGCGATTAGCGAGTTCAGGCCGCGATGAAAGAACAGCAGGTCAATCGCAAAATCCCGGCCGCCCACCTGGATGGGAAACTCGGACCCAATGAAGCAGAAATCCCGACCTAGCTCGATTAGGAACTCCTTGAGCTTGGATAAGAGCCCGAGATGCAAATCTGCTTCCGTAGGGCTGGGCGGCAACTCCAAAAACTCGAGCATGTAGGAATCCCGGAAGACCCCAGCCAGGTCCGGATGCGTTTGTCGCACCAGTGGTGAGACTTTTGGGGGCGATAAGACGGTTCGTTCGAACAGGCCCGTTCGCATCTGCCGCTCGAGTTCGCGACGGCTCCAGCTTTCAGAGACCGCCAATTGGAGATAGAACTCGCGTTCTTCCGGCCGCTTCGTCTGACCCAGAATGACGATGTTGTGCGACCACGGCAATTGTCGCACCAGTGGCGCGACTTTTTCGTCGCGCCGGTAGGTTTCGTAGAACTGACGCATGCGGAACAGGTTCGCCCGCGTGAAGCCGCGTAAGCCAGGCTGCGTTCGGGCGATGAATTGGGCCAGCTCTTCCACCACCCCGTCTCCCCACTCAGCCCCTTCGAGCTTCCGGCTAATGATTTCGCCAATTTGCCAATAAAGTTCCACCAGAGCGGTATTGATTGCTTTTAGGGCACGCGTCCGAGACGAAGAGATCAGCGCTAGGATGTCCGAGAACGTTTGCTCGTTCCGAACCAGATCCTGTGAGGGCGGCGTTAGGGCATCTTGCGACATTGAACTGATTAGAACCCGTCTTTAGAACGGTGCTTTATGCGAAGCGCTCTCGCGCGTGGTGCGGCGGCGTTTGTCGTAGATCTGAGTGGTGGTGATGTGCTTGTGGCCGAGGAGTTCTTGGACTTCGCGGATATCGACGCCGGCATCGAGCAGGAGCGTGGCGCAGGAGGCCCGGAGCGAATGCGGGTTGTAAATGCAGTCGAGCACTTCCCTGCCCTGCGGATCGCGGCGTCCAACCATGGCGCCCGGCAGCGCCTCGAGATATCGCATGAGCAGCCGGTACATCGTAAATTCCTCCATGTGTGTGTCGGCCAGACGTTGGGAGCGGGAGTGGGCGCGCGGCCGGAAGAGTGCGCCCGAGGTAATGGCCGCCTGGTCGAGGTACTCACGCAGGGCTTCGGCCGCCACGAAATGGAGACCGAGGGTCCGGTATTCCCCTCCTTTCTCCTGCAGCCGGATGGTCGTATCCTCGCGGTCATAGTGGAAGTCGGCGACGGTCAGCTTACAACCAGCGGCAATGCGCGCGCCCGAGTATAGATAGAAACTCAAAATGGCCCGATCGCGCGCGGCGAGCACATCATGGTCTTGCGGCAAGGCGAGCAACTGCCGGACACGCGCCAGGCTGAGGGCTTTGGTTTCTTTGCGGGCATCCGCTTTAGCGCGCTTGACGAACTGGGCGCTGGCCGGGTTGGGAACGTTTATGGGGAGCCGCAGCTCGGCTGCCGACAGCCCCAGGTATTTGTAAAAGGCGGAAAGCGAGCAGATCCGCCGGTTCAAGGTTTTGTTGGCAGCGCCCAGCTCGAGCAGCGCTTCTCGGAACCGCTGCACATCCAGGACGGAGACCTGCAACAAGGCAGGAGCCTCTTCCGGCCAGGCCAGACCGAGGAAGCGGACGAAGGCCATGACGTCATCCCGGTAGGCGCGGCGGGTATGAAGGCTTTCGGGTTTCATTGCGAAGTTTCGAAGGTAAAAGAAATGGGACAAGTTGAGGCGATGAACTGAATTGGAATCAGGCGGCGAGACCAAAGAGTTTGGCAATGAATCTTGCTTCGGCCAACACATCTTGTTTCGCTATCCATCGAGCCCGTCCCTTGCGAATCATGTTGACTGTTTCAATGCCTTCGAGTGTTCGCCACGCACTCTGAAACGTGTTATAGCCCTTGGCCAGCCAAGTGCGCTTTTTCACAACTCGGTGATCTTGCTCAATTACATTATTGAGGTACTTACATTGCCGCAGGCGAACCCGCTGCGGCAGCGTCCCTTCCTGCTTAAGAGATCGAATAGCCGCTGGATAGGCAGGGTTCTTGTCCACATTGATGACACGCGGTACGGGATTGGCAGCAAGGCTGAAGACCTTCTGAAAGAAGCGCTTCGCGGCACTCGCATCGCGTTTCGCCGTGAGCAGAAAATCAATGGTTTGGCCGGCAGAATCCACGGCTCTATAGAGGTACTTTTCTTGCCCTTTAACCCTGATATACGTCTCGTCAACCCGGTAGCTCTTGTTGACTCGTTTTAAATATGGCCGACAACGCTTGCTCAACTCCGGTGCGAAAGCTTGTACCCACCGCCAGATGCAGCTGGCATCCACTGGGAGTCCTCGCTCCGTCAGCAATTCGGACACATGCTCGTATGCCAGCGGGTAGCGTAAATACCAACGCACGGCGGTCACGATCACCTGGCCTGGATATTGTCTACCCTTGAACGGATTGGCTTCGGTAATCGGCACGGCCTTCTACCCTACCAAAAGCCTCTCTCTTAAACTTCGCAATGGAATCGCCCGTCAGCGATGATACGATCCTGCGGCAACTCAAGAGTAGAGCTGCAATTGGGAAGCCTTCTTCTAAGCAATTGCGCGTGATAGGGATTGATGATTGGGCCTGGCGAAAGGGGCAAAACTACGGCACCGTTCTGGTGGATTTGGAGCGACGACGAGTAGCAGACCTACTGCCGAAGCGATCCGCTGAACAGGTTGCGCAGTGGCTAAAACAGCACGCCACAGTTGAGGTAGTAAGTCGTGATCGCTTTGGACTGTATGCTCAAGCTGCTCAGCGAGGAGCGCCGCAGGCGCGGCAGGTGGCCGATCGCTTTCACCTGCTGCTCAATTTGAGAGAAGCCGTGGAATACGAGCTGGGTCGACAGCGCTCTTACCTGGTCATCACGCCACCAATTGTGAGTTCGCCAGAGTCGGTCACCGCAGTTCCTGACCGTCCGTCTTCTTCGGCTTCGCGATCTGTCTCGAACCCGGAAAGAGCGGCACATCAGGGGGTGATTGTGGCGCAGCGCTCGCTCCTCGATCATGCACTTTTCACGGCGGTTCATCGACTGCGCCGGTTGGGCAACAATGTCAGCGAAATTGTGAGACAGATCGGGATCAGTCGCAAACGGGTGGACAAGTGGCTGCGCTTCGCTGAACTTCCAGCGCGGAACAAAATGGCGCCTAAGCCCGATTCGCCAGCGTTCTTTGGCGACTACTTAGCAAAACGTTGGAGCAATGGCATTCAACACGTAAGGACCTTGTTAGCGGAGCTTCGCCATCTAGGCTATACAGGCTGTTTCTCAGGGCTCGCCCGATTTCTATCTCGATGGCGCGAGAAGCAATCACCGGTTAACAAGTTCGCCGCTCTCGATGACAAAGTTCCTAAGGACCTCACAGGCCGCCACATCTCTCCTCTAGTCGCCGCAGCCCTTTTGGTCAAACCGCGCCTCCTTCTCACTGCAGAGCAGCGACATAAGGTCGATTGCTTGAAAAGCGCGTGCCCAGGCTTCACTCTCATGCGGGGCCTGGTTGCGGAGTTCCGTGGCATCTTGCGATGCGGCAAGCCGGACACACTCGACGCCTGGATACGAAAGGCAAAAGATTCTGGTATCTACTCCTTTCAGCGGTTCGCAAAGACTCTGCGACGCGACCTGCCCGCCGTCCATAATGCTTTGACAGAGCCCTTCAGCAATGGACCTGTCGAAGGTCATATCAACCGGCTAAAGACATTGAAACGTCAAATGTATGGAAGAGCAGGATTTGAATTGCTTCGCGCTCGCTTGCTTTCTCCCGCCGAGTTAGCTTCATCGAAGATCATGCACCAAACTTGAGGAAGAACCTGAATTAGGGAAAGTGACAACGGTTTTAACCTCTGGTTTAGGCTGCTGCTAATTGATCAAACCGCGTCGGAGACACTGGCGAAGTTGAAATCTGTGGTCACGAGCGGTGGGGCCATTTGTGAGCCGGTTTCGATTTCGGAGACGCGCTCGGGGCGGCCGAGCTTAGTGGTACGCTGCAGAACTTCAGCAGGGCTTTCGTTCCATCGAAAGTTTGTTACTGGATCGGTTACCTTCCCGTGCTCGACGAGAAAGACGCCGTCCCGAGACAAGCCAGTAAGCTGCCAGGTTTGAGGTTGCACAACCCGGATGTACCAAAGGCGAGTGACGAGCAGACCACGATCGACTGATTTGATGAGATCGTCGAGTGAGTTTTCCTGACCATCCAGTACAAGATTGGTCGCAGAGGGAGTAGGTTTTGTGCCTGCCTTGCTGGCCCAAAAGCGGTCATACGCCAGATTCCGGACAACACCTTTATCGAACCAGGAAATGCGTTCGTTCGGTAACAAGGACTGGTTCCAGGGCGTTGACGCAAGCTTCGGGTGGAAGGGGTTGCTGTAGAGATTGATGTACTCGGGAAACATCTTTTCTCCGAGCCTGGTGCCGCCGCCTTTCTTGCTTAAAAAGGATTGGCCTTGTTCGGCATCGCGGGCGTCGAAGGCGAATCCGAGCCAGCCTATAAGGTCTCCGGTGGCGGCGGGTTCGAAGATGACGGTGTATTTTCCTGGATCCAACTTTTTCTTATTCACACCTCGGACGCATTTCTCTGCTGAGATACGCGCTGCAGTGTCCCCGTTGATGTCCTTCAGCGAAACCGAGCTCTGGGATGCCCAGCCGGAGCTGGACCCGGCACTGTTACGCATTGTGTTGGTCAGGCTGGAATCAGTGAATGTATGGTAGCCAAAGAGGCCCGCCTTATTACCGACGCCGGCAGCGTTGGCAGACCGCTGTATGAAACCCGCCGTTATTAAGCCGGCCTTCTGCGCTTGCTCAATGACCGCCTTCACGTGAGGAATCATGACATCGCCCCTGGCAGCTGCAGTATATGGATCGAAGTTACTCAGCGCGGGGTACTTTTGCGGTGGCAGCGCGGGCATGTCTTCGGGATCGGGATGAGCGATGGCGGCGAGCGTCTCGGCCTGTTTGGTTCCTGCTGACAAGGCGGCATCGGTGACCTCACTAACGATGGCATTCCCGGTCCGTTTATCAGCAGTGGTGCTGCTCACCGATACACGAGGAACAACGGTGTATCCGGAGGTGGTGATTTCGTTGTTGGCAAAGCGGATGAAGTTCGTTTCGACCCAGTCAACGCGGACTTCGCATCCGGGCAACTTCGAATAGCCAATCACTTTGTCGATGATGTTCTTGATGTCCTGCTGGCTGAACATGTGTGGCTATCCTTTCTAGTCAGTGAGAATCACGTTGGCCTGCTGAAAGCGGCTGGGCGAACATCCGTGGCTCACGGCATTGATTTGCTCTGGTTCACCTTTGCCGTCCGAGGGGGAGCCGAATTGCTGCCAGAAGCTGGAGCCGGCGATCGCGTTGCAGGAGTGCCAGAAATCGGTCGTTTTGGCCTGGTAGGCGACACGTGAGACCATACCACGCTTCTTACCGCCTTTAATTTCCCAGAAGGCATCGCCACCGAATTGAAAGTTATAACGTTGCTGGTCAATAGAGAAGCTACCATCGCCTTCGATCAGGATGCCGTCATCCACACCGGCGATCAAGTCGTCTGGAGTTACACCGGAGGGACCGGGCGCAAGCCAAACGTTAGGCATTCGTTGAAAGGGAACGCTGGACCAAGAATCGGCATAACAACAGCCGCGTGACTCTGTTTCACCGACTAAGTGAGCCTGGTCGCGAATGGTTTGGTAGTGGGTGAAACGCCCTTTCTCGATGATCGGAAACTTAGTGGTTAACGCGCCATCATCGTCATACTTCAGTGTCGCTAAGCCGCGATCGATTATCCGGTCGCCGAACACATTTACCAGTTCGCTTCCAAAAGAGAACGTGCCGAGCTTTTCAGGTGTAAGAAAGCTAGTTCCGGCAAAATTTGCTTCAAAGCCGAGGGCGCGGTCAAGCTCAGTTGAGTGGCCGATGGACTCATGGATTGTAAGCCATAAGTGGCTCGGCATGAGAACCAAGTCTTTCCGGCCGGCTTTGACGGGGGGCGCGGCTAAGTGTTCGAGTACTTCGGACCGGATTCTGGGTGCATTTTCACTCAGGTTGGCATTGATGACGGCTTCGTAACCGGCGGTTTGGGGCTCGACTTTATAGTTACGCGTTCGGGAAAGACCATTCTTGAAATCGACGGCGGTGGCACTCAGGAAGGGGTAGGTTCGAACCACATATTGTTGAATGGAAGAACCTTCGGATGAGGCGAAGTACTTATCTTCCGATTGAAAGCCAAGTGCCCCGAAAGCTGAGAATACCTTGGGATCCTTCTTCAACAGACTGGCAGAGTTATGAACTAACTCGAGTTTTTCTTCCATAGACACTGCGAACGGATCTTTGTCGTATTTTGACTGCCAACGGTCGACATACGCCTTGACCGGGGCCAACTGTACTGGCTTCTTCTGCAAAGCCGAGTTGGCCTTAGCCACCGCAATCGACTCACGCGTAATTCTGACAAGCTCCTCCTTAGTGACAATGGGCGAGGCGGCAAATCCCCACTGACCGTTAGCAATGACGCGTACGCCGAAGCCGAAGGTATTCTGATCGGTTATAAAAGGGACTTCGTCGGTTGTGTTGCTGCCACGCTGGGGCGAAAGGCGGTATCCGCAGAACTGGATCCGGAAACGGCCGATGCGAACGTCAGCATAGGTAGCGCCCTGCTTCTTGGCTTCGGACAAAGCGGCGGTGGCTAACTGCTCTAAGTCTGGATTCGGCTTTCCCGAACTCGTGGTCTCCCGGGCGAACAGATGGTCAGACATCGCAATGGATGCCGCTGTCGCCGTGCCTACCAGGAACGATCGTCGTGTGAGCGAGGAAGGAATGTGCATACGAGTAAGTTCGTTAGCGACGTTGAATCAGGATACTATCATTTTCCTGAGAATCTTAGCAGTATGGGGACTGTTGGGCATCAACATCAACGAAAGTTCTAGCTTGATTTCATTGCAGCTGACGAGGCAGTAGCTAAGAACATACTTGCGATTCAGATAGGGAGGAGCGCGAGTAGCTTCATCTCCGACTCCGTGACTAATTGACGGTGAGAGATAACCTGACAACTGGACTAACGATTGTTTCGGGCGCACATTTGGTTGCGTTCGGCGGAACGATTCTGGCAACGGGTAATCGGGTGCATGGGGTTTCCGGTGACTCGAAAGCGGGGCTGGACCTGGATGCCGCGGCGGTGTTGGCGATGTTCAACACGCCTGCGTTTTCAGGAGCGCCAGGCGTGACGATGCTGAATATGCAAAACAACTTGGCTAACGGCGTCAGCGTCCTGACTGGTTCGAATCTGACGGTCATTCCTTTTGCGGCGGTGAACAGCAGGCCGAGTGCCGGTGCGGTAATTTTCGTCAACAATGGGAGCGCCTTAACGCTGGTTGGGTCGATCTGAGATCCGACGCAACTGTCACTTTCCCTAGATCGGGTCTTCCTCAATCTATGGGCAGCTCGTTACAGAAAAGAGGAAGGAGTCGAGCACGAAGTAAGTCCGTTCCGGCACGGCCGTACATTTGCCGTTTGAGAGTTTTGAGGCGATTGATATGACCCTCTGTTTGCCCATTGCTCCAACGCTCACAAATGGCATTTCTGACAGCAACCAGATCATTGCGAATCGTATAGGCGAATCGACGTAAGCCGTACAGGCCCGATCGGTGCGCATTGTCCAGCCAAGAATCGAGTTTGGCCGGGTCTCGCCCTTGCAGGATGCCACGGAACTGTGTTGCGAACTGTCGCATGGTGGCGAAGGTAGGATCGCTAAGCTTCAGCTGCAGTACTTTCTTCGCTTCTTGCTCACTCAATAAGCCCCGCGGCTTCATACACAGAAACGAAGCGGCTATCGGCGGGACGACCGGCCGGGGAACCTGGTCATCTGCCTCGGTACTAAGCTCCTGTAAGTTAGGTCTGGGAGCAGTTCGGCGCCATTGACTCAGAAGACGCTCCAGATGTGTCAAGCTGCCTGTGTAGCCGAGCTTCTGGATTTCTGGCAGCAGGTGACGCGCGGTGCGAAAACCCTCTGCCCATCGCTCGGCCAAATAGCTTTCGTATTTCCTTGGTGTGGTCGACTTGGGACACATGCTACGGCGTTCCGGTAGTTCCGTCAACAGTGCCCACTTGGCGACAGTACGCCAGTTGAGGCCGATCTCTTTAGCGATAGCGCTGAGGCTTTTGTCCTCCCCTTGCAACGTCTTGAAACGGTCAAAGTGCTCCAGCCACACCCTCCGGCGTCCCCGCCGAGCAAGCAGTCGATGCTGGAGCAGTTCAGGTTGTCGACCATGGCTGTTGAAGCTGGCGGTGGCCTCGCTGTCGATTGAGGGACTCTCAACCGGCGGCGCTACGCTGGCTTCCCGGTAACTTCGGCTGAGTTGCCGCTCTATAGTCTCTCGCAAGTTCTGCAACAGATGAAAGCGATCCGCCACCTGCCGAGCTTGCGGCGCACCGCGGCGCGCGCCTTGTGCATAGAGTCCGCACCGGTCCCGGCTGACGATTTCGATCTCCGGATGCTGCTGCAACCATTGTGCGGTCGACTCGGCCGAGCGTTCCGGTAATACATCCACGACTTTTCGCTGCTCCAAATCAACAACGATGGTTCCGTAACTCCGTCCTTGCTGCCAACTCCAATCATCAATACCCGCTACTCGGACCACGGGTGGTCTCTGCCTGGTCATAGCGCGCTTTACTATTCGAAGGACAGTATCGTCGCTCTGCGGATGCCGAGACTATGCAGCAGTTTCTCCGCTGGACGTCCGCCCGTCGCATGGCCGAGTAATCGAGCTAATTCGCTGATCTCTAAGACCTGGATTTCAGGCATCGAAGCCAACGGAAGATTCGCTCTCACGCTTCTATTGTCAATTTGCCCACAGATTGAGAAAGACCCATTTGCGTACAGCGTGACAGGAGTTATTGGCTGTGTAGGTTGTAGCTGCGAACCGGGCTTTGACTCGGTAGCCGACGCGAAGGCTTCGACTGTGATGCTAATGCCGCCGCAAAACGTGGTACTTCACAGCAGCGGCATTCAGAATTTGCCTCCATGCACTTCTCATTTCGTTGCGATTGAGCTTGAGGGCTTTGCCACAACCGTCACGTTGAGTTCGGCCATAGCTTGTTGTTTTCGAGATCCCTGCAGCAGAACGGGCATAGAGCTGATGATTGCCGGTGGTCGTGGGAGTCCAGTCGAACCAGATGCTGGTGCCCTCCCGTCCATGGGCGCCAGGATGGATGATCTGGTCAGCTATCGCCGGGGCTCCACTTGCGGGGTCTCCATCGTAGAGCAGCATGTGAGCGGCTTCGGTGTGAATCATGGAACTGTGAGCGGTAAAGCGCAGTTCGAGAGGTACATTCTGGATTGCGGTCAATCCGGAGCTAAGCAGTTTTGGCGTCCCCTCTTCCCTGAGGCCTTCGAGGGCATCCCCATCCAAGTAGTCGTGCGGAATGCGATCCTCCGTTCGCGCGCCGGAAATGTCCTTCACGCGACTGACACCGATCACTCCGTACCCTTCGTTGTTCTGCCCGGGGTCGAGCAAAGCAACTGTGCCACCACCGGAATAGTCTCCGCGTGAGTTTGCGGTTTCATTCAGTGAGAACTGGTCATCAGAGACTCTCGTTATTTGAAAGGTGCCATTGGCGCTGTTGAGACCTCGCACGCCACCGACAGTGACACGGTCGCCCGTCGTGAGACAATTGCCCGGTGCTGTCACGACGATGGGCGTTGTGTTGGAGACGTTGGTCACGTGGATCGGATTAGGCTCGATCGCGTATTTCTCACCGCCTGCTGGCTGGTCGGGATTCAGCACAACATACACCCGGTATTCGTTTGTACCTAACGTTGGGCCAAAGCCCGTTGTATTCCAGTTGAAGAATACCGAGGGCGCGCATCCCGTGCTAGCCGGGTTGTCGTAACCGGCCGCGCAAGTGAATTGCAGAGGCTCGAGTCGCCGCACGATCGTCGTTCCAATTGTTGTGCGAGCCGAACGCGGGCACACCAATCCGGTAGTAACCCCTTCTGA